>NZ_JAUSRF010000002.1 GCF_030811685.1 Neorhizobium huautlense | reverse complement strand
CCAAATTCCGAAGTCTGACGCGTGTCGCATGCCAATGCCTCATGGCAGCCGCAGCCCAGAACATCAAGAAGATCGCAATCGCCCTCACAAGGGCCACTCAGCCAGCCATGGCATGAGGCAGAAGGATCTTCATTGCCTCATTCGAACGCGGCCGGCAAACCCGGTGGTTCGCATAAAACAAAACCCCGCCAAAAAATGACGGGGTTTGTCAGCGGTCTGAGCCGCCTGGAAACAGGCGGCTTTTGTGTGTTTTGGGGCGTCGTCATGCTTCTTGAGTGTCAGGAACAGCCACAAGCATAAATGACCATGCATGAGCGCGATCGCCGAGTTGCGGTCGACAACCATCCTGCGACATGGCGGCCATGAAAATCGGCTGCGTCCCCTCGATGGAATAAAGCTGCGACGTGCTTTATGTGTCTTTCCAAAGTCCGGAACTGAACGGGAGGCTGGATGATACGGCGGTCTTTTCTCACCCTTTTGCTGGCGACCCTGACACCGGTTGCCGGTCCGCGTCATGCACGAGGTGAAGACATGAATGCCGATTGGCTGATCGCCCCCCACCATGGAATAGGGCGCCTCACTTTTGGCCTTTCTGCAGATGAAGTCGCCGCGTTTGCCCCTGTCTACGGTGAACAGGGTAGCCTCATTACCTATGCCGAAAAGCCCGCCGCGATCGAGGAAATGATCGCCCTTAATCGCTCATCTTTGTCGGACGAGACAATTGAAATCCTCAGACAGTCCGCACGAGATCTCGAAAACCGGGCTTCACAGAACCTGACGAAGGGGCGCGTGCCGGTCCTGCTCGAATATCAGGACAACAGACTTGATGGCGTTGCCGTCGAAGCCGGACATACAGAGGCCCATTTTGCGGGGCAGCGGGTCTTCTCACTCGACGCCCGCGAGGTTCTGGCGTTGTTCGAGTGCGCCAATGGAGCGCCCGGTCGATACAATTCCACCGAGGCGGCGTTCGACAATATTGCGGTTTCTCTCTTCTCCTTCAGCATCACGTCGCCATCGGGAAAGGTTTATCCGATGCCGAGGACCAATCCGAATTTTCAGGAGCGCTCAGTGACAGTGCGCCTTGCCCCCTACAGGCCTGCGCACGAACTCGATCAATTCGTCGAATTCTCGTTTAAATAAGGCGATGTACAGCGGAAGCACCGGGAGTAACATGCTTGCAGAGTTTCTGAGAACCGGAACCATATTCGGCATCACCAACGACGACATGTTCGATGACGTGCTCGGCAAGGTCCGACGCAGCGACTATCACCTCGATTCCCATAATCAGCATGACGTAATACTTCATAATCAGCTTCGGTGGGAAATCTGGTGGGAGACTGGTTACAAGACCGGCAGGATCTGGATCCATTTGAGAGGACTTGCCCGAAGGTTGGGGATCACCGGACAAGAGGATCTGATGGCCTGCCTCGCACGGTACGATCTGAGCGTCTCGGAAATACGGAAGACCTCCGATGAAGAGAATCTCATCTGCCTTTCAAATGAACTGCAGATCGTGGTGGAAACCGGGACTGGCGGATTTGAGATCATTTATGTAGCGAGATCTTATTGCTAAAGCGGCTGGCATTCGCTTGGGAACGTGTGGATCTCACCGCCACCCCCCATTTCGCTGATGGACGCCATCACAAACTTTGGCTGGTCGTCCAACCCTCTCCCCGCTAGTCATGACTGACAAACGTCAAATCCGCGGGAGAATACCCATGCCGACCGTCCGTTATGTCACCCTCGATGTTTTCACGCAGACGCGTTTCACCGGCAATCCGCTCGCCGTCATTCTCGATGCGCAGGGTTTGAGCAGTGCGGACATGCAGGCCATCGCCACGGAATTCAACTATTCCGAAACGACCTTCGTTCTGCCGCCGCAGGATCCGCAAAACAGCGCGCAGGTGCGCATCTTCACCCCCACGATGGAAGTGCCATTTGCCGGCCACCCCAATGTCGGCACCGCTTATGTACTTGGCCAGCAGGCCGAAATCTTTGGCAGGCCGGTGGGCGAGACACTGCGTTTCGAGGAAAAGGCCGGTCTTGTCGAAGTGGCGCTGAAACGCGAAAACGGCAAGGTGACGGCTGCCTCCATCCGCGCGCCGCAGGCTCTGAGCACCGGCAGCACGGTGGATGTGCAAAGCGTCGCCGATTGCCTGTCGCTCGATCCCGAAAACATCCGCACGGAAAATCACCAGCCGCGATACGCATCGGTCGGGCTGGCATTCGTGTTTGCCGAACTGGATGGGCTGGAGGCGCTCGGAAGAGCGCAGCCCGATCTGGCTGCATTCAAGACGGCGGCGAAAAAATATCCCGGAGAGGGCCTCGATTTCCCGATCTTCCTTTATGTCCGCGACCCATCCCGCCCCTGGCATATTCGCGCCCGCATGTTTTCGCCGCTCGACAACGTGCCGGAAGACCCGGCCACCGGCAGCGCCTCGGCCGCCCTTGCCGCCTATCTGGTCGAAACCAGCAGCGATCTTGAGCCAGACGGCACGACTGCCATCACCATCGAACAGGGCGTGGAAATGGGCCGCCGCAGCCTCATCCAGCTTGAGGTCACGAAGCGCGCCGGCAAGGTCAGCGATGTTCTGGTCGGCGGGAGCTGCGCCATGGTGATGCGCGGCGAACTGGATTGCTGAAAGAGCGGTTCACGTAAAATCTCGGAGCAGCAGCGTCACCGCCCACAGCACGAAGGCCAGCACGGCCAGCTTCCAGAAATCGGCACGCCGCTTCAGCCCCGGCAGGCCGAGCGGCTTGATGATCTGCACCACCATGGCGGCCAGAAGCAGCAGTCCGATTATCTTCGTCATTCAAACCAGCATTTCTTGCAAACCAGCATTTCTTGCGTGCCCGCCACAGGCTGGACATTTTTTGGATCGACCACAGATAGGCTCAGGCAGCGGGATTCGGAACGACTTTTTTCATAACTCCGAACCTATAGTCCGGCAGCCCTCCATTCGCTGCCCGACCAGCTTAGACGGTCGGGCGTGCTGACACACGAACAGTACGGTCGAACATACGCATGAGACGCAATCTTCTGCCTGTCCTCGCCCTTCTCTCCGGCACGCTTTTCCTCTTTCTCGGCAATGGCTTGCAGGGCCTTCTCCTGCCCCTGCGCGGTTCGCTGGAAGGTTATTCCAACGAAGCACTCGGTTTTCTCGGCACATCCTGGGCCGCCGGTTTTGTGGTCGGCTGTTTCGTGGCGCCCAATGTCGTCAGGCGCATCGGCCATGTGCGCGCCTTTTCCGGCTTTCTCGGCCTCATCTGTTTGAATGTGCTGCTGACCGGCATTCTGGTCGACCAGACGGCATGGCTGACCTTGCGCGCCATCACCGGTTTTTCGACTGCCGGCACCTCGATGATCATCGAAAGCTGGCTGAACGAACGCGCCACCAATGAAAGTCGCGGCGCGATCTTCTCCTTCTATATCGCCATCACCCTGTTCGGCGTGGTCGGCGGCCAGATGATGGTGATGTTCGCGGATGTCTCGACGCCGCTTCTCTTCATGCTCTGCGGCATTCTTTATTGCGTGGCGCAATTGCCGACCACGCTCTCCAAGGCGGCCTCGCCGCAACCGCTCAAACGTGTGCGGCTGGATCTGCCGAGCCTTTACGCCCATTCGCCGATTTCCTTCATCGGCATCCTGCTGATCGGTATTGCCAACGGCGCCTATGGCACGCTCGGCGCGGTTTTTGGCGCCCGTGCCGGGTTGGACCAAACCTCGATCGCCGCCATGGTGTCGATCACCATTTTTGCCGGCGCCATCATGCAGTTTCCGGCCGGCCGCCTCTCCGACCGTATGGACCGCCGTCACGTTCTGGCCGGCCTTTCGGCAGCCGCCGCGCTCGCGGCACTTATCCTGCTCATCGTGCAGCCCAACAATGTCACGGCCATCATCATTCTGGTCGCCATCTATGGCGCCATGGCGAACGCGCTTTATCCGATCGCCGTTGCCCATGCGAATGACTTTGCGGCGCCCGAAGACTTCGTAAAGGTGTCCGGCGGCCTGCTTCTCCTGTTCGGCATCGGAACGATCATCGGCCCAACTCTCGGTGGCCCGGTGATGACGGCACTTGGGCCTTACGCCCTGTTTGCTGTCACGGCCGGTGCGCATATACTCATTTCGGTTTACGCGATCATTCGCAGCCGCATCCGTGCGGCCGTGCCGGTCGATGAACGCGACACCTATACGACCGCGCCGGCCGGCAATGCCCTGCTCGGCACGCCGGAGGGCCTGGCGCTTGATCCGCGCGCCAGCGCCAATGTTGAAGCCGGCAGCGATGCGACTGAAGAACAACGCCGCGCCACGGCCTGACACTGGAATCACAAGGTCAAACGGGAGGACACCATGACCTTTCTTGATGACGACCGCCCGAAAAAACCGCTGGCCCACGAGGTCGGCCAGGACCTCTCCACCCTGTCCGTCGATGAACTCGACAAGCGGGTAACGCTGCTGCGCGAGGAAATAGCAAGGCTGGAGGCGGAAAAGGCCAGAAAGGCATCAGGCAAGGCGGCAGCGGAAAGCCTCTTCAAATCCTGAACCGGATAGTCAGTCGTGGAGCAGAATAATTGATAAAAATAACATTAAATTCGGCTGTTTTAACCGAATATTAAGCATTCTAATTCATTACTATCCACATCCAGTTCTTCTGGTGTCAGACGGTTTTCCCTTTGGTGAAAGGGTCTGATTTTCTCCCTGTTTTACCTTGAGAGCCGCCTTTGCGGCTCTTTTTTTTGGGTTTACGCAGCTATCCTGTGGGAATTAACCCTTCCTTAAGAATTGGCTTGCGGTTTTAAGCTATCAGTACCATCTTGATGCGGAAGACAGACGAGGGCGGAACCTTTGGGCCTCCTTCGTCATTGCCTGATCAAGTTGATGCGTTAGCAGGATTTACCCCATGTCAGAACAGGTATTGAATACCGTCAGTTTCGCAGGCCGCGCAGCTTCGTCCTCGCAGTTCAAGTCTCTGTATTCTGAAGGTATGTCGCTGGTGGAAGAAACCGCCGGTTACCTGGATGGCACGGGCCGCGCAGCGTCCAAGGTTCTGCCGCGCATGGCATCGGTGCTTTATGCAGCCGAATCCATGCGGCTGACCACCCGCCTGATGCAGATGGCCTCCTGGCTTCTGCTGCAGCGTGCGGTCAACAATGGCGAGATGAGCCGGGATCAGGTGATTTCCGAAAAGAGCAAGGTTCGCCTCGACGGCTTTAACGTCGATCGCAACGCTCCGGGCTGGAATGATCTTCCGGAAGGTTTCCGTGATCTGGTCGAACGCTCGCTGCGCCTGCAGAACCGTATCGCCATTCTTGATCGCGAGATCTACCGTCCAGGTGAAGCCAAGCTTCCCGACAACGAAAACGGCGTGCGCGCCCAGCTGAACCTGCTGAGCACCGCGTTTTCGAACTGATCCACTTTCTACGCATCCAAGCACAAATTTTTCAAAGCGGACTTCGGTCCGCTTTTTTTTATGCTGAATCCTTGGTTATTCCCCGGGTCCGCCGCGCTCAGTGATATCGGCAAAAATGCCGGCCATGTTGCGCAAGGCGGATTTCGACAACGAGCCGAGCACATGTTCGTTCGGCGCATGCTGGCAGCAGCCGCCATAGCTATGCGGCACCCAGACGGTGGGCAGGCCGAGAATTTCGGAGAACGCGTCATTGGGAAGAGAACCGGCCAGATTGGGCAGGACATGCGGTGGCTTGCCCTCTGTCCGCTCCAGCGATTCGGTCACCAGCCGTACCCACGGATGATCCGGTGAAACACGTGTCGCCCGAAACGCTTCGCCACGCGTGGCGCGCAGCTCGACTCTCTCGAAACCATGGGAATCCAGATGCCGGCGCAGGGCGGGCAGAATGTCTTCCGGCTCGGTACCAACCACAAAACGCAGCTGGCAGGTGGCCCGCGCCACGCCGGAAATGGCATTGACCGGACAATCCGGCACACCACTGGTCATGGCGAGCACGGCAAAACTGTTCCATCCGAAGGCACGCTCGGCCGGTGTCAGCCCCTCCTCGCCCCAATTTTCTTCGACCGGAGGACCGTCGCTGCCCATCGGCAGACCGGCAAGCGCTGCGCGAACATCTGATGTCAGAGAGGTCGGTCGCCATTCCGGCACCCTTATCTGTCCGCGCACATCGGTGATCAAGGCAATCGCATGCAGAAGCACGATGGCCGGGTCGGAAATCAGCCCGCCGAAATTACCGGAGTGATAGGCACCCGGCCGAAAATCGGCGACGAGTTCAAAATTTAGCGCCCCGCGCGAGCCCATGAACACGGTGGCGGTGTCGGCCTGCAAACGCGGCCCGTCGGAGGCAATCAGCACATCGGCGCTGAGAAGCTCCCGGTTTGCGCGGAAAAACTCGCGCAAGCCAGCCGAACCTGTCTCCTCCGACATCTCGACGATCACCTTGACGTTGAAGCCGAGCTTTCCGCGCTCGGCGAGCAGAAACCCAAGGGCGCGAAAATTGATGAGATGCTGCACCTTGTTGTCGGCGGTGCCACGCCCGTAGATGCGGTCGCCTTCCACAACCACATCAAACGGCGAAAGCCCCTCCCGCCAGGCGCCTTCCTGCGGGTTGCATACATCACCATGACCATAAATCAGCACCGTCTTCAGCGCCGGATCCTCAATGCGAGAGCCGACAAGCAGCGGCGCACCGCCGGGCAGCGGATTGTCAAAAATCTGCGTGTGAAAATCCATCTCCCGCAACATCGGCTCGATGGCATCGGTGAGATAGTCCATCAGGAACGGCGCCTTGGACGGATCCTGACTTTCGCTTCGAATGGCGACAAGGCGGGTCAGGTCGGCAAGAAAGCGGCCATCATCGAAATAGGTCTCGGCGCGGGAAATAACCGCCTCACGCTCACCGGCCTTCGACTGACGTGTGTTCGCCGCATCCATCGTCCCGCTCCGTGTTGTTTTGGTTGTGGAGAGTGTAGCGTCGCGAAAGGATCGAAGGCCAGCGGAAATCGAGCGCGAGGACCGTGGTTCGGCCACACTTGCCGAAAACCCGGCAAGCGCTTATATTTCTGGAGCAGGAGACAGAGCGCAAGCCCTGCCTCCCGTCTCTTAGGCAAGGAATTGGACCCGCACGGATACCAGCCAGGTCGTGCGGGTTTTCCTTACCGTCAGAGTGATACTAAATGGGATGAACCACATAGATCATCTCCAGTTCAGCAGCGAGGCCTTCGCCTAAAGGCCGGAGCGGCCCATCCTCCCCGGTGCGCCCTGGCAATGCGCATCTGCTTTCGCTGCGGAAGTCATTATTCTCATCGCAGCTATCCACACACGTGAAAGCAGCCACAAAACAACCTTAGATTTAACTCGTAAATCTGCAAGCAGCAGATTTATCGCCGAGTGGATCGGCTCTTATGGTCTCGCGCCAAATCCAGGAACCTTGTCTTGATGGCGGCAAACAGGCCCGGCGGAATGAAGCCGTAAGCGAACGGGCTGTCAGCCCCGGCAATCCGGGACAGACCGGCATTCGGCCATTCATCGACATTGTGCTCGGAAACGATGACCCAACTGGGCAGATCATCCAGACCAAGCGCACGCTTCACGGCCGCCGGAATTTCAACTCCAACCACGGCGCCGGAAGGCGGACTATGGGTGATTGGCAAAAGAACCACGTATCGCGGTTGCACAACTTTATCGCTCGCCGCGACCAGACAGGCGGGCCGGTCTTTCCCTTGCTCGCGACCGCCGGCGGCTTCGTCCGCCCAGACATAATCATAGCGCACGACAAGACCAGGCTTCGGGTCCGGCAGCGCCATCAGCCACCTATTTCAGAAGATCATCGAGCACCTTGTGCTCAGGCGCCATCTCCGCCGTGTCGACGGCATCGATAATGGCGTCCAGCGCATCGGCCGTATGGTGTTTTCTCTGCGCCGCCGCCCGCAACCAGTCGTAATGGTCTGCCGACATCAGCACGAGTTCACGACGCCCGTCGCGCGTGATCTCCACAGGCTCCTGCTGGGCCTGCCCCTGATACTCTTCGAGCTTGCGCCGGAATTCGGCCGAGGCCACCTTGCGCATGAGCGCCATCCTTTTCGCGAAAACCAAGCTAGAATTATATGGCGATGCTGCAGATCAGCAAGGCGGATATTCTCGCCGCCCAAAACACAAAAAAGCCCGGCTTGCGCCAGGCTTCTTGCATTCCAAAACAAGCAGGAATTAGAGGCCGAGGCCGCCGAAACGCTTGTTGAACTTGGAAACGCGGCCGCCGCGGTCCAGCATCTGCTGGTTGCCGCCGGTCCAGGCCGGATGCGACTTCGGGTCGATTTCGAGGTTCATGACCTGACCTTCCGAACCCCAGGTCGAACGGGTTTCGTACTCGGTGCCGTCGGTCATGACGACTTTGATGACGTGGTAGTCGGGATGGATGCTGGCCTTCATGACACTCTTCCTGATAGAGGGCTCATTTGTCACAGTGAAGCGCCGAGCCCTGAACGATAAATTGAAGCCTGGACCGGTTTCCGTTCCGAGCTTCCCAATTTGATGCGGAGCCTATACAGGAAGGTCACCGAGAGTACAAGTGCCCGCAACCGACCGTCGGCACATGACCGATCAAGAGGACTATTGTGGCCGATATCCAGGAAAACCAGACCAAGACCCGCCGTTCACCGCAGCCTTTGATGCGTCTTATGCCGCATGTGCTGCGCTATCGCGGCATGGTTTGCGCGGCAATCCTCTTCCTGACGCTCGCCGCCATCACCACGCTGGCCCTGCCCTTGGCGGTGCGCCGTATGATCGATCATGGTTTTGCCGCCGCAGACGGCGGATTCGTCAACAACTATTTCGGTATGATGCTGGTTCTGGCCTCGCTTCTCGCGCTCGCCAGCGCCATGCGCTATTATTATGTCATCACCATCGGCGAGCGCGTCGTCGCCGATATCCGCCGTGAAGTTTTTTCCCGCATCGCGGCGCTCTCCCCGTCCTTCTTCGACGTCAACCAGTCCGGCGAACTGGTTTCGCGCCTGACGGCCGATACGACCCAGATCAAGTCCGCCTTCGGCTCCTCGGCCTCGCTGGCGCTGCGCAATCTCATCCTCTGTCTCGGGGCGATGGTGATGATGATCTATACCAGCCCTGCCCTTTCCGGCATGGTGCTGGGTGCGATCCCGCTGATCGTTTTTCCGCTGGTCGCCTTCGGCCGTTCCGTGCGCCGCCGCTCGCGCGCGGCACAGGACAAGCTTGCCGAAACCTCCGCCTTTGCATCGGAAACCATCGGCGCGGTGCGCACCATCCAGGCGTTTAACGGCGAACAGGAAGCCGCTACGCGCTATGGCGCAACCGTCGAATTCGCCTATGACGCCGCCCGCAACGCCATCCGTTCACGCGCACTTCTCACCGGCGTCGGCATTTTGCTCGTGTTCGGCAGCATTGTCGGCGTGTTGTGGTATGGCGCGCAGAACGTTCTGGCCGGCACGATGAGCGCCGGCACGCTCGGCCAGTTCGTGCTTTACGCCGTGCTTTTGGCAAGCTCGCTTGGCCAGCTGTCGGAAGTCTGGGGCGATCTTTCGCAGGCCGGTGGTGCAGCCGAACGGTTGATGGAACTGCTCAACGAAGTCCCGGCCATCCGTGATCCTGAAACACCCGTCGCCCTGCCCTCGCCGGCGCGCGGCGAAGTCGAGTTCGACAATGTGTCTTTTGCCTATCCGAGCCGCGTCAGCGCCGTCACGCTCAACAGCCTGTCTCTGAAGGTGAAGGCCGGCGAAACCGTCGCCATCGTCGGCCCGTCGGGCGCCGGCAAGAGCACGATCCTCTCGGTTCTGCTGCGTTATTACGATCCGATTGCCGGCAGCGTGAAGCTGGATGGAATCGACGTGAAACAGGCACGCCTCACCGACCTCCGTTCGCGCATGGCCATCGTACCGCAGGATGTCACCATCTTTGCCGCTTCGATCCACGACAACATCGCCTTCGGCAAGCCAGACGCCACACGGGATGAAGTCCGCGCCGCCGCCATCGCCGCACAGGCCGATGGTTTCATCTCGGCGCTCGACAACGGTTACGATACGCTGGCCGGCGAACGCGGCATCACGCTCTCCGGTGGCCAGCGCCAGCGCATCGCCATTGCCCGCGCCATCCTGAAAGATGCGCCGGTGCTGCTGCTTGACGAAGCCACCTCGGCTCTCGATGCCGAAAGCGAAACGCTGGTGCAGAAGGCGCTGGACGGGCTGATGAAGGATCGCACCACGATCGTGATTGCCCATCGCCTTGCGACCGTTCTGAAGGCCGATCGTATCGTCGTCATGGAGAACGGCCATATCGTCGAACAGGGCACCCACCACAGCCTTGCCGCCGATGACGGGCTTTACGCCAAGCTCGCACGCCTGCAGTTCGACCGCGGACTGGAACGCCCGAACGGCCTCACCCACTGAAACGCAGTTAATATACTGCTAATACACTCATGTTAGCCTGACCTAACGATCATCCATTTGCCGAATTGTCTCGGCATGGATGACCGGTGGCTTTCTCGCCCCGGAGAACGAACGGCCCGGCGAACGGAAAGACATGCAGCGTTCCGATTCTCAGAAGGGCTCAAGGCGTTTCGACGGCATGGATGTCACCACCCAACTGGCCCACGCGCCAGCCTCCCTCCCCCTCGATGCACTTCTCGATGAGGTGCAGTACCGCACATTTCTGTATTTCTGGGAGGGCGGCCATCCGGAAACCGGCCTTCCCTTCGAAAAGCGCCGTGCCGACGGTTACATGGCGACCGATGCGGTGGCGATGAGCGGTGTCGGTTTCGGCCTGATGGCGCTGCTGGTCGGCTCCGAGCGCGGCTGGATTTCGAGAGAAGAATGCCTCGAGCGCACCGCCCTCATCGTCAAGAACCTTTTTCGCGCACCACGTTTCCACGGCGCATTTTCCCATCTCATCCATGGCACGACCTGCGATGTCCTGCCCTTCTCGCAGAAGGACGACGGCGGCGATCTGGTTGAAACCGCGCTGCTGATGCAGGGCCTGATCTGCGCCCGCGAATATTTTGCCGGTGACAACAAAGCCGAAAACGAACTGCGCGAAAAAATTACCCGCCTCTACGACGAAACCGACTGGCGCTGGTACACCCGCGGCGACGATGACGGCCCGCTTTACTGGCACTGGAGCAAGGACCACGACTGGATCATGAACCTGCCGATCACCGGCTGGAACGAATCGCTCTCGGCCTACATCCTCGCCGCCGGCTCCAACACCCACCCCATCGATCCGCAAAATTATCATTCCGGCTGGACGCGTAACGGCGCCTTCGTCAACGGCGAGAGCTATTTTGGCACCCGCCTGCCCTTCGGCGAACCGCTGGGCGGGCCGCTGTTCATGTCGCAATATTCCTTCTGCGCGCTCGATCCGCGCGGGCTGGAAGATCGTTATGGCGATTATTGGGAGCAGGTGGTGGCGCATGCGCGCATCAACCACGATTATTGCCTCACCGTGCCGGAATACCGCAAAGCCAATGTCTGGGGCCTGACGGCCTCGGAAATCCCCTATGGCTACGCCGCCAGTTCACCCACCGAGGATTTTGGCGCGATTGCCCCGACCGCCGCGCTCTCCAGCTTCCCCTTCCTGCCGCGCGAGGCGGAAAAAGCCCTGCGCGCCTTCATGGCCTTCGACAATGGCGCCCTCTTCGGCCCACTCGGTTTTGTCGATGCCTTCACCCCATCAGGCGACTGGACAGCCCCACATTACATCGTCATCGACCAGGGCCCGATCGTCGCGCTGATCGAGAATTTTCGCACCGGACTTTTGTGGGACCTGTTCATGAAGGCGCCGGAAGTGCGGCGTGGGCTGGCAAGGCTGGATTTTCAGGTGGGCAACCAGCATTCGAGGTGAATGCTGGAGAGGGTTGGATCAGCAAGCGAAATCGAATTTCATGTCGCGGAAATCCAACTGCGCATTGCCTCCACCAAAATTGTACCCTCCAAAGTCCTCTTCGAATTCGATGTAATACGGACTGAAGTCAGGCGTGTTCTGCGCAGGGCGCATTGTACCGCCAATGTGGTTGGCCGCATGGCCATCAGCCCATTCATGTTCCCGCCAGTTCTCGATTTCGGTCTTTCCATCAAGCCAATAGAAGAAAGGTCGATAACCGCCTTCCTCTGGCTCTTCGCCGTAATAATCACGTGGCGGCATACCGGCATTGGGATCATTGGCTCGTGCAGTCCATGTCAACGGCCGGTGGACATGCCTGTCGCCCACCTCTTCACCAGAGGAAGCGGGGCTCGCGGTAAAAAAGTCCGAAGAATTAAAAGCACCTTTCGACAACCACAGAGGTGGCGGCACCATGCCGACCAAAGAACTGTCGACGGCAGGCGGCGGCATACACGGTCCGGCGTCAAACTCCTCGCGTGTCAAAAGGATAACCGCATAAGCACAATCCAGTATGTCGTACATCCGGTGGGTTCTGGGATGCGCCATGCAGGCCCGCTCCCAGAACGGCCGGAGTTGCGGATCGCCGGGCGGAGCATCGCCGGGTATTTCGATCACAGATCTTGTGCCCTCATACCCCTGAACATGCGACCCGTCATTGTGATCGGGTGAGGTCGCGAAGAAGGAGAGAGCGGCGATTTCAGACCCGTGAATGCGATACTCTTCGGGCAGCAAAATCGTGAAACCGTGCATCATCGGATAACCGCTCCACGGATCGAGCGGCCACTCTTCGGGACCGATGCCGGGAGGAAGGCCATAACACCAGCCTTGTCCGCCCTGCTGTTCCGGCGCAAGCACCAGCTCTGAAACCTCGATATCGTAAGCTTTCATCTGCCCTCTCCAACAAGCATTCACGCCCTCTTGCATTGAGGAACAGTCAATCAACTTGCCGCTACCCTCATCGCTCCGTCAACTTCAACTCGATACGCCTGTTCTGTGAACGCACATCCGGCGTGTCGCCCTCGGCGATAGGCTGAAATTCACCAAAACCGGCAGCAACCAAACGATTGGCCGGCACGCCTTTGGTGATCAGGTATTTCACCACGGAGGTCGCGCGCGCCGACGAAAGTTCCCAGTTGTCGCGATAACGGCCTGTGCCAGAGAGCGGCGCATTGTCCGTATGACCATCGACGCGCAGCACCCAGTTGATCTCGGCCGGGATTTCCTGCGCCAGTTCCAGAAGCGCCGATGCCAGCTTGTCCATCTCGACGCGGCCGGCATCGTCCAGTTCGTTGCCGCCGACCGGGAACAGCACTTCCGACTGGAAGACAAAACGGTCGCCGACGATGCGGATGTTTTCGCGGTCGGACAGGATTTCACGCAGACGGCCAAAGAAGTCGGACCGGTAGCGGTTGAGTTCCTGCACGCGCTGCGCCAGCGCAACGTTGAGGCGGCGACCGAGATCGGCGATACGCGCCTGCGATGACTGGTCCTTGGCTTCCGACGCCTGCAAGGCACCTTCGACAGCAGCGATCTGGGCGCGCAGTGCGGCGATCTGCTGGTTCAAAAGTTCGATCTGGCTCGAGGCGCGGGCAGAAATCTGCTTTTCCTGGCTAAGCTCATCAGTCAACCTGCCAACACGGGCATTGGCCGCATCGCCGGCACCAGCACCGCGATCGAGCAACGATTGCAGCCGCGTCCGTTCGTTCTCCGAGGTGACGAGTGAGGATTGCAGGTTGGCCAGCGTATCTTCGAGATCGGTCTTGCCGCTCTTTTCCAGCGCCAACAATTCCGTCAATTCGGAAATCTGGCTGTTCAGGCGGTTCAGCACCTCGTCGCGGCCGGATATTTCACGGCTCAGGATGAACTGCGCCAGCACGAAAACCGTGAGCAGGAACATGATGGCGAGCAGCAACGTCGACAGCGCGTCGACGAAACCCGGCCAATAATCGACGCCGCGCTCGCTGCGGCGGTTTCTGCCGAGCGCCATCGCTTATTTGCTCCCGCTTTTGTCGGTAGCCGGCTTTTCAGAGGCCAGCTTTTCGCTCAGCCGGTCGAGCGACTTGCGCATCGCCTTCGATTCCTCCTGCTGCGCCTCGATCCAGTCACGCAGCATCTGCTGTTCGCCGCGCATGTTCTTCACGAGGCCCTGAATGCCCTCGGCGAGATTGGCCATGGCCGACAGCGAACGTTCCGCCTGCGGCCCCCCTTGCGCCTGCGCCTGTGCGGTGGCCAGTTTCTGCAACTGTTCGGTCAGCGCACGCAGTTCATCGACGGAGGCAGGTGCGGCCGGCACGACGCCGGGGGTCACCAGATGCTGATGTTCGCTGCCGACTTCGGTCACGGAAGACAGCCAGTTTTCCAGTTCCGTATAAAACCGGTTCTGGGCGCGACCGGCCTGCAGGTCGAGGAAACCGAGGATCAGCGAACCGGAAAGACCCAGCAGAGAGGACGAGAACGCCGTGCCCATGCCGGACAGCGGCGCGGTCAGTCCGCTTTTCAGTGCGGTCAGGATATCGTTGTTATTGCCGGAGGCCGGGTCCAGGCCCTGAATAACCTCGCTGATCGAGCCGATCGTTTCGATCAGGCCCCAGAACGTGCCGAGCAGGCCGAGGAAAACGAGAAGGCCGATGAGGTAACGCGAGGTGTCGCGTTTTTCATCAAGCCGCGTGCCGATCGAATCGAGAATGGATTGCAGCGTCGCGGTCGACAGCGCCACCTTGCGGCGACGGCCGAGAAGCGCGCGCATCGGCGCCAGCAGTTTCGGCTCGCGACCCACCTTGTCGGCGCTGCCGGCGGCGCGGAACGAGTTGAACCAGCGCACTTCCGGGATAAGCGAAACGATCTGCGCATAGACCAGAAACACGCCGATCAGGAGAACGCCGAGAATCAGGCCGTTAAGGCCCGGATTGGTCATGAAGGCGTGCTGCGCCTGCCGGAACAGGATGGCGGCGATGAAACCGATGATGATCAGGAAGATCGTCATCGTCCACAGGAAGGGGATCGGGTTGGAAAGCTTGTGGCCGTAATCGCGCGGAGCAGATTCGGAAACGTCCACATCCCCCAAACTATCATTCGTCATAAAACAGCCTCCGCAAATCGTGAACGGAAGCTATTTTATAATTGCGACGAATTGAAGTGCCGAAGCACTGGAAAAGCATGAGGATTTTACCCCGCCCGGCAATCTGCCGGGGTGGGGCATCATATCATGCCGCGCTTTTTTAGCGGCTCGGAACCGGACGGTTGGAGACTTCGAGCAGCGCCTTCTGGATCAGTTCATTGCCGGCAACCACGGTCTTGGTCTCGAACATGTTCTGGCCGCCCTTCATGTCGGAGGCAAAACCGCCGGCTTCCTTGATGAGGATCAGGCCGGCAGCCATGTCCCACGGATGCAGTTCGGCTTCCCAGAAACCGTCGAGACGGCCGGCAGCGACATAAGCGAGATCGAGGGCGGCAGCGCCCATGCGGCGCACGCCGGCAACTTCGCCCATCACGTGGCGCAACTCAACGAGGAACTTGCCGTGATTGCCACGGCCGAGATGCGGCACGCCGCAACCGATAACGCAATCGGACAGAACGCGGCGGGCAGCCACGCGCAGGCGACGGTCATTGAGGAAGGCGCCACCGCCCTTTTCGGCAGTGAAGAGTTCGTCGGTCGCCGGATTGAAGATGACGCCGGCAACGATTTCGCCATTGCGCTCCAGCGCGATCGAAGTGGCAAACTGCGGAATGCCGTGCAGGAAGTTGGTGGTGCCGTCGAGCGGATCGACGATCCAGCGATGCGCGCCGTCGGTGCCCTTTTCCTCGCCGCCTTCCTCACCGAGGAAACCGTAGGTCGGACGCGCCTTCATCAGCTCGTCATGAACGATCTTTTCCGCCTTGAAATCAGCCTGCGAGACGAAATCGCCCGGTCCCTTGACGGAAACCTGCAGGTTCTGCACCTCGCCGAAATCGCGGGTGAGAGACTTGCCCGCCTTGACGGCAGCCTGAACCATGACGTTGAGAAGGGCGGAGCGTGCCATGCGGATATCCTTGGGATTTGCCCCGCGCACTCGTCGGGCGGGACGTCTTTTTGTCAGTTTGTCGTGATGTGCGGCTTCATGACCATAAAACCGCGAGAAATTCAAGTGAGGCGCGACATAGTTGACACTTGCCAGTTCATGTCACCTTTGCGACAAGCGCGCCAACACGGGCCGAACTTTCCGGCCGATGCCGCACCAGCAGGAGTTCAAAACTTGCCCATCGCATTGCCGCTGTTCGTCAGCCTTGGCCTGCTGATCACCATGAGTTCTCTTTCGATCGGGCTTGGCGTGGCGCTGCCGGCCGGCACCGAGCTGCCGATCCATTTCACGCTCTGGGGCGAACCAACGACATTCGCATCGGCGGGCGTGGCCTTGTCGGTCCTGCCTGCCGCTGCCGCGTTTGCCACGCTTGTGTTCGCGCTCGCGCCGAGGCTCGACAAGCGTGTTGCCGCCGTTCAGGGCCGCTATCTCATCCTGTGGCTGGCAACCGTGTTCATTCTCGCCATCGCCCACGGCTTCATCATCCGTGGCGCGCTGTTTGCGCTCAAGGCATCGCTGAACTGATCAGCTGCGGCGGAACCGGTTGGCCGCCTCGATCGCCTTTTTCTGCACGTCCTCGCTGATGCCGAGATAAAAATCCTCCAGCGCCGGATCGGGCAGACCGGCACGGCGCGACAACACATACCACTTGGCCGCCTCGACCGGATCCGGCCGCGTGCCGAGCGCATTGATATAAAGATGCGCCAGCTTGTTCTGGGCCACCACATTGCCACGCACGGCAGCGACCCTCAGCCAGGTGAAACCCTTGTCGAAATCGCGCTCGCCGCCGACGCCGTTCACCAGCCAGATGCCCATGTCGAGCTGCGCCGTATCGAAACCGGCCTTGGCGGCCCGCTCCAGAAATTCGCGTGCGCGCCGCGTCTTTTCCGGCGGCAGGTCCTTGATGGCCACATAAAGCTGCGACACCGCATATTGCGCATCCGCCAGCCCCTGCACCGCCGCCTTTTCATAATAGGGCAGAGCCAGCTTCAAACCCTTTTCGCCGGGGTTCTGGGAAATCAGGATCTGGCCCCAGTTGAACTGCGCGGACGAATTGCCGGCTTCGGCCGCCTTGTGCATGTATTCGTCGGCCTTGGCCTTGTCGTGTTTGACGCCGCGGCCGGAAATCAGCATCAGCGCATACTGGAACATCGCCGACGGATCGCCGCCCTCGGCGGCCTTTCCGAACCAGAACGCCGCCGAATTGATATCCTGCTTGATGCCCTGCCCACGCAGGGTCATTTCCGCGACCAGCGCCTGCGAGGCGGCATCGCCCTTTTCCGCCTTGGGAAGCGCGATCGAAAGCGCTGTCACGTAAAGTCCGCGCTGATAGGCGCCGTAAGCTTCATCGATCTTGCCCGTGAACGGTTTTTCCGGCGGCAGGTCCGGCAGTGCCGTTCCCATGCGCTGATAAAGCGTGATGCCGCTCGAAGGAATATCGCCGCCCTGCCCGTTTTCGCCGGCATCACGCGCACCGCGAAACGACTGCGCGCCGGTTTCGAGCGGGCGCGACACCGCGCGCGGTGGCGTTTTCGACTGCTGGGCCTCGGCGACGATCGGCACGAGCGCCGAGACGATTGCCATGGCGGGCATCAGTTTTTTGTACATCGATGGTTTACGGGCGCGGCTCATGAAGCTCATCAAGCGTCAAACCGTGGCGCTTTTTCGTCCAAGGACGCGTTGATTTGTTGAACGGCCGCACGCGGACCTTCCGGGTGCGAAAATACACCCAGGCGCATGGCCACGAATTCGGCGCCGGATTCGGCAACGATCACGGCAGAAGACGCGTCCGTGCCGCCCATGACGATGCAGGGAATTTCCACCATCGCCGCCCACCATTCGCCGAGCGCCACGTTTTTCGGATGCGCTTCCGGCTTGATGTCGCCATCCAGCTTGCCGAAGAAAATGTAATCCGGGCGCAACTCGCCGACTTCGAGCGCCTTGTGGCGATCGGCCGCCGCACCGGCGCCGACCATCAGTTTCGGCGTGAACTTTTCGATCGCCTCGCCAAGCTCTTCCAGCGGGCCGGTGATGTGCAGGCCATCGGCCTTGGAGCGACCGGCCACGCGGGTATCGCCACAGATCATCGCGGCGGCACCTGCCTCCTGAATAAGCGGCACCAGCTTTTCGGCGCGCGCCTGAAAGGCCTGCTCGGCCAGATCATATTGCGGTACGATCACCGATGCGACATCGCCGCCTTCAAGCGCTGCGGAAAGTTGCTCCACAAGCGCTGCGTCATCAGCCAGATCGGGCAGGATCAGCACGAGGCGGCAGCGGTCTTCGGATGCGGACATGGGTGTTTCCATTTCTTTGGTTGCGAGGCGAACCGTTTCCCGGCATCGCGCCCTCGCCTTGTTCTGGCAAATTCGATAAACCGGAGCGGCACAAGGATCAACACCGCTTCATGTTTCTCCCTTCGCTCGATTTCTTTCTGGCGGCCATCCCGGCCGTGATTCTCGTCGGTCTTTCCAAGGGCGGCCTTGGCGGCGCGCTGGCGCTGATGGGCGTGCCGCTGATGGCGCTGGTCGTCGGCCCGGTGGAAGCGGCGGCGATCTTTCTGCCCATCCTGATCGTCATGGATATCGTCGCATTGTGGGCATGGCGCAAATTCAACGACCGCAAAACGCTGCTGATGATCCTGCCCGGCGGCATTGTCGGCATCGCGCTCGGCTGGGCAACGTCTGCCATGGTCTCGGCCGATGCGCTGCGCGTCGTCATCGCGGTTGCCACCATTCTGTTCGCGCTGCGTTATTTCCAGCAGAAATGGATGACGCCCGCCGACCACGAAACTCCACCTTTGCCGCACCGGCCGGTGGCCGCGAACTTCTGGGGCATGCTGTCCGGTTATGCCAGTTTCGTCGCTCATGCCGGCGGCCCGCCCTTCCAGATCTATGTCATGCCGATGCGGCTTGATCCGCGTGCCTATACCGGTGCCAGCGTGCGCTTTTTCGCGCTGGTGAATGCGGTCAAAGTCGTTCCCTATTTCGCACTCGGCGCTTTCGATACGAAAAACCTGACCGCTTCCGCCACGCTTCTGCCTGTCGCCTTTCTCGCCACCATGGCCGGCGCCGCGCTGGTGCGGCGCATGAAGATAGAGCTGTTTTATCCGCTCATGTATGCGCTGGCGCTCGCCGCCGGTCTCAAGCTGCTCTGGGACGGCCTGATGTAAACACCTGCACACGAGAGTGTGACGGGAACAAACATCGCTGCGGTGCACAATGTGTCTTGCTGGGACAGGACCCATGCCCTAGCCTGCCCGCCATGACAGCGATTGATCCCTTCACAGCCATCGCCGACCCCAACCGGCGCCACCTGCTCGAGGAACTCCGGCGAGCGCCGAAAACCGTCAACGAACTGGCGAAGGGACTGCCGATCAGCCGTCCTGCGGTGTCGCAGCACCTGAAGGCCCTGCTCGATTGTAATCTGGTCACGGTGACATCCGAAGGCACACGCCGCATCTATGCGATCAATGTCGGCGGTTTCGACCGGCTGAACCTGTGGCTCGACCAGTTCTGGGGCGAAGACGCCTGAGCCCACCGTTCATTCTCTGCGTTAACCTGCTGAATTTCTTTGCCAACAAATGCCACTTAAGCATCTGTTTACCATAAATATTCTCCTCAGATCCCGAGAACGAAAAAGCCGCCGCTCAAACCATCTCATCATGGGCGATCCGGCGACGGCTCGAAACTCGTTACGTCTTAAATGGGATTAGTGACGCGTAGAACCTTTCAGGCGTTCCAGCTCATCTTTGATACGCAGCTTGCGTCTTTTGAGGTGGGCGATCGCCTGATCGTCCGTGGAGGGAGACGCAAGAACACTCTGAAGTTCGTCCTCAAGACCTTCGTGTTTCTTCTCAAGCGATGCAATATGAGCCTGTACGGTCATGTGGCATTTCCTTCCTTTTCGTACCTGCCTCCAGCCATCCAATCGGTTGGAGGCCTCAGGTTTACGAAGGAAGTGTGACACGATCCGGGTCCGTTGTCGAAGGTGAAATCTTGATAAGAACGGGGCAAAACCGTGGCATTGATAACGAATTATGATCGATTTCTAAAATTAAATTGCGTTCCGTTATTCCGCTACCACCGGCACGCTGAAATCGGCCCGATTTGGTGCTCGGCGCAAGCACCAAGCGACAACATCCGTTCACCATCGTGACGGAAGTTGTGATCAGCGGTAACCGTCACTTCATTTGACGCCTTGTCAGGCTAGTCCTTCTCACCTTTTGATGGTAGGAGCTTGCCCAATATTTAAGGGTCCAAAAGGGCCCGGGCATGAATGGGGACAAAGGTCATGGCCGATCAGGAGCAGGCGGATATCAGGCTCGCACTTGCACGCCTCCGTCAGGAGCACGAGGATTACGACGTCGCCATCAATGCCATGATCGAAGTCGGTGCCGAAGCTCTGCGCGTGCAGCGCATGAAAAAGAAGAAGCTGGCCATCAAGGACAAGATGACCCAGCTCGAAGACCAGATCCTTCCCGACATCATCGCCTGAAAGGTTTTGCCGTGACCGACAGACCCGCCGTCGCCATCATCATGGGTAGCCAGTCCGACTGGGAAACCATGAAGAACGCCGCCGATACACTTGATGCGCTCGACATCGGTTATGAAGCCCGCATCGTGTCTGCCCATCGCACGCCGGACCGCATGTATGAATTTGCCAAGGGCGCCCGCGACGAAGGTTTTAAGGTCATCATCGCCGGAGCCGGTGGTGCCGCTCACCTGCCGGGCATGACCGCATCGCTGACCCCGCTGCCTGTCTTCGGCGTGCCGGTGCAGTCCAAGACCATGAGCGGCCTCGACAGCCTTTATTCGATCGTGCAGATGCCGGGCGGTATTCCTGTCGGCACCATGGCCATCGGCCGCGCGGGCGCCATCAACGCCGCCCTCATGGCCGCCGCCGTACTGGCGCTGTCCGACGAAGATCTGGCCGACCGGCTGGACACCTACCGCGCCGAGCACACCGCATCGGTTGCCGAATATCCGAGCGACGAGGCTCCCTGACTCGAATGAGCAAGACCATGAAGACGATCGGCATTATCGGTGGCGGCCAGCTGGGCCGCATGCTGGCAATGGCCGCTGCCCGCCTGAATTTTTCCACCATCATTTTGGAACCGCAGGCCGATTGTCCCGCTGCCCAGGTAGCGAATGCTCAGATCACCGCCGCTTACGACGATCCGGCCGCATTGGCCGAACTGGCGAGCCGCTGCGATATCGTCACCTACGAATTCGAAAACGTGCCGGTGACCGCCGCCGAAACGCTGGCCCGTTCGGTCCCCGTCTATCCGCCGGCCAAGGCGCTGGATGTGGCGCAGGACCGCCTCACCGAAAAACGCTTCCTCAACAGCTGCGGCATCGAGACGGCCAAATTCCACGCCGTCAACAGCCAGACCGAACTGGAAACGGCACTTGCCGATTTCGGCGGACAGGGTGTCCTGAAAACCTGCCGCATGGGTTATGACGGCAAGGGCCAGCGCGTGTTTCGCGGCGGCGAAGACCTGACCGGCGCATTCGACGCGCTCGGCGGCGTGCCGCTCATCCTTGAAAGTTTTGTCGCCTTCGACCGCGAAGTCTCGATCATCGCTGCCCGTGGCATCGACGGTTCTGTCGAATGTTACGATCCAGCCGAAAACGTGCACCGCAACGGCATCCTCCACACCTCCACCCTGCCCGCCCGCATCGATGATGCGACGGCGCAGACCGCCCGTGACGCAGCGACAAAACTGCTGGCCGCACTCGATTATGTCGGCGTCATCGGCATGGAGTTTTTCGTGATGCCGGATGGCGGCCTGATCGCCAACGAGATCGCACCGCGCGTCCACAATTCCGGCCACTGGACGGAAGCGGCCTGCATCATCTCGCAATTCGAACAACACATCCGCGCCGTCGCTGGTCTAGCCCTCGGCAATCCGGTGCGTCATTCCGATTGCGTGATGACCAACCTGATCGGCGACGATATCGACGCGCTGCCGGAATGGCTGAAGAGCACGAACGTTTACGTTCATCTCTACGGCAAGGCCGAAGCCCGCCCCGGCCGCAAGATGGGCCATGTCACGCAGCTGGTCGATTAAGCCTGCTCCGCTCTCGGCTGCTTGATGAAACAGGTGGCCGACGCGCTTGCCAGCAGATTGCCGTCCGCATCCTTCAGTGTGCCCTCGGCTATGCCGATCGACCGCGAAAGATGCGTCACCCGCGCCTCGGCCACCACATCCTGATCACGCGGTACCGGCCGCATCATCTTTACCCCGAGATCGACCGTGCCGAAACCGATGCCGACATCGAGCATGCTGTGCACAGCGCAGCCTGTCACCGAGTCGAGCAATGTCGCGGCAAACCCGCCATGCACGCCGCCGAGCGGATTGAGATGGCGAGAATCGGCGCGGGCATGGATGACTATCCGCCCCTTTTCCACCTCCATGCCCTTCATTCCCATGGTCTGCGAGATGCTGGCGGCCGGAATCAGCCCCGCCGCGGAGGCCTGCAGCAGTTCCAGCCCCGTCATTTTCATGAAATCCACCACTCTTCCTCCCGTCAAACCATGTATGAGGGGCAGGATTTGCGTTCATTCCCGCATTGTCAATCGCGGTAAAGGCGCATCAACCTGTGGCAAAGCTGCGGAAAATCGGTGCCGACGCCACGAGAAGCCCCGGAAAACCGCGTCATATGGTTGACATGCGCCAACGCTGATTGTATCTCGACGCCAACCTAAAGGCGCGCCATCCTTTGATGAACAAAGCGGTGCGCTTTTGATTGATAGAGACAAGCGGCTTAACGGCCCACAGACTGCTGGATCAGTACAATGAAGATCAAGAACTCGCTTAAGGCGCTGAAGGCTCGTCACCGCGATAACCGTCTGGTTCGCCGCAAGGGCCGCATCTACATCATCAACAAGCAGAACCCGCGCTTCAAGGCTCGTCAGGGCTGATTGCGGATTGCGGCTTTCAACGGAAAGCCGCTGCTTATCACATTGTTGATAAAAGACCGATTTCGGTTTGATATTGAGCGCAGGCGGATTATCTTTTCCGCCATGCGCTTTTTCCGTTTTGCCACCCCGCTGGCCTTCGCCCTCGTTTCCATGCCGCTCGCCGGCCTGATCCCGCCTGGCCCCGCCTATGCGCAGGAAACCCCGAATGGCGCCGCACCGGGCAATAACGACCTGCCGGGCGTAACCATCCCGCCGCAATCCCATGCCCCCGATCAGCCGCTGCCGCCCCTGCCCGAGCGGCATGTGGAAACACCGCCGTCACCGGGAGCGAAACCACAGGAACAGCAGCAACAGGCGCAGACACCCCCAGCCCCTTTGGCCGCCCCGCCCACGGAAAACCTTTCACCAGCGGCAAAAATCGACAGCCTGCTTGCCCAACTGAAACGCGAGAGTAACCCGGACAAGGCAAAAAGCATTGCCGAAGAAATCCAGACCGATTGGAGCGAGTCGGGCAGCCCGACCGTCGACCTTCTGCTGCAATGGGCATCCGAGGCCGTGGAAAAGAAGAACAACGGCGCTGCGCTCGATTTCCTCGACCGCGCCACGATCATCGATCCCGATTTCACCGGCGCATGGCACCAGCGCGCCACGCTGCATTACACGATGGGCGATCCGCGCAAGGCGATGGCCGATATCAGTGAAGTGCTGAAACGCGAACCCCGCCATTTCGGCGCCATCGCCGGCATGGTCGCAATCCTCATGGAAGCAGAGGAAGATGGCGCAGCAGAAAAGGCGCTGGCGCAATATCTCGCCATCTACCCGGCCGACAGGCAAGCCCGCGAGCAGATGGAAAAACTCTCGGAAAAGATCGCCGGCAGCCGTACCTGATCGCTTGGCGCGGCCTGACCGGGCTTCCGCTTTCCGCAATGAGTCGTTTTCAAAACAATAATGACATCTGTGCGGCTGAAACTCGCCGCCCTATGTCTTCGTTATATCGAACATGCATCGCCGCGCCCCCGCCACCGAAAACCCCTCCAGACATTTTCTCCCGATGATCACAGCCCTGATCTGCATCGCTTTTCTTATCGCCGCCGCATTCGCCTTCACCGCATGGCAGTCAGCCGCCATAGAGCGGCGTTTTCCCAATATCGGCACCCTGACGGATGTCGGCGGTTACCGCATGAATGCGCTGCATGTGCCGGCCAGCGACAAGGCCGATCTGCCGCCTCTGGTGTTCATCCACGGTGCCAGCGGAAATCTTCGGGATCAGGAGGCGGCCTTTCTCGCCCCCTTGCGTGGGCGCGCCGAAATGCTGTTCATCGATCGCCCCGGCCACGGGTATTCCGAGCGCGGCGGACCTGAAAACGACACGCCGGACGGTCAGGCCGCCGCCATCGCCAAACTGATGGATGCCTACGGCATCAAACGCGCCATCATCGTTTCGCATTCCTTCGGCGGCGCGATTGCCGCCAGTTTTGCCGTCTTCCATCCGGAAAAGACGGCCGGCCTCGTTTTCCTATCCCCCGCCACCCATCCATGGCCGGGCGGCGTCGACTGGTATTACAGCCTCGCGCCAAAACCGGTAATCGGCTGGCTGTTCACCCGTCTCGTCTCGCTGCCGGCCGGAATGTTCCTGATGGATGGCGCCACCAAATCCGTGTTCAGCCCCAACCACCGCCGCGACCGCTATGTCGAGGAAGGCGCCCCCGCCCTTATCCTGCGCCCCGCCACCTTCCGCGCCAACGCCACCGATGTCTTCAATCTGCATGACTACGTGACCCGCATCGCGCCGCGCTACAAGGAGATCAAGGCCCCAACCGTGATCATCACGGGCGACAGCGACCCGGTCGTACTCGAAGAAATCCACTCGCAGGGCCTTGCCCGCGATATCGAAAGTTCTGAACTGATCATGGTCCACGGTCTCGGCCACAAGCCGGATTACGTCGTTACTGATCTCTGCATCGCGGCCATCGAAAAGGTGGCGGGGCTGGAGCGGGATTTGCAGGCGACGGCACGAGTGGCGGAGGCACGGTTGATGCAGAGCGGTGAGCCGGCCAAGCCGGCGGTGGGCGTAACGATCGAGCGGAACTGATCGCGTCGCTTACGGGCGCGCATGCCGATACACGAGATCGGCCGGATCATGCCGTGCCGCATCCTTGTCTAGCACCGCGCCCAGCCGTTCCGCCAAGCGGCACGAGGCCGCGTTTTCGGGATGGATGTAGCTCACGAGCGTCTCAAGCTTGAGCGTCCGAAAAGCCCAGTGGCGCATCCGGCTGGCTGCCTCGAATGCATATCCTTTGCCTTCGAAACCGTCGTAGAGCATCCAGCCAAGCTCGTGCTCGGGAAACAGCGGCCCGGCATTGATACCTACCTGACCGATACATTGTCCGGCGGCAGCCTCACCTTCGCCCGCCTCGATCATCAGCGAACCGTGCCCAAGAAGATGCCACTGCGCCACATCGTGGCAGAACATACCCCAGGCGATTGCCTCCTGATGCGGGCCGCCCATGTAGATGGAACGATCCGTGGCCATGAAGGCGCAATAGGCCGACCAGTCCTCCATGCGCGGCGCGCGCAGTGTCAGTCGGGTGCCGGCAAGTGTGGGGATCGCGGCAGTCGGCAAATGCATCGTCGAGAAACCCCTTGAAACAGAAACGGCCGGATTGCTCCGGCCGCTCGAATGTCGTGATCAAACCCGAGAAGGCTCAGGCAGCGCTCTGGCCGTCTTCGCCAATGTAGGCGATGCGGACCATGTTGGTGGCGCCCGGCGTGCCGAGCGGAACGCCGGCCGAGATGATGATGCGGTCGCCGGCCTTGCCGAACTGTTCTTCGGCAACGATGCGGCAGGCGCGGTTGACCATGTCGTCGAGGTCGGTCGCATCATGGGTAACCACACAGTGCAGGCCCCAGCAGACCGACAGGCGGCGTGCGGTCTGCACCTTCGGCGAAAGCGCCAGGATCGGAACGTTCGGGCGTTCGCGCGAGGCGCGAAGACCGGTCGTGCCCGACGAGGTGTAGGTGACGATGGCGGCCAGGTTCAGCGTTTCGGCAATCTGGCGGGCAGCGAGCGAAATCGCATCGGCACCGGTTGCCTCAGGCGTGGCGCGCTGTGCGTAGATGATGCTCGGGTAAAGCGGATCCTGCTCCACCTGATGCGCGATCGACGCCATCATCGACACGGCTTCGACCGGATACTGGCCGGAAGCCGATTCGGCCGACAGCATGACGGCGTCTGCGCCTTCGAACACGGCAATCGACACGTCCGACACTTCGGCGCGGGTCGGCACCGGGGCGGTGATCATCGATTCCAGCATCTGCGTGGCAACGACGACCGGCTTGCCGGCGCGGCGGCAGGCGCGGGTCAGCTGCTTCTGGATGCCCGGAACCATTTCGATCGGCATTTCGACACCGAGGTCGCCACGGGCAACCATCAGTGCGTCGGAAAGCTCGATGATTTCCTCGATGCGCTCGAGAGCCTGCGGCTTTTCGATCTTCGACATCAGGCCGACGCGACCACCGGAAATGCGACGCACTTCGACCAGATCTTCCGGGCGCTGCACGAAGGAGAGCGCAACCCAGTCGACATCGTCGGTGGCGAGAACGGCGTCCAGATCGGCGCGGTCCTTGTCGGTCAAAACGCCGACTTCGAGCAGCGTATCCGGCAGGCTGACGCCCTTGCGGTCGGAAATGCTGGTGCCGGCAACGACCGTACAGGTGATCGACTTGCCATCCACCGCCGTTGCCTTCAGCGCCAGCTTGCCGTCGTCGATCAGCAGGCGGTCGCCAACCTTCACGGAAGACAGGATTTCCGGATGCGGCAGGAATACGCGGTTTTCGTCGCCCGGCTCTTCATTGTTGTCGAGCGTAAAGGTCTGACCGGGGGCCAGCGTCACCTTGGTATTGGCGAACTTGCCGACGCGCAGTTTCGGGCCCTGAAGGTCGGCGAGAATGCCGATCGGGCGGCCGGAGCGGGCTTCAACGGCACGAATACGCGTGATCAGCGTGCGCATCATGTCGTGGCTGGCATGGCTCATGTTGATACGAAAGAGATCGGCGCCGGCTTCGTGCAGCTTCTCGATCATCGCCTCTTCGGACGATGCCGGACCGAGAGTTGCAAGAATTTTTACCTTGCGATTACGCTTCATCAGTTCTGGCCTTCTTGCGCGCCGGGTGTGTCGGAAAGCTGGACCATCCAGCTCCCCTGCCGGCCTGTGTCATATTCCTTGAAGCCCATCTTCTGGTAACCGCGGGCAAAGCAGTCTCCGACACCGGTAATCTTGAATTCGTTCTCGGCGACGCACATGCTGACTTCGCCGGTCCAACGGCCACCACGGGCTGAATCCTCGGCATAGAGATAATAATAACGTGATTCCAATTCGCCCTCGATGAGAGTGGCGCAGCTCGAGGCAGGAACCTGCCACCAGCCTTCGGAAATCCATCCTTCCTGGGCGCGGTAACCGATACCGACACCGACGAGATTCTGGGTTCCGTTACACACACGGAAATCGGCGCGCGCTTCGCTGGGCGCGAAAAGCGACACGCCAGCGGCAAGCGCCAGCCCGAAAAGAGTTGGCGACAAAAGGGCGGACATGGAGAACAAGGACGATTTTGACACGGTGTGTGGCGGGGTCCCCTGCTAAATCAGATGCGACTGTCTTGGCGCGATGACGACCGAAAGTCAAACGAAAGTCTAATCGTTTAGCGTCCGTTTGAGAGCCGAATCCTTGTGTTTATGACGCCTTCGCCTTGCCTATCCGCAATCTGCGTGCGATCAAGCTCGCGATTAAAAATCACACAAAACAAACAATTGGTAAGTCGGGCAGCCAGCAATGCAGGACTTCGGTTCCTACGAAATTCTACAGGGAAATTATGACGGCGGGATGGTGCTGCTCGCAGATCACGCCATGAACCGGCTGCCACCCGGTTATGGTTCGCTCGGTCTCGATGAAGCCACCTTCGCACGCCACATCGCCTATGACATCGGCATCGAGGGCCTCACCCGCCGGCTGGCCGCCATGCTCGACATTCCGGCCGTGCTTTGCGGTTTCTCAAGACTGCTGATCGACCCGAACAGAGGCGAGGACGACCCGACCCTGATCATGCGCATTTCCGATGGCGCAATCATTCCGGGAAACCATCCGATCACAAACAGCGAATGGGAGCATAGACTTAACAGCTTCCACCGGCCCTATCATCAGGCCGTCGATTTGACGATCGTCAAAACCGCAGAAAAAAGCGGCAAAACGCCGCTGGTTCTGTCTCTCCACTCCTTTACGCCGACCTGGAAGGGAATTCCTCGCCCCTGGCACGCGTCCGTCCTGTGGGACAGCGATCACCGCGCCGTTCAACCGCTTCTCGACATGTTGCGCGCCGACCCGAACCTGTTCATCGGTGACAACGAGCCTTATGATGGCGCCTTGAAGAACGACACCATGTATCGCCATTGCATGCGCCCCGGCATTCCGCATGCGCTTCTGGAAGTGCGGCAGGATTTGATCGGTGATGACAGGGGCATGGACGAATGGGCCGAGCGGCTGGCGCCGATATTTGCGAAAATGAATGCCGATCCGGCATTGCACGAAACGAAGATTTTTCCGTCGCGCACCGGTCCCTACCCGGCCTGAACGACGCAGACATGAATAAGGAGATCGCATGATGAGCGAACTTACCGAACAGCAGAAAACCGAACTCGAGGCCGCAGCCTTCCGCCGGCTGGTGAGCCATCTGCGCGAACGCAGCGACGTTCAGAATATCGACATGATGAATCTCGCCGGTTTCTGCCGTAACTGCCTGTCCAACTGGTATCTCGACGCGGCGCAGGAAAAGGGCATCATGCTCACCAAGGACGCCTCGCGCGAAATCGTCTACGGCATGCCGTATGAGGATTGGAAAAACCTGCATCAGGGTGAAGCGTCCGACGCTCAAAAAGCCGCATTCGAGAGCAACAAGCCCTCCCACGGGTAAGCCCATGCGCGATTTGGCTTGACCTTGCCCGCACTTCACGGCAGGTGACACCACCCGTAAAATTGTCGAGACTATTTAGGAGGCCCCGATGTCTGATGCCCATGGCGTCGCCCGCGACCAACTCCGCGCCTTTATCGAGCGCATCGAAAGACTGGAAGAAGAAAAGAAGACTATCGCCGACGACATCAAGGATGTCTATGGCGAGGCAAAGTCGATGGGCTACGATACCAAGATCATGAAAAAGGTCATCGCCCTTCGCAAGAAGGACGACCAGGAGCGCATGGAAGAGGATCTCATCCTCGACACCTACCTCTCCGCTCTCGGCATGATCCCGGGCGCCGGCACCGAGGAAGAAGAAGCAGCCTGATCGGCTGCCTTCATCTCCGGACTTTTCATAAAAGGGCGGCAGCGTTTTTCGCGGCCGCCCTTTTCCGTTTCCGTTTCAGGCCGATTTTTCGTTTTCTGCCAGAGCCCTCAACCTCGCCACATCGCGCACCAGCAGTTTCTGGCGCCCGCCGGTCACCAGCCCCCTGCCTTCCCAGGCACTCAGGATGCGTGACACGGTGTGAAGCGTCGTGCCCGTCAGCTCCGCAATGTCCTGCCGGGTGATCGGGAAATCGATGCGCAAACCATCGCCCTCCTCGCGCCCCGCCTGCTCGCTCAGCCGCAGCACCGCATGCGCCACCCGCCGCTCCACGTCCTCGGTCGAAATTTCGCGAATGCGCGTATGGGCCTCCTGCAGGCGCTGGCCGATCGCCGTCATCGCCGTGACGGCCAGCCGCGGATTTTGCTCGATCATCTGCGACCACAGATCCATCGGCCAGCAAAGAGCCACGGCTTCGGACACACAAAGCGCCGTGCCAGGGTAATCGGTTCGCTGCAGAGCCTTGGCGATCCCGAAAAGATCACCGGGATTGACCATGCGCACGATCACCTGCTCGCCCTGCGGCGTAACCTGGCTCACCTTCAGCCGGCCATTCAGAAGCAGAAAGAAATGCGAGGCCGGCGAGCCCTGATCGAACACCGCATCGCCCACGGCGATCCGCCGCGAAACTGCATGTGAAAGCATCACCTCGATATCGCCATCGGCCATGTCGGCGAAAAGCGGAAGGTGTTTGACCAGACCGATATCGAGCTTCACATCCGACCTCCATATTGACCCGCCTCTGCAAGCCTTGGGACCTGACTAACTGCCTCATCTTCATTTTGCTTGCGATTCATCAACGAAAGCCGGAAATTTTCAAGCCAGATCAGGCGAGCATCTTCAGGAGCCTCGCCATGTCCCCCATCGACCAGAGCATTCCCACCCGACGCGGCGCCGTTCCGCGCGGACTTCTGCAGACCGGGCCGGTGCTGTTTTCCTACGGCTTTCGACCGTTTTTCCTCGGCGGCGCCATCTGGGCCTGCATCACCATGGTTCTGTGGATCACGGCGCTTACCGGCCAGATCGAAATCGCTGACGCTTACGGGCTTTACGCCTGGCACGCGCATGAAATGCTGTTCGGTTTCGGCAGCGCCATTCTCGCCGGCTTTTTCCTCACCGCCGTTCCCAACTGGACGGGCCGCCTGCCCGTTTCCGGCTGGCCGCTCGCCGGGTTGTTTTCGCTCTGGTGCCTTGGCCGGCTCGCCATGCTCGCGCCGGACGTGATCGGTGTATTACCGGCCGCAATGCTGGATGCGCTCTTCCTGCCCGCACTCCTCATCATCAGCGCCCGCGAAATCATCGCCGGCAAGCAGTGGAAGAACCTGAAAGTGCTGATCGGGGTTGGTGTGCTCACCGCCGCCAATCTCGGTTTTCACTACGAAACCATTGCCATCGGCGCGCCGGATTACGCCTCGCGCTTCGGCATTTCCGCCTATATCGCCCTCGTCTGCGTCATCGGTGGCCGCATCATCCCGAGCTTTACCCGCAACTGGCTGGCCAAACAGGGCGCGACGCGGTTTCCAACACCCTTCGACCGTTTCGACATGATCACCATACTCACGTCGGTAGCGGCACTTCTCATCTGGTCCGTATCGCCGGAAGGACGCATCACAGCTATCGCCGCAGGCATTGCCGCCGCGATACAATTTGCCCGCCTCTATCGCTGGCGCGGCTGGACGACGACGCGCGAAACGCTGGTGACCATCCTCCATGTCGCCTATCTGTTCGTGCCGCTTGGTTTCATGGCCATCGCTGCTGCCGCACTCGGCTGGATCGACCGGGCATCGGCCATGCATGTTCTGACCGTCGGCACGATGTCGGGCATGATGCTGGCCGTCATGACCCGCGCCACACGCGGCCATACCGGCCGGCAGTTGACGGCATCGAAAATGACGAACCTCTGCTACGCCGCCATTCTTCTCTGCGCGCTGATCCGCCCGCTCTCCGCCATCCTGTCCGCGCATCTCGACGTGATCTATGCGTCGGCCGGCCTGCTCTGGCTATCAGCATTCGGGCTTTATCTCATCGAATACGGCCCGATGCTGATACGCGTTCGCCGCCAGACGATGGGCTGAACCGCAGGGCTATCGCATATGGCACTCGGACGGTGCGCCCAGCCGATCTCCGCCCTTGAGGGGGAGATGTCCGGCAGGACAGAGGGGGTGTTTCTGGTGTGAAGGCCGCTTTCGAAACATCTGCCGCACCGTTGCTCCCCCCCTCTGTCACCTTTCGGTGACATCTCCCCCAAGGGGGGAGATCATTTGGAGCAAGCTGCACCCTCCCAATCCACATGCGATAGCCCCGGGCCGAACCGCGCGCACCACGCAAAGAAAAAGCCCGTGAGGATCGGTCCACACGGGCTTTTGTTGTTTCAGAGGAGTCGGCTCAGAACCGGCCGGGATCGATCGCCACCGGATGCGCCGGTTTGAAACCGTCGTTCATGGCGGCGTTGTCGGTGCTGAACGAACGCGCGGACGAAGCGACACGCGGCGCCTTTGCCGAAGCTTCCGCCTTGCCCTTGCTCTGCGCCCACTGGGCCAGCTTGTCACCGGTCAAAGCGTTGTCGGCAGGAGCCGCATTGGCAGCCGGCGTGACCTTGGCCTGCGTTTTGGCAACCGGCTTCGGCGCATCAAAACCGTCACCGAATACACGGGCAGCGCCGTTCACGGAAGACGGATTGGCAAGTGCCACCTGAACCGGACGCTTGCCCGGAAGCGGAACGGATGCCTCATTCGAGCGGCCATGTTCGGCGCTTCTGGCAAGGGCGGCGACCAGTTCCGGCGTCAGCGCCTGCGAACCTTCGGCCACCTGACCGCCTGCGGCCAGATGCTGCGCCTGCGCGTCGAGCGTGTTCGGAGCCGCTTCGGGTGCTGCGGCGGCCAGCTGCTGCGATTGCTGCGACTGCGGTGCAGGCAGCGATGCATTCATCGGACCGGCAGAGAAGGCCGGACGATGCGCCGGGACCGGCATGGCGGAACCGTTCATTTCGGCCCGGTTGATGGCCGCAGCATAGGCCGTGACCGTGCTGCTTTCGGCATCGCCCCTCATGCCGCGCGGGCCAAGCAGGGTCGGAACCGGGATGTTATACTGCTGCAGATCGGCAAAATTCTCGCCATTCTGCTGGGCCGGCAGGGCTGCCTGAAGCGCATCCTGAGCAGCACTGCGGCCGCCTTGCGAATAAAGCGCATTGGCAAGGCTGGTGCCGTTGTCCTGACGGAAGGCCGGGCGCGACTGCGGAACCGGTGCATCGATATCCGGCGCCTGCGGCTGCGCGGAAGCAACCATGACCGGCGCGCTTTCGCCCTCGTCTGCCGTTGCCGGCGCAGAAGGACGGCCCGGCGCTGCCGGTGCCGGCGTGGAGATGGCATCGGGATCTTCATCCTCGTCGCCGCCGCCAAACAGCATGGCCAGCAGGTTCTTCTTTTTCTTCACGGTCGCGGAAGAGGATACCGATCCTGCCGTGCTGGCAATCTCGATCGAATCCGCACCGACACGCTTCTTGTAATCGGCCAGAGCCTGATCATAACCCGGCAGCGGCTTGCCGTCGGACGGAAGATGGATCGTGTTGCCCTTCGGGAAAAGACGGGCCAGTTCATCACGCGACATGCGCGGCCAGGCGCGAACGCCGCCGACATCGAGATGCACGAAGGGCGAACCGGAGGTCGGATAGAAACCGACGCCGCCGACCTGCAACTGCATGGCGGTGGCGCGCAGGGTCGACAGTTTCACGCCGGGGATGAAAAAGTCCATCGCCTTGCCCTGAGTGTGCTGGCTGTTCTTGGCGACACCCTTGGTGCGCGAACGCAGCATGCCGTTGGTGGCCGGCGAACGGTAGGCGGAAACGATGTGGATATAATCCTTGGCACCGACGCGGCGGTAGACTTCCCAGACGAGGTCGAAAAGACGCGGGTCCATCTTCGTCGGCTCGTTGCGGCGCCAGTCACGCAGGAACTGGTTGAGCTGCGCCAGACCCTTGGGGTCAAAACGGCCATTGCGCTTGAAGACGATCTCCGCCTTTTCGCGCGTATGGGTGTAATAAAGCTTCAGGCTGCGGGTCTCGGCAGACGCAGAGGTCGCCGACACCGCCGACATCAATGGCAGCGCAACCACGCAAAGCGAGGCTGCGGCGACAACGCGCTTGGAAAACGACAGGCAACGTGCAGCGAACCCGCTGCGCCCTGTCCCATTTCCGGGCGTGGTGTTTTCATTCTGATACGGCAAGTCTATCCCCGTCCGATTGACAGCAAAGCCAATGCTGCCTCACATGACTGTGAAATGCGGTGACACCATGGCAAATCCGCCACATGTCCACAAGCAATTCTTTTATAGTCAACAATCGACTTATAAAAGATTGACAGTGTTTTACCAGCCCAGACTTGCGTCAGGATTAACAGGAAAGATCGCCAGGACGGCGACCTCTATGGACCATAACTGGTCTTGATGCCTTTTTCGCACGCTTTACGAGCGGATCAGGCGGCCTCGCGCAGCGGATTGTCCGGATCTATACCGTAGTCCTTGAGCTTGCGATAAAGGGTCGAGCGGCCGATGCCGAGCTTGCGCGCCACCTGGCTCATCTGGCCGCGGTAGAATTTCAGCGCGAACCGGATCAGTTCCTCTTCCACATCCGCCAGTTTGCGAACGTCACCGGTATCGTCGGTGCTGACGATGACATTGTCCGGCACATGCAGCGGCATGTGCTGAGAAGCCATGTCCAGACGTTCGTTGCCGTAGGAGACCGTATCGTCTGCCCGACCAGCACCGGCCGATGCCATCTGCGGCATTTCGACGGCAATCGCCCGCAGTTCTTCCGTGCGGAATTCCGGCAGCTGGGCGGCGATCTGCGGAAAATCCTCTTCCGTCAGTTCGTCGCCGCTTGCCAGAACGACCGCGCGGAAGATCGAGTTTTCCAGCTGGCGGATATTGCCCGGCCAGTCATAGGCGGTCAGCAGCGCCAGCGCGCCGGCGCTGAGCGTCAGCGTGCGGTCGAGCTTCTGCTCGGCGGAAAAACGCTCGGTGAACACGCGGGCGAGATGCGGAATGTCTTCCTTGCGGCGGCGCAGCGCCGGAATGGTAATCGGGAAGACATTGAGGCGATAATACAGATCCTCGCGGAAACGCCCGGCGCGAACCTCTTCGATCAGGTCCTTGTTGGTGGCCGAGATCAGACGCACGTCGACCTTCTGGGTTTTCGAAGACCCGACAGTCTCGATCTCGCCCTGCTGCACGGCGCGCAGCAGTTTTACCTGCACATCGAGCGGCAGGTCGCCGATCTCGTCGAGGAACAACGTGCCGCCATCGGCTTCCACGAACTTGCCGGTATGGCGATCGATCGCGCCGGTGAAGGCACCCTTCTCATGGCCGAACAGGATGCTTTCGACCAGATTGTGCGGGATGGCGCCGCAATTGACGGTGATGAACGGTTTTCCCGAACGGTCGGAACCGCTCTGGATGGCGCGCGCCACCATTTCCTTGCCGACGCCGGATTCACCTTCCAGCACGACCGGAATGCCGGAATGGGCGGCCCGTTCGGCCAGATCGATGACACGCAGCATGTCGGGGCTGGCCGACACGATATCGGCAAAACCGATCGGTCCGGTGCGGCCCTTGCGCACGGTGCGGGTCTTCGTTTCCTTCTGGTCCAGTTTCAGCGCATTGGCGATCGAAGCCGCGATGCGTTCCGGCGAAACCGGCTTCACCACGAAATCGAAGGCACCGGCGCGCATGGCCTGCACCACCGTCTCGATCGAGCCCTGCCCGGTCTGCACGATGATCGGAATATTGAGGTTCAGTTCGTTAGCGGCGTCGAGGAAACCAAGGCCATCGAGTTCCGGCATCATGAGGTCGAGAACGACCGCATTGAACTGCGCGCGGTTGCGCCGAAGGAACTCAAGCGCAATCCGGCCGTTTTCGGCCAGATGGCAGGAATGACCATGACGCTCCACGGCGTTCTTCAAAAGACGACGTTGTACCGGATCGTCGTCCACGACAAGAATGTGCGCAGTCATGCTCGCTCCTGAAATCGTGTTCAGTGCCGTAATGGCACCCATACAGGAGGTTGTGTCATGAAAGGCTTGAACATCCCGTTTTGAGAAAGGCTTGCATTTTAACGGCTTGGCCTCAAAACAGATCAACACGCCCGAAACCTGCTTAGTATATGGCCGGAAACGGCACTTAAGAGATTTAACAGGAAGGAAACCTGCACGATGACGTCCCACGTTCGACCGAATGGCATCAATATCCGCCGCGGTATCGTGGTCGCAGCCGACAGCGCTGCCACATCCGCCGCGACAACGGAACTCGGCGACCTCCCGACATGGCGCCTTGAGGATCTTTACGACAGCCGCGACGGCGCCGCCTTGAAGGCAGACCTCGACAGCGCGACCGAGCGCGCCCGCAATTTCGAAGCCGCGTGGAAGGGTAAGCTGACGGACGCCGCACAGAAAACCGGGGCACAGGGGCTCGGTCCGGCGATTGCCGAATATGACGAACTCGACGATCTTTTTGGAAAGATCGGCTCCTATGCCGGCCTGACCTATTTTTCCGATACGTCCAATCCGGCCAACGGCAAGTTCTACGGTGACGTGCAGGCCAAGCTGACGGACCTTTCCTCTCACCTGCTCTTTTTTGCGCTGGAACTGAACCGTATCGATGATGCCGTCATCGACGCCGCCATTGCCCGCGATCCGGCCGTCGCCCATTACCAGCCATGGATCGTCGATCTCAGGAAAGACAAGCCTTTCCAGCTGGAAGACAAGCTGGAACAGTTGTTTCTCGACAAGTCGATGACCTCGGCCGCCGCCTTCAACCGCCTGTTCGACGAGACCATGGCCGACCTGCGTTTCGAGGTGGATGGCGAAAAGCAGTCGCTCGAAATCACCCTCAACATGCTGCAGGAGCCGGACCCGGAGGTTCGCGCCAAGGCCGCGGCCGCCCTGTCCGCCACCTTCAAGGACAATCTGCGCGTCTTCACGCTGATCACCAATACGCTGGCCAAGGATAAGGCGATTTCCGACCGCTGGCGCGGTTTCGACGATATCGCCGACAGCCGCCACCTTGCCAATCGTGTGGAACGCGAAACCGTCGATGCGCTGGCAGCAGCCGTAAAAGATGCCTATCCGCGCCTGTCGCACCGCTATTATGCCATGAAGGCAAAGTGGCTCGGCATGGAAACCATGAATTTTTGGGACCGCAACGCGCCGCTGCCGGAAACCCCGAATGCCGTCATTCCATGGGCCGATGCCAAGGACACGGTCCTCTCCGCCTACGGCGCCTTCTCTCCCGAAATGGCCGATATCGCCCGCCGTTTCTTCGACGAACAATGGATCGATGCCCCTGCCCGCCCCGGCAAGGCACCGGGCGCCTTCGCGCACCCGGTTGTGCCTTCGGCGCACCCGTATGTTTTGGTCAACTACCTCGGCAAGCCACGTGACGTGATGACGCTCGCCCACGAGCTTGGCCACGGCGTGCATCAGGTTCTGGCCGGCGGTCAAGGCGCGCTGATGTGCCAGACACCGCTGACTTTAGCAGAAACCGCTTCCGTGTTCGGTGAAATGCTGACGTTCCGCGCGCTTCTGGAAAAGACGAAGGACAAAAAAGAACGCAAGGCCATGCTCGCCCAGAAGGTGGAGGACATGATCAACACGGTCGTGCGCCAGATCGCCTTCTACGAATTCGAACGCAAGGTGCATACGGCCCGGAAAGAGGGCGAACTGACCGCCGACCAGATCGGTGAATTGTGGCTATCGGTGCAGGAGGAAAGTCTCGGTCCGGCGATAAAAATCTCGGAAGGGTATGAAACGTGGTGGACCTATATCCCCCACTTCATCCATTCGCCCTTCTATGTCTACGCCTACGCCTTCGGCGACTGTCTGGTGAACTCGCTTTACGCGGTTTATCAGAACGCAGCTCCGGGCTTTCAGGACAAGTATTTTGACCTGCTGAAAGCCGGTGGATCAAAGCATTATTCCGAACTGCTGAAACCATTCGGCCTCGACGCGTCCGACCCGGCCTTCTGGTCGAAGGGCCTGTCGATGATCGAAAGCCTGATCGACGAACTGGAAGCTCTGGACAAGGCGTAAACATTTGCGACGGCCGTGCTCCAAGCCGATATCCCCCTCAAGAGCAGGGTTCTCGCATATGGGATTGAGGTGGTGCCGCTTGCCTCTTCTCCCCGCGCGCGGGGAGAAGATCCGGAGCGTTAGCGAGGAGATGAGGGGCAGCCGCTGGCGTTGAGTTTGCGGCCCTTGCCCCTCATCCGCCTGCCGGCACCTTCTCCCCGTCAAAACGGGGAGAAGGGTCTATGCCGCACCGTTGCTCCCCACTCTGCCACGTCGTGACATCTCCGCTTCAAGGGGGATCATTGGGCGCAAGCCGCGCCACTACATACAAAAACCTCTTCCGTTTGCAGAACCATCACCGAACGACATCCATGCCAGTGGCAATGCCGCATGGCATTCGCTAAAGCAGGCAAAAAAGGGCAACCGGAATTTCGACAGACATGGCAGCTCCTGCCCGCTACGCTCTCTTTCGCGATGACCGCTCCGGCGAGAGCATGGTTTTTGACAACCCGCGCGACATCATCCTTGCCCGCACCGCCGAAGAAATCCTGCCTGCCCTCAAAAAACTGGAGGCAGCAAGACAGGCCGGGTTCTGGCTGGCCGGTTATCTCTCCTACGAAGCCGGCCACATCTTCGAACCCAAGCTGCGGCCACTGATCGAGGACAACAGGGAAACGCCACTGATCGCCATGGGCATTTTCGATGCCCCCGCCGGCAACGATCATTCGCTGGCTACACCGCCAGCCTATACCGACAGAGCGAGCCTCTCCGATTTCCACGTCGGCTGGGATTTCGAAACCTACCGCAGCCGGTTCGAACGCCTGCACCACCACATCAGACGCGGCGACTGTTATCAGGCCAATCTCACCATGCCGATCACCGCCCGCTGGCAAGGTGATGAAAATGCGCTGTTCTGGTCGCTGATCGAACGCCAGCCGGTGCGTTACGGCGCCCTCATCGATCTTGGCGGCCCGACCATCCTGTCGCGCTCGCCGGAACTTTTCTTTTCCGTCGATACCGGGCGCATGATCGAAACACATCCGATGAAGGGCACCGCCGCCCGCGGCAAAAGCGAGGCGGAAGACCGCGCCATCATCGCCGCTATGCTGGCGGACGAAAAAACGCTCGCCGAAAACCGGATGATCGTTGACCTGCTGCGCAACGATATTTCCGCCATCACCGAGGTGGGAACACTGTCGGTGCCCAAATTGTTCGAGATCGAGACCTATCCGACCGTGCACCAGATGGTCAGCCATATCAGCGCCCAATTGTTGCCGGAAACGGGCCTGCCGGAGATTCTTGCCGCTCTCTTTCCCTGCGGTTCGATCACCGGTGCCCCGAAAATGTGGGCGATGCGCATTTTGTCGGACCTGGAGGACGGGCCGCGCGATGCCTATTGCGGCGCGATCGGCTGGTGCGATCCGGCGGGGCCGATGCGATTTTCGGTGGCCATCCGCACGATCTCCCTTTTCAGGGACGGGAATGCGGTCTTCAATGTGGGTGGTGGCATCGTGTTCGATTCCACGGCAGAGGCGGAGTATGAGGAATGTCTGCTAAAGGCAAGGTTCGCGGCGGGAAGCCAGCCGATCTGTCGCTGATCGAAACCATGCGCTGGGAACCGGATACCGGTTTTGCCCGCATCGAGCAGCATATGCGCCGCCTGAAGCGTTCAGCCGATGCGCTGGGTTTCCGTTCCGGCCCCGATGATCTCTTGCAGCGCCTGAAGCTTGCGGCCGAAGGTGAGGCGCCCTTGCGCGTGCGGCTGGAAATGACGTTTCGCGGCAATATCGACATCACCACTTCAGCCTTCAACCCGCTCTCGGACGACACGATCTGGCGCATCAAGATAGCCGAAACGCGCATGCCGTCCGACGACCTGATGTACCGCCACAAGACCACCCGCCGCGAGGTTTATGAAGCTGCCCGCGCGGAATATTCGGTCGAGGACGTGGACGAGGTTCTGCTGCTCAACGAACGCGACGAACTCTGCGAAGGCACGATCACCAACATCTTTGTCGAACAGGCAGACGGCACGCTGACAACGCCGCCGATCTCATCAGGTCTTCTCGCCGGTATTCTGCGCGCCGACCTCATCCGCGAAGGCCGCGCCAAATCTGGCCTGGTGAAAGAGGCGGATCTGGCGGGCCGACAGATTTTCGTCGGTAATTCGCTGCGTGGGTTGATCAAGGCGGAACTGGTGGGCTGAGTCTTCACTTCCGGTATCCCTCAGCGAGCGACTGGCGTTCGCGGCATCTTTCGGCGACCATCGAACACTTCAATGATCTCCACTTGATCCCCCACAAGGCGGTAGATCAGAGAATAAACGGATTGAGGCACGACAAGACGGCGGACATCGGAAACGGCCGTCGCAACGCCCATATTCGGCTGGTCAGCCAAAAACGCGGAAATATCGAGCAGCCTTTTGGCGATACGATTGGCGGCGACGGGATTGTCTTCGGCAATATGAGCGCGAATGCGGGCAAGATCGACGATCGCCTCTCTTGCCCATATCACCGTCATCGGCGTGTCTTTAAAATATCCGGCTCAGGCGGTGGCAGTTCATCCGGCGTCCCCCAGGATCGAAGCCATTTTTCGACAGCGGCATGCGAAACGAAGTCACCGTCATCGGCGCGATCCACAGCTGCCTGCAGATAAAGCCGCTCGTTTTCACGTTCATCCAGATAGGCTGCCAGCGCATCTTCAACGAGAACATTTGCCGGCCGCTGTGTTGCAGCCGACAACTCATCCAATCTGGTTTTCATCTCTTCAGAAATCTGAAGCGACATGATGTGGGACGTCATCAGCAAACACGCCTCTCGTTTGCGGCATCTCTACCACGAAACGAGAGGCGCGAAAACTATGGCTTTCGCCGGTAAAACACCATGCCGCCATGGTGCAGCACATCGTTGCTCACAAAATCGCCATCGGCGGTGAAACCGGTATCGTCCCAATATTCGATATGCGTGCCGGTCACTTCATAACGGCCCTGATAGGCGCTTTCGCGGGTGCCGCGTGCCTCGTCATAGCGGTTGTTGGGCAGAAGCTCGTGGCGGATGCGGCCGTCTTCCGTCACCCACATGCCCACGTAAGGATGGGTCTGGGTTGCTGTTTGGGCATTGGTATTCATAGTGTCTTCTGCTTTGGCAAGATGGACCACCGCGCCAACGGACGCGCTGGCGATAAGAATGAGGCTGGCGGCGACAAACAGGGGATTGCTCATGGCTTTGTCTCCTCGGTGTTTGAACGACGTTCCTCGAAAAGCTGCGACAGGACCTGCGAGGCCGCGATCGCCTTCGGAAAACCGGCCGGTACGGTCACCATGTAGATGACCTCCTTGAGTTCCTCTTCCGAAACGCCCTTGTTGAGCGCATATCCGGCATGGATCTTCATGAAGGCCGTCTCCCCGATTGCTGCAAAGGCGGCGACGGCGGCGAGCTGGCGTGTCCGGTCATCGAGACCGGTGCGAGACCAGACATCGCCCAGCGCATAGGCTTCGGTCGCTTCGGCGAGAAAGGGAAACTCGCGGCGCATGCCTTCCAGATTGGGCTGCGTCATGCCGTTGTTGAGATGGCGGATGACGGCAGCGCCGCGCTCCTTGCGCTCCTCGGTGGTCTGCGCGACCACCGGTTCTGGCAGGAAGCCGAGGGCCGCCACCGCACCTGCGACGGCGATATGGGATCGGATCTGTTGAAACATCTTGAAACTCCTCCTGGTTTCAAAGGATCAAAAAGCCGCCCGGGTCGGGCGCACGACGATCTCGTTGACGTCGACATCCTCCGGCTGCTCGATGGCGAAGCGCACGGCGCGGCCGATGGCATCCGGCGTCAACGCGATGGCGCGATACGTCTTCATGCCTTCGACGGCGACCGGATCGGTGATCGTCGAGGCAAGCTCGCTCTCCACCACGCCGGGATGGATACAGGTGACCCGCAGCTTGTCGTTTTCCTGACGAAGACCATCGGAAATCGCCCGCACCGCATATTTGGTGGCGCAATAGACGGCTGCCGTCGGCGAAACCACAAGCGCACCCACAGAAGCGATGTTGATGATCTGGCCGGACCCACGCGCCGTCATTTCCGGCAGAACGGCGGCGATGCCGTAAAGCACGCCCTTGATGTTGACGTCGACCATGCGGTCCCACTCGTCGACCTTCAGCGAGGACATCAGCGACAGCGGCATCACGCCGGCATTGTTGACGATGACATCCACGCGGCCGAACTCTTTTCGAGCCACTTCGGCAAAGGCCGCGACATCGGCGCGATCGGTGACATCGAGCTTTCGCGTCATCACCTTAGCCCCGGCGGCGCGGATTTCGCTTGCCACTTCTTCCAGTCGGTCGGTACGGCGCGCGCCGAGCACGACGGTCGCACCGGCACTGGCCAGTTCATGGGCGATACCGACGCCGATACCGCTCGATGCGCCGGTGATGAGAACAACCTTGTCCATGACTTTCTCCCTTGAAATTTTCCCGCCGAATTGCGGTTGCCATGAAACTAGGCCTGAAGCATTGTCGCGATAAGACGCTCATCTCTTCACAAACCGGCAAGAAAAACTAACCAATGCTGCCCGATTTCAATGCGCTTGCTGTCTTCGCCCTTGTCGCCGAGGAAAAGAATTTCCGCGCTGCCGCCGATCGCATGGGCGTTACCCGCTCAGCCGTCAGCCAGACGATCCGCAAACTGGAGGAAACGCTCGGCATCGCGCTCGTGTCGCGCACCACCCGCAGCGTCGCGCTGACGGAGGCAGGAGAGCGGCTTTACGTCGAAACCGCGCCGGCGCTTGCCGAAATGCGCGGCGCGCTCGACAGCGCCGCCAGCCTCCACGACCGTCCGCGCGGAAAACTCAATCTGGCGGTGTCGTCGATTGCCGAAAACTTTCTGTCCGGCCCGCTACTGGCGGCCTTCGCAAATGAAAACCCGGATGTGAAAATGCACATCACCGTCACCGACGAGGAATTCGATATCGTTGCGGAAGGCTATGACGCCGGTGTCAGGCTCGGCGAAGTGATCGCGCAGGACATGATTGCCGTACCCGTCTCGGGCGACCAACGGCAACTCGCCGTCGCCTCCCCCGCCTATCTCGCCCGATTCGGCACGCCCACCCATCCGCGCGAGTTAGCCGACCACCGCTGCATCGGCTGGCGCGTTGGCCCACATATCGCGCCTTATCGCTGGGAATTTGAGGAGGATGGCAAGGAGTTTGCGGTCGCCGTCGCCGACACCATCACCACCACCGATATGGCGCTGATGGTCAGCCTCGCGGTTTCCGGCGCCGGCATTTCCTTTGGCATGGAAGACAGTTTTCGAGAACCGATGTCGCGCGGCGAGCTTGTGCCGGTTCTGGAAGAATTTTGCCCGTGGTTTCCCGGCTTTTATCTCTATTACCCGAGCCGAAAAAACATGGCGCCGAAACTGCGGGCACTGGTGGATTATCTGCGGAAGAAGCGGTGACAAGACTACAGGGCCAACCTTGACACAAAATCACCCTTGAGTTGTATTTCTTCAATCGACTGGGGGATTCTATGGAACTTGACGAATTGTTTGGCGCCGCCGTGCCTCCGCAAGCGCATGGGCTTCGACCCGGAGAATCAATTCTTCCGCCACAATCACTGACACTGATCGGCGGCGAGGCATTATCGGCAGGCTCTCTGGCTTTCATGCTGGCCGTTCAGCGAGGTTGCAACGCTTCGGCATTTTTGTCGGAAAGCACCACGTTACTCTGGATCATTGACAAAGAGGGCACTCTTAGGATTGCCATTGAGGAAGCATTCGACATCAACCAGGACGAGCGACGAATACCGTTCATTAACCAGCTGAAGGCTACATTGCTGCAGGATGGATGGAACAAACTTGGCCACCCCGCATTGCTCGACAGTGACAAGCTCGGACGCATAGGCGGCGAAGTGGTGTATCTGCCCGACGACTATGTGTGGGAGATCAACAATCTCTCCGGCAGATATGGTCTTGGCCTTGACCGCTGCGAACAGCATCTTGAGAATGCCGCGTTTCTGTTGCGTGAATACGGACTCGACGTCATAGTCGATTTCAATCAGCTAAGGACCTGACTTATGCCTGACCTTCAGAGCGAGCTTTATTTCGGCCGTGGCCTCAGGCTGACTCGCTCGCAAAGGGCTCGTCTCAGAACCCGTTTCCAGAAAGCATCTTCCGAGCAGGACTTTTTTATCGGCGCAGTGCGCGAGAAAATCCTCGCTGCGGATAACAGTGATTTCCTCTCCCAAAGCGAGGATTTTTATATTCTCGGCGTTCAGGTTGCCGATGTCCTGCCGAAAGTGACGGCAGACGACCTGTGGGACATGATGCACGGTGTGGGTGCTGATCAGATGTATAACCCGCGTTTCGTGGCTTTTTTCCTCGGCTTCACGGGCCAGGAGTTCGCGGCTATCTCCGACCCGAATGCCATCGCTAAAATTAGGGTTCATCTGGAAAACGAAGATCAATGGATCATGGCAGCGGGCTGATAGCGCTGCGCTGCATTTCACATAATCCGCAGCGCCCCTAACCGCCCGTCACCCCTCGCGCCGCTCGACCTCGTAAACACAGCATTTTTTGCCATCGATCTCGTACCGCCCGCCCGCCTTCCATAAGGAATAGGCCGGTTCCAGATCGAGCGTCGGCGATTCACGACGCAGGCCAAGCCGGGAAATCAGTCCGGTCCGCGGCCTCGGTTTGGGCTCCGGCAGATCGGGCTGCAGCAGAAACAGCATCAGCCAGTCCTGCAGCACGTAATCGGCGGCAATGCCGTGACAGGCTTCCTTGAGGCAGTAATGCCAGCTTGGTCGTTTGGGACCCGAATAACGGACCTCGTCGGCAAAGGCGTCCAGCGCATCGCCGGCATCCTCCCATTCGGGATGTTCCGGCTTGCCAGTCACGAATGTCAGGTTTTCAAGCGCTTCGGCATGGTTCGCCTTGCCGCGTGCGCGCAGAAAACCGGCGCGCTGTGCGATGTCGCGTCGCGCAAGTTCAACGAGAACATCCAATGGACGGGCGTTGCGAACCAGCGGGTGGACATGAAAACCTGCGTTTGCGTCGTCCGATGCCTGTATGGATTGTTTGGGCGGCAGATGATCGGAGAACAGCCGCTTCAGCCTCTCGACAAACCTGCCATTATCCGGAAGGTCAGCGAACAGGGCGGCAAACTGGTCGGGCTGCGTTTCCTGGATCAACGTAATGAATTGGCTGTGATCGTTTTCATTCTCGCCCGTAAAAGTCTGCCGCCAGAGCGTTGCGAGATCGTATGCCTCTTCCGAAGCAGCCTCGGCCACCGGCTCGGGCTCAGAGACCACCTCTGCTGCCGGCTCTTCAGGCGGCTCCGGTTGCGGCTGGGGGGCGGGTTCCGGCCGATCTGCAAAACGATGGAGCGGCAGATAGATGGTGGCGACCTTCATGCCCACAGCACCGACAACGATCTCGGTCCCCTCCGGCCACCACGGGCGGCTGTCACGAACCATTTTCGCGCCCATGACCTGGTCCAACCCGCTCCAGAGATCGGCAAGCCGGCGCGCCCATGCCTGGTATTCCGGCGAATCCCCATCCGCCTGCGGACGCGGAAATTCCAGCACCCAGGCGTCGATCAGGTCTTCTCCCGGCCCTATATCGTCATTGGATGTATGGCGGGTGCCGAGAACAAAGCCCTTGCGCCACTCACCCGCAAAAAACGCCAGCCTGGCATGGTTTTCACCACCCGGCGCATAACTGCCATAGGCGATCAGCGCCGAAGAGGCGTTGTCTGCTTCATTCACTATCGTTGCCTTGCATCACTTGGGAAGAATATCGTTTTCGCGGGCGATGCGGATCATCGCCTCGGACATGGCCCCGTCATCAACGGGACCCGTCAGTTCATAAAGCGCGGCATCGAAATCCTCGCCCTTGGTCGCCATAAAATTGCGCCTCTCTTCGATATCCCGAGGATAGGGCGTCGGGAACATGGCAATCCCCTTGCGCACTGCCTCGGCGTGTTTTGTCAGTCCCCAGCCGGTCAATGCCGCCTCCACCTGCGGCATAAAATTGCCGGATGAATTAAAAAAGGCCTGATGCACCGAACCGTTCAACATCTCGTCCTGAAAATACTTGACGACCATGATCTGCGAATAGGGCTTTGGCAGGGCGACGAGACGCGAAAGCACTGCGTCGACGTCGTCATAGGGATCGACACAGGCAAAAATGCCACCAGACAGACGGCGAAAACGGGTTTCCTCCGGCATGTTCGCGCGGATCGGTTCGTAAATGGCTGTCAGCTCCGGTGAGGCTTCGATGCGTTTGACAGCTTCGTCGAGGAGACGAGGCAACTGCCGGAAGCGGGCGTCAAGTTCCTTGAAATAGCGTTCGAAGTCTTTGTCGAGATCGCCTTTCCCTCTGTTCCAGCGCCTGTAGCGCTGCAATTCGGTACCGTAATCTGGGCCGAAATATGCTTTTCCTTCTCGCAGTAGCGCGGCATGCTGGTTCAGGCCTTCAGCATCGAGAACAGCCAGTAGTTCATCCACATGAATGCTGTTTCTCGAAACAAAGAAGGCCTTCAAACCGCCCGGCTTACTGGTCCATTGGCTGCCTGCCACCAGCATGAGGATCGGCCTTTGAATTTCTGGAAAGGTTGCCAAGCCACGCGTGAGTGCCTGTCGTCGTTTGACCGCAGCTTCCTCGCTTTTCACATACTCAAACGTGAACTCGTCGGGAGTTGGTGTCACTTCGCGATCCCTGAAAAAAATATCCGGCAAACCGATTGGAATGGCGTGCTGCGCAATCGCAAACGACATCGGATAGCGTTTCAACCCCTCCAGATCGCAAGCCTTCCTCTCCTCATCCGCCAGCGCCGCCGCCATGCCGCAGCCGAGGAAAAGCACCAGCCAGAAGGCCAGCCACAACGCCCAGCGCGGCAGACCCGCATTGTCCTTCACGGCAGCAATCACCCTGCCCGCTTGTGCAAAAACCATCAAAACCGCCCCGGCAGATACGCCGTCATGTCCATGCCCGATAACCCGCTTTTCCACGTTCTAGGGCGCGGCTTCGAGGTTCCAAGGGCGAAGGGTATATTTCCATGCAGGCAACCGGACATTGACAAGCGACCGGCACACAGCCAGCCTGCGCCTCATGACACCTGCCCAAACGCCACCGACCTACACGCCTTATGACGGTTCATCGCCGCTTTTCACCATCGGCCTGTCGCCGCTCGACCCCGAACGCTGGTTCGAGCCGGATGAAAACCTCGCTTTCGAGCTGGCCGAAAAGCGTCGTCTGGTGGCCGAACATGGCGAAAAGGTTTTGCAGGCAGAAGCGGACACGGAAGACGCTCAACGCGAAGTGCTGGAACGGCTGGCAAACTATCTCCCCACCCGGCACCCCGAAATCTATCGCCGCGAGGGTGACCGCATTCACATGGCCGGGCAGACGGTCGATCTGGCCGACGAGACCATGCTGCCCCTCCACCGTGCCGGTCTTCTGGTGCAGGACGATCTGGTGATCATGCGCCGGGGGGAAAACGGCTGGCGTATCGCCGCCGCCTTTCTCGCCTTTCCCTCATCCTGGAAATTGTCGGAGAAATTCGGCAAGGTGATGGACGAGGTGCATGCGCCGGTTCCCGGTTTTGAAGGTGGAAGCCGCAATGCCGAACTGATCAACCGCATGTTCGACCGGTTGCAGCCCGGCAATCCGGTCAAGCGGATGAACTGGTCGATCAACTGGCGCCACGCGCTTTACCACCCGGTGTCGCTTCCGGCGGATGTGGTACGCGCGACCCCGCCGGAAAATTCGGTGATCCGTGTCGAACGCCAGACGCTGACCAAGCTGCCAATGACGGGCGATATCCTCTTCACCATCCGCATTTATCTCGATCCGATGGCCGCCATCCTTACCCAGCCGGACGCGCAAAACCTTGCCGTCGGCATGGCAGATCAGTTGGAAAGGCTTTCGATCGACGAAGCCGAATATAAGGGTGTGAGCCGTAAACGGGCGGAACTGCTGGCGCTTCTGCGGCAATCGCAACCGGCCTTTGCCGAACCGCAAAAAACGCTTGCAGAATAGTGTCTTGAATGGGCCTTGGAGATGGAACAAACGCTTTATTGTGACGATGAAATATGATCTAGCGCACGCACCAAAAACACGCGTCACAATATCCGTCACATTGGCCCATTATGCGTGAAAGCCTGGCTGCGGCGAAACAACGGCAGTCGATCGTTAGGGAGCATGACATGTCTGACCAGAACTACCCGGTTTATGCCGAAATCACCGGCCCGATCGTGATGATCGGCTTTGGTTCGATCGGACGCGGCACGCTGCCGCTGATCGAACGCCACTTCAAGTTCGACAAGAGCCGGATGGTGGTCATCGACCCGCGCGAAGAACCCGCCGACATGGAAATCCTTGCAAAGCATGGCGTGCGCCACATCAAGGAACACGTCACCAAGGAAAACTACAAGGAACTCCTGAAGCCGCTTCTGACCGAAGGCGAAGGTCAGGGTTTCTGCGTCAACCTGTCGGTCGATACCGGCTCGGTCGACCTGATGAAGATGTGCCGCAAGCTCGACGTGCTTTACATCGATACGGTTGTCGAGCCATGGCTCGGCTTCTATTTCGACACCAACATGAAAAATTCCGAGCGCACCAACTATGCGCTGCGCGAAACGCTGCGCAAGGAAAAGGCCAAGAACCCGGGCGGCACCACCGCCGTTTCCACCTGCGGCGCAAACCCGGGCATGGTCTCGTGGTTCGTCAAGCAGGCGCTGGTCAACCTTGCCAATGACACCGGCGTAAAGTTCGAAGAGCCGGATCAGCATGACCGCGAAGGCTGGGCCAAGCTGATGAAGAAGCTCGGCGTCAAGGGCGTTCACATTGCCGAACGCGACACCCAGCGCACCAAGCACCCAAAACCGCTCAACGTGTTCTGGAATACATGGTCGGTCGAAGGCTTCATTTCGGAAGGCCTGCAGCCGTCGGAACTCGGCTGGGGCACCCACGAAAACTGGATGCCGAAAAACGCCAAGAAGCACAAGAAGGGCTGCAAGGCGGCGATCTATCTGGATCAGCCGGGCGCCAACACCCGCGTGCGCACCTGGTGCCCGACACCGGGCCCGCAATACGGTTTCCTCGTCACCCATAACGAGTCGATCTCGATTGCCGACTATTACACGGTCGAGAAGGACGGCGAAGTCGTCTATCGCCCGACCTGCCATTACGCCTACCACCCGGCCAATGATGCGGTTCTGTCGCTGCACGAAATGTTCGGCAATGGCGGCAAGCAGCAGCCCGTCCTGCACGTCCTGAACGAGGACGAGCTTGAGGATGGCGTCGATGAACTCGGCGTGCTCATCTACGGCCATGAAAAGAACGCCTACTGGTACGGTTCGCGCCTGTCGCTGGAAGAAACCCGCCGCATCGCGCCTTATCAGAACGCCACCGGCCTGCAGGTGACCTCGGCGGTTCTCGCCGGCATGGTCTGGGCGCTGGAAAACCCGAAGGCCGGCATCGTCGAGGCCGACGAGGTCGATTACAAGCGTTGCCTGGAAGTGCAGATGCCTTACCTCGGCCCGGTCGAAGGTCATTACACCGACTGGACCCCGCTCGAAGGCCGCCCGGGCCTGTTCCCGGAAGATATCGACGAGAAGGATCCCTGGCAGTTCAAGAACGTGCTGGTGCGCTGAGCGGGCTGGACATGGAATTCGTCAAACGCCCGCCATCGTGCGGGCGTTTTTCATGTTGAAGAATTGGTAAACCGGCCTTTCAAAGCCAAGCGCTTGCGTTACATAGGGTTTGACAGCATGGTTCCGGCAGCGAGCCGATTTGCGGAGATTAAGAGAATGAAGCTGAAACTGAGCCTGGCGCTGGTTGCCCTTGCCACCTTGAGCGCCTGCGTATCCTCTCCCCCGCCGCGCCAGATGGCAGCCGCCCCGCAACCGCAGGGCGTCGAAGGCACCTGGTCGGATCCGAACGGCATCATCTCCACCTTCCAGGGCGGCACGTTCAACACCCGCTCGACAGACAACAACGCGCTTTTGGCATCGGGCAATTACGTCACCCTGTCGCCGACGCTGGTCGAGATCAACATGACCTCGCTGGTGCGCAAGACGCAGTCCAAGGTCAACTGCGCTCTCGTCAACCTGAACCAGCTCAACTGCACCGCCGACAGCGGCTCGCAGTTCTCGTTGACGCGCCGCAGCTAAGCTTTCGGCCGGGTATACCCGGCAACGACAATCACGGAAAACCGCTTGCGACACGAATGTCGCGGGCGGTTTTTTCTTTTCCAGCCTCACCTGCATTGCAGACCGGAAAAATACCTTATTTCACACCCGGCAGGCGAAACGGCCGACCGGCGCATTGCCGCCTCTTTGTCCGCTGCCATATTCCGCCGTGACCAAGACGGGGAAAACCATGACGACCACCAGCCACACATCCGCCCAGCCGCAATGGACGCTGGCCGATTTTCTCTGCACCTACCGTTATTGGGCGCTGTTTCTGGCCTGGCTGCTGGTGGCTTTCGGCACACAGAGTTTCAGCATCATCATGCCGGCAATCGCATCCACGGCCGGCATCAGTTATACACATGTCGGCCTGTATTATTTGGGTTTCGGCGCCGGCTGGTTCAGCGCAGCAATCCTCGCCTTCGTCGTGGCAGGCAGGTCCGGCAAGGCTGCCCTCATCTGGCCCATGACGATCTGCGCCATCGTCCTTGCCGCCTTCATGCTCATGCCGTCCCTGTGGGGCGCGCCATTGTTCCTCCCCCTGCTGGGGATGTGCATGGGCACGGTGGCAGCGCTTTTCCCGCTCGCAACGGCCGTTTTTCTCCTTGGCGGGCGCCCCGGCAAGATCGACTTCGCCGGTGCCCTGGTGCTGTTGTCGGCGGCCCTGCTCGCCTCCTTCATCGGCCCGATTTTCTCATCCATTCTTCTTGAAATCCTTGGAGCGATATCGGTCATCGCGGTGATGCTCGCCTGCGTGATCATCGCCATGGCACTGATCCTGCCAGCCAAGAACATCGCCTTCGATGATGCTCCGCGCCCACGCCATCAGCCGCTTGCACCGCGAAAACGATCCCCCCTGCTAGTCGCGGTCATCCTGATGGTCGGCGCTATCCTCTGGCTGGCACTTGTCGTCGGCTCCGGGATTTTCGGTCTGAACATGTTCATGTCGAACGAACCATCCGCCGCCGCATTACTCTTCTCGCTGGCGCTGCTGGTGACCAGCTTCGCGGTCGTGATCTATCTTCTCTACTGGGTCTATCGCATCCATGGCGAACTCGCCGGCGCTCAAGCCTCGCAACGCCTTGTCACACCGCTGCCGGCCATGTTCATCGCCCTCCTCGTCCCGCTCGGCCTGCCGGTGCTCATCATGACTTTAGGTGAACTGCTCAACGACCGCGCGACGGACAAGGGGCAGAAACGTCCCCTGTCGATCGGCTGGCTGGCCTTCTGGACATTTTGCGTGCCGCCGATCGCAATCGCCATGATCCAGAATGCGGCAAACCGGAGTTATGAGGGTGGTCAGGCTGTCTGATCACTCACTCTTTTTGACCCTCGGCAAGCGCTTCGTATCACCTGGCCTGCCTTGCTTTTGCGTGCACCGTGGACATCCCGCACCACTGTCATATTTCCGCTTGAACACCCCTTCTGTTGATGAAAGCATGCGCCCCGGAAAGCCTGTCATATTTAAAAACTAGAACGAGGCGGAACGGCTTCGACAGGGGCCTTTTGTAAATGGAGAGAGATATGTTGAAGAGATTGAAGACCGGCCTTCTGACCGTATCGGTCCTGGCCCTTTCCACCGGCGCGGCATTCGCCGATTTCGAACTCAACATCCTGCACATCAACGACCTGCATTCGCGTATCGAGCCGATCAACAAATACGACTCGACCTGCACGCCTGCCGAGACCGAGAAGAACGAATGCTTCGGCGGCATCGCCCGCGTGAAGTCGGCAATCGACGCCCGCCGCGCCGAGCTGCAGGGCAAGAATGTTCTGGTGCTCGATGCCGGTGACCAGTTCCAGGGCTCGCTGTTCTACAGCACCTACAAGAGCGCACCGGTTGCCGAATTCATGAACGGCATCGGTTTCGACGCCATGGCGATCGGCAACCACGAATTCGACGACGGCCCGGATGAACTGCTGAAGTTCATCACCGCCCTGAAATTCCCGATCATCTCCGGCAACACTGTCGCCAAGCCCGGTTCGCTTCTGGCCGACAAGTACAAGGGTTATGTGATCAAGGAATTCGGTGATCAGAAGGTTGCCGTGGTTTCCGTGCTCGCCACCGACACCAATGAAACCTCCTCCCCCGGCCCGGACATCACCTTCGAGGACGAAATCACCTATCTGAAGAAGGCCGTGACCGAGCTTCAGGGCCAGGGCATCAACAAGATCGTCGTTCTGTCGCATGTCGGTTACGTCAAGGATCAGGCGATTGCAGCAGCGGTCGATGGCATCGACGTCATCGTCGGCGGCCACAGCCACACCTATCTGTCGAGCACCGACACCAAGGCTGCCGGCCCCTATCCGACGCTGGTCAAGAACCCGGCAGGCGTCGAGGTTCCGATCGTCACGGCTTACGCCTATTCCAAATATCTCGGCGATTTCACCGTCGTTTTCGATGACAACGGCGCCGTCAAATCCACCTCGGGTGCACCGAAACTTCTGGATGCCAGCGTCGCGCAGGATGAAGCGTTTGTCGCCAAGGTGAAGGAACTCGGCGGCCCGCTCGAAGAACTGAAGAAGAAGGTCGTCGGTTCGTCCGAAGGCATTATCGATGGCGACCGCGTCAATTGCCGCGCCAAGGAATGCACGATGGGCAACCTGCTCGCCGATGCACAGCTTGATCGCGTCAAGGATCAGGGCATCACGCTCTCCATCCAGAATGGCGGCGGCCTGCGTGCATCGATCGATGCCGGCGACGTCACCATGGGCGAAGTCCTGACCGTGCTGCCGTTCCAGAACACCATCGCCACCTTCCAGCTCAAGGGTTCGGATGTGGTGGCAGCACTCGAAAACGGTGTCAGCCAGATCGACGAAGGCGCCGGTCGTTTCGCGCAGGTCGCCGGCATGAAATATTCCTTCGACAAGTCGAAGCCGGCAGGCTCGCGCGTCAGCGACGTGCAGGTCAAGGAAGGCGATGTCTTCGTTGCCATCGACCCTGCCAAGACCTATGGCGTCGTCACCAACAACTACGTGCGCACAGGCGGCGACGGCTACAAGGTGTTCAACACCAACGCCCAGAACGCCTATGATTTCGGCCCCAACCTCGAAAACGCCGTGGCCGACTACATTGCCGCCAACAGCCCGTACAAGCCCTATACGGACGGCCGCATCACCGACCTGACGCCTGCCGATTACAAGCCGGCGCCGAAGGCTGATGCCAAGCCAGCCGCTCCCGCTGCAGCCCCGGCAACCACGGCGCAGGCACCGGCAGCACCCACGCCCGCAGCTCCTGCACCGGCGGCACCGGCCACAACGACCACGGCTCCGGCCGCTGTCGAAGCACCGGGCCAGACCGCGCAGCCGGCCAGCGGCCCGAGCAAATACACCGTCGTCAAGGGTGACTCGCTGTGGACGATTGCCGAAAGCGCCTATGGCGACGGCACGCGCTGGAGCGAAATCTCCAAGGCCAACGAACTGCGCCACCCGGATCTGATCCAGGTCGGCAAGGAACTGGACCTGCCGGCCAAGTAAGGTCCGCCGGGTTAAGACGATTTGTCCTATGCTAAACAGCGGTCCGGGGCTTTCCCGGGCCGTTCTTTGTTTCTACATAAGGGGATAACTGCCGCGCATTCATGCGCGCGAACATCTCGAATTGAGCCGGAAAGCCTTCAATGACCTCTTCCACAGCCGTTTTGCCCGCCAGTCACCCCAAGGTCACGTTCGGCAAGGTGGGCGTGTTGCTCATCAATCTCGGCACACCTGACGGCACCGACTACTGGTCGATGCGCCGTTATCTGGCAGAATTCCTGTCCGACAGCCGCGTCATCGAGTGGTCGAAGCTCTACTGGTACCCGATCCTCTACGGCATCGTGCTCAACAAGCGCCCGCAAAAAGTCGGCAAGGCTTACGAGGAGATCTGGAACAAGGATCTCGACGAAAGCTATCTGCGCACCTACACCCGCAACCAGGGTGAGTTGATGGCCGAGCGCCTGAAAAACCTGCCCAATGTCGTGGTCGACTGGGCCATGCGTTACGGCAATCCGTCGATCGCTTCGAAAATCGATGCGCTGAAGGCGCAAGGCTGCGACCGCATCGTGCTCTTCCCGCTTTATCCGCAATATGCAGCGGCAACGACGGCCACCGTCAACGACAAGGCGTTCGAGCACCTGATGAAGATGCGCTGGCAGCCCGCCGTGCGCACCGTGCCGACCTATCACGACGACCCCGTCTATATCGAGGCGCTCGCCAATTCCGTGCGCAACACGCTGGCCACGCTCGACTGGGAACCGCAGCTGCTGATCACCTCTTTCCACGGCATCCCGCAATCCTATTTCAAGGCCGGCGATCCCTACCAGTGTTTCTGCCAGAAGACCGCCCGCCTGCTGCGTGAAAAGCTCGGCTATTCGGAAAACCAGCTGCGCATCACCTTCCAGTCGCGTTTCGGCCCGGAAGAATGGCTGCAGCCCTATACTGATAAAACGATGGAGGGGCTGGCTGCCGAAGGCATCAAGCGCGTCGCCATCATGAACCCCGGTTTCGTGTCGGATTGTCTCGAGACGCTGGAGGAAATCGCCGGTGAAGCGGGCGAGATCTTCATGCATCACGGCGGCGAGAAGTTCGTCCACATCCCCTGCCTCAACGATAGCGTCGATGGCATGAACGTGCTGGAAGCGGTGGTGCGCCGCGAGCTGCAGGGCTGGGTGTGACAAACGGGGGGAGAGAGGCTTGAAGCGCTCATGGATTTGGCCCGCAGCCCTTCTGCTGGTGAGCGCGGGTATTGCCGGACCATCGTTCGCGGATAATGAGGCCGAAAACAGGATCCGTTTTGCGGAAGCCGAATGCCCCTTCACGCTTGATCTGCCCAGCGATTCCGTGACGACGCATAGCGGTATCAAGACAACGCGTGAGGATACGGCGCATATGGTGACCGGCTTCTGGAGCAGCGCCGCCGCCGATTTTCTCGTCATCTGCCTGTCGGTGTCGGATTACAAGCTGCCGCCCGATGCTGTTGAAAAGTTTTGCAGCGCCGAAAACCCTAATATGGTGGACCGCAGTGAATGTGGTCGCGCCAAACAGTTCGACGGGGTCGAAATCGCTTTTCCGAAAACCGGCCCGGCGGATGGCGTGGCTTATTTCTGGAACTATGAAGCCCACAAGCAAGGCAAGGGCAACATCGGATTCAGGGTCGCTTCGAAACAGAAGGCCCCGGATGAAGCCGAGAAAAAGCGGATCGATGATCTGGCGCGATCTCTTTTCAGCACGATCCGCTGAATGGGTGAACGGCCAGACGATCGCCGTCGATGACGGCATGACGAAGAAGATGATCTACGCCGAATAAGCTCGCGCTTTCGCTGGCAACGTAATGCCGTGGTCGGAAAAATACCGCTCCAGCGCATCCGGCCGTGCCGCGTGGGCGGCACTTGCCACATAACTGTCCGGCCGCATCAGATAGGCGGCATCACGGCCGATCCCCGCCTCCTCGAATTGCGATTGCCACGGAAACACATGTAGAGGCAGGCCGTTTTCACGGCACCATTCCTCCACGTCCGCGCCGGCATAACCATAAACATGCACCTGCCAGCAAAGGTCTCGAAAACCGTCATGGTTGGAGCGGCCGTCACCCAAATCGAACCATGGCAGCCGGTCGCCGCCATGCACGTCGCCCGCCTCGCCACGGCTTAAGTATTCGCCACGATAATTGATCATCAGCTGCGACACCGTGCGGAACATGTAGTCCTTCACCGGCTCGATCTGTGTCGCCACAGGCAAGACCAGTGGCACCAGTTTCGTACGCACGAAACGCGCCATCCAGCCATCGGCAGTCGCCAAGGAAAAGGCCTGGTCGGTGGTGCGCATCAGCTTTCGCGCAAACGCGATCCGTTCGGCCTCGAATGTGTTGAGCAGCCGGTTGGCGGCCGCCATGTCATGCACGCCACCGGACAGAACGGCTTTCAGTTTCCAGGCGAGATTGATGGCATCGCCGATGCCGGTATTCATGCCCTGCCCGCCCGCCGGGCTGTGAATATGCGCGGCATCGCCGAGAATGAAGGCACGGCCCTTGCGAAACCGTTCGGCCACCCGGTGATGCACCCGGTAGGTCGAGAACCAGTTGACCGCCTTTACCTCGATGCCGAGATGGGCGACCGCCCGGTCGTTGAGGTCCTCGAAACGCAGCGCGCCGGCATGCGCCTCGTCCTCCTCCACCGTGCCGACCAGACGGGCGCGACGGCCTTCATCGAGCGGGAAGACAGCCAGGAAATCGGCGCTGTCGAGCGCAATATTGAGTTCACCATTCATCGGCGGCCCGGATGCCTCGACATCGGCGACATAAAATGTCTGCTCGTAGGTGCCACCCGGAAAACCGGCTGAGATGCTTTTGCGCACCACTGAGCCGGCGCCGTCGCAACCGGCAACGAAGGCGGCCTCATACACAGCCTCGTTTCCATCCGGCAGGGTCAGCCGCGCCGCGATGCCATCGGTCGCCTCATCGAATTCGATGAAGCAGGTGTTCCATTCAACCGAGACGCCCAACGCTTCCAGCCGCGACAGGAGCAGCTTTTCATGCACATCCTGCGGATAGATATGCAGGAAGGGATAGGGCGTCAGCCCGCCACCGATCTCGCCGAATTCCGCGCGCGCCTTGCGGTCGCCCTTAACCCACAGATTGACACCGGCGACATGGTGCCCCTCGGACACCACGGCATCGGCCAAACCAATCTGATCATAAAATTCCAGCGTGCGCGCATGCACCGCAAGCGCCCGCGAGGCCGTGCCCGGTCCCGGTGCCTTGGAGATGATACGCACGGCCACACCCATTTTCGTCAGCCATAAGGCAAGAACCAGCCCCGTCGGCCCCGCTCCCACGATCAGCACATTCTTGCGCATGCCTTCCTCCTCCGTATTTCCCGCCGATAAATCTAGCGCAACGGCGACAAAGGCAAAGAAGGAAGGTCAAACGCCGCGTTTGTTGCCCCAGAGGAGAACGTGAAGCTGCGGCAGCACGGTCGCGTAGAACCAGCGATCGGCCGTTACCTTGTCCACCAGCCACAGCATGCGGTCCATGATGCCATCGAGATCGATACGGGCATCGTCGTCATCCGGCGGTGGCGGCGTGTGGTTGCCGGGCTGCAGATAGACGGGAAGATCGGGCAAACGTGCCGCTGCATCCTTGGCAAAGGCATAGTCGGCATCATCGAAGACCACGAATTTCAAACCAATGCGTGGACCGCCTCCCGCGGTGGCGAGACAGTCGGCCAGAATATCCCAATCCGTCTTCATGCCGCTCGATGGCGGTTTTGGCGACAGGACGAGAAAATCGAGGTCGGCAAACCAGTCACGCGCGACACTGCCCTGCGTTTCGATGGCGAACCGATAGCCGTCCTGCTTGCCTCGCTTGATAAGCCCGCCCAGCGGCTGGATGGCAGGGTTACCGCCGGAGAGCGACACGGTCAGCGGCACACCGCCCGACAGATAATGCACCTGGCTCCAGATCGTCTCCACTTCCATGGCCAGCCAGTTATGCCGATATTCGCTATCGACCGCATGCAGCGTATCGCACCACGAACAGCGATAATCGCAGCCGCCGGTGCGCACGAACACGGTCGGCTGGCCGATCAGCATGCCCTCGCCCTGAATGGTCGGCCCAAAGATCTCGCTGATGCGGATCTTTTCTGAAACTCCGCTCATGGACGATACTCGGCCCATGTTTTTGGTGTCTCGCTGACGCGTACGGCAGAGGTTTCCGGCAGGCGGGCCTTACACCAGTCGTAAAAATGTTTCGCCAAAAATTCCGAAGTCACCTTTTCATGGCCAAAAACGTCATTCAGGTGCCGGTGATCGAACTCATCGTCGATATACTGTTTGAGTGGCTTCAGCTCGTGATAGTCGCGCACGAAACCGTCATCATCGAGTTCAGCGGCCGCAAGCTCCACCACCACGATGTAATTATGCCCATGCAGGCGCGCACATTGATGGTCGGCCGGCAGATGCGTCAGCTGGTGCGAGGCGGAAAAGTGGAATTCCTTGGTGATCCGGTACATCAGCGCACCTCCTCGGCCGAAAAGCCGGCCGTGGCGGCCTTCCAGAAATCCGGGTCGGCATAATCCGTCGGGTCGTCGACACCGGCCAGATGAAACGCCTCGCGCCGTTCGACACAGGTGCCGCAACGCCCGCAATGTTTTGTCTCGCCCTTGTAGCAGGACCATGTCTCCACGAACGGCGTCTTATGCTTGGCGCCATCGCTGACAATATCGGCCTTGGAGCCGTTCACATAAGGCGCCAGCAGTTTTACCGAGGCATAACCATCGAGTGCATGTCGCTGCATGGCATCAAAACTGTCGATGAAATCCGGCCGGCAATCGGGATAGATGAAATGATCGCCGCCATGCACGGCGATCGCCACCGCTTCCGCAGCCCGCGCTGCCGCGACGCCAAAAGCGACCGTGAGCATGATCGCATTGCGGTTGGGCACCACGGTGATGCGCATGGTCTCTTCGGCATAATGACCGTCCGGCACATCCAGATCGTCGGTCAAAGCCGAACCGGTCAATTGGCTGCCGATGGCGCGCATGTCGATGATCTGGTGAAACACGCCCAAGCGCTTGGCACAGGCGGCGGCATATTCGAGCTCTACTCTGTGGCGCTGGCCGTAATCGAAGGAGATGAGGCCCATAAGATCGCCCTCTGCGGCGATGCGGTGGGCAAGCGAAACGGAATCGAGTCCGCCTGAGCAGACGACGAGTGTCTTCATGATCGGTGTCCTTGTTTTGTCCGGGTAGGCTGCGACCGGCATTTCTGGGCGGCTGTTTAACCCCTTCGTCCGGGATTGCAAATAACCTTTTCCAACATTGTGATAATCACATCAATTTCGCCCGTTGATTGTATTTTTCACAAACACATATTGAAATACACAACCAAAAAGAGATAATTAATAAACACACCCGCAGGAGATGATTCTTTGCCAGGCCGTACACCTCAGAAGATAGATCGCGATCGTGGCAGGCGACTGAGACAGGCGCTCGGCGCCCGCGGGCCGCAGAAGATGATGGCGCTCGCTGCTGATCTCGGCATTTCGCCGGCGGCGGTCTCCAAATGGATGCAGGGTCACGCCATGTCGATCGACAATGCCAGCCGGCTGGCCGATCTTCTCGGCATATCGCTCGACTGGCTATTATCCGGCGCACCCAACACCACCGACATGACGGGCGCGAAATTGAGCGGCCTTGAAAAGGAGCTGATCGAGCATCTGCGCGACCGCCCCGCCCACGTTCTGCCGCTTCTGACGCGCCTGATCCGCGAAATTCCGGCAAATCCGCAGCGAAGCTGATGAAATCACACCGGAATCTACCCTCTATCCCCTTATTGCTTGTCTATGCCAAGCCGCTTGCATAGGATCGCCGCCGATCAAATGTGAGTTGAAGGGGGTATCCCATGCTGGACCTGACCGGGTTCGATATTTTCGTCATTGGCATCGTCATCCTGGCGATCCTGTTGCTGTTCGCGCTGGTGAAAACGGTGCCGCAGGGCTATTGCTACACCGTCGAGCGTTTCGGCAAATACACGCGCACGCTGCAGCCGGGCCTCAATATCCTGACACCGTTCATCGAGCGTATCGGCGCGCGCATGAACGTGATGGAACAGGTACTGCATATTCCCACGCAGGAGGTTATCACCAAGGACAATGCCAGCGTTTCTGCCGATGCCGTCGCCTTTTATCAGGTGCTCAACCCGGCGCAGGCCGCTTATCAGGTCACAAATCTGGAAGTGGCCGTCCAGAACCTGACCATGACGAACATCCGTTCCGTGATGGGTTCGATGGATCTCGACGAACTCCTCTCCAACCGTGATATCATCAACGACCGCCTGCTGCGCGTCGTTGACGAGGCAGTACAGCCCTGGGGCATCAAGGTCACGCGTATCGAAATCAAGGACATCCAGCCGCCGGCCGACCTCGTCGCCTCGATGGGCCGCCAGATGAAGGCGGAGCGTGAAAAGCGCGCCCAGATTCTTGAGGCCGAAGGTGCCCGTAACGCGCAGATTCTGCGCGCCGAAGGTGCCAAGCAGGCAGCCGTCCTGCAGGCCGAAGGTGAACGCGAAGCCGCCTTCCGCGACGCCGAAGCCCGCGAACGTCTGGCCGAAGCCGAAGCCCGCGCAACGCAGGTCGTGTCGGAAGCCATTGCGGTGGGTGACGTGCAGGCGATCAACTACTTCGTCGCCCAGAAATACACCGAAGCACTGGTGGAAATCGGCAAGGCCAACAATTCGAAAATCGTGCTGATGCCGCTGGAGGCGTCCTCGCTGATCGGTTCGCTCTCCGGCATCGGCGCGATTGCCAAGGAAGTGTTCGGTGGGGACGGCAACGGCCCGACCTCTACTCCATCGGCACCACGCCAGCCGACCATCCGCCGCCCGCCGACCGTGCCGCCGTTCGGCTCCACCGAAAGCTAAGGCGATGGTGATCGAACTCTGGAACAGTTTTGGGCCGTGGAGCTGGTGGATCGTCGGGCTTATCCTGCTCGCGCTCGAGCTGGTCGTGCCCGGCTTTTTCCTGATCTGGATCGGAGCGGCAGCCGTCGTGCTCGGCGCGCTGTCGCTGGCGTTGTGGAACACCAGCTTCTGGGGCTGGCATGTACAGCTTCTGCTGTTTGCCACCCTGTCGATTGCCTTCGCGCTGGCCGGTCGCCGTTTTTACAGCGGCAGCGGCACCAAGACGGACGAGCCCTGGCTCAACCGTCGCGGCGAAAGCCTTGTGGGCCGCACCGCCACGCTTGCCGAACCGATCCTCGAAGGCCGTGGCCGCATCAAGCTCGATGACACGACATGGACCGTGATGGGCCCTGATATGCCGACAGGTACGCGCGTAAAAGTCACCGCGTCGAGTGGGCGCGATCTGACGGTCGAGCAGGCCTGAATTTTGAAAATGCGATCGGCGTCAGGCGACGCCGATCCGCAAAAGGTCGTGGAAATGAATGAGCCCGAGCGGCCTATTATCATCGTCGACCACGATCAGCGCACCGATCTTGTACTGATTGAGCTGCGCCAGCGCCGCCGTTGCCAGAACAGACGGTTTGATCGTTTTCGGCTGGCGGGTCATGATGTCGTCGACACACAGTTCTCCAAGATTGCGCGTCAGATTGCGCGCCATGTCGCCCTCGGTGACGATGCCAGCCAGACGCCCGTCTTCATCCAGCACGCCGACACAGCCAAAATGCTTGTGCGACAGAACGGTGATCGCCTCCACCATCGGCGTGCCCTGGCTGACCAGCGGTACACGGTCGCCGGTATGCATGATGTCGCGCACATGCATCAGGCTCGCTCCCAGCTTGCCGCCGGGATGGAACACGCGAAAATCGGTGGGCGTGAAGCCGCGCGCCTCCAGAAGCGCCACGGTCAGTGCATCGCCGAATGCCATCTGCAACAGCGTCGAAGTGGTCGGCGCCAGACCGTGCGGGCAGGCTTCCTGCGCGTCCGGCAAAAGCAGCACGACATCGGCAGCGCGACCGAGCGAGGATCCCGCATTGCAGGTGAGCGCGATCAGCGGAATGGAAAAACGCCGGGTATAGGCAACGATGCTTTTCAGCTCGGCGCTTTCGCCACCCTTGGAAATGGCCAGAACCACGTCATTCTGAGCGATCATGCCGAGATCGCCATGCGCCGCTTCCGCCGCATGCACAAACGAGGTCGGCGTGCCGGTGGAGGACAGGCTTGCCGCCATTTTCACGCCGACATGGCCGCTCTTGCCGACACCGGTGATGATGACACGGCCGCTCGTTGCAAGGATGACGTCGATCGCCTTGCGAAAAGGCTTTTCCAAACCATTGGTCAAGGCCGCTTCCAGCGCATCCAGCCCCTGTTTTTCAAAGGCGACCGTCCGCAAGGCGGATTCGATGACATCGGCCTGAGATGCAGTTGCAGCGGTGGTTTCGGCAGCGTTCTGGGTCATGGCGTGCATGTAGCGCCGTTGCGATCTGTTGTCTATCGCAACGGCAAGCGCGGATCGCCGCACAAGAAGCCTCAACACATAAGCAACGGATCATTAACCATAGCGCTTTAGGATTGGATAATATCTACCCCTTGCAGGCGACGCGATGTACGGCACAGGAAAACAGGCTCGATCGGGAGCGCCCCGCCAGCGGGCGGTGTTTTCGCACGCAGTCGTGACGCCTAGCCCGGCACCATCCTCAAGCCCTGCCCGCCCGACATGGCAGAACAGCCCGGCTCTGAGCCGCGGCCCGATGCTCCTGCTGCTTGCCTCGACCGTGCTTGCGCCCGGCCAGCTCATGGCCCAGGCACCCTATCCCGGCACCGCCACCACCCGCACGAGTGCCTATTCCACCACGGCCAATGGCGGCACCGGATACGGCACCTCCGCCACTTCGGGCAGATCGGCCACCGGCGCGCTCGGCTCGAACAACGGCATCAGCCCGGTCGCGGGCAACTCGATCCCCACCGATCCCCATGGCGACCCGAACGCTCAGGACGATACTGCGAACGACCCCAACCAGCCGCTCAACGGCCGGCAGGCAGCCGACCAGCAGGGGCTGGTGGACGAAAACGCGCAGGCCGCCGAACTCGATCTCAACCAGCCCGCCGAAGGCCCGCTCAACCCGCCCGAACTCAACCGCGACGGCGTGGAAGATCCCCTCACCCGCACCGATGACGGCATGGGCGTGCGGCTCGGCACATTCACGCTGCGCCCCAGCGTCAACCAGAGCATCAACCACGAGACGGAGCGTACCGGCGCCGGCAAGGCCAGCCGCAACTATCTCTCCACCGCCATTCGCGGCACGCTGTCGTCCGACTGGTCGCGCCATGCGCTGACGGTGACGGGCGAAGGCACGTTCGAAAAGACACTTTCCGGCCGCACCAGCAACAGCGCCGATTTCGAGCCGGAAGGCCGCATCGATACCGATCTGCGGCTCGACCTGTCCAATGACACGATCGCCAATATCACCGGCAATTATGCGCTGGAGCGCGAAAGCAACAGCGATCCGAATGCCGTTTCGGGCGCAGCCACGCAATCGACCGTGCAGCGCTTTGGCGGCGGCGCCTCGATCCAGCGCGATTTCGGCGTGATGCGCGGCACGGCTGCCGTCTCCGTGGCACGCTCTGTTTATGGCGATGTCGATCTTTCCGATGGCACCAGCGTCAGCCGGTCCGACCGCGACCGCACCGGTTTCGACGGCCGCCTGCGCGTCGGTTACGAACTGTCGCCGGCCATCATTCCCTTCCTCGAAGTAGCCGCCGGTCGTGCCGTTTATGACGAGCGTTTCGATTCATCCGGTTATCGGCGTTCGTCCAACAATTACGCCGTCCGCAGTGGTGTCGAATTCGATTTTTCCGAAAAGCTGCGCGGCGAACTGGGCGTCGGCTACATCCTCGCCAAATATGACGACACCCGCCTCGACGATCTCGGCGCCGTCGCCTTTGACGGCAATGCCACATGGTCGCCCCGCCGCGGCACCGATATCGATTTCGGCCTGCGCACGACATTGCAGGATGCAACGGCCGCCGGCGCCAATGGCTGGGCGGAATACCGCTTTTCCACTGGCCTACAGCACCAGATGCGCAACGACCTGATTGCCCGCCTGTCCGGCGCAACGACCCTGCGCGATTTCCCCTCCGGCAGCAACGAGAGCACATATGAACTCGGTGCCGGCATCACCTACCAGCTCAACCGTTATCTCGATCTGACCGGTGACGTGACCTATGAGCACGAGGAAAACGCCGGCGCATCTCCGACCAAAACGGTCCAGATCGGCGCCGGCCTGACGCTGCGCCGTTAACGCAGCCAAAATCCCCTGAGCACGCCCGGACCTATCAATCTGGCAATCTAATTGAATGCCGGACGGCATTTGGGTAATTTTATTGCGTTGCACCACGCGATTTCAGTATTCTTGTGTCTTTTTGTCCGGTTTAAATCCTGTTTCAGCCACTTGTGGAGCATTAACTTCTGTGGCATATAAATTGAGAAATAGGTCAGAAAGACTGTCCTATTTCAGGGAAATCGGATCGGCGATAGGCCGGTTTCACCGCTGACGTTGGCGCCGATCCGGGTTATGCTGCCTCTTTAAGAGGTCGCGGTTCGCCCGGGCGGCGCAGTTGCGTGACGTCAGAACTGTCGCATGAATTTTGGGATGATGTGCGACACCCGTGCCTCGTTCTGCCGAAATAACAGATGCCACCTTGCCGCCTTTCGCGGCCAACAGGAGGAATGACCATGACGAAGACGATTGCCGACATCTCCGGTTTGCAGGCGGTAACGCCCGTGAAAAACGAGGAGAGCGTTCCGTTTGTCGCCTCGGGCATTCCGGGGCCCCAAGGTCTTTATGATCCGCGCAACGAACACGATGCCTGCGGCGTCGGCTTCATCGCCCATATGAAGGGTCAGAAGTCGCACCAGATCGTCAAGGACGGCTTGTTCATCCTCGAAAACCTGACGCATCGTGGCGCTGTTGGTGCCGATCCGCTGATGGGCGATGGCGCCGGCATTCTGGTGCAGATCCCGGACCGTTTTTTCCGTGAGGAAATGGCGAGCCAAGGCGTCACCCTGCCGAAGGCCGGCGAATATGCCGTCGGGCACCTGTTCATGCCGCGCAAGCCGGAAGAAATCGAACATTACCGTCAGGTCGTGAAGGATGTCATCGCCGAAGAAGGCCAGCAGTTCCTCGGTTTCCGCGATGTGCCGGTTGACAATTCCTCACTCTCCAAGGCGCCGGAAATTGCCGCGACTGAACCCTATCACTGTCAGGTCTTCATCGGGGCCGGTCGCGATGCCGCGACCAACCTCGAATTCGAACGCAAGCTTTTCCTGATCCGCAAGGTGATCTCGAACCGCATCTATGACGCGTTCGGTGGCGTCGATCAGGGTTTTTATCCGGTCTCGCTGTCGTCCTCGACCATCGTCTACAAGGGCATGTTCCTGGCCTATCAGGTCGGCGCCTATTACAAGGATCTCGCTGACCCGCGTTTCGAAAGCGCCGTCGCACTGGTCCACCAGCGTTTCTCCACCAACACGTTTCCGTCGTGGAAGCTGGCGCACCCCTACCGCATGGTCGCCCATAACGGCGAAATCAACACGCTGCGCGGCAACGTCAACTGGATGGCGGCCCGTCAGGCCTCGGTTTCCTCGCCGCTGTTCGGCGACGATATTTCAAAACTTTGGCCGATCTCCTATGAAGGCCAGTCGGATACGGCCTGTTTCGACAACGCGCTGGAATTCCTGCTGCGCGGCGGCTACTCCATGGCGCATGCCGTGATGATGCTGATCCCGGAAGCATGGGCGGGCAACCAGTCCATGTCGAAGGAGCGCAAGGCGTTCTACGAATACCACGCCGCCCTGATGGAGCCGTGGGATGGACCGGCTGCCGTCTGCTTCACCGATGGCAAGCAGATCGGTGCGACGCTCGACCGTAACGGCCTGCGTCCGGCCCGTTACCTCGTCACAGATGACGACCGTATCATCCTCGCCTCCGAAGCCGGCACGCTGCCGGTGGCCGAGGAAAGCATCGTCAAGAAGTGGCGCCTGCAGCCGGGCAAGATGCTGCTGATCGACATGGAAAAGGGCCAGATCATCTCCGACGAGGAGCTGAAGACCGAGCTTGCCACCAAGCACCCCTATTCCAAGTGGCTGGACAATACCCAGCTCATCCTCGAAGAACTGAAGCCGGTTGAACCGCGCGCGCTGCGCCGTGACGTGTCGCTGCTCGACCGCCAGCAGGCCTTTGGTTACACCCGCGAAGACACAAAGATCCTGATGTCGCCGATGGCGACCACCGGTCAGGAAGCCGTGGGTTCGATGGGTACCGATACGCCGATCTCGGCCATGTCGGAAAAGTCCAAGCTGCTTTACACATACTTCAAGCAGAACTTTGCGCAGGTCACCAACCCGCCGATCGACCCGATCCGCGAAGAGCTGGTGATGAGCCTGGTGTCCTTCATCGGCCCGCGCCCGAACATTCTCGACCATGAGGGTGCGGCCAACGCCAAGCGTCTGGAAGTGCGCCAGCCGATCCTGACCAATGGCGATCTCGAAAAGATCCGCTCCATCGGCCACACGGAAGACCGTTTCGACACCAAGACGCTGGACTTCACCTACGCCATCGAGCGTGGCGCCGAAGGCATGCCAGAAATGCTCGACCGTCTCTGCGAGCGCGCCGAGGCTGCGGTCAAGGGCGGTTACAACATCATCGTGCTTTCCGACCGCCAGATCGGCCCGGACCGCATGGCCATTCCGGCGCTGCTGGCCACCGCTGCCGTGCACCATCACCTGATCCGCAAGGGTCTGCGCACCTCGGTCGGCCTCGTCGTGGAATCCGGCGAGCCGCGCGAAATCCATCACTTCTGCTGTCTCGCCGGTTATGGCGCCGAAGCCATCAACCCGTATCTCGCCTTCGACACGCTGACCGACATGCATATGCGCGGCGAATTCCCCAAGGAAGTCGATGCGCAGGAAGTGGTCTATCGTTACATCAAGGCTGTCGGTAAGGGCATTCTCAAGGTCATGTCCAAGATGGGCATTTCCACCTACCAGTCCTATTGCGGCGCGCAGATTTTTGATGCCGTCGGCCTGTCGTCCGAACTGGTCGAGCAGTATTTCTTCGGCACGGCCTCCTCGATCGGCGGCATCGGCCTCGACGAAATCGCCCGCGAAACCACGGAACGCCACACGTCGGCTTTCGGCAAGGACCCGGTTCTCGCCTCGACGCTCGATATCGGCGGCGAATATGCCTATCGCATGCGTGGTGAAAGCCATGCCTGGACGCCGGATGTTGTCGCCACGCTTCAGCATGCCGTGCGTGGAAACAGCCAGGACCGCTACCGCGAGTTCGCCGGGCTGGTCAACGATAGCGCCGTTCGCATGAACACCATCCGTGGTCTCTTCAAGATCAAGTCTGCGGAAGAGCTTGGCCGCAAGCCGGTCTCCGTCGATGAGGTTGAGCCGGCGGTCGAGATCGTCAAGCGGTTCTCCACCGGTGCCATGTCCTTCGGTTCGATTTCACGCGAAGCCCATACCACGCTTGCGATTGCCATGAACAAGATCGGCGGCAAGTCGAACACCGGTGAAGGCGGCGAGGAAAGCGATCGTTACCTGCCGCGCCGCGACGGTTCGATGAACCCGGAACGCTCGGCCATCAAGCAGATCGCATCGGGCCGTTTCGGCGTGACCACCGAATATCTGGTCAATGCCGACATGTTGCAGATCAAGGTCGCGCAGGGCGCAAAGCCCGGCGAGGGCGGCCAGCTGCCCGGCCACAAGGTCGATGCGACGGTTGCGAAGACGCGTCACTCGACGCCGGGCGTCGGCCTGATTTCGCCGCCGCCGCACCATGACATCTATTCGATCGAAGATCTGGCGCAGCTGATCTACGACCTGAAGAACGTCAACCCGACCTCCGACATTTCCGTAAAGCTTGTGTCCGAAGTGGGCGTCGGCACGGTTGCCGCCGGTGTCGCCAAGGCGCGCGCCGACCATATCACCGTCTCCGGTTTCGATGGCGGCACGGGCGCATCGCCGCTCACCTCGCTCAAGCATGCCGGTTCGCCATGGGAAATCGGCCTTGCAGAAACCCAGCAGACGCTGGTGCTGAACGGCCTGCGTTCGCGCATCGCGCTGCAGGTGGATGGTGGTCTGAAGACCGGCCGTGACGTCATCATCGGTGCGCTTCTGGGTGCCGATGAGTTCGGTTTCGCAACGGCTCCGGTCATCGCTGCCGGCTGCATCATGATGCGCAAGTGCCACCTGAACACCTGCCCGGTGGGCGTTGCCACGCAGGACCCGGTGCTGCGCAAGCGCTTCAAGGGCACGCCGGAACACGTCATCAACTACTTCTTCTTCGTCGCCGAAGAAGTCCGCGAAATCCTGGCATCGCTCGGCTTCACCAAGCTGGACGAAATCATCGGTTCTTCGGATTTCCTCGCCAAGGACGAGATGCTCGACCACTGGAAGTCCAAGGGTCTGGATTTCTCGAAGATCTTCCATAAGGTGGAAGCACCCAAGGAAGCCACCTACTGGACCGAGCGCCAAAAACACCCGATCGACGATATTCTCGATCGCAAGCTGATCGAAAAGGCCATGCCTGCCTTGGAAAACAAGGAGCCGGTGGTTTTCGAAGCCTCGATCAAGAACGTCGATCGTTCGGCCGGCGCCATGCTGTCGGGTGAGCTTGCCAAGCGCTGGAACGAAAAGGGCCTGAAAGACGACACGATCCGCGTGACACTGACTGGTACCGCCGGTCAGTCCTTCGGCGCCTTCCTCGCACGCGGCATCACCTTCGATCTCGTCGGTGACGGCAACGACTACGTGGGCAAGGGGCTGTCGGGTGGCCGCATCATCGTGCGCCCGCCGGAAAATTCGAAGATCGTTGCGGAAAATTCGATCATCGTCGGCAATACCGTGCTTTACGGCGCAACCTCGGGCGAATGTTATTTCCGTGGTGTGGCGGGTGAGCGTTTCTCCGTCCGTAACTCGGGTGCGATAGCCGTTGTCGAAGGCGTGGGCGACCACGGCTGCGAATACATGACCGGCGGCATTGTCGTCGTTCTGGGTGAAACCGGCCGCAACTTTGCAGCCGGCATGTCGGGCGGCGTTGCTTATGTGCTGGATGAAGTCGGTGACTTCGCCAAGCGCTGCAACATGGCCATGGTCGAGCTGGAACCGGTTCCGGAAGAAGACGACATGCTGGAAAAGCTGCACCACCGCGGCGGCGATATCCAGCACAAGGGCCGTGTGGACGTGTCGGAAGACATGACCCGCCACGACGAGGAGCGTCTCTATCAGCTGATCTCCAACCACATGCATTACACCGGCTCCACCCGCGCCAAGGAAATCCTGGATCGCTGGGGCGAGTACCGTCCAAAATTCCGCAAGGTCATGCCGGTCGAATACCGCCGTGCGCTTGAGGAAATGGAACGCATGCGGATGGGCGTGGCTGCGGAATAGTTCAACTGTCGGCGCCTTATGGTATCAGAGATGATCTGATGATGGAGGTGCCGATGCGTCCTGTATCGCTCAACATGAAAAGCAAGATCATCCGAAAAGACGGTGTTCGGATGGTCGTCATTCCCGAAGAGTTCTTCTTGGTGGGTGAAGAGGTTGATCTTCTTCAGGATCGAGACGGTGTGATCTCGATCTCTCCCGGCGAGGAGTGGGCAAGGGAAGAGTTATGGGCTCGGTTCAATCCATTCGTTGAATGGCAAAATGGGACTTGGCCGAAAGAGACCCCCAAGGGGGACGAAGATTGACCTGACCACTTTGAAACGAGTGGTCTAGACGGTTCAGGTAAGGAAAGAAGCATGGGCAAGGTAACGGGTTTCATGGAAATCGACCGGCAGGTGGCGAAGTACCAGCCGGCCTCCGACCGCATCCGCCATTTCCGCGAGTTCACCATCCCCATGTCGGATGCCGAGGTCACCAAACAGGCGGCCCGTTGCATGGACTGTGGCATTCCCTATTGCCATGGTCCGACCGGCTGTCCGGTGCATAACCAGATCCCCGACTGGAACGATCTCGTCTACAGCAACAAGTGGGAAGAGGCGATCCGCAACCTCCATTCCACCAACAACTTTCCGGAATTCACCGGTCGCGTCTGCCCCGCCCCTTGCGAGGAAGCCTGCACGCTGAACCTCGAAGATGCGCCGGTTGCCATCAAGACCGTCGAGCAGGCGATCGCCGACAAGGCCTATGAACTGGGATACATCGTGCCGCAGCCGGCGACGGTGAAGACCGGCCGCAAGGTCGCGATCATCGGTTCCGGCCCTGCCGGAATGGCGGCTGCCCAGCAGCTGGCCCGCGCCGGTCACGAAGTGCATGTCTATGAACGCGAGACGAAGGCCGGTGGCCTGCTGCGTTACGGCATCCCGGACTTCAAGATGGAGAAGAACTTCATTGACCGCCGTGTCGAGCAGATGACCGGCGAAGGCGTCACCTTCCACTACGGCGTCAATGTCGGCGTCGACAAGCCGACGGAAGAACTGATGGCTGAGCACGATGCCGTCATCTATTGCGGCGGTTCGGAAACTCCGCGTCCGGCCGGCATTCCCGGCGTCGACCTGCACGGCGTATACGATGCCATGCCGTATCTGGTGCAGCAGAACCGCCGCGTCGGCCGTGAAAATATCGACTCGACCGGCTGGCCGGCTGAACCGATCCTCGCCGGTGCCAAGCATGTCGTGGTTGTCGGCGGTGGCGATACCGCGTCGGACTGCGTCGGCACGGCTTTCCGTCAGGGCGCTGTCAAAGTGACCCAGCTCGACATCCGCCCGATGCCGCCGGAAAAGGAAGACAAGCTTGCCGTCTGGCCGTTCTGGGCCACCAAGATGCGCACCTCGTCGTCTCAGGCTGAAGGTGCCAACCGCGAATTCCAGGTGGCGACGCTCGAATTCGTCGGCGAAGATGGTGTTCTCACCGGCGTGCGCTGCTGCCAGGTGGATGAACGCCGCAAGCCGATCGCCGGCACGGATTTCATCATCAAGGCCGATCTCGCCTTCATCGCCATCGGTTTCTCCGGCCCGATGAAGACCGGCGTTGTTTCCGAACTGGAAGGCAAGCTGACGCTCAACACCGACCGTCGCGGCTCCACCAACGTCGTTGCCAACGATCGCGATTACAAGACCTCGATCGACAAGCTCTACGTTGCCGGCGACGTGCGTCGCGGCCAGTCGCTGGTCGTCTGGGCGATCCGTGAAGGCCGTCAGGTGGCACGTGCAGTGGATGAGGCGCTGATGGGCGCTTCGGTTCTGCCGCGTTAAACGCAGCCGCTTCGTTATCGAATATCGGCCCTCTCGCTCACGGCGAGAGGTTTTTTTCTGCCGTCATCGTTTGACGGACAAGCGGAATCACCGCACCTTCATTGCCATGTACATCCTCAAGCGCGGCATCAAGAAGAACCCGGAAAAGCGATGGGCCCTGCCCGATCGCATCTTCTTCGGGCATGGGGCCTGCGCATTGTTGGCAGGCACTTTTCTGCGTTTGCCTCCGCTGCCCGGTTTTCATGCGGAGCGCATCATTCCTGCCGAGGATTTTGCGGGTGGACATGCCTATGTGACGGATGGCGTCATCGTCTTTGACTACCATGGATATTCATTGCGCGAGCGGTTGCTGGCGCACCATGCCAAGGGCTGGTCGAAGAGATATCCCGGATGGAGCTGTTCAATCGAAACCGTCGATTTCGATCTGCTCGACACAGCGGAGTTGAACAGCCGCAAAATGCTGGGGCCGGATCAGTATCTGCATGATGCCATCCCACGCGCGCAGGCTTTTATCGACAAGGTCGATCATGCGGTGGCTTCCGCCAGAGCGCGTGCCCTGCTTACTGCGTCGCCTTGTTGATCCGGTAATCATCCACCCGGCCGGCCGGCGCTTCCGGCAGTTCTCCACGCGTCACCAGAAGATCGCGCGGTGACTGCGTCGTGGCGGGTGCCGGCGCAGTGCCGCCGAGCAGATCCTTGCCGCCGTCGAGGTCCGGATCGGACAGCGCAATCGGCTGGGTGGAAACCACAGCGGCCATCGGTGTGCCTGGCAGCACCGGCAGGGCCGGCAGGTTGCTGCCGTCGAGATTGACCATTTCGACCGGCGGAACATCGCCGAGATAACGCCGCGCGACCTTTTCCACGTAGAAGGCCAACTTTTGGCGCCCGGCCTCGGTCATGTTGATACCGTCGGCGCTGCGCAGGCGCACCTGCTGGCCGTTGACGTCGGAGCCGGTGACGATGAACTTGCCCTCCTCGTCGACAAACCCGTCCCAGATATCGACGAACTCGCCACCGATCTCTTCGGCCTGCGTGCGAAAGATGCCGTTGAGCGTCACCGCATCCGCCGTCATGGATGCGGACTGGAAGGCCGGCAGGCCGACCCAGAGCAGCGGCAGATCGTGGTCGCGGGCAATCTGGCCGAACTCGTTGACGCGCTGCTTGTAGATTTCGAACCAGCGCTCGGTGCGGAATTTTTCGCGCGCATCATTGCTGTCGATCTGCTGGCGGTCATTGGCGCCGATCATCACGACGACGAGCGACGGTTTTTCATTGGCAATCAGTTCCGGCAGCGCCTGCGGCCAGTCGTAATGATCCTGTCGCACCAGACCGGACGCGGTTTCGCCGTGATCGACCACCATGACGCCGGGATTTTCGGCAAAGGCCGTTTCAAGCCCGCCGGCCAGCCGCCCGGCGAAAAAATCGCCGACGACCAGCACCTTTTTGGCATTTTCAAGCTTCTGGACGGGTTCGGGTTTCGGCGGGGCGGCAATCACCGGCGCAACGGCCGGTGCCGTGCGAACAGGACGGCGCGGCGCAGCGGCAGGCGCCGCACGCCGTTTTCGCCGAGGTTCCATCTGGATCACCGACGGATCACGCCTGCGCCGATCGTTGAAGAACAGGTCCATCAGCGTGCGCCGTTGCGGGCGCTCGTAACGACGGTCCTCGAGATAATAACGACGCTCCTGAGCCGCGACAGGCGCAACGAACTCCGGCAGGGCCGTGATCATGGCCACAATCACGAGAATGCCCCGCGTGCCAAAAGTCTTCAGCCGTTTTCCGAGGCCAAGCCCTGCAGCTTTCATGTCCCTGCCGTCCATTTCTTCCGGGCCGCGAATGGACCGCAGCCCGGTTCCAGAGAAAACGTTGCGATCATAATGATGGCATCGTGATGTCAGCGGATGGCCTTCAACAGCGAATGCGACGGTTCGCCATCCTGCTGCATGCCGAGGCGCTTCTGGATGGCGGAAATGGCGGCCTTCGAACCGGAGCCGAAATTGCCGTCGACCTCGCCGTCGTAATAACCTAGCTCCTTCATGCGCGACTGCAACTCGAATTTTTCGGTAATGTCGAGCGTACCTGCCGGGCGCGGCCAGCGCTGCTGCATGCCACCGTAACCGGCGATCTGGTCGGCCAGAAGGCCAACGGCGAGCGCATAACTGTCGGCCGCATTGTATTTCTTGATGGTGAAGAAGTTTTTCATCATCAGGAAGGCCGGCCCGTTCGAACCCGCCATCAGCTTCAGCGTCGCGCGGTCACCGCCGCGTGGAAAACCCTTGCCATTGGGGCGAGTGAAACCGAGCGCTGCCCATTGGGCGATGGTCTTGGTCTGGCCTTCGTATCTGGCGGCACCAGCCGGCAGGGTGGCTTCGTAGCCCCAGGTCTTGCCCGAGGTCCAGCCGTTCTTGGCAAGCAGGTTGGCAGCGGTCGCCAAGGCATCCGGGATCGAATGCCAGATGTCGCGCTTGCCGTTGCCATCGGCATCGACCGCATAAAGCAGGTAGCTGGTGGGGATGAACTGCGTGTGGCCCATGGCGCCGGCCCAGGAGCCGGTCAGCTGTTTTGGCGTCACGTCACCGGCCTGCAGGATTTTCAGCGCCGCGATCAGCTGGGTGCGGCCGAATTTCGAGCGCTTCGGGTCCGCCCATGCGAGCGTGGCCAGCGCCTGCGGCACGTGGTGCAGGCGTTCCGGGTTTTCCAGCGCTGCGCCATAATTGGATTCCATCGACCAGATGGCGAGAATGATGTGCTGATCGACCCCGAACTGCCGTTCGATGGCGTTCAGCAGGCGACCGTGACGGGCCTTCATCTCGCGGCCGATCTTGACCGTATAGGGGTTCACGCGGCTGTCGAGATAATCCCAGATCTTAGACTTGAATTCGGGCTGGTACTGCGCCTTCTGCAACACGTCCTGATCGGGCGTGCTGATGCCTGCAAACGCTTTATTATAGGTTGCGCGGGTAATGCCGCTCTTGGCTGCCGTCTCATAGAAATTTGCGACAAAAGCCTTGAAACCTTGGTCTGCCTGAGCATGTATCGGAGTGACCGCGAGCGTCATGCCTGCGATCATCGAGAGAGCGAGCGCTTGAAAGCGACGGGGGCTGGTCATAGTCATGGACGGCGTATCCGTTGTTCTTCCAGTCAGGGTTTTCACCGGTGATGGCGGCCGGGTTACGGTCAATGTAGAACATCAGAATAAATAAATTCTTTACCATCATAACATCGCTCTGTCATTGCCCCGAAAAGGTTGAAATATATCCCTAGAGACCGGTTCACGGGCGACCGACAGAAAAACAGACTGTGCTTTTAGGAGGCATGAGTGGGACACCAAAAGATTCGTAAGGCAGTATTTCCGGTAGCAGGCATGGGTACGCGCTTCCTTCCCGCGACCAAGGCCGTGCCGAAGGAAATGCTTACGGTCGTTGACAAGCCCGTTATCCAGTATGTGGTGGATGAGGCAATCGAGGCCGGTATCGAACATCTCGTGTTCGTCACAGGCCGCGGCAAAGGCGTTATTGAAGATTATTTTGATATTCAATTTGAGCTGGAATCGCTCCTGAAGGAGCGCAACAAGAATGCCGAACTGACCATTCTGTCCGACATGCTGCCGCAGGCCGGCATGGCAAGCTTCACCCGCCAGCAGTCGCCGCTCGGCCTTGGTCATGCCGTCTGGTGCGCGCGTGATATCGTTGGCAACGAGCCGTTTGCCGTGCTGCTGCCCGACATGATCATGTCCGCCGAAAAGGGCTGCCTCAAGGGCATGGTCGAGCTTTACGAAAAGACCGGTGGCAACATTCTCGCCGTCGAGGAATGCGATCCGGAACAGGCTCACAAATATGGCATCGTCGGCGTCGGCGACGCTGTCGGTGACGGCTTCAAGATCACCCAGATGGTCGAAAAGCCGGCCAAGGGCACCGCGCCTTCGAACTTCTTCATCAACGGCCGCTACATCCTGCAGCCAGAAGTGTTCGACATTCTGGAAACCCAGGAACGTGGTGCCGGCAACGAAATCCAGCTGACCGACGGCATGCTGACGCTTGCCAAAGCCCAAGAATTTGCGGCCTACAAGTTCACCGGCGAAACCTATGACTGCGGCGCCAAGGATGGCTTCATCCTGGCCAACGTAGCCTTCGCCCTGAAGCGTGCGGATATCCGTCCGACCGTCGAGAACGGCCTGAAGGCATTGGTTTCCAAGCTCGGCTGAGTTCTGATTATGTGAAAACAAAAGGCCTCGGAATGATCTTCCGGGGCCTTTTTGTTTGATCCCGGCGGCAAATGCCGTAAGGTCGAAACCTCTCCCGCACCGCTGCGCATTTCGTAACAGGACCCTCCATGTTCTTCGCATCCGACAACTGGGCCGGCGCCCATCCTGCCATCAACGAACGCCTTTCGAAGGAATCCACCCGCTTCGCCTCGGCCTATGGCTCCAGCGATCTCGACAAGTCGATCGAGCTCCGTTTCAACGAGATTTTCGAGCGCGAAGTGGCCGTCTTCTTCGTCGCGACCGGCACCGCCGCCAACTCGCTGTCGCTCGCCAGCATCGCGCGTGCCGGCGGCCTCACCTTCTGTCATTCGGAAGCGCATATCATCGAGGACGAATGCGGCGCGCCGGACTTCTTTTCCGGCATGCGCATGGTCGCGGTCGAAGGCCCGGACGGCAAGATGCTGCCGGAAAATCTCGTCAGCCGCATCGCCCGTTACCCGCAGGATGCCATCCACCACGGCCGCGCCGCCGCCATTTCGATGACACAGGCAACCGAGGCCGGCACCGTCTACACGCTGGAGGAAATCGACGCGATCGCCAAGATCGCCAAGGATAATGGCCTGCCGCTGCACATGGATGGCGCCCGTTTTGCCAACGCGCTGATGGCGCTCGGCTGCACGCCGGCGGAAATGACATGGAAACGCGGCGTCGATGTTCTCTCCTTCGGCGGCACCAAGAACGGCTGCTGGTGCGCCGAGGCGATCGTGTTTTTCGATCCGCAACTTGCCAAGGATTTTGCCTTCCTGCGCAAGCGCACCGCCCAGCTGTTTTCCAAATCGCGTTTCATCGCCGCCCAGTTCGATGCCTATCTGAAGGACGACCTGTGGCTGAGCCTTGCCGGCCACGCCAACGAGATGGCCAACCGCCTGCGCGCTGGTTTCGGCTCGCTCAACAGCGCCCGCCTGGCATGGCCGACCCAGGCCAACGAAGTATTCGCCATCCTGCCAAAGCCCTCGGCAAAAGCGGCGCAGGAAAAGGGTGCCAGATTCTACGACTGGCTGGAACCGCGCGACATGCCGGAAAAAGTTGCCGGCGACGAAGCGCTGATCCGCATGGTGACGAGCTTTGCCACAACCGAGGAAGACGTCGACCAGTTTTTGGCGATCTGCGCTTCGGCTTGATAAAGGTTTGATGATGGTGCGCCCAGCCGATCTCCCCCCTTGAGGGGGAGATGCCCGGCAGGGCAGAGGGGGGTGTTTCTGGCACAAACTTCGCCTTCGTGTCATGTGCCGCAACGTTGCTTACCCCCCTCTGTCACCTTTCGGTGACATCTCCCCCTCAAGGGGGGAGATCATTGGGAGCAAGCGGCACGCACCCAATTTCATAAGCAATCGCACCGCATGCGGAAAAAAGGGAACTCCCTTAACTCACGGCACAATCCGCGCCGTGATCAAACTCGACACCGCCTCCACCAGTGCCGCGTCGGCCCCCCTTCGCGGCACCAGCACGAATTCGATATCCTCCAGATCCGGCAACCGCCCCGGCGCAATCTCCCGCAGACCTGCCGGCGCCATGCTGCGCGGCTGCACCAGCACACCCATGCCGGCCCGTGCCGCCGCCGTCAGGCCGGCAAGACTGCCGCAGGTGCAGACGATCCGCCAGGCGATATTGCTCTGATCCAGCGCCTGCTGCGCCACTTTTCGGGTAATGCTCGGCGGCGGAAAGGCAATCAGCGGCACGGTTTCATCACGCAACAGAACATCGGCATCGCGCGCCAGCCAGACCAGCGGCTCGCGATAAAGCAGACGTCCATGCGTCTCTCCGATATGCCGCTTGGCGAGAACCAGATCGAGTTCGCCGACCTCCTGCATCTGGAAAAGAACGCCGCTCAGCGCCACGGTCAGTTCCAGATCCACCCATGGATGCAGGCGACTGAAATCCTCCAGAATGGCGGTCAACCGGTTGGCGACGACATCTTCCGAAACGCCCAGCCGCAGACGCCCGCGCAAGCGGCTTTCGCCGAACAGCGACGCCACCTTGCCGTTGAGATCCAGCATGCCACGCGCATACCCCAGCAGCGCCTCGCCATCCGCCGTCAGCCGAACCTGATGGGTATCGCGCTGCACCAGTTGCCGACCGAGCGACCTTTCAAGCCGCTGGATATGCTGGCTGATCGTTGATTGCCCGATGCCGAGCCGCTCGGCAGCAGCCGTAAAACTGCCGGCCTGTTGCAACATCACAAAGCTTTCGAGATGATGGAGATTGAGCATGCTTATCCCACTTCATGATAACTGTTAATTCTTGCATCGCACATCATGATAAGAGAAGACGCTCCCCAATCGAAGTAAAATCAGTTTCAGGACATGCCCATGAGCCGCTTCATGCCGGACCGTTTCACCATCATGCTGGTCTGCGCGGTCATCCTCGCTTCCTTCCTGCCGATCCATGGTGAACCCGCCTACTGGTTCGGCATCGCCACCGACATCGCCATCGGACTGTTGTTCTTCCTGCACGGCGCCCGCCTGTCGCGGGAAGTCGTGGTCGGCGGACTGTTGCACTGGCGCCTGCACCTGACCATCCTCGCCACCACATTCGTCATCTTCCCGCTGCTTGGCCTTGCCATCGGCTTTCTGCCTGAAAGCATTTTGCCCGCCCCGCTTTACGCCGGCATTCTTTTCCTCTGCGTGCTGCCTTCCACCGTGCAGTCATCGATCGCCTTCACCTCGATGGCAAACGGCAATGTGCCAGCGGCGATCGTCTCGGCCTCCGGCTCCAACCTGTTTGGCATGTTCCTGACACCGCTTCTGGCCGGCCTCCTGATGTCGACGACAGGCGAAGGTGGCGGCGTCTCCGCCGATGCCATCGAAAAGATCGCGCTGCAGCTTCTCGCCCCCTTCGTCATCGGCCAGCTTCTGCAGCCCTTCATCGGCAACTGGATCCGCGCCCGCAAAAAACTGCTGGCGCCGGTCGATCGCGGCGGCATCCTGATGGTGGTTTATCTGGCTTTTTCGACGGCCGTCATCGAAGGCATCTGGCGCACATTTTCGCTCACCGATATCGCCGCCGTCATCGTGACGGACATGGTACTTCTGGCGGTCGTCATGGTCATCACCATGTATGGCAGCCGCCTTCTCGGCTTCTCCAAGGAAGACGAGATCGCCATCACCTTCTGCGGCTCGAAAAAATCGCTGGCTTCGGGCGTGCCGATGGCCAATGCCATCTTCGCGGGCCAGTCCTCGGCGATCGGCGCCATCGTGCTGCCGATCATGCTGTTCCACCAGATCCAGCTGATGGTCTGTGCGGTGCTGGCCCAGAAATATGCGCAGCGCAAGGTGAAGGTGGAAGACAAGGCAACGGCGGCGGCTTGAGACAAACCGAGGCGATCAGCTGCCACCAATCAGCTTGATCGCCTTGGCCCGGACCTGCTTCAATATGGCGTCAGATGCCCGACTTTTGAGTTGGGCATTTCGCTTGCGCCAATCCACACTTTTCACCTGATCAGCCAGAACGATACTGCCATCTTCTACAACGACCTCGAACGGATAGCCTTTGCGCTTGGTCGTCATAGGGCAGCACAACATGAGGCCGTGCCGGTTATAGATCGCGGGCGTCAGCACAAAAGCGGGGCGGCGCCCGGCCTGCTCGTGACCGGTCTGCGGCGAAAAATCCAGCCAAACAATGTCACCTGTTTCAGGGACATAGCCAGCCGCCGACATCAGAGCCGCTCTCTGCCTACGGGCGCGCCAAAATCGATTTCGTCATGGAGGTTTTCAGGCGTGATCCGAGAGATCATCTCATCGAGATCCAAATCCTGATCTCGCGGTAATTCTATAATCACGCGCCCATTCTGCTCGCTGACATCAACCTCGGTGTCGACGGAAAGATTGGCCGCTTCCATGATCTCGCGCGGGATCGGAATGGAGGCGCTGTCGCCCAGTTTCTTCACGGTCACACGCATGGCAGCCTCTCGCTCAAAGCTCGGGCACATACTATGTCGCGCACCAAATCGCGTCAAACCGCCCAAACAAAAACGCCCCCTTCCGGTGGGAAGGGGGCGCCGTTTTGGCCATTTGACGTGGAGGTCGTCGTCCTGGGAGGATTTTTGGCCTTGCGTTAGTTGAGCTGAGGCTCGCTGATCTGCGCCTCGATGGTTTTGGGCGTATCGACCGGTTCGGCGGCAATCGCGATGCGGCGCGGTTTCATCGCCTCCGGGATCGACCGCAGAAGATCGATGTGAAGCAGGCCGTTCTTCAGCTGCGCGCTCTGAACTTCGACATGATCGGCCAGCTGGAAACGGCGCTCGAAGGCGCGCTTGGCAATGCCGCGATGGAGAAACTCGCTCTTGGAAGCGGCTTCGTCCTCGCTCTTTTCACCCTTGACGTGCAGCACATGCGCACGGGCCTCGATGCTCAGTTCCTTTTCGTCGAAACCGGCAACGGCCATGGTGATGCGATAGGTGTTCTCACCGGTCCGCTCGATATTGTAAGGCGGATAGGTCTGCGCCTGATCGGGCTGGCCAAGGCTGTCCAGCATGGTGAAAAGGCGGTCGAAACCGACGGTGGAACGGTAAAGGGGGGAAAAATCGACGTGACGCATGATGTCCTCTCATGAAGCGACGAGTTGCGGTTTTTGAAGCGCGACATCCCGTTCTGGCGATGCCCGGCCTCTGTTTGCGGACCCGTCATCGGCGCCCGCAGAACCAAGATGGGAATTGCCCTTTCCGCCTTCAAGACCCTTTTTCGCGTTTCCTGCATATGCGACTTTTGCGCGAATTTTAGAAATACTGAAAACGCTCCCACGCAAACCCGACGTCGGAAGCGAATGGCTCCATCTGGCCAGTTTGTCGCAGCCAGAGCGCCGTCAATCCATTCGATGATTGCCAAAAAGCAAATAACCAGTCACAAAATGAACTATCGTCAAAATTGCAGAAACGGATTGTCCTGAAGCCTTCGCATCAGTCGTTTCTGCGATATCGATAGGAACAAAACGATGCATTCCGCTCACCGAGCCGGATGGCTCACTCTCCCCCTGCCCCTTCTCGCCGCCGAACCGGCCGCAGCCCATGTCAAATGGTTCGCCCCCTATATCGTCGGCGCGCCGCCGCAGCCGATCAGCGCCACGCTCACCGACACATGGTTCTGGGCCGGCATCGCGCTCGTGCTGGTGTTTTTCCTCGCCACCCGCGCGGTCGAACAATCCAGCGCCGGCGAACGCATTCTTCTCGGCATGGACCGGATCACCGATCCGCTTTACGGCCGCCTCGACGATTTCGTGCGCTGCGTGGTCGGCGCCTTTTTCATCGCCATCTTTGCGGTCGGCGGTGTTTATCTCACACCGGATCTGAAGACCCCTTCGGAGATCGTTTCATGGGGTCAGCTGCTGATCGCCATGCTGATCTTCTTTCGCCGCACCCAACCGCTTGCCGCCGCCGGCATCATCCTCCTGTGGCTGCTGGCGCTGCGGGATTACGATATCTTTCACCTGCTCGACTATCTGGCGCTCGGCGTCGGTGTCGCCGCCTATCTGGTGATGGAAGCCTCGTCCAATGAAGAACTTCGAAAACACCGTTTTCAGGCACTGCGCTGGGGCGTCGCCATCGCGCTGATGTGGTCCAGCCTCGAAAAATTCGCCTATCCCGACTGGTTTTACCCGCTGGTCGCTGAAAAGCCGTTCCTGACCTTCGGCATGCCGCGCGACGTCTTCATCCCGATGGCCGGCGTTGCCGAATTCACCATGGGTTTCGGTCTGTTGTGGACGCCGCTGGTGCGCCGCCTTTCGGCCGTGGCGCTGTTCGTCATCTTCAATGCCGCCGTCTACCCGTTCGGCCGTATCGACCTGATCGGCCATGCGCTGATCATGGCCGTCATCGTGGCGATTGCCGCCGACCATACCCGCGACGTGTTTTTCGTTCCAAAATTCAAGAATCTGATGGCGGGCGTGCCGATCGGCATTGCAGCGGCACTGGTAATTTTTGCCTCATCCTATTGGGGCCTGCATATCGCGCTTTACGGCCATGAGGGCGATGTGGCGGCAATCCACCGCACCACGCACAGCCCCGACCCCGATCATCCGCACCCGACCGATGCGGCAGATGCGACGCCAATGGCGCCGCAGGGTGGTGGGGGCGAGCATCAGCATTGAAGCGGTGCGGCGTGCCTCTATGACGCCCAAGCAAGCGGAACGGGAAGTCCCCCTCTGGCCTGCCGGCCATCTCCCCCACAAGGGGGGAGAAAACCGGAGGCGACCGCCTGCCTCGATTGAGCTTCAACGGAACGGCCGGGTTAAGCCCCTCCCCCTTGTGGGGAGGGGTTTGGGGCGGGGTCTTCATTACTTGCTCAATGTTTCGCCGAACACCACCGACACCATCAAGCCGCTGCCCTGCCGGTTTTCGATCGACAGCATCAGCCCATAAACCTCACAGATTTCCTTGACGATGGAGAGACCGAAACCGGTGCCCGGCGTCTGGCTGTCCAGCCGCACGCCACGCTCGGTCATGCTGCGGATCTTTTCAGGGTCCACACCCGGCCCGTCATCGGCCACCACCAGGCGGCCATCCTTCCACGAGATGCACACCTCGCCCGAGGCCCATTTCACCGCGTTTTCGGTGAGATTGCCGATCAGTTCGCGCAGATCATGCGCATCGAGCGGGACATTCGGTGGCGCACCGATTTCGATCGTCCATTGCAGCCCCTCGCCCTTAGGCGTGCGCTGCAACGTTTTCACCACCTGCCCGACGATCTTTTCGATATCGGCATCGGTCTGGCGCATATCGGCATTCGCGACGATGCGGCTGCGGGCCAGTTCGTGCTCCACATGCCCACGCATCAGCCGCACCAGTTGCTCTATCTCGTCGGCGATCTCTTCTTGCCCGCGCTCCCGCAGGGTCAGTGCATCGTTGGAAAGCACGGTGAGCGGCGTCTTCAGCCCATGCGCCAGATCGCCCGCCCGTGCCCGCGCCTTGGCCAGCGACTGCGCCTGCTCGCCCAGCAGCCGGTTGACCGCCTCCTCGACGGGAACGAATTCCACCGGCAATGCTCCTTCCAGCCTGCCGCTACGGCGCTCGCGAATGCGGTCGAGCCCCTTGGTCAGGTCGGCGAGCGGTTTCAAGCCATAAAACACCTGCACCAGCGACGCGCCGATCAGAAATGCCGCCAGACCGGCGAGATAAGGCAGAATATCCAGCGCAAATCCACGGCTCGCCTCGTCCAGCGTCTTGGTGTCCGACGCTACCGAAATCTGTACCGGCTTCAGTCCGGCAGGCGCGCTCACCATGATCTGCCGTTCCAGCACGATCAGCCGCGTATCGTTCGGCCCATCCGCTTCATAACGATGCACGGCACCATCATCCGGCACGTCGTCCGGGCTCGTAAGGCTTGTGTCCCAAAGAGATTCCGAACGGAACATGGCGGGCGTCGTGGCATCACCGATCTGCCAGTAAAGCCCGCCATAGGCTTCGGTAAACCGCCGGTCCATTAGGCTGAACGGATGTTCGATACGGCCATCGGCACCAAGGCGGATCGAGCCGGCAATGGTGTTGATATGCCCTTTCAGTTCCTCTTCCAGCCGCCGTTCGAGGCTGGCCGAAAACATCGAGGTCATGAACAGGGCGGCCAGCGCCAGCGCCGAGGGAACGGCAATCAGCGAAACGAGAAGAAAGCGGACGCGGATCGAAAGCGGCCGCTTCATGCAGCACCGATCCGGTAGCCATAACCACGGCGGGTGGTGATCAGGTCCTTGCCGAATTTCTTGCGCAAACGCCCGATCAGCACCTCGACCGAATTGCTCTCGCGTTCAAAGTCCTGCGCATAAAGCTGTTCGGTCAGTTCCAGCTGCGAGACATGCCGTTCGGCATTGGCCATCAGGTAATGCAGGCAGCGATATTCGAGCGGCGTCAGGTCTGCCGGCTCGCCATCCAGCGACACGGTCCGGCTGCGCGGATCGATTTTCATGCGCCCCGCCGACAGGACCGGGCTTGCCGTGCCCTGTGAACGGCGGATGATCGCCCGCAACCGCGCCAGAAGCTCCGGCATCTGAAACGGCTTGGCGAGATAATCGTCAGCCCCGGCATCGATGCCTTCGACCCGTTCCTCCCAGTTGCCGCGTGCGGTCAAGATCAGCACCGGCAGCTCCCGCTCGGCCGCTCTCCAGCGTTTCAGCACGGAAAGCCCGTCCATGGTCGGCAGGCCGAGATCGAGCACGACGGCGGCGAATTCCTCGCTGTCGCCGCGATACCAGCCGTTTTCGCCGTCATGTTCGTGTTCCACGAGATAACCGGCACGCGTCAGGTGATGCGTGATGTCGCGGGCGATCAGCGGGTCGTCTTCAACAAGCAGAATGCGCATGGGCCTCAGTCGTCATCATCATCGTCAACATCGAGAATGGCGCCATCCTTTGCGTCCATCTCGATCTCGTAAAGCCGGCCGTTTGCCTGCAGCACCTTGAATTCGTAAATAAAGCGACCGTCATCCTCATCCAGTTCGACACGGATGATATCGCCCGGATAACGCGCGCGCAGCTTTTTCTGCAGCACGGAAAGCGGCAGCACATCGCCACGCTTCACCGCATCGCGCAGCGTGTCGAGATCCTTCGCAACGCCGGCCGCCGGAGCGGCAAGCAGCAGCGCGGAAATCAGCGACGCTTTTATGAGGACATGGTTCAACATGGACACACAACTAACATTCCCAAACTGAAATTTGGCTGACACCAGCCGTCAGTTATCGATCAGTGGCCGTGACTTAGGGTGGCTTCATCGGCAGGGCAATGGTGCCCGCCATAGACGCCCAAGGAGACCACCCATGAAAAAGCTCGTCCTCGCCGCCACTATTGCCGCCGCCACGCTCACCGCCCTTGCACCGCTATCCATCGCCCATGCGGATGATCGCGACGACCGCCGCTGCGGCAATGTCCAGCTCGACAAGTGGATGACCGAAGCCCAGATGCGCGACCGCGCCACCGGCATGGGCATCGAGGTGCGCGACATCGATATCGATGACGGCTGCTACGAAGTGTCCGGCCGCAACAGGGATGGCCGCAGCATCGAGGTCAAATTCAACCCGGAAACCGGCGAACAGGTTTCCATCGACAGCGACGATTGATATTTTTGACAATGGGCACCGGCGATGGCCGGTGCCCGAAACCAATTTCCCCTTGACCGCAAAAACATTCCGCCTATCGCTTGTGCCATGAGCGAAGCAGAAACCACCACGCCCGAAATCCTGCGGTCGACACCCGACAATCCGGTGCCGCCGAACCATTTTGCCGGTTTTTTCACCGGCCATCGCGGCGCAAAGCTGCGTTATGCCGTTTTCCGTTCGGACATTTCACCGGCGCGCGGCACGATCGTTCTGCTGCATGGCCGCAGCGAATCCATCGAGAAATATTACGAGACGATCCGCGATTTCAACGCCATGGGCCTGTGGGTGGCAACCTACGATTTGCGCGGTCAGGGCGGCTCCGACCGATTGCTGAAAAAACCGAAAAAGGGCCATCTGCGCCGCTTTTCCGATTATGAGCGTGACCTCGACCTGTTTCTCGAACAGATCGTGCTGCCGGATACCCGCCTGCCGTTTTTCCTTGTCGCGCATTCCACCGGTGCCCTGATCGCGCTTGGCGCCGCCCCAAAGCTTACCAACCGCATCGATCGCATGGCGCTGGCAGCGCCATTCGTGGGCCTGACCGGTCAGGCCGTGTCGGAAGGTCTTATCCGCCTCATCGCGGGTTCACTTACCAATATGGGCCTTGGTCAGTTATCCGCCGGCAAGGACCAGAACAACCGGCCATTTGCCGGCAATCCGTTGACATCGGATCCAAAACGGTTTGCCCGCAATGGCGCCATCGGCAAGACGTTTCCGGAGCTGGAACTCGGGCCCCCGACCATGCGCTGGCTGAAGGAAACGCTGAAGGCGGGCCGTCGTATCGCCTCGCAGGCACATCTCACCAACATCACCATCCCGACACTGATCCTGGCGCCGATGCGCGACGGCATCGTGCCCTACGGAAAGCAAGAGGAACTGGCCCGCAATTTTCGCGCCGGCCAACTGGTGAACATTATAGGTGGACGCCACGAACTGTTCAGCGAGGACGATGTGTATCGCGCCCAGGCGCTGGCGGCGATCGAGGCTTTCATCCCCGGCAGCGATGCGGCGCCACTCGTTTCCGACGACGCCGCGGCCTGATCAGAGGATCAGCGGGCGAGCAGCGCCCGCGCCTCTTCATAAACGGCACGGCTGCCGGCGGCGATGATATTGCCGCCCTCTTCCGGCCGCCCGCCATCCCAGGTGGTGATAATGCCACCCGCCTGTTCGATGATCGGGATCAGCGCACCGACATCATAAGGCTTCAGGTTGTTTTCGATAACGAGATCGATATGGCCGCCGGCCAGCAGCGTATAGGCATAACAATCGGTGCCGTAGCGGAACAACCGCACCTTTTCCTCGACCGCCTTATAGGCCGCGAGATCGCTGCCCTCAAAGATATGCGGCGAGGTGGTGAACAGGATCGCGTTCGATAATCCACCACAGTCGCGCGTGCGGATTTGCTGTTCACCGTCCGGGCCGCGATACCACGCCTTTTCACCATCGGCGAAATAACGCTCACCGGTAAACGGCTGGTCCATCATGCCCATTGAGGCGCGACCATTCGAGCGCAGGCCGATCAGCGTGCCCCATGTGGGCAGGCCGGAAATGAAGGCACGCGTACCATCGATCGGGTCGATCACCCAGACATGTTCGCGGTCCAGCCCGATGTTTTCGTGCTCTTCCCCCAGAATGCCGTGATCCGGAAAGTTTTGCTCGATCAGCGCCCGGATGGCGGTTTCGGCGGCCCGGTCGCCTTCCGTTACCGGATCGAAACCTCCCGCCAGCTTGTTGGTGACTGAAGTGCCGGTGCGAAAGCGCGGCAGCGTTTCGGCCTTGGCCGCATCGGCCAGCCTATCGAAAAACGAACGATCTGGAAGCATGGTCACCCCGAAAATTGTGTGCCCGCCCATAGACCACAGTTTTTGACTGAGGCCAATCGGGGCAGATCCGATAGGCAAATGCACATATTTTATGCATTTTAAATTTGTGCTTGACGATTGTGCAATGCGGGAGTAGTTTTCTTCTCGCAGTCTTCGGACTGTAATACCCTCCTTGGGTGTTTCCTCCCTAGACTTGACCGCGCCTCGAGCGCGGTTTTTTTTGGCCGTGCAAAACCGCAGCCTCGCCGGGAAGCGTCCGAAAGAAATCTGGAAAATGAGAAGAGTTATTCGGCAGCCAGAGCCGAATCAGGGCCGAACTCGGCGGCATAATCCGCCATCGAGCCCATGAATTCGGTGAGCGCACGCGCCAGATCATCGAAATCCGGCCGTTTTTTCAGCGTCACTTCGTCGATATAAAGCGCGCGGTTTATCTCGATCTGCAGCGCATGCAGTCCGCGCACCGGCCGGCCGTAATGCTCGGTGATGAAACCACCGGCATAAGGCTTGTTGCGCACGGCGGTAAAACCGAGCCCCTCGAGAAAATACATCGCCGCGCGAGACAACTCGGCGGCGGCACTGGTGCCGTAACGATCACCGATGATGAAATCCGGGCGGATATCCGAACCGGAAAGGCGGATATTGCCGGGCATGGAATGGCAGTCGATCAGCACCGACATGCCGAATGCCGCATGGGTGCGGGCAATCAGCCGGCGTAGGCAGGCGTGATAGGGCTTGTAGATCGTCTCGATGCGCGAAATCCCCTCCTCCACCGTGAGGCGGCGGCGATAAATCTCCATGTTTTCCGCGACGATCCGCGGAATGGTGCCGAGCCCGCCGGCCACCCGCATGGAGCCGATATTGACGTAAGGCGGCAACGCGCCATCGAACATGCGCGGGTCGAGCTCGTAAGGCTCGCGGTTCACATCGAGATAGGCGCGCGGGAAATGCGCAAGCAGCAGCGGCGCCCCGAGATTGGGCGCATGCGAAAACAGCTCATCGACATAATGATCTTCGGAGCGCCTGATCCCCATCTCGTCAAGCCGCGACTCGCTTAAGAACTGGGCGGGGTAATGCCGTCCGCTATGGGGTGAATTGAAGACGAAGGGAATGGTCTGCGACGTCGGCTCCCTCACCTCGAATAGGTCGATTCCGCCCGTCACTCCGCCCATCCACCTTATCCGAAGCCGCCTTTACCATATCGGTAACTTGTTCGTAACGTCATGTTGCCAGTTGCCAGCGGTGAAGTCCATACTATGTAATGACCCACCAATGGCACTCTACACGCCTTCACCGGTTCTTTACCGCGAAATGGCTAATGTAGGGCTAAGAGCCAAATTTTAAACACGACCCACTGACGGTTTTTCAAGACGATGCAAAAAATCCTTCTTGCTGAAGACGATAACGACATGCGCCGCTTCCTGGTGAAGGCGCTTGAAAAGGCCGGCTACAAAGTGTCGTCCTTCGACAACGGCGCCAGCGCTTACGACCGCCTGCGCGAAGAGCCCTTCTCGCTTCTGCTGACCGATATCGTCATGCCGGAAATGGACGGCATCGAACTTGCCCGCCGCGCCACCGAACTCGACCCGGATTTGAAGGTGATGTTCATCACCGGCTTCGCGGCCGTTGCGCTGAACGCAGATTCGAAGGCTCCGAAGGACGCGAAAGTGCTCTCCAAACCCTTCCACCTGCGTGACCTTGTGGAAGAAGTGAACAAGATGCTGGACGCCGCCTGAGGCAAAAGCCTTGTGTCATAAGGGGTTTGAAAAAACTTCAAAAAATCGACACAAAACCAGTTGACGGCGGCACGGCCATATGGTCTATGCCGCCTCACGGAAGGGCGTGTAGCTCAGCGGGAGAGCACTACGTTGACATCGTAGGGGTCACAGGTTCAATCCCTGTCACGCCCACCATCCGTACCCTTGCAAGGCCCTGTTCACACAGGGCTTTTTGCATTTTTGGGCCTCGACACGACATACTGACCTAGAGGTTCATTGAACCTCGTCCGGCACGTCATACCGGCGGCAATTCCCCTCCCCCGAACTGCCGATAGGATACCTGTTTTCGCTCCCACTCATCCCCACTGCCACGCGCATAAAAAACGACAAAAAGTCACATTAAAAAGAATAAACAGCACCGATGCACAGCATCAGCCAATATTACAACATTGCTTTAAACTAAAATTACTAAATAAGAATATTCGAATCTATGTGGCAACTTCGCTACATCTTTTGGGGCAGAGAAAGAATAAAAAGGAACATCGGTTTCGGGAGGATACCATGTTCAAGATAACTGCAATCGCATTGCTTGCCCTTTCTGCCTCGACGTCAGTCTTCGCAGCGGATGCCGTCCAGCAGATCCCGCAGGCGCCCGCCGCGGTCGAGATCGCGCCCTTCAGCTGGTCCGGCGCCTATGTCGGTATTCAGGGCGGCGGCGGATGGCTCGATGCCGACTTCTCGACCGGGTTTGGCAGCGCGACCGAGGATTTCAACGGCGGCATTTTCGGCGGCTTCGTCGGTTACAACTGGCAGTTCAGCAATGGCTTCGTCCTCGGCATCGAAGGCGATGCGGACTACAACTGGAACGAACAGGACGATCTGTTCGGCCTACCCGGCCTTGAAGCAGGCACGGAATGGTCGGGCTCCGTGCGCGGACGCCTCGGTTACGCTTTCGATCGCGCCCTGATTTATGGCGCAGGCGGCTGGACGGCGACACGCGCCTATCTGGAAACCCCGTTCGACAAGGAAAGCGAAACCTTCAGCGGCTGGACGATCGGCGCCGGCGTCGATTATGCCGTCACCGACGATGTCTTCATTCGCGGCGAATATCGCTACAACAATTTCGGCGACAAAGAGATTGCGCCGGGCCTCAATGTCGATCTCGATCAGCACGTCGTGAAAGCCGGCATCGCCATCAAGTTCTAGAGGCTGTCCCCACAGCCCGTGAGAGCCTCGGCGATACCAATCGCCGGGGTTCCGTGCTGTCAGGCGTCCCGCCGAAAGGACATGCACCGCCTCACTCCCCCGCCTTCATCTTTCGTTCGCCATAACAGTCGCTTAGGGCGCGCAATCATTGCGCGTACGGTAAAAACCCCCAGGCGAATTTCCGACCGATTAAAACTTTTGGTCGAATAAAGGCAGGCAAGCGATTGTCAGGTCAGTCGCTTGTTGTCCGGCCGTTTTTTCCGCAGGCCAGGCATTGTGGGGGTAGGCATCAGCCATGACAGGGAACCCGCCGATGATCGGCGCACCACGTGACCGTTCGCTCGTGTTCATTTCAGGATTCCCTCTTCATGATCGACTTTACATCCACGCCCGCCTCAAACGGCCAATCCGAAACCAAGACGCTCGGCTATGTTGCAGCAGCCCTTTTGCTGTTTTGCGCACCGGCAGGCCTCATCCTTGCCTATATCGACCGTAGCAAGGCATCGCCGCTCCTGGCCTCCCACTACAATTATCTGATCGGCACCTTCTGGAAGGGCCTTCTTTTCGCCGTCGTCAGCGTGATCCTCAGCATCATCCTGATCGGCGTGCTTGCCGCCTTCGTCACCTCGATCTGGTATCTTGCGCGCTGCATCAAGAGCATCGTTTATCTGCACCGCGACGAAGCCATCGCACAGCCATCCACCTGGCTGGTCTGACATGATGTTTGCCAGGCATTTTGCACTGAGATCGGCCGGGGCCTGTGCCCTGGTCCTTCTTCTCGCCGGCTGCTCGTCGGAGCCTTCCGCCAGCGACATTACCGATGCGCTCAACCGCGCAATCGAGATGGAAACGCAACAGCTGAACCAGCTTTCCGGTGCGTTTGGCGGCGGGGCCATGAAAAACCCGATGACCGGAATGATGCCGACCGAGGTCACCGATCTGGAAAAGGTCAGCTGCGAGGAAAGCGGCAAGAAGGCCTACATCTGCAATGTGCGCTACACGATGGTCGGCGGCATGTTCGGCAAGGCGGGCCAGACCATGGCGGTTCCGCTGCGCGTCATGCAGACCGATGACGGCTGGATGGCGTCGGCACGCTGATATTCTTCATTTCAAGACGGCGGTCGGTTGCGAGCAGCAAGCGTCCGCCCTTCCCCTTTTCATCGAAAGAGTTTTTGATGCGCCCGCTTCTCGTGTCCCTTTATGCATCCGCCGCACTGCTCGCCGCCTCTGCGGCACATGCCAGCGATGCCGATAATGTCTATTATTCCGGCCGCTTCGCCTGCCATTCGGAAAACTACCTGACCGACTGGAAGATCTCGAAAGATCTGACCGGCAAGATCAAGACCACGGTTTATTACCAGGTTTCCGGCGATAGCTATGTGCGATGGATCGACATGGTCGAGACCAGCACCGCGGATGGCAATGTGCTGGCCGATGAAAAGGGCAATCCCCGATTGGCGGTGGCAGCCGAAGGCAGAACGATCCGCGCCGCATGGCTGAAAGGCGCGCCGGGCCACGAATGCCAGCAATTCACCGTCACGCGCGCAGAAACCCCGCGCGAACGTTTCGACGCCCTGTTCACCGCGCTGGAAACGCCCGCCCCGGACGCTGCTGCCGTCGCGCGCGTGGAAGACCTGTCGAAACAGGTGCCGATCGAATTCACCCTGCCGCAGCTTGACCGGCAGGCCTATATGAAGCGTTATCGGGAAGGCATGGGCAGCTTCTGGAAACGTTATCAGGACAAGGTTGTCGCCGATCTTTCCGCGCTGCCGGTTGCCACGCCCGCAGACCGCACGGTGTTTGCCGAAACCCTCAACACGACCTTCTCCGACAATCTTGCCGGCCTGACCCGCAACGACGATTATCTTTCCGCCGCCCTGAAACTGCTCAGCGCCAGCGCTGACCGCATCGTCGTGGCCGGTGGCCAGCCGGCCAGCGATCTCTACCAGGGCGATGCCACCGAGATGTGCAGCCGCTTCACCGTCCTGCAGGGTGTCAACCAAGGGTTCAATCTGGACAAGCTGGAACTGGCGACCAGCGTGCCTTTCGATTACTGGACACGCGACATCGCCGAACGTTATCTGGCGGCCGCCCCCGCATGCCCGGCCATGCCGGAAGACTATTCAAAGCGGCTCGTGTCGCAATGGCCGAAAATACAGGAGCGGCAGGAGCTGATCGGCGCGCTGCGCAAGGAACAGCAGCGGCTGGCCGCGATGCCGGCCAATGCTGCCACGCTGATTGAGACGAACAACCTGAAGCCAGACCTGAAGGGCATTTCCACAGGCTGGGGACAGTCCGATCTGGTGGCGCGTTTCGTCGAACAGCCGCTCGACATACGCCGTACGGAAGTTTTTGACGGTGCGGTTGCCGAAATCGACACGATTGCCGCCGCCTATACCCCTGACCAGCCCGAGAGCGGCAAGAAGCTGGATGAGGTGTGCAGCGGCCTGCGCGGCCTCTACAGCCTTCCCAACGACCGCACGAAAACCATTCGTGATCGCTGCGAAACGGCGCTGGAAGGCGTCGCGACGAAACAGTCGGCTGCGGCCGTCGAGAAGATCGAGGCCGCCTTCGTCAATGTCGAGCCGGATACGCCGGAGGCCGAAAAGGCCCTGGAACTGTGCCAGACCCTGCCGAGCGACATGCGCCGCAACGCGGCCATGCCGGTCTACCAGCTCTGCCAGACAAAACAGAACGCCCTGCAAAAACGTGCGGCGGACCTGCGTTGCAATGCGGCCCTGACGGCATCGGGCGCCGGTGACGACCTGCTCGACAGCACCATCCTCGTCGCAAAGCTCGGCGGCGACGGCAATGTGAAGGTCCGCGACCTCGTCTGCCAGGTATCGGAACGCAACACCAAGATCACCTTCGAAACCAGCGGCATGCTCATGTGGAAGACCCAGAAGATGCTGATCCATCATGCGCGCGACGAAAAGAAACCGGGTGAACTCGTTCTGGCGCCCCTGGAAGACGGAAAAGCCGACTGGGCGATCACCGTCGAAGACCCGGAAACCAAGTCAGAAATGGAGCAACAGGGCATGACCGCCGACAAGCTCTCCGCCTGCATCACCGGCGCCAGCGGTTGCACGCGCTGAAAACGCGGGATCGGGGGAGCATCACCTTCCCCGACCGACCTTGAGGGACATGGGAGATCGTCATGAGAGCAAAGCTCGGCTTCACCGCACTCGTTCTGGCAGCCAGCCTTGGCAGCTTCGCGCAGGCAGCGGCGCCACATTCCACCTATAGCGAAACGCGCAAATGCCCGGTCGTGGCCGAACGGCCGGACGAGTTCATCCGCGAATGTTCGGGACCGGGCGGCGTTACGGCGATCCTGCATTATGTCGAGGGCAAACTGGGCATATTTTATATGCCGGTCATGAAGGACAAGGATGTGCCGCTCGAACACATGATCGAGCTTTCGACGTCCGCCAGTTATCCCTATGGCGCAAAGCTCGAATGGCGGGTGAATGGCAAGACCGCCTGCGCCGCCGTGCTGCGCACCTATCTTCCTGCGGGTGAAAGGCTCGTCGTGCACGATCTTTCCAACGGAGAGCGACTGGGGCTGGTCAGGACCAACAAGGAGGCACAAACGCTCGCCGACCGCGCCTGCAGCCAGAGGCAGACAAGCCCTGCCCTGACACCGGTCGTTGCAAGTGCCGCCAGCACGCAGACGCCGACAGCCATGCCTGCGCCAGAGGGTGCGCAGAACTTGCAGGAAGCGCTGAGCAAGGGCACGGAACGGTTCGACAAGACCTATATCCAGACCGGCATATCCGGCGTGCAGGATGACGTCACCGAGTGTTACGCGGCACTCAAGCCGCAAGGTCCGCTCGATGCTCTCGCCGAATGCGCCGCACTCGATCTGCGTGCGAAAATGGTGGACCGGGCCATGACCCGCAACATGCCGGATCTCGCCCAGCCCTTTTTCAGCGAACGGCAGGTGCACGGCCGCATCCTCGCCGCAGCCGACCAATTGGCGGGAGGCCAGGCCGCAGCCGGTGCGCTTTTCGCCGAGATAGGGTTGGAAGCGAACATGTCCGGCAGCCAGCCGGAAAACCCGGCACCACGAGGGGAAGACAAGGCGCAGGCGGCATCGTCCGTTTTCGATTTCTCGAAATAGCCGCAGTCAGGCGCAGCAAAACCACAGCCGCCGCTTCAGACACCTTGCAACCAGCCATCACCCATCTACTAAGATGCCCTCCGCAGATATTTCATGAGAAGGGCACGCATGGACAGGCTCGATTGCGACAGGATGTTCGTGGCGGTGGCGGAAAACGGAAGTTTCGCCGCCGCCGCATCCCGTCTCGGCACCAGCACCGGACAGGCGTCCAAACTGGTATCGCGGCTGGAGGCGGAGCTTGGCGTGCAGCTTCTCACCCGCACCACCCGCGCCCTCTCGCTCACCGAAGCCGGGCGCGGCTACCTTGAAGGCATCAAGCCGCTTCTGGAGGATTACGAGGCGCTCGACACCGTCACGCGGCATGCCTCCGGCGCACCTTCGGGAAGGCTCAGGATCAGCGCGCCGATCACATTCGGCACCGCCCAGCTGGCACCGATCTTAATAGACTTTGCCAAACAATACAGCGACATACAGCTGGATGTTAATTTTTCTGATCGAAACGTTAATCTGGTGGATGAAGGTTTTGACGCGGCAATCCGCGTGGGAAAACCGGCCGACAGCAGCCTGATCGCGCGAAAACTCTGCGACAGCCGCGTCGTCGTGGCCGCCTCCCCCGCTTATCTTGCCACCCGCAGCACGCCGAAAACGCCGGCCGAACTGGAAGGCCATGACTGCATCATCGACACCAATTTCCGCGAACCGTTTCGCTGGCAGTTTGCCCGCGACGATGGCGGCACGGATACGGTGATGATGAAGGGACGGCTGCAATTTTCCAACGCCGAGGCCTGCCTTGCCGCCACGCTCGCCGGTTTCGGCATCGCCCGCCTGCCGAGCTTTATCGCCGGCTCATGCCTGCGCGACGGACGATTGACACTGCTGCTTTCCGAGCGTGGTTACGACGATTTTGGCATCTACGCGCTGTATCCGCCGGGGCGGCATCTGGCGCTAAAGGTGCGGGTGCTGGTGGATTTTCTGACCGCGGCGTTCAAGGGGCGGCCGGATTGGGACAAGGGGTGGTAGGAAGGGAAAAATGCGCAAATCAAAAGACATCAAGGAAGATCTGCTTTTATCACTGGCGTCGAAAGCGGATAGCGGATTTCTTGCGAAAGGCTTCAATCGTGCGAGCCGTTCACTTGATTACAAACGAAAGCTTTCGGAAAGCAGTCACTCGCTTTCGCTCAGCGTCAGCTTCAACCCACGCTACGACAATGGAAAAGAAGTCGCTTTTCATCCTTGGATAAGAGTTACGATGCCTGCTGTTGGGAAAGTTCTCGCCGGCCTCATCGACAAGCAGACACATCTTATTGCCGGCAGTGCTGACATGGTCTTGGTGCAGCCAGTCCATTTTGGCGCCCCAAAACCTGAGTATCGCCGGTGGAGCGCTACTGGCGTGTCAGAGATGGAAAATGCGTTGAGCGATATCGCCAGTTTCTTCGAGCAATGGGGGGAACCACTCCTCGGACAATTACAGAATGCTGCAAACTTGCTCGAAATGTACGAAGCGAAGAACACACATTTTATGATAACTCACGACACTTATCTTCGTGCCGCCGCGGCAGCAATTGCCGTTGGAAAGCCGGATAAAGCGATGCAAATTCTAGACGAAAATCTTGGGAAGCCTGGCTTGAGGAAGAAGTATCAAACAATATTTGATGCGGTTGCCAGCTTGAATACGACACCTATTCCCTGATCACATCCGGCCAGGTTTTCCACCTCAATCATCATAACCGCAGCCCGATGAAACTCGCTGATCTCCAGATCGGTCATCAGCACTTGACGTCACGAGGCGGGCCATCCCGTTCCTCCGACCAAGATCTCGCCATTCCTTCCAAATCAGAATCAATCAATCTCATCCCAACCGGATAATCATCACCACGGAACGAGTGCATAACCGGCAACATCATTGCCCCTAACGCAAGGTTTTGCACCCATGACCGACACCCGCACCGCTCCTTACGCCGCCCTCATTCTGCGCCTCAGCCTCGGCATCCTGTTTCTCGCCCATGCCGGCCTGAAGATTTTTGTGTTCACCCCGGCCGGCACGGCTGGTTTCTTCTCTTCGCTCGGCCTGCCGGGCTGGCTTGCCTATGTCACCATCGCATGGGAACTGATTGGCGCCGTCGCGCTCATTCTCGGCGTGCTGCCGCGTCTGGCCGCCCTTGCCATGATTCCGGTCCTGCTCGGCGCCATCTTCACCGTGCATGGCCCGGCCGGTTTCTTCTTCACCAACGAAAATGGCGGCTGGGAATTTCTGGGTTTCTGGATCGTCGGCCTTCTGGCTCTGGCGCTGATCGGCGATGGTCCTTACGCGCTGCGTCCGACAAAGCGGTAAACGACAACAGGCAGGATATCCCGTGATATCCTGCCGCTCCCCGACCGGAAGACAGGAACAGAAACATGCTCGTGGATGGAAAATGGACAGCCGAATGGCACCCGGTTCAGGCAACCGATGCCAAGGGCGGTTTCGTGCGGCAGGTCTCCGGTTTCCGCCACTGGGTAACGCCGGATGGTTCAGCCGGCCCGACGGGTGATGCCGGTTTCAAGGCGGAAAAGGACCGTTACCATCTTTATGTCGCGCATATCTGCCCCTGGGCCTCGCGCACGCTGATCGGCCGCAAGCTGAAAAAGCTGGAAGACGTCATTTCCGTATCCGTCGTCGAGCCAAAACTTTCGGATGAAGGCTGGCGGTTCGGCACCTGGCCGGGTGCAGACACCGACACGCTGAACGGCGCCACCTACATGCACCAGATTTATACCATGGCCGATCCGCATTATACCGGCCGCGCCACGGTTCCGGTGCTGTGGGACAAGCAGACAAAAACGATCGTCAACAACGAATCCGCCGACATTCTGAAAATGCTCAACAGCGGTTTTGGCGCGCTGGCGGATGACACGATCGATCTTTACCCGGCCGATATCGCCGCCGAGATCGATACGCTGGCCGAAGCCTTTTATCCGAAGCTGAACAACGGCGTTTACCGCGCCGGTTTCGCCACCACGCAGGGCGCTTATGAAGAAGCCTTTGCCGACGTCTTCTCCATGCTCGACACGCTGGAAGCGCGGCTTGCCGATGGCAGAAACTTCCTGTTCGGCGATCGGGTAACGGCCGCCGATGTGCGGCTGTTCGTGACGCTGATCCGGTTCGATGCCGCCTATCACGGCATCTTCAAGTGCAACCTGCGCCGCATCGCCGATTATCCGTCCTTGCAGGCCTATACGCTGCGGGTTCTGGCGCTGCCGGGCGTGCGCGAAACGGTCGATATCGACCATATCAAGCAGGGTTATTATTCGATCAAGGCGCTCAATCCGAACGGCATCGTGCCGGTCGGGCCGTTCATTCCGGGCGTGACGAATTAAACTGCGCGTGCCAGTTCCGGCTGCGGCTCCAGTGTCACGGCGTTGCGGCCGGCCTTCTTGGAGCGATAAAGGGCGCTATCGGCGCGACCAAGCGTTGCTTCGAAGGTTTCGCCATCACCGACCAGAGCGATGCCGAAACTGGCGGTGACGGCATCCGCCGAAGCGATGCCGCTCAGCGCCGCCGGCACGCCCTCGCGCAAATCTTCCACCAGCGCCACCGCCTCGTGGATTTCCCGCCCCGGCAAGACCATGGCGAATTCCTCGCCACCGATCCGAGCCACCAGATCGCCCTTGCGGCCGGCCGAATGCAGATGCGCGGCAAAAGCGCGGATCACCGCATCGCCGGCGGCATGGCCAAGCCGGTCGTTGATCGATTTGAAATGGTCGATATCCGCCAGCACCACGACCAGCGGACGGCGGACGGCGCGACCGGAGGCAAAAACCGGCGCCACCTGCTGTTCCAGCCCGCGCCGGTTCAACAGCCCGGTCAGCGGATCAGCGATTGCCTGACGCCGCAGGTCTTCGGCCAGATCTGCGGCAACGATCAACAGGGTCAGAAGGCCGGTGGCAATCATGCCGGTCGGCGTGCCGATGGAAAGAACCGCAAAAAACATCGGCCCACCGATCAAACCGCCATCACGCGCCAGCCAGGCGGCGATGGCAACGCTGCAGATATAGGCGCCGTAACCTGCAAACAGAAAACGCAGCGCCAGAGCCCGGCGGCTTGTGGCCCTGATGGTGACGATGATGATGCCGACCATGGCGGCATCGCCGGCGGCGGTGATGATGCGGTTCAGCATCCGCCCTTCGGCCCCGCCGATGATGAAATAGCAATACAGCAGCGCCGCTGTCGCCACGCCCCAGCAGGCAAATGTCAGGTGGTTGTCGCGCGCCGCACGCAGCCGAAAACCCCAGGCGAGGAAAGCGAAACTGGCAACCGAAGCATGGCAGGCCAGCATGGCCAGCAGATCGCTATGGCCCGACAGCGGCCCGCCGACGATGCGCACGCCATGGCCGATGGCCGCCGCCATGAAGGAAAAGGCCCAGATCAGCGCATGGGTTCTGCGCGCGAACTGCCACCAGGCAACGAACAATGCAAAGCCGATCAGCAGGCTCGCAATGGCGAGGCTGGAGGACGTGATGAGAGCTGACAACATGGCGCTTACGTAAAGCTTTACTCATAAAGAAAAAATTACGGGACGGAAAAAAGCACGGGTTATCCCCCGTTCATGCCGACAAACCGGGGCCAAGACGCGTTCCACCCTCCGCATTGCGACTTTGACAAAAGCCGGTTGCATGCATCCGAAACCGCCTTGCAATCTTTCCCCGCATTGCACAAACTCGCGTCAACGAACATGCGACCGGCCCATTTCACGAGGCTGGGCAAGGGGCGCCCGCAAAGGGCTTTAAGGGGAACGATGTCGATCAAGGCAAGCGTCTACCATCTCACCCATTATATCTACGATAAGCCGGTCCGGCTGGGCCCGCAGATCATCCGGCTCAAACCCGCCGCCCATTCCCGCACCAAGGTTCTGTCGCATTCGCTGAAAGTGAGCCCTGAAAACCACTTCGTGAACCTGCAGCAGGATCCTTACGGCAATTATCTCGCCCGTTTCGTTTTTCCCGACCCCGTCACCGAGTTGAAGATCGAGGTCGATCTGATTGCCGACATGACGGTCTACAATCCCTTCGATTTCTTCGTCGAGGAAGAAGCGACGAAATGGCCGTTCCGCTATCCGCAAGAATTGGCCGAAGACCTGTCGATCTACATGATACCGGAACCGCCCGGCCCGGCCTTGATCGATTACCTGAAGGAACTGGACCTTTCCCCCGAGCAGCCGACCGTGGACATGGTGGTCGGCATCAATGCCCGCCTGCAGCAGGCGATCGGTTATGTCATCCGCATGGAACCGGGTGTGCAGACGCCGGAAGAGACCCTGCTGTCGGCCATCGGTTCCTGTCGCGATACCTCGTGGCTGCTGGTGCAGATCCTGCGCAATCTCGGCTTCGCCACCCGTTTCGTGTCCGGTTACCTGATCCAGCTGACGCCGGACCTGAAGGCGCTCGACGGCCCTTCCGGCACGGAAGTAGATTTCACCGACCTGCATGCCTGGGCGGAAGTTTATCTTCCCGGCGCGGGCTGGATCGGCCTCGACCCGACCTCCGGTCTTCTGACCGGTGAAAGCCACATCCCGCTCGCCGCCACCCCGCATTACAGCAATGCCGCGCCGATTTCCGGCGGGTATTTTGGCGAGGCGAATACGTCCTTCGATTTCGCCATGAACGTCACGCGCGTCGCCGAACATCCGCGCATCACCAAGCCGTTTTCCGATGAAAGCTGGGAGGCGCTCAACGCACTCGGCGAAAAGGTGGACCGCGAGCTTGCCGCGGGCGATGTGCGCCTCACCATGGGCGGCGAACCGACGTTTGTCTCGATCGACGATTTCGAATCCGACGAATGGAACACAGCCGCTGTCGGCCCGACCAAGCGCGAAAAGGCCGATATCCTGATCCGACGCTTGCGCGACCGTTTTGCGCCGGGCGGTTTCCTGCATTACGGCCAGGGCAAATGGTATCCCGGCGAAAGCCTGCCGCGCTGGACCTTTTCGCTCTACTGGCGCCGCGATGGCCTGTCCGTCTGGAACGATCCATCACTGATTGCCGGCGAAGGCCGCAATTATCAGGTGAGCGAAGACGATGCCAGCCGGCTGCTGAGCGCGATTGCCGATGAACTCGATATCGATCCGGATTTCGTCGCCCCCGCTTTCGAGGATCCCGGCGAGTGGCTTCTGAAAGAGGCAAACCTCCCCGACAATGTCGACCCGGCAAACTCCAAGCTGGAAGACCCGGAGGAGCGCAACCGCATGGCCCGCGTTTTCGAACGCGGCCTGACAAAACCAACCGGTTACGTTCTGCCCGTTCAAGCCTGGAATGCGCGCGCCGGCGGCCGCATCTGGCAATCGGAAAAATGGTCGACACGACGCGGCCGTATCTTTCTGGTGCCCGGTGACAGCCCCGTCGGATATCGCCTGCCGCTCGGGTCGCTGCCCTACATCCCGCCAGCGCAATACCCTTACATCAACCCGATGGACCCGACGGTCGAGCGCGAAGAATTGCCGGATTTCGCCAAGGATGCCGGTCGCGCCCAGCAGACGGCGAGTTTTCAGGCGTTTTCGCCGGATCAGCAGCCGCAGCAACGCAACGATGCCGAGATCGGCGGTCATGTGCGCACCGCCATCTCCGTCGAACCGCGCGACGGGCGCCTCTGCGTGTTCATGCCGCCGACCGTTTCGGTCGAAGAGTATCTCGACCTGATCGCATCCGCCGAACGCGCCGCCGCCTCGCTCGACCTACCCGTCCATATCGAAGGGTATGCGCCGCCGCAGGACGAACGCATCAACGTCATCCGTGTCGCACCCGATCCCGGTGTCATCGAGGTCAATATCCATCCGGCCTCCAGCTGGCAGGAAACCGTCGATATCACCACCGCCATCTACGAAGAGGCCCGCCAGAGCCGCCTCGGTGCCGACAAGTTCATGATCGATGGCCGCCATACCGGCACCGGCGGCGGCAACCATGTGGTGGTCGGCGGCGCCAACCCGAATGACAGCCCTTTCCTGCGCCGGCCGGACCTTCTGAAAAGCCTCGTCCTGCACTGGCAGCGCCACCCTTCCCTCTCCTACCTGTTTTCCGGCCTGTTCATCGGCCCGACCAGCCAGGCGCCGCGCATCGACGAGGCCCGCCACGACTCACTCTACGAGCTGGAAATCGCCATGGCGCAGGTGCCCGCCCCCGGTCAGGGGCAAGCGCCTTTGCCCTGGCTGGTGGATCGCCTGTTCCGCAACCTCCTGACCGATGTGACCGGCAATACCCACCGTTCGGAAATCTGCATCGACAAGCTGTTTTCACCGGATGGCCCGACCGGACGCCTCGGCCTCGTGGAATTCCGTGGTTTCGAAATGCCGCCGAATGCCCGCATGTCGCTCGCCCAGCAGCTTCTGGTGCGCGCCCTCATCGCCCGCTTCTGGAAAAATCCGGCACAGGGCGGTTTCGTGCGCTGGGGCACGGCATTGGCCGATCGGTTCATGCTGCCCACTCATGTCTGGGCCGATTTCATGGATGTGCTGCGCGACCTGCGCGACAACGGTTTCGACCTGCGCCCCGAATGGTTCGAGGCGCAGCTGGAATTCCGTTTCCCCTTCTTCGGCGAGGTGGAGCATGAAGGCGCCAAGCTGGAACTGCGACAGGCGCTGGAGCCATGGCATGTGATGGGCGAACAGGGCGCGATCGGCGGCACCGTGCGTTATGTCGACAGCTCCGTCGAACGCCTGCAGGTAAAGCTCGAAACATCAAACCCCGAACGTTACACCGTTGCCTGCAATGGCCGGGCGGTGCCGCTGAAGGCCACCGGAACCTCCGGCGTGTCTGTTGCGGGCGTGCGCTTCAAGGCATGGCAGCCGGCCTCGGGCCTGCACCCGGTTCTGCCGGTTAACACACCTCTTACATTCGACATCTATGATAGATGGTCTGGCCGATCGATCGGCGGCTGCAGATATCATGTTGCCCATCCGGGCGGGCGCAATTATGAAACCTTCCCGGTCAACGGCAACGAGGCGGAAGCACGTCGGCTCGCGCGGTTCGAACCTTGGGGGCACACGGCCGGAAACTATACGTTGATGGCCGAAACGCCCTCGCCCGAATTTCCGCTGACGCTCGATCTGCGCCGGCCACTTGGAGCATGACGAAGCCTTATGTCCACCGGACCGGCAGCCGAACGTTTGACTGACGATGCGCGCGCAAAAGAACCGACCCTCGGTTATGCGGCGCTGCCCGGCGTCGCCGACGAGATGCTGGACGCACACGGCAATATCAGGCCGGTCTGGCGCAAGCTGATCGCCCATCTCGAACGCCTGCCGGTGCGCGAACTGAACGAACGTTTCGCCCGCGCCGACCGTTACCTGCGTGATGCCGGCGTGTTCTACCGGACCTATGACAACAGGGACAATGGCGAGCGCAGCTGGCCGATCAGCCATGTGCCGGTCATGATCGACGAGCGCGAATGGGAAGCGATTTCGCGCGGTCTGGTGCAGCGCGCCGATCTGCTCGAAGCACTGCTGGCCGATATCTATGGCGATAACCGGCTGGTACAGGACGGCATCCTGCCGCCGCAGCTGATCGCCAACAATCCGGAATTTTTGCGCCCGCTCGTCGGTGTCAAACCGGTCGGCGGCCATTACCTGCATTTCTGTTCCTTCGAGATCGGCCGCGGGCCTGACGGCAACTGGTGGGTTCTGGCCGACCGCACGCAGGCGCCATCCGGTGCCGGTTTCGCGCTGGAAAACCGCGTCGCCACCACCCGCGCCTTTTCCGATCTTTATGCCGAAAGCCATGTGCATCGGCTGGCCTCGTTTTTCGGCGCCTTCCGCGATGCGCTGCAGGGCCACCGGCACAACCCTGATGACCGCATCGCCGTCCTTTCCCCCGGCCCGGCCAACGAGACCTATTTCGAACACGCCTATATCGCCCGTTACCTCGGTTTCATGCTGCTCGAAGGCGAAGACCTGACGGTGGTCAACAACCGCGTCATGGTGCGCACCGTGGCGGGCCTGAAACCCATCGGCGTGCTCTGGCGCCGCCTTGATGCCTCCTATGCCGACCCGCTGGAACTCGACCAGAATTCGCATATCGGCACGCCGGGCATGGTGCAGGCGCTGCGCTCAGGTTCGATGACGCTGGTCAACGCGCTCGGCTCCGGCATTCTCGAAACCCGCGCGCTGATGGCCTTCATGCCGACCGTCTGCCGCAGCCTGCTCGGCGAAGAGCCGCTGATGCCCTCGGTTGCCACATGGTGGTGCGGCCAGAAGGCCGAGCGCGAGCACGTGGCGAAAAACATCGACCGTATGGTGATCGGCCCGGCCTATTCCCGCCAGCCCTTTTTCGAGGACAATGGCCAGTCGAAACACGGCACCGCCTGGAGCAAGGTCAAGCAAGGGTCGCTGAACACGTGGCTTGCCAATGACGGTGCAAATTTCGTCGGGCAGGAAGTCGTCACCCTTTCCACCACGCCTGTTTATGTGGGTGGCAAGCTGACGCCACGCCCGATGTCGCTGCGCATCTTTGCCGCCCGCACCGAAAAGGGCTGGCAGATCATGCCGGGCGGTTTTGCCCGCATCGGCTCGGGCGATGACGTGACGGCGATCGCCATGCAATCCGGCGGTTCGGCCGCCGACGTCTGGATCGTCTCCGACAAGCCGGTGCCGAAACCAACGCTTCTGCCGCCGGAAGAAAGCTTTACCCGCAACATGCCGGGTTCGCTGCCGAGCCGCGCCGCCGACAATCTCTATTGGCTCGGCCGTTATATCGAACGCGCCGAAGGGGCCTTGCGCATCCTGCGCGCCTGGAACGTGCGTTACGCTGAATCCGCCGATCCGAATGCGCCACTACTGGCCGATGTCACCCGCTACATGAAGGGGCTGGATATCGACATGCCAAAGGAGGCCATTCCGGCCACCCTGATCCGCAATCTCGACAGCGCCATCTATTCCGCCAGCAACATTCGCGACCGCTTTTCGCCGGATGGCTGGCTGGCGCTGACCGACCTTGCCAAGACGGCAAAACGCTTCCACGAAGTGGTCAAGCCGGGTGACGATGCGGCGCATGCCACCACCATTCTGCTGCGCAAGCTCGCAGGGTTCGCCGGTCTGGTGCATGAAAACATGTACCGTTTTACCGGCTGGCGTTTCCTGTCGATCGGCCGCCATCTGGAACGCGGCCTGCACATGTCCGGCCTGCTCGGCCACATGTCCGGCGCCGACGCACCTGATGGTGCGCTCGACATGCTGCTCGAAATCGGCGACAGCGTCATGACCCACCGCCGCCGCTACAATGTCGCGACCGCACGCCTCACCATCAACGACCTTCTGGGCCTCGATCAGCTCAATCCGCGCTCGATCCTGTTTCAGCTGCACGAGATCCGCAACGAGGTGGAACAGCTGCCCAATGCCAAGCTGAACGGTCAGATGTCACCCTTCCTGCGCGAGGCGACCCGCCTCTATTCCGGCCTTGCGGTGATGACGCCGGAAGCTATGGATGGCGACGTCTACAAACGGCTGGAAGCGGATCTCGAAAAACTGTCCGACATTCTCGGCCAGACCTATCTGCATTGAGGTTCAGTCAGCCGGCCCCATCGGCAGCTTGACGTGACATCACATACGATATCATGTTAACGTCATGATCGTTGTTGACGCAAACGTTCTGCTTTCGGCCATGCGCTCATCGCAAGGAGCGTCGCATTTGCTATTGCGGGAGATGCTTGCTGGAAAAATTCCCTTTGCCGTGTCGCCGCCTGTGGCCTTCGAATACGAAGACCTGTTGAAGCGAGACGGTATTTTCGGTGACGAACCGTGGATCACCCCGGACGAGATCGACACTGTGCTGGATGCACTCTTCAGCCAGGCTCACCTCGTTTCCCCATGGTTCCGGTTCAGGCCGTTTCTGAGCGATCCGAAAGATGACATCTACATCGAATGCGCTTTGACAGCCGGGGCGACATTCATCGTGACGCATGACAGACATTTCCGACATCCAAGCGTGAGTGCATTCGGGATATCGGTCCCGACGCCCGCAGATTTTCTAGCCGAATTCAAGAGAAGGAGATAACCGAGATGAGTACCTACCCTCTCAGAATTGCAGATCATGTCATGGAAGAAGCAAGGCGCGCAGCAGCGGAGGACAACGTATCGTTGAACCAGTTGCTTGCAGCTTTCATCGCTGACGGGATCGGTCACAGGCGCGCCATACTGAGCCTGAAGGAACGCGCAGCGCGCGGCAATATCGAGGCGGCGATTTCAATCCTTGACCGTGTACCCGATATCGCCGCCGAGCCGGGCGATGAACCGGTCAAGGCGCAAACACCCTCTGGCGCCCGTGCGTCTCGTTCATGATAACGAAACCCCCATCTTTCTGCCCTCAAGGAGAGATACCGGCATGCTCTACGATCTCTCCCTGCATATGGGCTACGTGTATGACGTGCCGGCATCCGGCGCGCGCCATGTCATCCGCGTGCTGCCGCTATCCCTGCCCGACCGCCAGCGGCTGATCGCCGGTTCGGTCACGGTCACGCCCAAGGCCGAGGAAAAAACGAGCTTTATCGATTTTTTCGGCCAGCAGGCCACCTCGATCTTTCTGCGCAGCCCGCATGAGAGGCTGGATATCCGCATGCAGGCCCGCGTCTCGGTCGAAACCCCGGCCATCACCGCCGATCTTTCCCCAACACTGGACGTGTTGCGCGAGGAACTGGCGGACCTTCGATCCATCGACGCCGCCTCCCCCCATCACCTGACGGGGACAAGCCCGCGCCTGCGTGAAAACCCGCTGATATCGGCCTATGCGCGCGAGGCCGTGAAGCCCGGCCAGACAGTACGAGAAATTGCCACCGCGCTCTGCCGCCGCATCCACAAGGACTTCACATACGACCCCGAAGCGACCTCGGTGGATACGACACCGGGCGAAGCCTTCGACATGAAACGCGGCGTCTGCCAGGATTTTGCGCATATCATGATCGTGGCACTACGCAGCCTCGGCATTCCGGCCGGTTATGTCTCCGGTTTCCTGCGCACCATTCCGCCGCCGGGCAAGGAAAGGCTGGAGGGCGCCGATGCCATGCATGCCTGGGTGCGGGTCTGGTGCGGTGAAACGACCGGTTATGTCGAGCTCGACCCCACCAACAATATCCCCGCCGGCAGCGACCATATCGTGGTCGGTTACGGCCGTGATTATTCCGATATCGCCCCGGTGATCGGCGTCCTGAAAACCTATGGCAGCCATCAGACGGTGCAATCGGTGGATGTCATACCGCTGAAATAGACGATTTTGTATCGGATTCGGCAAAATCCATAAAATGCTGCGGAATGCTTTAACCGCTCGCCAACGATTGCCGCCGTATGCACGTTATAGGGGAATATAGCGGGTGGGATTGCAATGGACATCGCAGGTAGCATTTCGCGTTTCATTCATGATCGCGCCGGCAACTTTGGAATGATAACGGCAATTCTGGCGCCGGTCCTTCTCGGCGTCGCAGGCATTTCCATCGATATCACCCGCGCCGTGCAGATCCGGGCCGAGATGCAGGCGGTCGCCGATGCCGCGGTGCTGGCCGCAGCGACATCGCTTTCGAACAAGGATGACTTTACCGAAGCAAAGGCGAAGGAACTCGTCAAAACCTTCTATGCCAGCCAGATCATCCAGATCTACAAGATCGGAAAGGAAACGGACGAGCAGCTTCTCGCCCAGGTCAAGGCCATCAAGGATGCGACCAATGTCACGGTCCTCACGAAGCCGAACGGCGCCAAGGGCAAGCTCTACGACGTGATCATCGACTCGAGCTACGTCATGCCGGTCAATTCGCTGACCGCTCTTGTCACCGGCCCATCCATCACGCTTGGCACCAGGAGCGCATCCTACAGCGCCACCGAAAGCCAGAACGCCCTGTCGATGTTCCTCATCCTCGATCAGTCCGGCTCCATGGGCTACAACACCAATACCGTGGAATGCATCAGGAACAACTATTACGGAAATTGCGCCGCTTACGGCTACGTCAAGAAAATGGACGCCCTGAAAAGCGCCGTGGCCAGCCTCCTGCAGGTCATCGAGGAAGCCGATCCGGAACATATATACGCACGCCTTGGCGCCGTTTCATACAACGAAAAGATGCAGTCGCCGACGGGCATGGCCTGGGGCACCAGTGCTGTCGAAAAATATACCAAGGCCCTCAATGCAAATGGCTGGACTAATTCCGGCGAGGCAACGGCATTGGCTTATAATACACTTGCCCCCACCGGGGCCAACTCCGAAAACGCGTTTCACAAGGCGAAGAACGACCAGACGCCCAGCAAGTTCATCATCCTCATGACCGATGGAAAGAACGAAAACGGCAACGGCGCCTTGCTGAGTGCCGACAACAAGACAAAGGCCGCCTGCGATCTGGCCCGCAAGGACAGCAGCAACAGGATCATCGTCTATTCCGTCGCCTTCATGGCGCCGCCGGAGGGTCAGAACCTTCTGAAATATTGTGCAACGACATCGTCCCACTATTTCAACGCCGACAATTCGGCCGAACTCATCGCGGCTTTCAAGGCGATCGGCCAGGAAGCAGCAAAGGGAATGACACGTCTTACGCAATGAGAGATGACGGCAGACCGAACCCATAAATCCTGCCGTTTTATTCGAAATACAGCCCGGACAGGTCGCCCACCTGTCCTAAATAGGACCGATTTTTCCCATTTTCGTCAGGTGACTAAAATGCAATGAAATAATTTAGCCTCCCATCTACGCATTGCCGATAAACCCGCATCCATGGGTTCCAATGGATTGGGCTGGGGCAATGATATTCTCGCATTCTTTCACGCGTCTTCTCAAAGACCGCGGTGGTAACTTCGGCATGATGACCGCGATCCTTGCGCCGCTGGCGCTCGGCTCCGCCGGTATCGCCATCGATCTTACCCGCGCATTTCAGACCAAGACCGAAATGCAGTCGCTGGCCGATTCGGCAGCGCTTGCAGCGGCTTCCATGCTGTCGGAAAAGGACGTCTCCCAAGCGGAGGCAATCGAACGCGCAAAAAATCTCTACGCCGCGCAGATGGTCAACTATCTGAAGACCGGCAAGGAGAGCGACACTGAAATCGCAGCAATGGTTGCCGCACAAAAGGCAGCCTTGACGGTCACCGTCACGGAAAAGGCCAATGGCTCGCGCGGCAAGGCCTTCACGGTCGCGGTGTCTGCGAAACAGGACATGTCGGTCAACGCCATGACGGGTCTGGTCACCGGCAACTCGATGAAACTTGCTTCTGGAAGCACGGCCACGAGCGCGTCGGAATCGACGACTGGTATCTCGATGTATCTTGCACTTGACCGTTCCGGCTCGATGGCATGGATTACCGATACCAAGGATAAGAACAACAGCCGATGCGACAACTATACGGAGCAGTACTGGCCGAACGTAGCGTTTAAATCGCCTTGCTACATCAGCAAAATTCAGGCGTTGAAAACGGCCGCCAACGCCATGTTCAGCTCCCTGAACGCGCTCGACAAAAACTCGAACCTCGTTCGCGTTGGCGCCGTTTCCTATACACACAATACGCAGTCGCCCTCCACCATTGGATGGGGTACGAGTAAAGCAGCCAATTATATCAATGCGTTGCCACAAAAGCCCGTAGACGGAACAGATGCCAATGGCGCCATGACCATCGCATTTAACGCCCTCAAAAGCGAGGATCCGTCAGAACCTGGCGTTCGTAACAAGGACACCGAGGCAAAGATACAAAAGGACAAGGGCAACGATGACGTCAACCGCTACATCGTCCTCATGACCGATGGTAAAATGACCGGTAATAGCGCAGCGACCAACTGGAGTCTTGATCGAGGCGTTCGCCAAAAATGTGCGGATGCAAAGGCTGATGGCATCAAGATTTTCACGGTTGCCTTCATGGCTCCGCAAGAAGGTAGAAACCTGCTGACAGAATGCGCCAGCGACAGCAGCTACTATTATGAGCCGGAAAATATGGAAGATCTGGTCAAGGCTTTCGGCGAAATCGCCGAAAAGGCCGCCAAGGCGACGACCCGCCTGACCAACTGATCCTTCGCGATCACCGCGCTACCAATGACAAGCCCTCGCTGCCCGCAGCGGGGGCTTTGTTATTTCTGGCAAATTTCCAATCATGACCTTGTCGAATGAAGCCGCTCGCCGATATTGCCAGTCCATCATAAGAATGCATAAACTGTGGCTTACTGCATGCCAGACGACTGAATCGGACGACCCTCCCATCCGCTCCTCCAGCAAAGTTGGCGATATCATGAGTACTACCGTCTTTTCCAATGACCTTCCTCATCCCGCTCCGCGTTCCTCGCGCCCGGAAATCATGGCCGAGGAGATCATCGAACGTCTCACCTACCGTATCGGCAAGGACGTACAGGTCGCCAAGCCGCATGACTGGCTGACCGCCACGATTCTCGTGGTGCGCGACCGCATCATCGACCGCTGGATGGAAAGTACCCGTCAGGCCTACAAGACCGGGCAGAAGCGGGTCTATTATCTATCGCTGGAATTTTTGATCGGCCGCCTGATGCGCGATGCCGTCTCCAACCTCAACCTAATGACCGAAATCCGTGATGCGCTGACCTCGCTCGGCGTCGATATCAATGTCATCGCCGGCCTCGAACCCGATGCCGCGCTTGGCAATGGTGGTCTTGGCCGCCTGGCTGCCTGTTTCATGGAGAGCATGGCAACGGTAGAAGTCCCCGCCTACGGGTATGGCATTCGTTATATCCACGGCCTGTTCCGACAGCAGATGGCAGACGGCTGGCAGGTGGAACTGCCCGAAACATGGCTTGCCCACGGCAATCCATGGGAATTCGAGCGCCGCGAAAGCTCCTATGAAATCGGGTATGGCGGCTCGGTCGAAACGGTGGGCGGTTATGACGATGCGCCGCGTTACGTCTGGAAACCGGCCGAACGTGTTATCGCCATGGCATACGACACACCGGTCGTCGGCTGGCGCGGCAAGCGCGTCAACACGCTGCGCCTGTGGTCGGCCCAGCCGATCGATCCCATCCTGCTCGATGCGTTTAATGCCGGCGATCATATCGGCGCACTGCGTGAGAGCAACAAGGCCGAGGCGCTGACCCGCGTTCTCTACCCCGCCGATGCCAATCCGGCCGGTCAGGAACTGCGCCTGCGCCAGGAATATTTCTTCTCGTCGGCCTCGCTGCAGGACATTCTGCGCCGCCACCTGCAGCAATATCCGGACTTCACCAACCTGCATGACAAGGTGTCGATCCAGCTCAACGACACGCATCCGGCCGTCTCCATCGGCGAACTGATGCGTCTTCTCGTCGATGTGCACGGCATGGAATTCGAGGAAGCGTGGGAGATCACCCGCCACACCTTCTCCTATACCAACCACACGCTTTTGCCCGAAGCACTGGAAAGCTGGCCCGTACCGCTGTTCGAGCGCCTGCTGCCGCGCCACATGCAACTGGTTTACGCGATCAACGCAAAAATCCTGCTCGAAGCCCGCAAGGAAAAGCAGTTCGGCGAAGCCCAGATCCGCTCGATCTCGCTGATCGATGAAAGCGGCGACCGTCGCGTACGCATGGGCAATCTCGCCTTTGTCGGCTCGCATTCCGTCAACGGCGTCTCGGCGCTGCACACTGACCTGATGAAGGAAACGGTGTTTGCGGATCTGCACACACTCTACCCGACCCGCATCAACAACAAGACCAACGGCATCACCCCGCGCCGCTGGCTGATGCAGTGTAATCCGGGCCTGACGGGCCTCATCAAGGAAGCGATCGGCGACAAGTTCCTGGATGATACGGAAGCGCTGAGCGAACTCGACAAGTTCGCCGACGACAAGGCCTTCCAGGAAAAATTTTCCGCCGTGAAGCGTGCCAACAAGGTGGCGCTCGCCCAACTGGTCGGCAGCCGCATGGGCATCCGGCTTGATCCATCAGCCATGTTCGATATCCAGATCAAGCGCATCCACGAATACAAGCGCCAGCTTTTGAACATCGTCGAAGCCGTTGCTTTGTATGATCAAATTCGCTCGCATCCGGAACTGGATTGGGTTCCGCGCGTTAAGCTCTTCGCAGGCAAGGCAGCCCCCAGCTACCACAATGCGAAACTGATCATCAAACTCGCCAACGACGTGGCGCGGGTCATCAACAACGACCCGGCGGTGCGCGGCCTTCTGAAAGTGGTTTTCGTGCCCAACTATAACGTCACGCTGGCCGAGACCATGGTCCCGGCCGCCGACCTGTCCGAGCAGATCTCGACGGCCGGCATGGAGGCGTCGGGCACCGGCAACATGAAGTTCGCGCTCAACGGCGCACTCACCATCGGCACGCTCGACGGCGCCAATGTCGAGATGCAGGAACATGTCGGTGCGGAAAACATCGTCATCTTCGGCATGACGGCGGAAGAGGTCGCGGCAAAACGCGCCAGCGAATACAATCCGCGTGAGGTCATCGAGGGCTCACGTGAACTGTCGCAGGCGCTGCATGCGATTGCATCCGGCGTCTTCTCGCCGGATGATCGCAACCGCTTCACCGCCCTGATGGACGGCATCTACAACAACGACTGGTTCATGGTCGCCGCCGATTTCGACGCCTATGCGAAAGCGCAGCGCGATGTCGACCAGATCTGGACCGATACCGCGTCCTGGTACTCCAAGACGATCCGCAATACCGCTCGGATGGGATGGTTCTCGTCCGATCGCACCATCCGTCAATATGCGACGGACATCTGGAGAGCCATATGACGAAATCGCCAAAAGAGCTTGGAGAAAAGGAAGCTCTGGATAAGACCAGGGCTCCCGGTGAGATTCCCCTCTCCGAGATCGAGGCGATCATCAATGGCAAGCACACCAATCCCTTCGCCGTTCTGGGTGTCCACCAGATCGGCGAGGGTTTTATCGCCCGCTGCTTCATTCCCGGTGCCGAGGAAGCCATCGTGCTCACCCTCGACGGCAAGGATCTGGGCGAACTGAAACTGCGCCACGAGGCCGGTTATTTCGAGGGCATGGTGGCCGTCACCAGCCAGCAGCCTTTGCGTTACCGCGCCGCCCGTGGCGATGTCGAATGGGCCGTCACCGACCCCTATTCCTTCGGCCCGGTTCTCGGCCCGATGGACGATTATCTGCTGCGCGAAGGTTCGCACCTGCGCCTGTTCGACAGAATGGGTGCGCACCCGCTCAAACACGAAGGCGTCGAGGGTTTTCACTTCGCCGTCTGGGCCCCGAATGCGCAGCGTGTTTCCGTTGTCGGCGAGTTCAACAACTGGGATGGCCGCCGCCATGTCATGCGGCTCAGGCAGGATACCGGCATCTGGGAAATCTTTGCACCCGACGTGCGCGCCGGTGCAGCCTACAAATATGAAATCGTCGGTGCCGACGGCACGCTTCTGCCGCTGAAGGCCGACCCTTACGCCCGCCGTGCCGAAATGCGCCCGAACACGGCTTCGGTCACCACACCGGAACTCGAGCAGAAATGGGATGACGCCGCCCACCGCGAGCACTGGGAAAAGGCCGACCATCGCCGCCAGCCGATTTCCATCTATGAAGTGCATGCCGGTTCATGGCAGCGCCGCGACGACGGCACGTTCCTCTCGTGGGACGAACTGGCCTCGCAGCTGATCCCTTATGTCACAGATATGGGTTTCACCCATATCGAATTCCTGCCGATCACCGAACACCCCTATGATCCGTCATGGGGTTACCAGACCACCGGCCTTTACGCACCGTCGGCCCGTTTCGGCGAGCCGGAAGGGTTTGCCCGTTTCGTCAACGGCTGCCACAAGGTCGGCATCGGCGTCATCCTCGACTGGGTACCGGCGCATTTCCCGACCGACGCGCACGGCCTTCGTCATTTTGACGGCACCGCCCTTTACGAACATGCCGATCCGCGTCAGGGCTACCACCCCGACTGGAACACCGCGATCTATAACTTTGGCCGCGTCGAGGTTCTTTCCTACCTCATCAACAACGCGCTCTACTGGTCTGAAAAATTCCACCTCGACGGGTTGCGCGTCGATGCCGTCGCCTCGATGCTCTATCTCGATTATTCACGTCGCCACGGCGAGTGGGTGCCGAACGAATATGGCGGCCGCGAAAACCTCGAATCCGTGCGTTTTCTGCAAAAGATGAATTCGCTCTCCTATGGCGCGCATCCCGGCGTCATGACGATTGCCGAAGAAAGCACGTCATGGCCCAAGGTTTCGGCTCCCGTTCACGAGGGCGGCTTGGGTTTCGGCTTCAAATGGAACATGGGTTTCATGCACGACACGCTGTCCTATATGGGCCGCGATCCGGTGCACCGAAAGTTCCACCACAGCGAGATCACGTTTGGCCTCGTTTACGCCTTCTCCGAAAATTTCGTGCTGCCGATCAGCCATGACGAAGTCGTGCACGGCAAGGGCTCGATGATCGCAAAAATGGCCGGCGACGACTGGCAGAAATTTGCCAACCTGCGCTCCTATTACGGCCTGATGTGGGGTTATCCGGGCAAGAAACTGCTGTTCATGGGCCAGGAATTTGCCCAGTGGAGCGAATGGAGCGAGGAGCGCGCGCTCGACTGGAACCTCTTGCAATACCACATGCACGAGGGCATGCGCCGCCTGATCCGCGACCTGAATTTCTGCTACCGCTCGAAACCGGCCTTGCATGCGCGCGATTGCGAAGGCGAAGGGTTTCGCTGGCTGGTCGTCGATGACGACGACAACTCCGTCTATGCATGGCTCAGAATGTCGCCGGGAGAAAAGCCGGTGGCGGTGATCTGCAATTTCACGCCCGCCTACCGCGAAAACTACCGAATTTCCTTGCCGAATGCCGGTCGCTGGCGCGAAATACTCAATACCGATGCCGAGATCTATGGCGGCAGCGGCAAGGGCAATGGCGGCCGCGTGCAGGCGGTCGATGCGGGAGGCACCATCTCCGCCGAAGTGACGCTGCCACCCTTGGCGACCATCATGCTGGAACTGGAATAAAAGCACGCAAGAATTCGAAATTTGGGGAGGATGAAATGACCACGAAACGCGTTCAACCACTCGCACGTGATGCCATGGCCTATGTTCTGGCCGGCGGCCGGGGAAGCCGCCTGAAGGAACTGACCGACCGGCGCGCCAAACCCGCCGTCTATTTCGGCGGCAAGACCCGCATCATCGATTTCGCGCTCTCCAACGCGCTCAATTCCGGCATCCGCCGCATCGGCGTCGCGACACAATACAAGGCGCATTCGCTGATCCGCCACATGCAGCGCGGCTGGGACTTTTTCCGCCCCGAGCGTAACGAAAGTTTCGATATTCTCCCCGCCTCCCAGCGCGTTTCCGAAACGCAGTGGTATGAAGGCACGGCCGATGCCGTCTACCAGAACATCGACATCATCCAGGATCACGGCGTCGAATACATGGTCATCCTTGCTGGCGACCACGTCTACAAGATGGACTACGAGCTGATGTTGCAGCAGCACGTCGATTCCGGCGCCGACGTCACCGTCGGCTGCCTGGAAGTGCCGCGCATGGAAGCCGTCGCCTTCGGGGTCATGCATGTCAACGCCAAGGACGAGATCATCGATTTTGTCGAAAAACCCGCCGACCCGCCGAGCATTCCCGGCGACCCGGACCATGCGCTGGCCTCGATGGGCATCTATGTCTTCCATACCAAATTCCTGATCGAAGCGCTGAAACGCGACGCCGCCGATCCGAATTCCAGCCGCGATTTCGGCAAGGACATCATCCCTTACATCGTTGCCAACGGCAAAGCCGTCGCCCACCGTTTCGCCAATAGCTGCGTGCGCTCCGATTTCGAACGCGAACCCTATTGGCGCGATGTCGGCACGATCGATGCCTATTGGCAGGCAAATGTGGACCTGACCGCCGTCATCCCGACGCTCGACATCTACGACAAGTCCTGGCCGATCTGGACCTATCAGGAAGTCACGCCGCCGGCGAAATTCGTGCATGACGACGAGGACCGCCGCGGCTCGGCGATTTCCTCGGTTGTGTCGGGCGATTGCATCATTTCCGGTTCGTCGCTGAACCGCAGCCTGTTGTTCACAGGTGTGCGCGCCAATTCCTATTCACGCCTCGACGGTGCCGTAATCCTGCCGAATGTGCGCATTGGACGGCACGCTCAGCTTCGCAATGTCGTCATCGATGCCGGTGTAACCATTCCGGAAGGACTGGTGGTCGGTGAAGATCCCGAAATCGACGCAAAGCGGTTCCGGCGCAGCGAAGGCGGGATCTGCCTGATCACCCAGAAGATGATCGACAAGCTCGACATCTGAAGACGAAACGGGGTTTTGAAAACGAACATGCAGGTTCTGGCCGTCGCATCCGAACTGTACCCGCTGGTGAAAACCGGCGGGCTTGCCGATGTGGCCGGTGCGCTGCCCTTGGCGCTCAAACATTATCGTGTCAGCACCAAAACCCTCATCCCCGGTTATCCGGCGGTGATGGCAAAACTGCGCGGCGACACCACGCAGCGCCTGCATTTCGACAACCTGCTGGGCGTCTCCGCCGATATCATCGAAACCCATATCGACGGTCTCGATCTTCTCGTTCTCGACGCACCGGAACTGTTCAACCGCCCCGGTGGCCCTTATGCCGATGCGACCGGCGCCGACCATGCCGACAACTGGCGCCGTTTCGCCGCCCTGTCCTTGGCCGCAGCCCGCATCGCCGCTGGCGAGATGGAAGACTGGCAGCCGGACCTCGTGCATGTGCATGACTGGCAGGCCGGTCTCGTGCCCGCCTATATGCGTTATGGCGACACGCCCGAATTGCCGAGCCTGATCACCATCCACAACATCGCCTTTCAGGGCCGGTTCGATGCCAGCGTTCTGCCGCATATCGGCCTGCCTGCGCATGCCTATGACATCGATGGTGTCGAGTTTTACGGTGGCGTCGGTTATCTCAAGGCCGGGCTGCAGACGGCTTGGGCGATCAACACGGTCAGCCCGACTTACGCCGAGGAAATTCTGACACCGGAATTCGGCATGGGCCTCGAAGGCCTGCTGACCACCCGCGCCGAACACCTGTCCGGTATCGTCAACGGCATCGATACCGATGTCTGGGATCCACGCTCCGATGCGGCTTTGACGACCCATTACAGCGCCGCCACCTTGAAAACCCGCGTCGTCAACAAGCGCGGCGTCGAAGCCCGTTTCGATCTCGATGAAGATGATGGCCCGCTGTTCTGCGTCGTCTCGCGGCTGACCATGCAGAAGGGCATGGACGTGCTGGCCGAACTTGCCGACGATATCGTCGCCATGGGCGCGCGTCTCGCCATCCTCGGCTCCGGCGATCCGTGGCTCGAATCCGAACTTCTCGCCGCCGCCATCCGCCATCCCGGCCGCATCGGCATCAACCGTGGTTATGACGAGCCGCTGTCGCACCTGATGCAGGCCGGCTCCGACGCCATTCTCATTCCGTCCCGTTTCGAACCCTGCGGACTGACCCAGCTTTACGGCCTGCGTTACGGCTGCGTGCCGGTGGTCAGCCGCACCGGCGGTCTCAACGATACCGTCATCGATGCCAACCCGGCCGCAATATCGGCCGGAGCCGCAACAGGCGTGTCCTTCAACGCCGTCACCACCGATAACCTGCGCCGCGCCATCAGGCGCACTGTCGGCCTTTACCAGAGCCCCAAGATCTGGTCGGTCATGCAGAAGCAGGGCATGAAATCGGATGTCTCCTGGGACAAGAGCGCCGGGCTTTATGCCGACCTCTACGCCCAACTCATTGCAAATAAAGGATGACCATGTTCAAGACCGTCACCACCGCGCCTTACAAGGATCAGAAACCCGGCACTTCGGGCCTGCGTAAAAAGGTTCCGGTTTTCCAGCAGGAAAACTACGCCGAAAATTTCATTCAGGCGATTTTTGACAGCCTTGAAGGGTTTGAAGGCAAGACGCTGGTGATCGGCGGCGACGGCCGGTATTATAACCGCGAAGTCATCCAGAAGGCGCTGAAAATGGCAGCCGCCGCGGGCTTCGGCAAGGTCATGGTCGGTCAGGGCGGCATTCTCTCGACGCCTGCTGCGTCCAACCTCATCCGCAAATACAAGGCCTTTGGTGGCATCGTGCTGTCGGCCAGCCACAATCCCGGCGGCCCGACCGAAGATTTTGGCATCAAGTACAATATCGGCAATGGCGGCCCGGCTCCCGAAAAGATCACCGACGCGATCTTTGCCCGCACGCAGGTCATCGATACCTACAGAATAGCTGACGTCGCCGATATCGATCTCGATGCGATCGGAACGTTCGATCTTGCCGGCATGACGGTGGAAGTGGTCGATCCGGTCGCCGATTACGTCACGCTGATGGAAGAACTGTTCGATTTCCCGGCCATCAAGGCGCACATCGCCGGCGGCTTCAAGGTGGTGATCGACAGTATGGGCGCCGTCACCGGCCCCTACGCCGTGGAAATCCTCGAAAAGCGCCTCGGCGCCCCTGCCGGTTCGGTGCGCAATTCCACGCCGCTGCCGGATTTCGGCGGTCATCACCCGGACCCGAACCTCGTTCACGCCAAGGAGCTGTATGACGACGTCATGAGCCCGACCGGCCCGGATTTCGGCGCCGCTTCCGATGGCGATGGCGACCGCAACATGGTGGTCGGCAAGAACATGTTCGTCACCCCTTCCGACAGCCTCGCGATCATCGCCGCCAATGCGACGCTGGCACCGGGTTACGCCAAGGGCATTGCCGGCATCGCCCGCTCCATGCCGACCAGCGCTGCCGCCGACCGTGTGGCGGAAAAGCTCGGCATCGGCATGTACGAGACCCCGACCGGCTGGAAATTTTTCGGCAACCTGCTCGACGCCGGCAAGGCCACCATTTGCGGTGAGGAAAGCTTTGGTACCGGCTCCGACCATGTTCGCGAAAAGGACGGTCTCTGGGCCGTGCTGTTCTGGCTGAACATCTTGGCCGTGCGCAAGGAAAGCGCCTACGACATCGTCACCAAGCATTGGGCCGAATATGGCCGCAACTACTATTCGCGCCACGACTACGAGGAAGTCGACAGCGACGCCGCCAACGGCATGATTGCCGCCCTGCGTGAAAAGCTCTCCACCCTGCCCGGCCAGACATTTGGCGCACTCAAGGTCGAAGCTGCCGATGACTTTGCCTATAACGACCCGGTCGATGGCTCGGTCTCGAAAAACCAGGGTGTTCGCGTGCTGTTCGAAGGCGGCAGCCGCGTCGTTTTCCGCCTCTCCGGCACCGGTACATCCGGCGCCACCATCCGCCTTTACGTCGAACGTTACGAGCCGGATGCATCCCGTCACGCCATCGAAACGCAGGAGGCACTCGCCGACCTGATTGCTATCGCCGACGAGATTTCCGAACTGAAGAAGCGTTCGGGCCGCGATGCTCCGACGGTCATCACCTGAGGTTGTTGCTGCTGAAAACGAAAGGTCGGCGGATGTCGTTACCCCCCTCTGCCCTGCCGGGCATCTCCCCCTCAAGGGGGGAGATCGGATGTGGCGATCTCGTACCCTTTTCGCTTTTCAGCACTGGCAGCAACGACGCATACCGAGATAACACGGCGAGCACGCTTCCAGCGGATCTCCCTTCTTATGGGCAGGGCTATCACACATGGATTGCTCAGGTTGCCGTTCAGCCGATCTCCCCCCTTGAGGGGGAGATGTCCGGCAGGACAGAGGGGGGTATCTGATGCCCTCAAGTCTGACACCCCACCTCGGCGCCACCCTCACCGATACCGGCGCCACCTTCGCCATCTGGTCCTCATCCGCCAAAGAGATCAAACTCTGCCTCTTCGACGATACCGGCGAAACCGCCCGCCACACACTGACGCGCGGCGATGACAACGTTCACCACATCACCCTCCCCGGCATCATCGCCGGCCAGCGTTACGCCTTTCGCGCCAACGGCACCTACGATCCCGATCGTGGCCTGTGGTTTGACCCCTCCAAACTACTGGTCGATCCTTACGCCCGCGAACTCGACCGCCCTTTCCGCCACGATGTCCGCCTGATGCGTTTTGGCGAGGACACCGCCGCTATAGTGCCCAAAGCCATCGTCACAGCGGGCAACCCTATCAAGGTCACAGCGCCAAAATTCAAACCCGGCGGTTTTGTCTACGAAGTGGCGGTGCGCCCCTTCACCATGCTGCACCCTGACGTTCCGGCACATCAGCGTGGCACCATCGCCGCACTTGCCCACCCCGCCGTCATCGCGCATCTCCAAAAAATCGGCGTCGATGCCATCGAACTGATGCCGATCACCGCCTGGATCGATGAACGCCATTTAGCCCCGCTCGGCCTCACCAATGGCTGGGGTTACAATCCGGTCGCCTTCATGGCGCTCGATCCGCGCCTCTGCCCCGGCGGCATGGTTGAACTGCGCGAGACGGTGGCGACATTGCATGAAGCCGGCATCGGCACCATTCTCGATCTCGTTTTCAACCACACCGGCGAAAGCGATCGTTATGGCGCAACGCTCTCCATGCGCGGTTTCGACAATCTTTCCTATTATCGCCATCTGCCGGATGCGCCTGACGTGCTGGTCAACGATACCGGCACCGGCAATACAGTCGCCTGCGACCACCCGGTCGTCCAACGCCTGATCATCGACACGCTGCGCCATTTCGTGACCGAAGCCGGCATAGACGGTTTCCGCTTCGATCTCGCCCCCGTTCTCGGTCGCACGGCAAACGGCTTTGTCCGAGATGGCGGCACGCTGTCGGCCATCCTCGCGGATGACGTTCTGGCCGACCGCATCATGATCGCCGAACCCTGGGATATCGGTCCCGGCGGTTACCAGCTCGGCAATTTTCCTCCCCCATTCCTCGAATGGAATGATCGCGCCCGCGACGATTTTCGCCGTTACTGGCGTGGCGACAACGGCCTGACCGGAACGATTGCCAACGCGCTCGCGGGCTCATCGGAAATCTTTTCCCGCCACGATCTGACGCAAACCCGCAGCGTCAATTTCCTCGCCGCGCATGATGGTTTTACGCTGATGGACCTCGTGTCCAACCAGCACAAGCACAACGAAGCCAACGGCGAAAACAACCGCGACGGCCACGGCGAAAATTTTTCCTGGAACAACGGTACCGAGGGCACGACCGACGATCCGTCCATCCTCGAAAACCGCCGTCGTGATGTCATCGCCCTGCTCTCCACCCTGTTCGTCTCTCGTGGCACGGTGATGCTGACGGCCGGTGATGAAGGCGGCCGCTCGCAGGGCGGCAACAACAACGCCTATTGCCAGGACAACACCATCACCTGGGTGGACTGGGCAAAACTCGATCCGGCCATCATCGCCCACACGGCTTTTCTCTCTGGTCTGCGCAAACGGTTCCCGGCCTTTGCCGACACGACGTTCCTGACCGGCAAGGGCGATGTCGAATGGTTTTCCGCCCGCGGCGAGATCATGACCGTCGAAGACTGGGAACGCAGCGATGTCTCCACGCTGACCATGGCGCTTTCCACGCCCGACCAGACCACCGGCCGCAATGTGCGCGTCGCCGTCCTCTTCAACCGTGGCCATCAAAACATCGAGGCTCGCCTGCCCGGCAACAACTGGCAGACGCTGGCATGTGACGGTTTTATCGATACAATCATGCTGTCGCCGCGTTCTGTCGGTTTCTGCATCGAAACCTGATCTCGCAACCACGCAGTCATTCTTGAATCATGCAATTTTTACAAAGCTCTAGAACACTGGCCGGACATCATCGAGCCATTCAGCCGAGGACAGAACATGCGCCATGAAATTTCACTGAGGGATGTGAAGGATCTCGTCGGAACCGAGATCGGCGTGTCCAGCTGGATGACCGTCGACCAGACAATGATCGACACCTTTGCCGATGCCACCAACGACCACCAGTTCATCCATGTGGACCCGGAACGCGCCGCAGCGGAAAGCCCTTTCGGCGGCACCATAGCGCATGGTTTCCTGACCATCTCGCTGCTGTCTGCCATGAATTACGAAAGCCTGCCGGTCATCCGTGAACAGACGATGGGCCTCAATTACGGTTTCGACCACATCCGCTTCGGCTCACCGGTGAAGACCGGCAGCCGCATCCGCGGCCATTTCACGCTGAAGGAAGCCCGTTTTCGTGGCGGCGCCATGCTGATGACCACCTATGACATCTCGATCGAAATCGAGAACGAAAAGAAGCCGGCGCTCACCGGAAGCTGGACGACGATCGTGCAGTTCGACCCAAAGGATCGGCCCGAGGACGCGTAACCGGAAAAACTGCAATTTTCTGATGCATGCCAGACATTTGCAGTGCTAGGCTGGGAACATTCATCCCCGCTTCCGGAGGCCGCATGTTTCCTCTCTCGCATATGATGAAATCCTTTATCCGCAATGGTCGCCTTACGGTGATCGATGCCGATGGCAAGCGCCATGTCTTTTCCGGCACGTCGGGTCTCGAAGTCACCATGCGGCTGACCGACCCAAAGCTTTACAAAAGCCTCGTCTTCAATCCGGAACTTGCCGCCGGCGAGGCCTATATGGACGGTACGATGCGGTTCGAGGAAGGCTCAACGCTGCAGGATTTTCTCACCCTGTTTTCGGTGAACCGGCTGTCGCTCGGCTCCTACCCGCTGCAAAAGGTGTTGCGGGCGATCAAGATGCGGTTCCGCAAACGCCAGCAGTCCAACCGCAAGGGTCAGGCGCAACAGAACGTCGCCCACCACTACGATCTCGGCAACGAATTCTACAAACTCTTCCTCGACGACAACATGCTCTATTCCTGCGCCTATTTTCGCGAGGAAGGCGAAACGCTGGAACAGGCGCAGCGCAACAAACTGCGGCTTCTGGCAGCAAAACTCGGTCTGAAGCCGGGCATGAAAGTGCTGGATATCGGCTGCGGCTGGGGTGATCTGGCGCTGTATCTCGCCGCCCTCGAAGACGTGCAGGTTCTGGGCGTGACGCTGTCCAAGGAACAGCAGGCGCTGGCATCGCAGCGGGCGCAGAAGGCCGGTTTGGCCGACCGGGTCAAATTCGAGCTTCGGGATTATCGCGACGTTTCGGAAAAATTCGATCGCATTGTCTCGGTCGGCATGTTCGAACATGTCGGCGTGCATCACTACGACGAGTTTTTTGCCAAGATAAACACGCTGATGCCGGATGAGGGCGTGATGGTGCTGCACTCGATCGGCCATATGAGCCCGCCCGGCATGGCAAGCCCGTGGCTTCGAAAATACATTTTTCCGGGCGCGTATTCCCCCGCCCTTTCGGAAGTGTTCGAGGTGGTGGAACAGAACAGTCTCTGGGTGACGGATCTGGAGTTTCTGCGCGTGCATTACGCCACCACTCTTGCCCATTGGAACAACCGCTTTCAGGCGAACCGCGACAAGGTGATCGAACTCTATGACGAACGTTTTGCCCGCATGTGGGAATTTTATCTGATCAGCGCCGAGATGATGTTCCGCACCGGCAGCCAGATGGTCTTTCATATGCAATTATCCAGAAAGCGCGATGCAGCCCCGATCGTGCGCGATTACATCACCGATAGACAACGCGATTATATCGAGCGCGAGAAGCGGCTCGACCTATCCCTTTGAGGCAATGCAGGAGGAACCATATGGCCCATAAGACAGATCGCGAAACCGCCGTGCGTGATGCCTTTCGCAAGCAGATCAAGGCAGCGACGGAGCTTGGCTCCCCCTTCGTCGCACATCTGTGTCGCCTCTTTGCCGAACGTCTGGATCATGGCACCGCTGTCGGCCGCGCCGTGCTGGATTGGCCGGGCGACGCCTCGATCAATAACGATATCATACCGCTGCGGCTGGCCGGCTCACTCCATGCGCTCGTTCTGTCGAGCGAGGACAAGGCCCTGAAGGCGGTTTATCCGCCGAACGAAACCGATGACGACAGGCTATGGCATGCCTTGCTGAACGCATTCGAAAAGCATGCCGATTTTATCACAGAACGACTGCAATCGGCGCCGCAAACCAACGAAATCCGCCGTTGCAACGCGCTTCTGCCGGGTTTTCTCACCATCGCCGATCTGTTCGGCAAGCCATTGGACCTGCTTGAAGTCGGCGCCAGCGCCGGGCTCAACCTGCAATGGGATCGCTACCATTACGATCTCGGCGGTTTCGAATGGGGCGATCCGGCCTCGCCCGTGCATCTGAAGCCGGATTGGCAGGGGCCGCTGCCTCCCGATGCCGAAATCACCATCGCAAGCCGACTCGGCTGCGACTTGAACCCGCTCGACGTCACCTCGGAGGATGACCGGTTGCGGCTGAAATCCTATGTCTGGGCGGATCAACCCGACCGTATGCAACGTCTCGACGCGGCACTCATGCTCGCCGTCGATAACCCGCCACCGGTGGAACGCGCCGATGCGCTGGAATGGCTGCCGCGCGAACTGGTAAAACCACCGACAGGCGCCGTGCGGGTCGTCTACCACTCTATCGCCTGGCAATATCTGCCGGCAGCCTTGCGCGCCCGCGGCGAAGCCACCATTGCCGAAGCCGGCAAACGCGCCACGAAAGACCAGCCGCTTGCCCGCCTGCAGATGGAAGCCGACGACAGACAGGATGGCGCAACGATCAGCCTGCAGATCTGGCCGACGGGCGAAATCCGCGAACTGGGGCGGGTGGATTTTCACGGGCGCTGGGTGAAGTGGAAGGGGTGGTGGTAGATCGCCTCACGATACCGATAGACCGTACGATTTGACGGCACCAAAACACAACCTATGCTCGCATTCATAAGAGTAAGGCTGAGACTATGAGCGGGCTTGATGTCGCGGAAATCGAACAGACAAAACTGCTGGCGAATGCACTGGATCGTGCCTCAACAGCGTGTTTTACGGTAGGAATTGCAACGCCGCTCGCCGGATATGCTTATAACCTTGCTGCGTTCACAACTCTCTCGACGCCTCGAATGGCCGTAACCATCACAGCTTGGCTTTTAGGCGCGGTGATATTACATTACCGTGCCAGACGGATACTCAGGAGACTGGCTTGATGGACTTCTGGTTCTTTTATTCGATTGTTCTGCCCGCAATCGTTGTTCTGCTTGGTTATGTTGCATCCCGCCTGCACGAATGGGACCTCGACCGCCGGCAAAAACTGAAACATCGCCAGCCCGGCGAATGACTTTTCGCGGCGCCCTCAGAGCGCCGCGTCCCTCGCGCCTTCCGCCAAAAGCCCGAACGCATAAGTCGAAAACGATCGCCACACTTCGACCCGGAACGCATCGTCCGCCGTCCGAAGCAGCACGATTTCCACCTTGCCCAAATTGGTGCGCGAGCAGGCACCAACCGGAAACACCGCCAGCGACAGATCCTGCGGGCAACCGGTATTGATGGCAGCCGCCGCACCGGGACCCGATACGATGATTGCCGTGTTGCGGTGGGAAACGTCGGTTGCCGAATGCGGCACGGCGGCTTTTGACGCCGCCTCCACCAAAGCGCTTCCGGTATCCCCGGTACCTTCCGCGATCACCAGCCACTCATCCGGGCCCAGCCACAGCGCCGTGCGACCATTGGCGGAAGCAGATGTTTTCGGTCTTGTCGGAAGATCGACACCGAGTGCCGCCGACAATGCGGCAACATCGGCAGCCACCACCCGCAACGAGATGCGTTCGGCCGGTGCCGCCAGTTCAAGCCGGGCGACGGACGAGCCGCCGTGAGCACCCGACAGCGGAAGGGTCCTTGTTGCGATCTCAGCCCCAAAATCAACCATTGATACGGCCTCCTTCCTTGTCCACGAACACGACGTCGGTCACTTCGACAGCGATCACCTTGTCCTTCATCGGCACGTAAAGAGTCTCGCCCATTCTGGCGCGGCCACTGGCCACCAATGCCATGGCGATCGACCGGCCGAGATTTTCCGACCAGTAGGACGATGTCACATGCCCAAGCATGGTCATCGGCTTCGGCTGGTTCGGATCGGCAACGATCTGGCCGCCCTCCTCCAGCACTTCGTTCGGATCCTTTGTCAGCAGGCCGACCAGTTGCTTGCGCCCCTCCCGCACGAGATCCGGGCGTTTCAGGCCACGGATACCGACAAAATCGGTCTTCTTCCTGGAGACCGCCCAGCCGTAGCCGGCATCGTCCGGCGTGACCGTGCCGTCCGTATCCTGCCCGACGATGAGATAGCCCTTTTCGGCGCGCAGCACGTGCATGGTCTCGGTGCCGTAAAGGCAGGCACCCAAACTTTGCGCACGCTCCCAGATCGCCGACCACACGGCCGGACCGAAATCTGCCGGCACATTGACTTCGAAGCCGATTTCACCGGTAAACGACACACGGAACAGACGCGCCGGCGCGCCCATCACCGTGCACTCGGCAACCGACATATGCGAAAACGCTTCGTTGGAAATGTCGAGACCTTCCACGAACGGCGCGATGATTTCGCGCGCCTGCGGACCCTGAACGGCAATCACCGCCCATTGTTCGGTGGTCGAGGTCAGCCAGACCTTCAGATGCGGGAATTCGGTCTGCAGATAGTCTTCCATATGCTGCAACACGCGCGGCGCACCGCCGGTCGTGGTGGTCACATGAAAACGATCCTCGGCCAGACGCCCGACGACACCGTCGTCATAGATGAAACCGTCTTCACGGGTCATGATGCCGTAACGGCTTTTCCCGGGTTTCAGCGTATCCCAGGCATTGGTGTAGAGCAGATTGAGGAAAGCGGCCGCATCCGGACCCACGACCTCGATCTTGCCGAGTGTCGAGGCATCGAACACGCCGCCGACTTCGCGCACCGTCCTGCATTCGCGGTTAACGGCGGCGTGCATATCCTCGCCGCGGCGCGGAAAATACCAGGCGCGTTTCCAGTTGCCGACATCCTCGAACTCGGCACCCTCAGCGGCTTCGAGATCATGCATCGGCGTCTTGCGGGCCGGATCGAACAGTGGTCCACGCGAGTGCCCGACCAGCGTGCCGTAAGTCACCGGCGTATAGGGCGCGCGAAACGTGGTGAGACCCACCTGCGGGATCGGACGACCCAGCATTTCCGATGCAATGGCAAGGCCATGCATATTGGACAGCTTGCCCTGATCGGACGCCATGCCATTGGTGGTGAAACGCTTGATATGCTCGATGGAATGCATGCCCTCGCGCACGGCAAGGCGAATGTCCTTGGCAGTCACGTCATGCTGGAAATCGACAAAGGCCTTGACTGTCGTATCAGGTCCCGCCCCTTCGGCCGCACCGATCATGCCGCCGGTCCATTCATAGAGATTGGAGCCGGCAAAAGCGATGGCATCGATGCTGTCGGCCCCCTTGTGGCCGGCCATCTCGGCACCGGCGGACAAGGCTTCGCCGATCAGCGTCGACAGATCGTCCGTGCCATTGCAGGCGCCGATGGAGATGCAATCCTGCGCATAGATATCCGGCAGGAAGCGGTCGTTTTCGGCATCGAAACGCAGTTTTCCGCGAGACTGAGAGAAAAGGTGCACCGAAGGCGTCCAGCCGGCCGAGACCAGCAGCGTATCGACCTTGAGCTTGCGGCCGGACTTTTCGCCGTTGCGGGCAACGGTGATGGACGAGACGCGATGACGACCGGCCGTATCGAGCACGGAATGGCCGAGCAGTACCTCGAGCCCAAGCGAACGGGCCTCCGTCAGCACCGCCTCGCCCGGCAGTTTTCGGTTATCGACAATGGCAACCACATCGATACCGGCGCGCTTCAGATCGAAAGCGGCCTCATAGGCGCTGTCATGTGCGGTGTAGACGGCCACGGCGCGACCGACGGCAACGCCGTGATGGTTGAGGAAGGTGCGCGCGGCAGAGGCGAGCATGATGCCGGGACGGTCATTGTTGGCGAACACCATGTGGCGTTCGATCGAGCCCGTGGCGAGGACAACCTTTTTCGCCCGCACCTGCCACAGGCGTTCACGCGGCAGATCTTTCGACGGCAGCGCCAGATGATCGGTAACGCGCTCCACGAGGCCGAGAAAGCCGTGGTTGTAATACCCGAACACGGTGGTGCGGTTGAGCACCGTCACATTCGGCATCGCCTTCAGCTTGGCAGCCGTGGCCTGCGCCCAGTCATAACCATTTTTGCCATCAATCTCGGTCGATGTATCGAAATGCAGCGCACCGCCCACTTTCGGCTGTTCATCAACGAGGATGACCTTTGCACCGGTGGCAGCAGCGGAAAGCGCCGCTGTCAGGCCGGCAACACCGGCACCGGCGATCAGCACATCACAGTGCTCGTAACGGCTGGCGTAATGATCCGTGTCGCCTTCCTTCGGCGCTTCACCAAGCCCTGCGGCACGACGGATGATCGGCTCATAGAGTTTGTGCCAGGCCTCCTTCGGCCACATGAACGTCTTGTAGTAGAAACCGGCGGCAAAAAACGGCGACAGCAGATCGTTGAACGCGCCGATATCGTGTTTCAGCGACGGCCAGCGGTTCTGCGAAGCGATCTTTGCGCCGTCAAAAACTTCCTGCACGGTGGCGCGCACGTTCGGCTGGCGACGGGATGCATCACGCGAGACATCGAGCAGCGCATTCGGTTCTTCCGGCCCAGCGGACAAGATGCCGCGCGGGCGGTGATATTTGAACGAACGGCCAAGCAGATGCACGCCATGCGCCAAAAGCGCGGAGGCAACCGTATCGCCTTCCAGTGCCGTATAGGTCTTGCCGTCGAAGGTGAAACGGGCGGTGCGGGCTGGTGTGTGACGGCCCGCGCCCTTGATGCGGAACGCACCTGAATTGGAGGAAGCGCTCATCGGGCATCTCCTTCCGTCTGTTCCCACGTTTCTATTGTCTTTTCCTCGGCAATCGCCTCGGCTTTTGCGGCGGCTGGAATGGGCTGTTTCGGAAGGCCTGCCTTGTAGGTCATCAGGAACTTGTCGCTCACCGTATCGCGCGCCGCGTTGAAGAAACGACCGCAGCCATGGATATGCCGCCACCGTTCATAGGTGAGGCCCTTTTCGTTGTTGCGCAGGAAAAAGAACTCGGCGAACTCCTCATCCGAAATCGCGGAAATGTTGTCCGGCCGGGCAATATGCGCCTCGCCGGCCCAGCGGAATTCCAGCTCGGACCGCTCTTCCTCGCAATAGGGGCAGTGGATCAAAAGCATCTGGTCTATCCCCTCAAATCAATGCGCAACGGCGGCAGCTGCCGCTTCGTCGATCAGGCGGCCGGTGCGGAAACGGTCGAGATTGAGGCCAGCGGCCAAACGATGCGGCTCGCCTCTGGCGATCAGATGCGCGAACAGGTTGGCGGAACCCGGCGTCGCCTTGAAACCACCCGTGCCCCAGCCGCAATTGACGAACAGGCCCGGCACCGGCGTGACACCCTGGATCGGTGAACGGTCGGGTGTGTTGTCTGTAATGCCGCCCCACTGGCGCATCATTTTGACCCGGCGGAAGATGGGAAACAGTTCGCAGATGGCATCCAGCGTATGCGTGATGATCTGCAGGCCACCGGTCTGGCTGTAGGAATTGTACTGGTCGGTACCGGCACCGATCACCAGCTCGCCCTTGTCGGACTGCGAGATATAGGCATGCACGGTGTTGGACATGACCACGCAGGGGAAGATCGGTTTCAGCGGTTCCGACACCAGCGCCTGCAACGGATTGGAATGCAAAGGCACGCGCACGCCTGCCATTTCCATCACCACGGACGAATGGCCGGCAGCCGACACGCCGATCTTCTTGGCGCCAATGAAACCCTTGGAGGTTTCGACACCCTGAACCTCGCCGCCCGGCCCGCGGCGAATACCGGTGACTTCGCAATTCTGGATGATATGCACGCCACGATCCGCAGCAGCACGCGCGTAACCCCAGGCGACGGCATCGTGACGGGCCGTGCCGCCGCGACGCTGAAGGGCCGCACCATTGATCGGATACCGCGCCGTCTTGGAGATATCGAGGACGGGAACAAAAGCCTTGGCCTGTTCCGGCGACAGCCATTCGTTGTCGATGCCGTAAAGCCGGTTGGCATTGATGTGTCGCTTGAACGACTGCTGGTCGTGGATGTTGTGCGACAGCATCATCACGCCGCGCGGCGAATACATAGTGTTGTAATTGAGATCCTGGCTCAGGCCTTCCCACAGTTTCAGGGAATGCTCATAGATATCCATGCTCTCTTCATAGAGATAGTTGGAGCGGATGATGGTGGTGTTGCGGCCGGTATTGCCGCCGCCGAGCCAGCCCTTCTCGATCACCGCGATATTGGTGATGCCATGTTCCTTGGCGAGATAATAGGCAGCCCCCAGACCATGCCCGCCAGCACCGATGATGATGACGTCGTAACTGGAGCGGGGTTCGGGCGATGTCCATTGCTGGTCCCAGCCCTTGTGAGCACGCATTGCCTCGCGTGCGATGGCGAAAACCGAATATCTGCGCATCTGGCCTCTCTTCCTTGCTCCACCTCAAGGGTCTTTCGACCACCTTGAATTGGGTAATGTCATACCCATCGCAAATCAATATGCGCCGCAATGGCCACTTTGCGACGCCTGAGAGGTTTGTTTCGACACGGAGAAAAACGTAGCTCGCTGCAATTGCATTTTTACACATTAACCACCTGCCGGAGATTGTCTTGCAAGACCCGTACATTTGCGGCTGATTGCGGCAGGAACGGGCGGGGGCATCGCATGGAAAAGCTGTATTCCATTCAGTATCTGCGCGCGCTGGCGGCACTTCTTGTCGTCGTCGCCCATGCCTTTTCGCACCAGATAGGCGTCGACAATGCCCTTGTGGTTCTGGCAGGCCGATTGGGCGTGGTGCTGTTCTTCGTGATCAGCGGCTTCATCATGGTCTATATTTCCGGCTCGGGCGCGTTTTCGCCGGCAACCTTTCTGAAACGCCGCATCATCCGCATCGTGCCGCTCTACTGGCTGTTTACCGGCCTCACCGCGCTGATTGCCGTTGCCGCGCCAAGTCTTTTGCAGACAACCGTCTTCACCTGGCCCCATTTTCTCCAGTCACTGCTGTTCATCGTGCATGAAGCGCCGGGCAGAGGCGGCACCAGCCCCATTCTGTCACTCGGCTGGACACTGAATTACGAGGCCTATTTTTACCTCGCCTTCGCAGCACTGGCCTTCATGGCCGCCACATCCCGCATCCTTCTGCTCACCGCACTGTTTACCGCCACATGGCTGCTGGGCCTCGTCCTTGCGCCACAGGATCCCGTCCTGCAATTTTACCTGAACGCCTCGCCACTCGCCTTTGCGGCAGGCGCCTGGATCGGCTGGGCAAGGTTGAATGGCCAAAACCTGCTCGATCCGCGCAAGGCCGTTCTGCTCGGCGCCATTTCGATGATCGGCCTTGCCCTCGCCCTCCGCGACGACGGCAGCATCCTCTCCGCCAATCTGGGCTTTGCCGGGCAGGTGTTGTGGGCCACCGGCATGGTGATGATCGGCCTGTTTCTGGAGCCGCACCTCAAACGGATATCCCTGGCCGAACAGCTCGGCGACTCATCCTATGCACTTTATCTGTCGCATATGTTCGCCATCGGTGCCGTCACGCAGGTGGCCAAACGCACGATCGGCACCGGAAACAACCTCACGCTGATCGCGACCACGATTGCCTGCATCATCACCGCCTGCCTTGTCGCGATCCTTGTCCATAGCCTTGTCGAAAAGCCTCTGCTTCGCCTCTTTGCCGGGAAACACCCGGCCAACCGGCCTTCCCGGACGAACAGCGTGCCGGCAGCGGGATAGGTCCGCAAAGCTGAAACACCATGAGGTTGAGAGGCGGACGATACATGCCATTTTCCACAATCGCCTCGACACCATCTGGACTTGCCGACAATCTCCTGTTATGAGGCCTGCAAAATCGCACGGTTAACGCCGCGCGCTCGAAACTCTATCGCCGAAAATCCTGCTGAGGACCGGGCGAACACAAACCAAAGGAACGGGATTTCACGTGCAGGTACTAGTCCGCGACAACAACGTTGATCAGGCACTCCGCGCTCTCAAGAAGAAGCTGCAGCGCGAAGGTGTTTTCCGCGAAATGAAGATGCGCGAAAGCTATGAAAAGCCTTCGGAAAAGCGCGCTCGCGAGAAGGCTGAAGCTGTTCGTCGCGTTCGCAAGCTGGCCCGCAAGCGCATGCAGCGCGAAGGCCTGCTGCCGCAGACCCCGCGTCCGGCACGCCCGGCTCGCTAATCTGTCGTTTTTTCGACGTTTTCTCATGCTTAAGAGCGGCGGCGACCTGACGGACGCCGCCGCTTTTTGATTTCTGTCTGGATCCCGCCCTGTCTTTCGGGCCGGCATCCCTGCTCATATGAGGACAAGCGCCTGATGGCTGCCATGACTGCCGCTCACTCCATTTCGCATGGTGTTTCGCATTCCACAGCCACACGGCGCCGCGGCATCGCTCCCATTGCCCTCATTCTGCTCGCAGCAAGCGCATTGACCGCCTGCCAGTCGACTGTGACGTCGATGGACACGATCCGCCTCGACCGGGCTCAAGGGTCTGAACAGAACATCGCTTCCCTGACCTCGGTCATCAACGCCAATCCGCAGGATCCCGAAGGCTATAACGTCCGTGGTTCGGCTTACGGCCGCGCCGGCGATTTCCGCCGCGCACTCGACGATTTCAACCGCGCCCTGCAGCTCAATCCGCAGTTCTATCAGGCCTATGCCAACCGCGCCCTCGTCTATCGCAACATGGGCAAGCCGGTCGAAGCGGCCAATGACTACAACGCTGCCCTGCAGATCAATTCGAATTACGACGCCGCCTATATCGGCCGTGGCAACATCTACCGTCAGGCCGGCCGCACAAACGACGCCTTCAACGATTTCACCAAGGCGATCCAGCTGGAAACCACGGATGGCCGCGCCTATCACGGCCGCGGCCTGATCCTGCAGAGCCGTGGACAGCACGCACAGGCGATCGACGATTTCTCCAAGGCGATCTCGCTGTCATCCACCTCGCCGGAGCCATATAACGGCCGTGGCGTGTCCTATGTCGCGCTCAACGATGACGAAAACGCGTTTGCGGATTTCAACCACGCGATCGAGCTGGACGACAAGATCGCCGAATCCTGGGCCAACCAGGCGCTGGTCTATGAGCGTCGCGGAGACCGGGCACGCGCGGCCAAATCCTATTCGCACGCAGCACGCCTCGATCCGAACTACAAGCCGGCCAAGGACGGCCTCGCCCGCACACGCGGCGGCGCGTGATCCCCGCCAAGCAAAAGCACGGAAAATCGTTCTCGGCCTCGCGTATGCGGGGCCGAATTCGTTTCAGAACCTGAAAACAGAGGCCTCAGCGCAGCAGGAACACGCCGGCGACATTGAGGACGATGAAGACGATCAGACCGCCCAGGAAACCGGCACCGGAAAAGAAACCGGCCGCCATGGCAATCAGCAACACGACAGTGACCATCGTGCCCCATTTGGTACCGGCCAGAAAACCGTCATAGGTCTTTTCGTGCTCGCGATAATCCATCTCGGCGCCCGTCTCGATCGGCCCGCTGCGGTGATGCTCCATGCTCTCTCCTCCAAGAATAAGCACCGGACGACCATATGGCGCCCCTGTGCAATTGATCAATGCGGATCGAAGATCTGTCAAGACTAACTGTGTCTTCGCCGCAGCAGCAACGAAAGTTGCATGAGCGCCATCTTTCAATTTGACGGTCATTTTGTTAAATCGCGAGGAGAGGAAAAGGATGGAAGAGGAACCATCCGGGGGGACAAATGTCGGCATTGCTTCGTTTCAGCAGCCTGATCGACAGGCTTAGCGAGATCATAGGAAAATTTTCCGGTTATCTCGTCTTGTTCTGCTGCCTTGTCAGCGCCGGCAACGCTCTCATCCGCTACACCTTCAACATCAGTTCGAACGGCTGGCTGGAAATCCAGTGGTACATGTTCGCCTTCATCGTGCTGATGGGCGCCGCCCATACATTGCGGCTGAACGAACATGTGCGGGTCGACCTGATCTATGGCGCCGTTTCCGACACAAAACGGCTGTGGATCGACATCGTCGGCTTGACGGTGTTTCTCATCCCGGCCTGCGCCTATCTCGCCTGGATCTGCTTTCCGTTCTTCTGGTTGTCATGGATGCAGGGCGAGGTTTCGTCCAATGCCGGCGGCCTCATCCGCTGGCCGGTCAAGCTGATCATCTTTGCAGGCTTCGCGCTGCTCGTGCTGCAGGGTCTGTCGGAACTCGTCAAGCGCATCGCCGCCTTGATGGGGCTGGCCGCCGTCGACACGACCTACGAAAAACCGCTGCAATAACCACACCGGGAGAGAGACGATGTTCGCTTACGGTGTGATGCCGCCCCTGATGTTCCTCGGCATGATCTGCTTCATGCTCTACGGTTTTCCCGTCGCCTTTTCGCTGGCGGCGGTCGGCCTGTTTTTTGGCATACTTGGCGTGTTTACCGGCCATTTCGAGGAAGTGTTTCTGCAGGCCCTGCCCTTCCGCATCTTCGGCATCGTTTCCAACGACCTGCTGCTGGCCATTCCCTTCTTCACCTTCATGGGCTCCATCCTTGAGCGATGTGGCCTTGCCGAAGACCTGCTCGAAGGCACCGGCAAGCTTTTTGGCGCCATCCCCGGCGGGCTTGCCTATGCGGTCATCGTCGTCGGCGCCATCCTCGGCGCCATCACCGGCACGGTTGCGGCTTCCGTCATCACCATGGGCGTGATCTCGCTGCCGATCATGCTCAAATACGGTTACAACCCGCGCCTTGCCACCGGCGTCATCGCCGCATCCGGCACCATCACCCAGGTCATTCCGCCATCGCTGGTTCTGATCGTTCTCGCCGACCAGCTTGGTCGCTCGGTGGGCGACATGTATCTCGGCGCCATCGGCCCCTCGATCCTGCAGGTGACGATCTTCCTGCTGTTCATTCTGGCGCTGTCGATCTTCCGCCCCAAGGACGTGCCGGCCCTGCCGCCGGAAGCGCGCGGCGAGATGAATGCAGCCTTGGTGATACGCGTACTCTGGGGCATGATCCCCTCGATCGTGTTGATCTTCATCGTGCTGGGAACACTGTTTCTTGGCCTTGCGACGCCAACCGAAGCCGGCGCTCTCGGCGTCGTCGGCGCCATGGGCATTGCCGCCATGCACCGCCGCCTGACATGGGACCTCACCAAGCAAGGCATGCAGACCACCATGCGCATCACCTCAATGGTGGTCTTCATCCTGATCGGCGCCACCTGTTTCAGCCTCGTGTTCCAGGGCATGAACGGCGGCCTGTGGGTCGAACATCTTCTGTCTCACGTCCCCGGCGGCGCGCTCGGCTTCCTGATTTTCGTCAACATCTTCATCTTCTTCCTGGCCTTTTTCCTCGATTTCTTCGAGATCGCCTTCATCGTCATCCCGATGCTGGTACCGGTTGCCAATGCTCTCGGCATCGACCTGATCTGGTTCGGCGTGCTGATCTGCATCAACATGCAGACGAGCTTCATGCACCCGCCCTTCGGTTTTGCGCTGTTCTACCTGCGCTCGATCGCTCCGAAATCGGTAAAAACGAAGGACATCTATCTCGGCGCCATACCGTGGCTGTGCATGCAGCTGATCCTCGTTGCCATCGTCATCTTCTGGCCGGAGTCGGTCACCTACTGGCTGGAAAAGGCCCCGGTCGTGGATCTCGATTCCATCAAGATCGAAATACCCGGCTTCGGCAATGGCGGCGGCACCGGTGGCATGCCCAATTTCGGCCTGCCACCCATGGACGGCGCACCGGCCCAACAGGGCGGCCTGCCGGGAACACCCAATTTGGGCGAGCCGCCAAAAATAAACCCGTAAGGGTTGCCCTTGTCGGAAATGGATAGCGCGCGTATATTGGCGGAGTGAGGGCAGAGTTGGAGCTCTGCCCTCATTTACTACTTGTTGAGGAAGTTGATCCGGAACGTAACTGACCAGCTAGTCCGGGTCTTCCTGAAATGCAGTGTAATGCTCAGTGGTTTCCACATCGCATCACCTCCGGTTCGAGAGCAAGGCTTATGCCTAAGTCGGTGAAGCCCGTCTTCACCGATGCTCCGGCTGGCCTCGGAGCTTTCTGCTTTTTTTTGCTCTCCAACATCTCGACTGTATTCCATGCGTTATCGAACGCAAATAAATACACGCAAAAATTGTATTTGTGGCTATAAAAAATGCCCCGACCTTTCAGCCGGGGCACCTGTGTTCGATCATTCGTTCAGAGCTTGCCGTTGCGCTGCTGGATCATCATGAACGTGTCATAGGTGTATTCGGATAGCTGCATCCACAGATAACCTTCCTTCTTGAAGGCAACCTGATCCTCATAGATCTTCTTGAACCACTCGTTACTGGCCGAAATATCCTTGTAGACCTCCATGGACGCATTAAAGCATGCGTCGAGGATATCCTGGCTGAATGGCCGCAGCACCGTGCCCTGGCCAACCAGCTGCTTGACAGCCAACGGGTTTTTCAGGTCGTATTTCGCCATCATGTTGGTGTTGGCATAAGCGGCGGCATCGGTCAGCGCCGCCTGATATTGTTTCGGCAGGCTGTTCCACTTGTCGAGATTGACGAAGGCATGGATGGCCGGACCGCCCTCCCAGAAGGCCGGGTAGTAGTAATATTTGGCAACCTTGTAGAAGCCGAGTTTCTGGTCGTCATAGGGACCGATCCATTCGGCGGCATCGATCGTGCCCTTTTCCAGCGCCGGATAGATATCGCCGCCGGCGATCTGCTGCGGCACCACACCGAGCTTTTCGACAACACGGCCGGCCAGACCGGCAATGCGCATCTTCACGCCCTTGAGATCATCCACAGTGTTGATCTCCTTGCGAAACCAGCCGCCCATCTGCGCGCCGGTATTGCCGGCGATCATGCCGTAAAGCTTGTGGTTGGCATAAAACTCGTTGAGCAGCTTGTTGCCATTGCCCTCGTAGAACCAGGCATTGGTCAGCCGCGCATTCAGCCCGAAGGGAATGGCCGTGCCGATCGCAAATGTCGGGTCCTTGCCGACATAATAGTATGAGCAGGTATGGCACATCTCGACCGTGCCGGCGCTCACCGCATCCGCCGCCTGCAGGCCGGGCACGATTTCGCCGGCCGCATAGGTCTGGATGGTGAAATTGCCGCCCGTTGCCTCGCTCACACGCTTGGCGATGTCTTCGGCACCGCCCCAGATCGTGTCGAGCGACTTCGGAAACGACGATGTCAGCCGCCAGTTGATTTTCGGGTTTTCCTGCGCAATCGCAGGCGCCGAAAGAACACTTGCGGCAGCGGCACCCGCCCCCGTCACAGCTGCCTTCTTGAAAAATGCACGACGATCCATGTTCACCTCCCGTTGAACTTTTGGCTGAACCTCGCATTGGCATTTCGTCGAACCGGTAACGGGCCTCTCTCCAATCCCGCGACCACATATGAAACAACCATGACGCTTGTTCACTGGCAAGCGCGGCAACCGTGTTTTCGAATGAAGCAGGCGCTGTCGGGCATGAGACTTTGGTCTTAACCGGCACGGCACTATGGCTTTTCAAAATGATGGATATGCAGTGAAAGGTTTCAAACCATCCTTCGACGGCGGCAAGCATAAGCCGGCTTGACTTCCGTCTATTCGCAGCGCCAAAAGTCTCTACCAGACCAGCCTTTCGGAGCCTCCCGCATGCCAAAACCGATCGTCGCCATTCCCGCCGATATCAAGGAGATCGAAGGCGCTCTCTGGCATGCCACACCCAATCAATATGCCAATGCCGCCCTTCATGTGGCGCAGGCCATGCCGATCATCGTGCCGGCCTTCGAAGACGGCAACGATATCGACAGCCTGCTCGACCGTGTCGATGGCGTGCTGATCTCCGGCGCGGCCAGCAATGTTCATCCGTCGCGTTACGGCCTTGAAGCCACCGACAAGGACGGCCCGTTCGATCTGGCCCGCGACGCCACCTCGCTGGAACTGATCCGCCGCGCCATCGATCGCGGCATCCCGCTTCTCGCCATCTGCCGCGGCATTCAGGAACTGAATGTTGCGCTCGGCGGCACGCTGGCGAGCGAAATTCAGGAGGCAGAAGGCATGTGGGATCACCGCATGCCAGAGGACCAGAGCCGCGACGTGCGCTATTCGATCCGCCAGCCTGTCTTCGTCAAGGAAGGGTCGTGTATCGCCAATTATCTCGGCGTGGCCGGCGAAGTGCAGGTGAACTCGCTGCATCGGCAGGCGATTGCCAAGACGGCCCCTAGCCTGCAGGTCGAGGCGACGGCAGCGGATGGTACGATCGAGGCGGTGTCGGTTATCGATGCCAAGAATTTTGCCGTTGGTGTGCAGTGGCACCCGGAATACTGGGCGGCAACGGATCAGCCGTCGCGGCAGCTGTTCGAAGCGTTCGGCGATGCGGTGCGGGCTTATGCGGCGGGAAAGACAGCAGAACCGGCCCGCTAGGTCGCAGTCTGACCTTGCTTTCAGGAATGGTCGGGGTGGTCGATCTCGCCAATATATCGAAGGCGAAGATCGGGCAGGTACAGATCGCGCGGCTGCCTGATCTGGCGATGATCGCCGAACCGTTCATGGCGGTCGATGCCGACCATGACGACGGCATTCGAGTGTTCGATCTCTTGCGCCGGTAACAGCGCGCGCAAGACCGGCGCCCACTCCCTCACCCATGAATGCGCTGCGAAGCGGGTTTCCAGACTGTCGCCCGGTCCGGCATAACTGTATTCGAGAAAATCGTGATCGTATGACGCCTGCCCCATGACTTGCGCAAAGGCGGACAAGGCCAGATGGTCCGGCGTCCCTTCCCGCTCGGCATTCTCATCCGAATAATAACCGTCGCGCTCTACAAACAGGGCGCTCAACGCTTCCTCACTTGCCGCATGGCCGATCCAGACCTGTTGCGTCAGTGTGCGGTCGGGGATGGCATCCGGCGGCACGAGAGGACCTTTTGATATCTCGGTGAGGTCGAGAGACCGCGAAATGCCCAGCAACCTGCGCCACCATACCGGCGAAATCTCATGGAGGGACAGAAGAAGGACACGGCCTTCCGGCAAACACATGCGTCGCGAGAAACCGCTTCCATCCGAAGCCGTGACGGTGATCGTCGCAACACCCGGTTCGCAAGAGACCTGCTTCACCTCGGCGTCATCAAGATCGAACACGGTCCTGTTGTCGATGGAAACCGTCAGCCGGCCCCATGCCTCGGCAATCTCCGGCTCTCGCCTGATCTGCAATCTGCAACGGCTCATGGGCAGGTTTCCGTCAGGCCGGCGTTTCCGGCACCGGCGTAAACACCTGCTTTTCAGCAAACCAGCGGATCAGGTTGTCGACCACGAGATCGGCCATGGCATTGCGGGTCGGCACCGAGGCAGAGGCGACATGCGGCAGCAGCGAGGCATTGTCGAGATCGAGGAAATTGGCGGCCGTGGTGGGTTCCTCGTAAAACACGTCGAGACCGGCGGCGGCGATCGTGCCATTGCGCAAGGCCGCTTCCAGCGCCGCTTCATCCACACTCGAACCACGGCCGACATTGATGAAAACGCCGTTGGGTCCAAGCGCCGTCAGGATTTCGGCATTGATGATCTTGTGGGTAGCGGCAGTGCCCGGCACGATGCAGATCAGCGTATCGACCGCTTCCGCCATCTCCTTCAATGAGTCGAAATGCGTGTAGGACACGTCGGTGCGGGGCGTGCGGGTGTGATAGCTGATCTTCAGCTTGAAGGCTTCGAGCCTCTGCGCGATCTCCAGCCCGATACGACCAAGCCCCAGCAGACCAACATGGCGCCCCTTCAGCGACAGCGGAGACAGCGCAAACGGGCCATCCGATTTCCAGCGGCCACTGCGAAGCCAGTCTTCCGCCACCGGCAGGCGGCGCACCGTGTTGAGCAGAAGACCGATCGTCGTATCGGCCACTTCGTCGTTCAGCACATCCGGCGTATGGGTGACGACAATGCCTTTTGTTGCTGCATAAGCCGCATCGACGCCATCATAACCGACACCGAAATTCGAGACGATTTCGAGGTTCGGCAGAAGATCCATCCATGGCTTTTGCAGCGTGCCGAACAGCGCAACAGCACGCACCTTTGCACGTGTGGCTTCATCCAGCTCCAGTTCGCCGCCCTGACCGGGCACCGTCACCACATCAAAATCCTGTTCCAGCCGCTGCAGCACACGCGGATGAATGCGTCCGGGAATGAGGACGGTGACGGGCTTGTCGGTCATGCTCTGTTTCCTGTGCTTCTCTGGAAAATTGTGGGGCTTATGCGCGCGGGCGATGCGGCCCCGTCGACTGGCGGATGCGCATTTCCGGCTTGATCAGGTGGATGCCGTCAGGCTCATGGCTTCCGGCCAGACGATCGAGCAGCGCACGCGCCGCCAGACGGCCGACCTCGGCCTGCTGGTTGGAAACGGTGGTCAGCGCCGGCACCGCGATCGAGGCCTGTTCGAGGTCGTCGTAACCGGTGACGGAAATATCCTGGCCCACCACGAGGCCAGTGCGGGCAATACCGTTCATCAGGCCGATGGCGACAAGATCATTCCAGCAGACGGCCGCCGTCGGCTTCTGCGGCAGCGAGAGGAAATTCACTGCAGCCTCGAAACCGCCCTGCATGGAACGGGGGCCGGGAATACGCAACTCGGGATCGACCTCGATACCGGCCTTGCGCAGCGCGTTGACATAACCCTGATAACGGTCGCGGCCGGTCGATGTCTGGTCGGTACCGCCGATCATCGCAATGGTCTTGTGGCCAAGCCCGATCAGATGGTTGGTGGCGAGCGAAATGCCGTAACTGTCATCACCGCGATAGGTCGGCAGAGCCGTGCCTTCCATCGAACGGGCAACGAGGATCAGCGGCATGCCATTGGTTTCCGCCAGCCGCACATCCTCGATCGGCGTGCCGATGGCAGGCGACATGATGACGCCATCGCCACCGAGCTGCAGCAGCGTTTCGATGAAATTGCGCTGCTTTTCGACCGAGTCGTAATGGTTGGAGAGAATGAAGGTCTGGCGGTTGCGGTCCAGCTCGGTCTCGATGGCTTTCAGGATTTCGCCGTAGAACGGGTTCATGATGTCATGCACCACGACGCCGATAATGCCCGAGCGCGATGTGCGCAGGCTGGCGGCACGGCGGTTATAGATATAACCCAGCGCGCGTGCCTGTTCCTTGATCTTTTCGCGGGTATCGGAGGCCACCAGCGGGCTGTCGCGAAGGGCAAGCGAAATGGTTGCAGTCGAAAGCCCCAGGCTTTCGGCGATCGTCGACAGCTTGATCTTTTGGGCCACGGGTCCTCCGGCAGTGAGCTGCACCAAACGGAGGCGCAATCGGGAATTAAATTATTAAAACAATTTAATTCCGTTTCGCAAGCTTTGAAATACGGTTTATGTGCGACCTTCAGTCGTCGGCGGGCTGCAGGTTTTCATCCACCGTCCGCAACAGCTTGATCAGCGTCTTGATCTCCTTGTCGGACAGGCCCTTGGCCGCCAGCGCGCCGCAACCGGCGGCGGATCGTTCGATCTGCTCGACACTCTCGCGCCCCAGATCGGTCAGGTAAACCTTGGCGAGACGGCCATCGCTGTCATCGGCACGCCGCTCCAGAAAACCCTGCGCCTCCATGCGGCCGATCGTGCGCGTCATGGTCGGCGCCTTCACGCCCAGCCCGTCGGCCAGATGCCCGGGCGTCATGCCATCCTCTTCGGCCAGCAGCATGATCACGCCGTCCTGGCCGGCATAAAGCCCGCTTTCCGAAAGCATGTGGCTGAGTGCGGTGCGCATGGAACGGGCCGCCTGGATGATCGCCGGAGCGATATCGACAGCCTCGTAAGCGCCCTTCTTTTTGCCGGCCTTGTTTTTCTTCTCGGCTTTTTTCTTGCTCATGCCCTCACCCATTTCTGCCAAGGCGGCTTTGCCTCACCAACGCCTTCCCGGTATAGAAGCCCATCCATAGCGAAAGCCGGGAACCATCGCCAGATGTCCAATGCCGAGATCACGTCCGCCCAGCATCCGGCACGCCGTTTTGCCATGAACGATCCGGCCTTGTCACCCGATGCCCGCCGCGACTGGATCGCTGTCCTGCCGCTCGGCGCGCATGAACAACACGGTCCCCACCTGCCCTTCGAAACGGATGCGCTGATTGCCGAAGGCCTGATCGAACGCATCATCCCGCAGCTGCCCGCCGACCTGCCGGTGACATTCCTGCCCGTCGAATCAATTGGTTATTCGATAGAGCATATGGATGTGACAGGCACAAAAACGCTTGAGTTCGCCGAGGCCATCGAGCGCTGGCTGGGCATGGCCGAAGACCTGCACGGCCAAGGCATCCGCAAGTTCGTGATGCTGAACGCCCATGGCGGCAATTCCCCGCTTCTGACCATCGTGGCGACGGAAGCACGGGTGCGTTTCAACATGCTGGCGGTGGCAACAAGCTGGACTCGTTTCGGCCAACCGGAGGGCTGGATCAAGCCGCAAGACAAGGCACTCGATATCCATGGCGGCGACATTGAGACCTCGGTGATGCTGGCGCTGTGGCCCGACCGGGTGGACATGGCCAAGGCGCAAAGATTTGGCTCGAGGCAGGCGGAGTTTGCGGAAAGCTTCAAACACCTGCGCGCCTATGGCCCGCATGCGTTCGGCTGGAAGATGAGCGACCTGAACGAACAGGGCGTGGCCGGCGATGCGAACGCCGCCACTGCCGAGCGTGGCGAGCAATTGGTGGCGCATGCGGTGGCTGGGATCATCGAGCTTCTGCAGGATGTGGCGCGGTTTGACCCCTCGGTTTTGAGGTAGCGGCAAAACTGGCGATATGCGACAATGCGACCTTCGCTTGAGGCCAAACCGATGACGCTGAATATTCGGAATGAAAAAGCAGATATGCTGGCTCAGGAACTGGCACGGCTCGACGGCACATCGGTGACCGATGCCGTGATCACTGCGCTGGAAGAAACACTTGGAAATCGCGCGTCTGCTTCCCATCGCAAGACGAAAGCTCCCGACGCCGCACCGGAAACCGTTGTGCTCTCCATGGCCGAACAAAAAGCCAGACTGGTTGATCGTCTGCAGAAAGAAATCAGCGCTAAAAAACTCCCGGCCGGTCCGGATGCCGCCCGCAGCCAGGATTTCCTCTATGACGACCACGGTTTGCCCAAGTGATCGTCATCGATAGCTCCGCTTTGGTGGCAATGCTGACAGACGAAGCCACCGCATCCTCATGCCGAACCGTATTCGAAAACGAAAACCTTATCTATATCTCTGCCGGAACAGTCCTTGAGGCATTGATCGTCGCTTTGCGCCGCGGCTTTTATCCACAAATGCAGGAAATTCTGGCCAGTCCCGGCATGGTCGTTGTACCGGTAAACGCGGCGCGCGCCCAACTGGCTGCCTCAGCCTACGCCAAATGGGGCAAGGGCATCCATCCCGCCGCCCTCAATTCTGGCGATTGTTTTGCCTATGCCATGGCGCAGGAATTCGACTACCCTCTCCTCTTCATCGGTGACGACTTTTCCCGCACCGACATCAAGCCCGCCGTCGCAGCCTGATCACCCCGCCGTCATCTTATAACATTAAACCCTTTGAACTCGTCCCGGCTTGCTCTTATATGGGGCGGACCGGATGTCCGGGTCCTAAAAATTTCGCGCCCTAGCGCCACAAAATCTCTCGAGGTTTCCATGACCGAAGCAGCCACCGCAAAGCCCGTTCCTGTTACCGTGCTGACCGGCTATCTCGGCGCCGGCAAGACGACGCTCCTCAACCGCATTCTTTCCGAAAGCCACGGCAAGAAATACGCCGTCATCGTCAACGAGTTCGGCGAAATCGGCATCGACAACGACCTGATCGTCGAGTCGGACGAAGAAATCTACGAAATGAACAATGGCTGCGTCTGCTGCACCGTGCGCGGCGACCTGATCCGCGTCGTCGAAGGCCTGATGCGCCGCCCCGGCCGCTTCGATGGCATCATCGTCGAAACCACCGGCCTTGCCGATCCGGTTCCGGTCGCCCAGACCTTCTTCATGGACGACGATGTGCGCGCCAAGACCGAACTCGACGCCGTCGTTGCACTGGTCGATGCCAAGCACCTGCCGCTGCGCCTGAAAGATAGCCGCGAAGCCGAAGACCAGATCGCCTTTGCCGATGTCATCGTCGTCAACAAGACCGACCTCGTGACGGCGGAAGAACTGTCGGTGATCGAAGAGATCGTGCGCGCCATCAACCCGACGGCACGCATCCACAAGACCAACCGTTCGCGCGTCGATCTGTCCGCCGTCCTCAACCAGGGTGCCTTCAACCTCGAGCGCGCGCTGGAAAACGATCCGCATTTCCTCGAGCACGGCCATGACGACCACGTCTGCGGCCCGGATTGCGATCACGACCATGATCATGGGCACCATCATCACCACGATCACGACCACACCTGTGGTCCGGACTGCGGCCACGATCATCACCATGATCACGGTCACGGCCACCACCATCATTCGCCGGGCGCCGTTGCGGCCATCCATGACCTGACGGTCAAGTCCATCTCGCTGCGCGGCGGCGAGATGAACCCGGAGCGCTTTTTCCCGTGGATCCAGAAGATCACCCAGACGGAAGGCCCCAACATTCTGCGCCTCAAGGGCATCATCGCCTTCAAGGGTGATGAAGAACGTTATGTCGTTCAGGGCGTGCACATGATCGTGGAAGGCGATCACCAGCGTCCGTGGAAGGAAGGCGAAAAGCGCGAAAGCCGCCTCGTCTTCATCGGCCGCAATCTCGATTTCGCCAAGATCGAGCAGAGTTTCCTCGCCTGCCAGGCGACGGAAAAGACACCGGCCTGATCCCGACCGAGCGGTCACTGACGAAATCCATGCGTGAAAGACATATCCACTGATGCCGACTGTTGCACCGCTTGATCTTGAAGGCCATGTCGTCGGGGTTCATTTCCTCGGCGACATTCCGTTCTTTGCCACCGCCGCGGGCACGATCCACCGTCTCGATGGCGGCGAAAAGGTCGAGGAAGCCCATCAGGGCCTGATCACCTTCGTGCGCGATCCATTCAGCAATTCGCTGCTGACAGGCGGCGAAGACGGCAAGGTGCTGCGCATTACGCCGGATGGTTCTGCCACGCTGGTGGCCGAAGCGCCGCGCAAGTGGATCAATGTCGTGGCCGGTGGCCCGCAAAACGCGGTCGCATACGCTTACGGCAAGTCGAGTTTCGTCAAACTGGCAGACGGCACCACCAAGGAGTTCACCGAGGAACGCAGCGTCGAGGCCATCGCCTTCGCGCCAAAAGGCATGCGTATTGCTGCTGCCCGTTATAACGGTGTGTCCATGCACTGGGTCGGCACCAATGCACCGGCGCAGGATCTGGAATGGAAAGGCGCCCATACCGGCGTCACCTTCTCGCCGGATGGCCGTTTCCTCGTCACCATGATGGTGGAAAACGCCCTGCATGGCTGGAAGCTGGACGGCAAGGCGGGTGATGCCCGCCATATGCGCATGACCGGTTATCCCGCCAAGGTGAAATCGCTGTCCTGGTCACCCAAGGGCAAGTGGCTGGCCTCCTCCGGCGCACCGGCCGCCATCGTCTGGCCGTTTGCCGGCAAGGATGGCCCGATGGGCAAGGCACCGCAGGAACTCGGCACCCGCGCCAATATCATGGTCACGCAAGTGGCTTTCCACCCGGCCGAAGAAGTTCTGGCCATCGGTTATATCGACGGCATGATTCTCGGCGTGCGCCTGTCCGATGGCAAGGAAGCGCTGCTGCGCCGTCCCGGCAAGGGCGGCATTACCGGCTTCAGCTGGAGCGCGGATGGCAAGCGCCTCGCTTTTGCATCCGATGCCGGCGATTGCGGCGTGATCGACATTTCCGCCTGATCCTTGTCAGGCGGCCTGAACCTCAAGCCGCCTGCAATTCCTCCGAAAACACATCGACTCCGTCGCGGCCCTCGCGCTTGCGGCGGTATAGTGCCTGATCCGCCTTGTGCAGGATTGCATGCAGCGTTTCCGGCGCGTCGGCCTGTCCGGTCGCCACACCAATGCTCAGCGTCGGACGAACGCAGCAGGCCTGCGCCATGCCGGCCATCGCCACGGCAAATGCACTACGGATGTCTTGCGCCAGCATGGCCGCCTCGTTCAGTGTCCGATCCGGAAGCACGACCACGAATTCATCGCCGCCATGGCGCGCCACAAGGTCGCCCGGCTGAAGCGTATCATGCGCAGCCGAAGCAAAGGCCTTCAAAACATCGTCACCCATGGCATGGCCGCAACTGTCGTTGAGTTGCTTGAAATTGTCGACATCGATCAAAAGCACGGCCAGCGGTCGGCGCGACAGGGCGGCGAAAGCGCAGCTCATGCCGGCACGGTTGAGCACACCCGTAAGTGGGTCATGATAGGCGGCATTTTCCAGCTGCACCTGCGTGCGCTCCGTCGCCATCATCATGATCACCATGCAGCGCAAGGTCAGCAGCAGCATAGCGACGAGACCGAGAGCCGCATGCATCTGGTCACCATTGTGGAACAGTGGCCCGCCACCGAGACTGCCCCACCAGCCCATCACGGCACGCGCGGCATAAAGCGTGGCCGTCAGCGCGAAAAGACCGGAAGCCAGTTCTGCCGAATAGAGCTTTTCCTCGCGCGCCATGCGCCGCGCTTCCCAGGCCACAGCCATGTCGAACAGCGCACAGACGGCCGAAAGGAACACGATGCGCGGCATGGATTGCGACGGTTCGGTAAAGATCAGGAAATAGGGAAGGCTCGGCAGTCCCGCCATCAGAACCACGCTCAAGGGGCTGATCCTGCGGCCGGCGAATTCACGGATTGCCACGACCAGGAATGCGCTGCCGACAATCGTCAGCGTATTGCCGACCGAAATCGACAGGAAATCCGGCGCGATTTCGCGTAGCACGATGAGGCAGGAGGCCAGCCCGAGCAGGATATTGTTGGCACTCCACCACGCCAGCCAGCGGCCAAACCGGTTGGTCGAAAAGGCGGCAAGCTGCACGGCGCCCATGATCACACAGGCGAGTGCCGTCATCGCGTAAACCGTGCGCAGATCGAATGCCATCCCTTCACCCCATCTTCCCGAAGCAAAGTGTAGGCAACTTGTCCTTTACAAAAGATGACAATCACTCGCGTAATGCGAGCAATTCCTAAAGGATTCTTCAGAATGACCGCTAACCCGTTTTTCCGACTAGGGATTTTTTCTCCTCATTGCGATAATGCGCCCGAACCGTCATAACGCCGGCACGGCAGGTGCCGCAGACGGAGAAAACCATGATCCCCTGGATAGTGCTCGACACGGCAAATGTGCCCGGTGGCCGCGACGAGCTGCGGCTGAAACAGCGCGGCTCGGAATTTTCCATCATGCTCGGCACCAACGAATTGATGAACAGCCGTCTCAGCGGTTCCGAGGAAGCCTTGGCAAAACTCTCTTGGGAGAAGATCAAGGGACGCGCGAAACCAAAGATGCTGATCGGCGGCCTCGGCATGGGTTTCACGCTTCGCGCCGCATTGAAGGAACTGCCGAAGGATGCCGAGATCACTGTCGCCGAATTGGTGCCGGCCGTGGTGCGGTGGGCACGTGGTCCGATGGCGGACGTTTATGGCGACTGCCTGTCCGACCCGCGCGTGACGATCCAGGACGACGATGTCGCCGACCTGATCAATGCGCGACCCAAAGCATGGGATGCGATCCTGCTCGATGTCGACAACGGCCCGGAAGCGCTGACACGCGATGAAAACGACCAGATCTATGCCTCACGTGGCCTGCGCGCCGCAAAAACGGCGCTGACGCCGGGCGGCGTGCTCTCCATCTGGTCTTCTGCACCCGATCCGAAATTCACCCGCCGACTGCAGGCCTGCGGTTTTGCGGTGGAAGAAGCCCGCGCACATGCCAATGGACGCGGCAAGGGCGGCGGCGCGCGTCACATGATCTGGTTGGCCACGGCCTGAGATCAGGCCGAGCGCACGGCACCGATGATATTACCGAGCAGCGTATGCAGATCGTCGCGATAGCCGTTGCGCGCAGACGGACCGCTTTCGTTCGAGGTCATCACCACGGTCATCTGCAATGACGGCACGACATACACCATCTGGCCGCCATACCCCCAGCCGAACCAGAGATTTTCGCCGCCGATATTGCGGTTGAACCAGCCATAACCATACCCATCGCCTGAAAAGCGGGAATTCGTGCGCACCTGCCACGATTTGGCGATCCAGTCGGCCGGAATGACCTGTCGCCCCTCGCCCGTTTTGCCGCCATTACGATACAGTTCGCCGAAGGCCAGCAATGATCGCGCCGTCATCGCCATCTGGTTGCCGCCGAGATAGATGCCCTGTGGATCGCGCTCCCACGAACCGATGCGGAAATCTTCCACCGGCGCGAACCATTCGCGCGCCAGTTCCAGCGTCGACTTGCGCCCAACCCTTGTCAGGATGGCGGAAAGCAGATGCGTGGATGCAGTGGAATAGAGCATGTCGCCGCCCGGTTCGCCGTCGAACGGTTCCGACAAGGCAAACCGCACCCAGTTGCCGCTCGAAACCCAGCGCCCGTAATTCGGCCCCGACATCCGCGAAAGCCCCGCCTGCATGGACAGGAGATTGCCGATGGTAATGTCGTTCAGACGCGGATCGGGATTTGCAGGCAGAGCCGACCTGAGGATCGGTGCGATCTTCTGGTCCGGCCCGTCCAGCAGTTTCTTGCCAATGGCGATACCGACCATGGCCGAAATGATCGATTTCGACGCCGACTTGATATTGGTGGAGCCGTTGAGGGAGTGGCCATTAAAGGCACGCTCGGCCAGCGGCTTGCCCTCGCGGTTCACCAGCACGACCTTTAGCGGCGACAGGTCTGCGGCATTGTCGAGCACGGCCTTCAGGCCCGTGGCGGCGGGCTGTCCCTGCGCAAACGCATGGGCGGCGGGAATGAGAAAAGGCAGCGATGCGAGTGCGGAGCGACGTGTCAACATCCCCACAAGCTAGGGCGGACAATGGGCATCACCATGGCGGGAGGCCGTTTTTCACACCAAGGTGAAACACCGTGAATCCGAAAAATGAAAACCCCGCCCCGACATCATGTCAGGACGGGGCTTCAGGGCGTCATGCCCGAGTGTCCCACAGGAGGACACGCCATATTTGTACTTTCGAAAATATGATTACAAGTCGAATAAATGTCAAGCGAGCGTGTTTTTCGCGATCAATCGCAAAAGACAGGCCATCAACGCAAAAACGCGAGCGCCGTTTCCGGCGCCCGCGTCCAGCCTCGTCAAAAAAGGAGTGGCCGGCGCCGCCTCCGTTGCGCCGGCCGGCCCCCTACCGGTCAGTTCTCGCGTCAGAACCGGTAGGTGACACCTGCGCCGATCAGCCACGGATCGATCTTGGCCTTGCCGGAAAGCGGGCCGAGAGCGTCATGGGTGGCGGTCCATTCGGTTTCGAGGAAAATCTTTTTCACGTCGAAGTTCAGACCCCAATGCTCGTCGAACATGTAGTCGAAGCCGACCTGCAGGACGGCACCGAAATCATCCTCGACGTCGACATTGGAGAAGTCGCCCTTGTCGGACTGGTTGTAGAAGAACGAATAGTTCACACCGGCACCGACATAGGGCTTGAAGGCGCCGAAATCGGTGAAGTGATACTGCAGCATCAGGGACGGTGGCAGCAGCCAGGTCTTGCCGACATCCAGATCGCCAAGCGCACCGGTGGTGTTGATCTTGGCATAGGTCGTGCCGAGGATCAGTTCGGCGGCAAAGTTTTCAGTGAAGAAATAGGTGATGTCCAGTTCGGGTACGACCGTATCGCTATATTCAAGACCGACACCGGGTTGACCGTTTACCGAACCCTTGTCTTCGGTGATGACGCCAAGGGCGCGAACGCGAAGCTGCCACGGGCTTTTGGTTGACAGCGCTTCATAGGCTGTCGGCGCTTCCTGCGGTGCTGCCAGATCGGCAGCGGCAGCGCCCATTGCGAAAAATGCAACGCTTGCGCCAGCCAGACAGCTGAGAACCCGTGCGCGATTGATAGTCATAACCCTCTCCTTCAAATCATTGATGATCAAGGATTAGGCGCATGCGGCAGAGTGACGTTTGATCCGGATCAAACACACAAGTGTCGTTGTTCCGACTGCGGCCAAAAGGTCACAGTCGGAACGGATGCATGGGGTTAGTTGGCGGGAACGCCCTTCTGCCAGACGGCCCAGTCGGCAATCACAGCATCGGCCAGCTTGGACCCGACCCGGTAAGCATTGACGGTCGAGGGCATGAAACCACCTGACTTGGCGCTGAGTGATTCGGCTGCCGTCTTGCCTTCCGGCTCGCGGTCGAAATTGGAGGCGGTGCGCAGGACCACGATCCGGTCGAACTGCAACAGACCGGCATCGCCACCGCGCTTCAAGGCGGTCAGCGTGGCATTGTCCTCCATCTGCGTCGTGCAGTAATTGCCCTTGCCCTCGGTCATCAGCGACACCCAGTCGGCCATGCCCTCGGCAATTTTGGTTCCGTGCCAGTAGGTATCGGTGGAGAGCGTGTCGCAGATACTGACAGCGGGAGCGGCACTGCCCGGCTCACCCTTCTTGTAGGCGGCGCGATAGGCTTTCGAATCGTCGTTATCCGAAAGCTCGGTATCCTTGGTGAGCGCAAACGCTCGCTGCAGCAGAGGCTCGTTCAACTGGTAAACTTCGGTGCCCGAGCCCCAAGTCGCCTTTTCACCGGGCTTTTTGGCGCCCAGCGCAACCACGCCATTCGGCCAGTCGGCCGGCACCTGACGCGGATCGATCTCGTGACGCAGACCGGCGTCGACGGCATACCGCGCCCAATGGGCGGAGCCAAGCGTGCCATCGGTCGGGTCTACACCGGCAATACCGGCGATCAGGAAATAGGTATTCTTGAGATCGAATTTGTCGCTATAGACCAGTGCCGAAACCGAGCTGGCCGCATTGGCGAACCCCATGGCCGTCGTCATGACGCACAGACCGGCGGCATCGCAGGCCACCTCGGGATATTCCCTGGAAAGACCCGGAACCGCGATCTTGGTGTCCAGCTTGCGCTCGGTCAGCCACGGCTTGGCCTCGCCGCCGAACATAGTGATGACCATGACTTTTGGCGCGACCGGCTCGCCGGCAACGGCCGGAATCGCCGCCAATGTCATGGAAGCCGCGAAAACGGATGTGGTGAAAAGTGCAGGAATACGCATGAAACCCCTCTTATGATTTTTGAAAAGATTGAACCCGAGAACAGGTCCCCTCCTTTCAATCCATCATCCGGGGCGGGTCAAGCGCCAAAACAAAAACACCCCGCCTCCCTTTTGGGGAGACGGGGTCGGGCAGGATCGGAGATACGCGGAGCCGTGAAGCCCCATCTTGCAAAAGGTGTGCCGCCACACACCTTCCCTGTCTCATGTCATGAATGCAAATACCGGAAGGCTGAACACCGCCGGTTTCTGCGATGACACGTATCAGGCCAGCTTGCGTCCACTCGCCACGATCATGCCAGCGGCATCATCCAGCCAGCCGGCCTTCAGCTCCAACCCCAAAAAACGGGCGCGGTCGCAGGGGCCGGGCATGACGAGATGCCGGGTCTTTTCGGCGAAGAAGCCGAATTTCTGGTAATAAGGCGCATCACCAACGAGGATGATGGCGCCGTGGCCACGCTTGGTGGCTTCGGTGATGGCAGCACGTATCAGCGCGGCGCCAATGCCCTTGCCTTCGCGGGCCGGATCGACCGCGAGCGGGCCGAGCAGCAGCGCATCGACCGGAGCACCATCGGCGGCAACGCCGGCTTCGATGTTCCACAGGCGAACGGTGCCGATGACATGGCCGGTCGCATCACGCGCAACCAAAGCCAGGCCTTCTGCCGGCAGACGGTTGTTGCGGATCTTCTCCGACGACTTCTTGCGACGCTCGGCACCCATGGCGCGATCGAGCAGGTTCTCGCGGGCAACGATATCGGCGGCATTTTCAGCCGTGATCGTGAAGGATTTGGATTTCGGCGCAAGAAATGCGCGTACAGAATCAAGAACAGCGGCCATCTTGGCCTCCCGAACTCAAAACCGTTTCAAACGGTGTCGTCAGATCATTGTGGATTTGCGGCCCCCGCCTGGAGGATCGGGAACCGCGAACTGTTTTACGTCAGGTTTAGATGACGTAGGCCTTGAGCGGATCAAAGCCGTTGAAGGCAACCGCCGAATAGGTCGTCGTGTAGGCGCCGGTGCCTTCGATCAGAACTTCGTCGCCGATCGAGAGCGTGAGCGGCAGCGGATACATGTTCTTTTCGTACATGACGTCTGCCGAATCGCAGGTCGGGCCGGCCAGAACGCAGGGCTCCATCTCGTCCTGATCGCGCGTGGTGCGGATCGGGTAACGGATCGCCTCGTCCATGGTTTCGGCGAGACCGCCGAACTTGCCGATGTCGAGGAAAACCCAGCGATGGTTGTCATTGTCCGACTTGCGCGACACGAGAACGACTTCCGCCTTGATGACGCCGGCATTGCCGACCATGCCGCGACCCGGCTCGATGATCGTCTTCGGCAGGTTGTTGCCAAAGTGCTTGCGCAGCGAAGCGGAGATCGCCTGGCCGTATTCTTCGGCCTTCGGGATGTCGCGCAGGTACTTGGTCGGGAAACCGCCGCCCATGTTGACCATCTGCAGGACGATGCCCTGCTTGGCCAGCGACGAGAAGACGCGCTTGGCATCGGCGAGAGCCGAATCCCAGGCATCGACCTTGGTCATCTGCGAACCGACATGGAACGATACACCGTAGCTTTCGAGGCCCAGCTGGTGCGCGTAGACGAGAACGTCGACAGCCATCTGCGGCACGCAGCCGAACTTGCGGCTGAGCGGCCATTCGGCGCCTTCACCATCGGTCAGAACGCGGCAGAACACCTTTGCGCCGGGAGCGGCACGGGCGATCTTTTCGACTTCCTCGTGGCTGTCGACCGCGAACAGGCCAACGCCAAGCTCGTGAGCGCGAGCAACGTCGCGTTCCTTCTTGATCGTGTTGCCGAAGGAGATGCGGTCAGCAGTGGCGCCGGCGGCCAGTGCCATCTGGATTTCGGCAACCGAAGCGCAATCGAAGCTCGAGCCCATGGAGGCGAGCAGTTCGAGGATTTTCGGTTCCGGGTTTGCCTTGACGGCATAGTAGATCGAGCTGTCCGGCAGTGCGTGGCGGAAAGCCTTGAAATTGCCGCGCACGACGTCGAGGTCGACAACAAGGCAAGGGCCTTCTGGACGCTCGGTACGGAGGAAGTCGAGGATACGTGCAGTCATCGTTCAAACCCTCTGGAGCACCACGCTCCGGCAAGAGGACAAAGGACGTAATGAGTATGCGCCAGCACCGGCCTTTGGAGATGCCGATACCTTGCACGCTCAAACGCGCGATCGATGGACCAACGCCCTGCCAAGAGCTTTGATCCGCTTTGTCTGCCATTGATTGGAGGGTTGTCCCTACCGCACTTCCGGCAATTCAGGTGTGCCTCTACAGAATTGCATGCTGATGGAAAGCATGCAGAGACTTAAAAGGCCCGCACCGTCGTTGCTTCAGGCGTCCTCGCATTTCCCGGTTGGCCGGAATAGCGACTGGAGGGGTTAGTTCCAGGTACCTTACCGATGACCTCACCTTAGAGATAAATCTCAATTCGAGGGTCGGCGGACACCCATGGGCACGTGCGACTTTGGGCAAGGCGGGAGATAAGAATATTCGCTGTCATAATCAAGCGGTTTTTTGAACCTTGGCCAAAATTCTTGAACAAGCGCAGGCAGGGAGAATTTGCATGAATAATGGGGCGAAATTAGACAGGCATATGAAAACGAACCCCTTGTGTTTCCGGGCCGGCTGACGTCTTGCTGGCCGTGAACGCCAATTTGCGAACCGGAGCAAACACTTCGATGGATACACTCACCCGCATGCGCGCCTTTATCGACGTGGTCGAAGCGGAAGGTTTTTCCGCCGCCGCCCGCCGCACCGGCCGCTCCAAGGCGCTTCTGTCGAAATATGTGCGCGAGCTGGAAGACGATCTTGGCGCGCTTCTGCTCAATCGTACGACCCGCCAGTTTTCGCTGACGGAAGCAGGCCACACCTATTTCCGCACTGCTGCCGACATTTTGAAGGAAATCGACAACCTCGCCGACCTCGTGCGCGAGAACAATGCCGATCTCAAGGGCCGCATCCGCGTGTCGGTGCCGCGCACCTTCATCGATGCGCCGGTCGGCCAGTCGCTGATCGATTTTGCCGCCGCCAACCCGGAAATCGCGCTGGAAATCGTCGCCGAGGATCGTTTTGTCGACCTGATCGAGGAAAGTTTCGATCTCGCCATCCGAATCACCCGCCTCGAAGATTCAGGACTGATTGCGCGAAAACTCTCGGATTTCCGGGTCTATGCCGTCGCCACGCCGGATTTCGTTGCCCGCTTCGGCCCGTTCGATCACCCGAGCGACCTGACGGGCAAACCCTTTATCGTCGACACCAATACGCGCTCGCACAACAATATCCGTTTTCAGGATCCGAATGGCGGTGCGCTGTCCGTGCCGGTTGCAGGTCCCATCGAGGTCAACAGCCCGCAGGCAACGCTGCGCGCCGCACAGGCCGGTCTCGGTGCTGCCATCGTGCCGGATTTCATCGTGGCTCCCCATATCCAGTCCGGCGAACTGGTGACGCTGTTCGACGACTATATCGTCAAGGACCGCGGCATCTATGCGGTTTATCCGCACCGCCGCTACCTGCCGGCCAAGGTGCGCAGCTTCGTGGATTTTCTCACCGCATGGTTCCGCAAGGCTCAGGCATGACCAAAAGGGCATGATGTCGAAGCGATAACACGACTGTCATCAGGGAGCCGAAATTCCGTCTTATTTGCGGGTCACTCCACTGGCCTTGATCAGGCCGCATCATTTTGGGCAAAGATAAGCAGACATGAAAATTCTTCGCGCGATATCGACGGCTGCCGCACTCTGTGCCCTGCCCCTGCCCGCTCTGGCGCACCCGCATATCTTTCTGGATGCCAGACTGGAAGCGGTCGCGACTGAAGACGGCCACCTGGCCGAGTTGCGCAATGTCTGGCGATTCGACGAGGTGTTTTCCTCCAGTGTGCTGCTCGATTTCGACAAGAATTCCGACCTGAAGCTCGACAATGAGGAACTGGCCGAACTCGGAGAGGTCATGCGCGCCTCGATGGAGGATTTCAATTATTTCACCACCATCTCGGTCGATGGAAAGGACGTGCCGGTCGCCAAGCCGGGCATTATTCATGTGTCCTGGCAGCACGGCCAGATCCATGTCATTTTTGCCATCAAACCATCGAGGCCGGTGCCGCTCAAGGGCAAGCTCGCCTTCGGCATCTATGACCCATCCATGTACACCGCCGTCAATTTCCCGACGGATAATGACCTGAAGGTCGAAGGCAAGGCATTTGCCGCCTGCAAGCATACCGTGGTGCGCCCCGATCCGGACGAGGTGATCGCGTCGAACAAGGACACGCTGACCGACGCCTTCTTCAACGACCCGACAGGCACCGACATGACCAAACTGTTCGCAACCCGCATGGAGGTGACATGCTGAGCCTGCGCAGCCTCGCGCTCATCGTTTTCGGCACGCTGTTGATCGCCACGGCCGCCCACGCCCAGTCTCCGCTCGGCGTCGGCTCGGCCGAGCCCAGCTTTTCCGTCGGCGGACCGCTGGCACCCTATTTCCAGTGGATCAACACCTACCAGCAGAGTTTCTACCGCTCCCTGACAGGCGCATTGAAGGCGATGCGCGAAGACCCTTGGGCACTGTCCGGCCTGATCGGCCTCTCGTTTGCCTATGGTGTTTTCCACGCTGCCGGCCCCGGCCACGGCAAGGCTGTCATTTCCTCCTACATGATCGCCAACGAAACCGCGCTGAAACGTGGCATGGCGATCTCCTTCCTTTCGGCGCTGCTGCAGGGCGTTGCGGCCATCCTCTTGGTTGTCGTCGCCTATTTTGCCCTGCGCGGCACCGGCATCACGCTGACCCGCGCCACATGGGCGATGGAGGTCGCAAGTTTTGCCATGATCGCGCTATTCGGCCTCTGGCTGCTGACGCGAAAAATCTGGTCGCTGCGCCGCACTGTGCCTCTGCAAGGCCTCGCCATGGCCGCCCCCACCGGCCCGACCGGCCTGCGTTTCGAAGCGGTCGAAGTGCATAGTCATGACGATCTGGAACCCGGCAATGTCTGCGCCGATTGCGGACAGATGCACATGCCGGATGCCGCAGCCATGGGATCCAAGGATTTCAGCCTGCACGAAGCATGGTCGGCGATCCTGGCCGTCGGCATGCGCCCCTGCTCCGGCGCCATTCTGGTGATGACCTTTTCGCTTCTGAACGGGCTTTATCTCGGCGGCGCGCTTTCGGTGCTCGCCATGTCGATCGGCACCGCCATCACCGTCTCCATCCTTGCCACACTTGCCGTGACGGCAAAGGACCTTGCGGTTCGTTTCGCCGGTACGGGCTCCAACCGCGCGCAAAAAATCACGCTCGGCGTCGAGATCGTCGCCGCCCTCTTCCTCGTGCTGATGGGCCTATCGTTGCTGGGCGCCTCGCTACAGGTGTGAGGCTCGACTTCTCCGGCAGCGCAGCCATATTGCCGAGGGGAGACCAGGGCATGAGACAATGAGCGCGGCGACAGGACCGGCACAGGCACATTCGCTCGCACGGCAATGGCTGTCGAGACTGGCCGTCGCCGTCATTATGGTGGCTGGCTTTATCGGCGGCAATTCACTTGCAATGGGCGGACTGCCCGATCTTGAGAAGGCTGGACCTTACTGGCTGGCATGGGCGGGATTCCAGCTCGTGTGCCTGCTGCTTGGCAAGGCATGGGCGCGCAGCTGGAAAGGAAACGACGCCTTCGTAGCCGGCTTCTGCTGGAAGCTGAAAAAAATCCGCGTGCGCATGCGCCGCCGTTTGTTCCCCAATCGGAACTGGGAAGATTATCGCCGCGCCGAACAGTCCATCATTGTATTGTGTGTACCCGTCTCGTTCGTCGCCTTTATTCTGATTTCACTCAGCTTAAAGGTCGGCCTGCTCGTGGGTTTTGCGGTAGTTTTTGCACTGTTGTTGGTCGTGCCTTATTATCGAGACGCCGCCGAAACCCCGATCAACAATGTCATCTTTGCCGGCCTTGTCAGCCTCGCATGGGGCTATCTCTTCGCCACAAGTCTCTAACGATCCCGCCGACGCTGATACTTTGCCCGCAGCCAAAAGATCCAGAAAAAGCAGAGGATCAGCAGCGTGCCGACGATGACCGCAAGCACCGGCGAAAAACCGCCGATCCACAGCACCAGCGACGGCATGAAATAGATCACCACCATGGCGCCGCCGAGAATGAGGGCGGCGGCAATCGCCTGCGATTTCGCTTCGGGCGTCATGCGGTCACCTTTGCGATCTCGGCGCGAATATCTTCCAGCTTGCGTTTCTGCTGGCCTTCTGCGTCAAAATTTTCCGGCGCAAGCCAAGCCTCAAAAGCCTTTCCGATCACCGGCCATTCACTGTCGATCATCGAAAACCATGCGGTATCGCGGTTTTCACCACGCGAAATCAGGTGCTGCCGAAAAACGCCCTCGAACGAAAAGCCGTAACGTTTGGCCGTCACCTTGCTCGGTTCGTTTTCGTTATGGCACTTCCATTCGTAACGGCGGTAATCCAGCCCCTCGAACACGTGTTTCGCCATCAGGTAATGCAGTTCGGTCGACATCGGCGAACGTTTCATCGCCACGCCATGCGCCACGGAGCCCACCTCGACCACGCCGTTTTTCGGGTCAGGCCGCATGTAGCTTGCCATGCCGACCACTTTGCCACCGGCGTTTTCGCGGGCGACCAGCGTCACGAAGCTGGATTTGTCACGCACATTGTCCAGCCATGCGCCAAACGCTTCCGGGGTGTCGTAATGGTCGTTGGGGAAGTAGCGGATCAACTCGTTGATGGCATCCGCGCCACCCAGCGCTTCCCACAGGTCCGCCAGATGTTTTGCCCGATCATAAGGCTCGAGGGTGACGAAACGGCCCTTGAGCGTGACGGGCGCCGGAGCGGCTGGCTTGTAGCTGGAAAGATCGCGCATGAATGCCTCTGCAATTGATCTTTGGGAAGCTAAGCGAGGGTCCTGCGAAAGGCAACGGCAAAGCGGTCGAAGGGCAATCAGGGTATTTTCCCGCTTCGTTTTGGGGTGGACAAACGGGGCAAGGAACCTAATTTGCGCACCGTTGAACAAAATCAAATGACTGTCATCTTAGCCGACGGCAACGACCGGCCGGCGCTTACGAAAGATATTTTCGCTCATTCGATCAACAGAAACGGACGGGAAACACGATGGGACCAGGATCAGCAATGAGGGACGCAAAGCTTGCGACCCAAGCCCCAAAGCAGCAGTCGAAAGCGCCCCAAGGTTTTCGCGAGATCAATCTCAACGTCAACCCTGTCTTGAGCGGCTGCGGCCCGGGCGCGACAGCAACCGGCATTACCTTTGACGGTTATTCGGCCGATGACAGCTATCTGAACAGCCAGTTCCAGTGCGGCGGCAAATACAGCCTCAAGGGCTCGCATTACGAAGGCGTGGCCGGCATTACCGACGACGGCACGACGATCTTCGCCGTCAACAGCCGCATCAACGGCACCTATCGCACCATGATGGGTGCCTTCGATATCGACGGCAAACCGAAGGCACCGACCACGGCACAGGAAAAGATCCTGGCCGGCCTTCTGAAAAATTCCGAACGCCGCATCAAGCCTGACGCCAAGAGTTCTGGCGTGCTGGGCGTGGCAACGAACGGCACCAATCCGCGCGGTGGCGTTTACGTCGGCGACAGGAAGATCGTCTACGATTTCGGTTTCCGCATCAGCGATGATCCGGCGGCCAATGACCCCAAGAAATACGTGGATTTCAGCACAAGCGTCGAAACCGATTTCAACAATCGCGTTACCAGACAGTCCTACGACATCAAGGCGCGCAACGACAAGCTGACCGGTTTCGTCGGCATGGATCGCAACGGCAATGGCAGCAATATGGGCTACCGCGCCGGCGTCGGCTATGCCGATGTTTCAGCTTCCGCGCGCCACACCAACAATGGCGGCGTCAAGACCAGCGAAGTCGATCTCGCCTGGAACATCAACAAGGAAATGACGCTGACGGCATCGTGGCGCCCGGACAATCGTCCGCCGACCGCGCTTCCGGCCTCCACGTTCAAGAACCCCGGCGCGTTTCAGGATTTTTCCAACTATTCGCTGAAGCTCGAAATCAAGCTTTGAGCTGACACAATAAGACAAGGCCTCCCGCGACACACGCGGGAGGCCTTTTTCATGTCCGGCAACCGGTCTTGATCAGGCCTGAACCTTGGCCGCAGACACGGTCGCATCGATATGATCGACCAGCGCATCCGGCAGGTTGAGACGGCCGGCGAGCAGATCGAGATAACCGCGCTCGGCGCGCGTATCCGGCTCGATGGTCAGGCGGGTCGCGGTATAAAGCTCGACCTTCTGTTCTTCCGTGCGGGCTGCGGCAACAAGCTCATCGATATCGACCGGGTTTGCCAGTTCATCGCGGATGAAGGCTTCGGCTTCCGAGCCGAGATCGACTTCATGAACCTTTTCCATGATGTTGGCACGTTCGCTAGCATCGATATGGCCGTCTGCCTTGGCGGCGGCGATCATGGCGCGGATCAGCGTCAGGGCAAAATCGTTGGAAAGCTGCGGTGATTCCAGGCTGAAGGCGCTGTCCGGCGGCGGCAGGGCGATCGGCTGGTTGCTGGCCGGTGTCGGCTGCGGGGCGGCTTCCGGTGCCTTGCCCGACTGGTAATTCTTGTAGGCGAGGTAACCGAGGCCGGCGACAGCAGCGATACCACCAATCGTCGCCACATTGCCGGCCAGCTTGCGGCCGGTCTTGGTGCCGAGAATGGCAGCGGCGAGACCTGCCGACTTCAGGGGATTGTTCTTCGCGATATCGCCGAACTGGCCTGCCCGGTCACGAACGCTTCCCGAAAGACCGGGCACCTGCGAACCGAGGAACTGGTCTAGAAGCTTCTTGGCGTCGAACATTCAAATCTCCTGATCGTGAAACACTGACCCGGAGATAGGGATTGCTGCGCCGAAATCAAAAAAGATGACGAAAATGTCATGAAGCGGCCCGCATGGCGGACCGCCTCATGAAAATCATTCGGCTCAGGCCTTCAGCGCAAAGGCTTCCGAAGCAAGCTTGGTGATGCCGACCCAGTCACCGGCCTCGATCAGTTCCTTCGGGGCAACCCAGGAACCGCCAACGCAGACGACGTTGGGCAGCGACAGGTAATCCTTGGCATTCTTCAGCGAAATGCCGCCGGTTGGGCAAAACAGCGTGCCGGCAAGCGGCGAGGACCATGCCTTCAGCATGGCGGCGCCACCGTTCTGTTCGGCGGGGAAAAATTTCATCACGTCATAACCGGCTTCGCGCAGCGTCATGACGTCGCTCGGCGTGGCCGTGCCCGGAAGCAGCGGAACGGCGCTATCGTTGGCGGCAGACAGCACGCTCGGCGAAACACCGGGCGACACGATGAAGGTGGAGCCGGCCTTGACGGCTGCTTCGTAATCCCTGGAGTTCAGGATGGTGCCGGCACCGACATTGGCGCCTTCCACTTCGGCGGCTACGGCCTTGATGGCGTCGAGCGCTGCCGGGGTGCGCAGCGTGATCTCGATGGCGCGCAGACCACCGGCAACCAGCGCCTTGGCAAGGTTCACCGCCGATTTCGCGTCGTCCACGATCAGCACCGGAACGACCGGCTGCAGCTTGAGGATGGAAAGGACTTTTTCTGTCTTACCGCTCATCATCTTATCCGTTTGAAACGATTAAAGTGGGCTTTGAAATACTCCCCACACCTGACGATGTCGAGAGAAAATGCCGTTGCGACACAATGCGGGGCTGGTCGAAAGTGTCGCATTGCCATAGGTTTGCTGTCAACAAACGGGGTAGAGATGGCCAAGGAAATCGAGCGCAAGTTTCTGGTAGACAATGATGGCTGGAAGGCCGGCGTCAGCGCCACGAATACGTTTCTGCAGGCCTATATCGCGACCGGCGACGATCGCTCGATCCGTGTGCGCATCATCGACGGTAGCAGCGCCCGCCTGACGATCAAGATCGGCCGCGACCTCCTGGTGCGCGACGAGTTCGAATACGACATTCCGGTCGCAGACGCCGAGGAACTGATGCAGGCGGCGATCGGCATCGTTCTGGAAAAGACCCGCCACAAGGTGGAGTATCGCGGCTTCACCTTCGAGGTCGACGAATTCGCCGGTTTCTATCACGGCCTGATCGTTGCCGAAGTGGAGATGCAATCCACCGAAGACCGGCCGGACCTGCCCGCATGGCTTGGCCGCGAGGTGACCGGCGACAAGCGTTATTCCAACATGGCAATGGCGACGAACGAGGATCTGAGCGCGGAGTTGGGCCATGGCCTATCGAATCCGCCCCTCTGAACCGCTCACACAGGAGATTCGCGCGGTTGCGGAAAAGCAGCTTGGCCGTGCCGTCACCCTGTTGGAAGAGCAGCCGGACGGCCAGCACAAGGCGATCCACGATGCCCGCAAGCGGTTCAAGCGGGTGCGCGCGCTCTACCGGCTGATCGAACCGGATGCCAAGGCGTTTCGCAAGGTCGAAAACGCCCGCATCCGCGATATCGCCAAATCGCTGTCGACCGCCCGCGATGCCACGGCCCTGATCGAAACCACCGAATATCTGGTGAGCGATGCAACATCGGCGGAAGAGATCGCCGCGCTCACCTTCGCCTCCAATGCGCTGATCGAACGCCGCGATCGGATCGTGGCGGACGAAACCGATCTTGAGGAAAAAATCACAGCCGCCATCGCGGAAGGTCGGGCGGCCATCGATGCGTTGCAGACACTCGATCTCGGCGACAGCGCCGCCAAGGCGGCAAAATGCCTTGGCAAGGCATGGCGCAAGCAGCGCAATGCGGCCGCATCGGCGCTTGCCGCATGCCATGCCCAGCCGGAAGCCGACGTCTTTCATGAATTGCGCAAATCCGGCCAGATCTACTGGATGCATCTGTCGCTGCTGCGCGACCTCTGGCCATCGGCGATGCGCGCCAAGCACGACGACGCGAAGGTGCTGGTCGAAATTCTCGGCCACGAACACGATCTTTCGGTGCTGACACAGCTGATCAACGAACAGCCGGAGCTGTTTGGCGATGGCGATACGATGGCGCGGCTTCTGGGCGCTGTGATATCCAAACAGCAGGCGCTGCGACATCAGGCACTACGGATGGCCGACTCCGTATTTGCCGATGATGGCGAAGAGGAAAGCCGGATCATCGCCATGCTCTGGAAAGCTGCCGCAGCATCCTGATCGGCAGCATCCTGATCGATTGTCACGATACAGGCCATTGCGAAGACGCGGCCAAAATTGTATTTCCACGCCCATGACCGAAAACCAGACCCTTCCGCGCCCCGAGGCTACGGGCAGCTTTCTCGTGGCCGCCCTCTATCATTTCGCCCGCTTCGACCGTTTCGAAAGCGTGCAAAAGCCGCTGCAGGCCTTTTGTGATGAAAATGGTATCAAGGGCACGCTGCTGATCGCGCGCGAGGGCATCAACGGCACGGTAGCCGGCACGGACGGAGCAATCGCAAAGCTGCTCGCCCATCTACGCGCCATGCCGGAATTTTCCGGGCTGGAGCACAAGGAAAGCCGCGCGTCCAAAATGCCGTTCGTGCGCATGAAGGTGAAGCTCAAGAAAGAGATCGTCACCATGGGTGTCGAGGATATCGACCCCAACCGCATCGTCGGCACTTATGTCGATCCGAAGGACTGGAACGCGCTGATCTCCGATCCGGAAACCATCCTGATCGACACCCGCAACGACTACGAAACGGCGATCGGCATTTTCAAGGGCGCGGTCGATCCGAACACCAAGACATTTCGCGAGTTTCCCGACTGGGTGCGCAACAATGCCGGTCTGCACAACAAGCCGAAAATCGCCATGTATTGCACCGGCGGCATCCGCTGCGAAAAGGCCACCGCCTTCATGAAGCAGGAAGGCTTTGAGGACGTCTATCACCTCAAGGGCGGCATCCTGAAATATCTCGAGGAAGTGCCGCAGGAAGAAAGCCTGTGGGAAGGCGCCTGTTTCGTGTTCGATGAACGCGTCTCGGTCGAGCATGGCCTGAAGGAAGGCAATCACAAGCTCTGCCACGCCTGCCGCAACCCGATCACGGCAGAAGAGGTCACCTCGGAAAAATACGAGGAAGGCGTATCCTGCTCCAACTGCTATGACAGCCGCACGGAAGAAGACCGCCTGCGCTACCGCCAGCGCCAGCTTCAGATCGCGCTCGCCAAGAAGCGCGGCCAGAAACATATCGGCGGCTGATGAAAAACGTCCTGTTCGTCTGCAGCCAGAACAAGCTGCGCAGCCCGACGGCCGAACAGGTATTTTCCGACTGGCTGGGTGTGGAAACCGCCTCGGCCGGCACCAATAACGACGCGGAAAATCCGCTTTCCTCAGAACTTGTCGAATGGGCGGACATCATTTTTGTGATGGAGCGGATGCACCGGACAAAGCTGCAGACGCGCTACCGGGCGGCGATGAAAAAAGCGCGGTTGATTTGTCTGGATATTCCAGACGATTACCAGTTCATGGAACCGGCGCTGGTGGAGTTGTTGAAGGTCAAGGTGGCGCGGTATTTGTGAGGATGCCGGAACGAAAATGTTCGTGCCATTGGCCCCTCAAAAAGACGGGTTGCAGGCATCTGCCTTTAAACACATAATCGCATAATAAACTCTGCATCACTCAGGGTTGCGACAGGGGAGCCAGGATGAATGCACAACGCCCCAGTCAGGCGACCAAGGATAACCCGACTCATGCGCTCAACGAGCAGATCATGCAGTCGCTCATGGAGATCCAGCGCGAACTCTCTTCTGTCACGACAAAGACGGATCGTGTCATCACTGATATCGGCAGGCTGGATGATCGCCTCGACAAGGTCAGAAGCAAGATTTCGCGCTTTGAAGGTGTCGCATTTGGTGCCGGGATCGTCATCGTGCTGTTTGCCAGCATGTTGTGGTGGCTGGTCGGTGATCAAATGACGCAGATCAGGGATCAGCTGCACAGTTTTCAGCAGCAGACCACGCAAAAGGCTCCCTGATCAGCCCCCAACCTCGCGCTGCTCCATCACCATCCGCCCGATCGCATCCCCCGGCATCGGTCTGCCGAAGAAATATCCCTGCAATTCATCGCAGCCGCTGAGCCGCAAGATCTTTGCCTGATCCTCGGTCTCCACGCCTTCCGCCGTCACCGGAATATCGAGCGCGCGCGCCAGCGCCACGGTTGCCTGCAACAGGTCGACGGCACTGCCGCCTTCCGCCACCGTCGCGACCAGTGACTGGTCGATCTTCATGCGGTCGAAACCGAACTGGCGCAGGTAACCGACGCTGGAAAAGCCGGAACCGAAATCGTCGAGCGCGATCTTCACGCCGATCGCCTTCAGGCTGTCGATGGCGGCAAGCGCGCGGGCCGGATTGCGGATGAAATAGCTCTCGGTCATTTCCAGCGTGATACGATTGGGATCGACATCGATATCGCGAAACGTCCGGGCGACATGACCGGCAAAGGCCGGATCGCGGAACTGGCCGGGCGAAATATTGACGGCAAGCCGCAGGTCCGGCCATTGCCGCACGGCCCGGCAGGCGGTGCGCAACACGCTGAGGCCCAACTGATCGATCATGCCGGTCTGCTCGGCAACGCCGATAAAGATTTCCGGGCTGACGGGCCCATGCCCCGGCCGGTTCCAGCGCGCCAAGGCCTCCACAGACACCATGCGCCCATCACGCGCATCCACGACCGGCTGATAAACGACGCCGATCTCGCTGTTTTCGATCGCCCGGCGCAGATCGATTTCCAGCTGGTTGCGCTCCTCGCGCTCGGCATCCATGCAGGGTGAATAGACCGTCCAGCGGCCGCGACCGGCATCCTTGGACTGGTACATGGCCATATCGGCACGACGCAGCAACTCTTCACCGGACACGCTGCCACGCGCGGACACCGCCACGCCGATACTGGTGCCGACCACGGCAACACGCTCGCCGATGACGAAAGGTTCGGCAAAAAAGCCGAGAATGCGCTCGCACAGTTCCGGCACCACCGTTTCCTGCGCGCGCGTGTTCATGGCAATGGCGAATTCATCGCCGCCGACGCGGGCGATGGTCGCTTCCCTGCCGATCAATGCCAACAGGCCGGCAGAAACGCCTCGAATGAGGTTGTCGCCGGTGCCGTGGCCATAGGCATCGTTGACTTCCTTGAACCCGTCGAGATCGAGATAGAGCAGAAGCACGTCATCATTGCCGTTTTGCGCCAACGACACCAGATCGCGCAGGTTGGCGAACAAGCCATAGCGGTTGGAAAGCCCGCTCAGCGTATCGAGCCGCGACAGTTCCACCGCCGCCGCCTCCTCCGCCTTGATCTGGCGCAGCAGCCGTGCACCGCTGACGAACAGCAGAACGAAATAGATCGCCACCATGGCGACCGCACCCAGAACAAGCGGCTGCACCTGTTGAAGGCTGGCGCTGCCCGGCAAGCGCGAGGTCCATGTCAGCCCGCCTATCGGATTGCCGTCGGCATCGCGGATTTCGACGTGATTGGCCCGCCGCTCTCCATTGCCGACAAGGCTGAGGCCGGAGACCACATAGGTCCGCGCCATGGCCGTGATTTCGTTTTCATGCAGATGCCGCAACAGGACGAGATACCGGCGATCGGCCGGCTCGTGATCGATGCGACCACTTTTCTGGCGGACGAGCCCGATGGCGACGGCTGCGATGCCCCGCGGGGTGCGGATGAAGGCATTGCCCTCCGGCATCGCTTCCGGTGCCGAGTTGCGCACACCATCGAACAATGTCGCAAACGAGGGGTCGAAATAGCTCTTGATGGCCCAATCCGCCGGCTCGCCGCCCTCATAGGTCATCAGCGCATGGCCTTCGGCATTCAGAACGACGGCGGCATCAAACAGATTGTTGTTGGCGGTCATCTCGCCAAAATTGCTGATCACCCAGTCCATGCCGTCGTCGGCATAAACATAACGATCGGCATCGTCCCAGGCGGCATAGTCGTTCAGCGTTGCGCCGAGATGGTTGCGAAAGGTCAACAATGCGCCGATCGTGGTCTCGCGCGAGCGTTCGTCGTCCAGCCGGTTGGCGTGTTCACCGACACGATCGAGCGCTGTCAGCACCATACTGGTGACGATGACCATGACAGCCGCAAAGATGACAAGCAGCGAACGCACGAGCGAACGACGCTGCGCGACAGAAGACTGTTTTGGACGCGAAGATAGAACCCGCATATTTTCCCCCGAACCGACGATACGTTGCGAGGGTTCAAATTTTGTTTATCGCGGCGAAATCGCGGGCGCAAACCCCGCCAACGGAAAAGGCGGCCCGACATGGCCGGACCGCCTCTTATAGCAGTGGATGAAGCGACCGGTTTTACCAGGAAGCGATCAGCGCACCCTTGTATTCTTCCTCGATGAACTTGCGGATGCTGTCATCGTGATAGGCTTCAACCAGCGTCTTGGCCCAGGCAGCGTCCTTGTCGGCAGTGCGGACAACGATGACGTTGGCGTAAGGCGACCGTTCACCTTCGATGGCGATCGCGTCCTTCTTCGGGTTGAGGCCCGCTTCCATGGCATAGTTGGTGTTGATGACGGCGGCATCGACGTCATCGAGCGAGCGCGGCAGCTGGGCTGCATCGATTTCGGCGAACTCGATCTTCTTGGTGTTCTCGATAATGTCGGCAGGCGTTACCTTGATGCCGGCATCGTCCTTGAACTTGATCAGGCCCTTGGCGGCCAGAACCAGCAGCGCGCGGCCGCCATTGGTCGGGTCGTTCGGGATGGCGACGGTCGAACCTTCCTTCAGTTCGTCGAGGCTCTTCACCTTCTTCGAATAGACGCCCATCGGGGTGGTGATGGTCTTGCCGATGCTGACGAGATCGAACTTGCGGTCAGCGATCTGGTTGTCGAGGTAAGGCTGGTGCTGGAACGAGTTGGCGTTGATATCGCCATCGTTCAGCGCCTGGTTCGGCACGACATAGTCGGAGAACTCGACGATATCGATGTTGAGGCCCTTGGTCTTGGCGACTTCGGCAACCTTTTCCATGATCTTGGCATGTTCGCCGGCCGAAACGCCGACCTTGATGTCTTCGGCAAGAGCGGAGCCGGCAGCAAGAACTGCAAGCGTAGCTGCGATGATCAGTTTCTTCATTCTGGTGTTTCCTTGTGGTCGGTATGTGGGAGGTATCTTTTTGTTATTTCTGGTTTTTGGCAGAATTCAGTTCTTGCGATTGCGCTTGTCGAAACTGCGGGCCAGCGCATCACCGGCGCTCTGCACGAGCTGGACAAGCACGATCAGCACGACAACGACGGCGAGCATCATTTCCGGCATGAAACGCTGGTAACCGTAACGAATGCCCAGATCGCCCAGGCCACCGCCACCGACGGCACCGACCATGGCCGAATAACCGATCAGGCTGACCATGGTCATGGTGAGTGCGGCCATCAGCGCCGGACGCGCTTCGGCGAGCAGAACCTTGAAGACGATCTGCATCGGGGTTGCTCCCATGGCACGCGCCGCCTCGATCAAACCCTTGTCGATTTCGCGGATCGCCGCTTCCACCAGACGCGCGAAAAACGGGATCGTCGCGATGGTCAAAGGCACGATGGCGGCATTGGTGCCGATCGAAGTGCCGGTGACGAACCGCGTGAACGGAATGATCGCCACGACCATGATGATGAAAGGCGTCGAACGGGTAGCATTGACGATCAGGCCAATGATGCGGTTGACCATTGGTGCCGGGAACAGTTCGCCCCTGCCGCTGGTGGCGAGGAAAATGCCGATCGGCAGGCCGATCAGCGAGCCGAGAAGGCCGGAAATCGCCACCATCTGGCCCGTCTGGCCGAGCGACTTGAGGATAAGGCTGATCATCATCTCAAGCGACATAACCGAGAACCTCCGTGGTCAGGCCGGTTTCGGCATAAAATTGTTCGGCACGCGCAACGACGGCCGGATCGGCGGAATAGGAGACGACCAGCGAACCAAAGGGTTCGCCACCGATTTCCTCGATACCTCCGGCGAGAATGTTGACGTCGGAGCCGAGCTCGGCAACCAGACGGCCGGTCAGCGGCTTGAAGGCGGTCTCGCCAAAAAACACCAGACGAACCAGAACACGATCACCAGCGGACGGCACCTGCTTGATGCTGTTGCGCAGCCATTCCGGCAGGTTGAGCGCCGAGGCCAGAAGCGTGCGCGTCGTCTCGTGGCTCGGGTTGGCGTAGACGTCGAAGGTGCGTCCGGATTCGACGATACGGCCGGCATCGATCACCGCCACATGGCTGGCGATGGTTTTCACCACTTCCATCTCGTGGGTGATCAGGAGAACCGTGAGGTTCAGCTCGGCATTGATGCGCTTCAACAGTTCGAGGATCGACTGCGTGGTTTCCGGGTCAAGCGCCGAGGTCGCTTCATCGGAAAGCAGCAGCTTTGGATCGGTCGCCAGCGCACGGGCAATGCCGACACGCTGTTTCTGGCCGCCCGATAGTTCGGAAGGATAACGGTTGGCCTTGTCGCCAAGCCCGACGAGATCGAGCAGCGGGCCGACCTTGGCCTTGATCACCGCCTTGTCGACACCGGCGATCTCCAGCGGCAGCGCCACGTTGTCGAAAGCCGTGCGCGACGACAGAAGGTTGAAATGCTGGAAGATCATGCCGATCTGGCGGCGCAGACCACGCAGGCTGTCTTCGCCCAGCCCACCGACCTCGATACCATCGACGATCACCTTGCCGGTCGTCGCCTTTTCAAGGCCGTTGACGAGGCGGATCAGCGTGGATTTTCCGGCGCCGGAGCGGCCGATAATGCCGGTGATGGCGCCGCGCGCAACGGTGAGATCGATATCGGCAAGTGCCGTGAACCCGCCTTCGCCGGCAGGGCCAAAACGTTTTCCGACGCCTTCGAAGGCAACCATCGGCACCGCCGATACGCCGGCCGAATGATCGGCCCCGGGCGCGGTGCGGGCAGCCGCTTGTTGGATCGTCATGTCTTACTCTCGGGTGTTGGTCTTCAGAAACTGGCGGCTCTATAGCCGCTTATGCACGCTTTAGCCAATCAGGCGGCACATTCGAAGACAGACACGGACAGCAAGCATTTTTGACGGCTTTCGATACAGGCGATTGCGGCAGAGGATTTCGCACCTCTCTTGAGCGGCATATATGCCTTCAGCGCCGACCGCTGCGAAGGGATGGTTTTCCGTTTGTGCGGCGCGGCAGGAAATAATCTTCCCTCTTTTGCGGATTGGAACCTACTCGTTTGACGATCCGAAAGTCGAGGCCAGCGTGCTGTACCAGTTGCCGCTTTTCTTGATGGTCCGGGCCTGGGTTTCATAGTCCACATAAACGAGGCCAAACCGCATGCGATACCCTTCCGCCCATTCGAAATTGTCCATCAGGCTCCAGGCGAAATAGCCTTTCATCGGATAACCGCCCTTCACCAGATCGGCGACGACACCCAGATGTTCGCTGTAATAGCCGAGGCGCATATCGTCTTCGATCTTGCCATCGACCAGCTCGGTATTATCGCAGGCGCCGTTTTCGGTGACGTAACAATCCGGCAGGTCGTAACGACGGTAAAGATCCTCGACGAGAGACTGCATCGCCGGCGCATAAATTTCCCAGCCGATATCCGTCACCTGATCATTCACGAACGGCGCCGGTTTCGTTGCCGGGAATTCCGCACCTTCAGCCGGATCGGCGGAAACACGCATCGGCGTGTAATAATTGAGACCCCACCAGTCGAGCTTCTGGGAGATGACGGCAAGATCACCCTCCTCCACGACCGGCATGCGATCACCGAGCGCATCAAGCAGCGAGGCCGGATATTCGCCCTTGAACACCGGGCCGAAAAACGCGCCATTGTGGAAATCGAAAGCCCGTTCAGCCGCCGCCTTGTCCTCAGCGGCATCGGTGCCCGCAATGACCGAATGCGCATTCAGCACCAGCCCGACAGGCACTTTTGGCGCGACATGGCGGATGGCTTCGACGCCGAGACCGTGCGCCAAATTGGTGTGATGCATGGCGGCAAGTGCGGCCTCCATGTTGCGTTCACCCGGCGCATGCACGCCGTAAAGATGTGACAGCCAGACGGAGCACCAAGGCTCGTTGAAGGTCGCAACCGAATCCAGCCGGTCGCCGAGCCGCGCCATCACCACCTTGGCGTAACGCTGGAAGGCATAGGCCGTCGAACGCGCCGCCCAGCCGCCTTCGCCCATCAGCGCCAGCGGCAGGTCCCAATGGTAGAGCGTCGCATAGGCCTTGATGCCACGCACCTGCATGCCGTCGAGAAGACGGTCATAGAAGTCGAGCCCCTTCTCGTTGATGCGGCCGGTCCCATCCGGAATGATGCGCGGCCAGGCGATGGAAAACCGATAGGCCTCGACGCCCATGTCCCTGATGAGATCGAGATCCTGTTCGAACCGGTGATAGTGATCGCAGGCGACATCACCGTTATGGCGACCGTAGACACGTCCGGGCATGTTGCAGAAGGCATCCCAGATCGAGGCCTTTCGGCCATCTTCTTTTGCCGCGCCTTCGATCTGGAAAGCGGCGGTGGCGACACCGAAAAGAAAGTCCTTGGGAAAACGTGCGGCGAGAAGCTTTGGATCGGTCATGGAAAGACGCCTGTCTGTCTCTGGAAGCCGGATGCCCAAGCGGTGTAGCCAAGCGGAACCCGCTTGTACAGCACGCAGACGGCAATTCCTCCGGGCAAAAACACGCTCAAGAAATACCACATTTTCAGAAGGATATCAGCTCGAAGAGATGAGAGCATAGGTTTTGCCATCCGTGGCAAATGCGAACAAAGATTGCAGAATATTATGCACATGCGCAAAATTTGCCTGCCAATAGATGTCAATACAACAATTTCAACCAACGCGTTATTGCGCTTTGCCGATGTGCGGCGTAGGGCCGCAGCGTCACATTGCCCTGCGCCAAATTGACGCGTCAGTTCCTGACCCGCCGCGTGGGGCATCTCATGCGGACGAAGGAGCATAAAATGAGAGACGTTCCGGGGCTGCCGTCTCGCCGAACCTTTTTGAAGGCATCGGCGGCAAGCGCAGCCATCGCGGGTATCGCAGCAGTACCTGCCAAAGCTGAACAGAAGCCAGAACCGGTGGCACTCACCGAATACAAGCCGGACTGTCTCACGCCCAGTGAGTGGGCTTTCGTGATGGCAGCAGTGGCAAGACTGATCCCGTCGGATGGCGAAGGCCCCGGCGCGATCGAGGCGCGCGTTCCGGTCTTCATCGACAAGCAGCTTGCAGGCGATTACGGCCGCGCCGCCGACTGGTACATGCAGGGCCCGCACGATGCGGCGGCAAGCCCGCTGCGCGGCTGGCAGACCCCGCTCAACCCGCTGCAGATCTACCAGCAGGCGATCCCCTTCTTCGACGCATGGTGCAAGACCACCCACGGCAAGATCTTTGCCGAACTGGATGCGGAAACCCAGGACAAGGCGCTGACCTCGCTGCAGAAGGACGAGATGAAGATCGCACCGGAACTGCGCGACTTCTTCACCATCCTGCTCGCCAACACCAAGGAAGGTTATTTCGCCGACCCGATGTATGGCGGCAATCACGGCATGGAAGCCTGGAAATATATCGGCTTCCCGGGTGCGCGCGGCTCCTACAAGGAATGGGTCTTGAAGCATAACAAGCCTTACCCGCTTGGCCCTGTCTCCATCTCCGGCGAAAGGGCTTAAAAAACCATGGCACGCACAGAAAAGAAAAAAGACGTCGTCATCGTCGGCCTCGGCTGGACCGGCTCCATCCTCGGCATGGAACTGGCGCAGGACGGTCTGGAAATCGTCGCGCTGGAGCGCGGTCACGACCAGGATACGGTTCCGAACTTCCAGTATCCCAACATGATCGACGAGCTGAAATACGGCGTCCGCCTCGGCATGATGCAGAAGCCGCACAACTCGACCGTCACCATCCGCCGCGATGTCAACGAAACCGCCCTGCCCTACCGCAGCCTCGGCTCGTTCCTGCCCGGCATCGGTGTCGGCGGTGCCGGCACGCACTGGAACGGCCTGAACTGGCGTCCGCAGCTGTCGGAATACCGTCTGCGTTCCTATGTGGAAGAGCGCTGGGGCGCCGGCATCATTCCGGAAGACATGCAGATCCAGGACTACCCGGTCACCTACGATGAACTCGAACCCTTCTTCGATCGTTTCGAGCATGTTGCCGGCATTTCCGGCATGGCCGGCAACGTAAAGGGCAAGATCATCGAGGGCGGCAACCCGTTCGAGGCACCGCGTTCGCGCGAGTATCCGATGCCGGCCATGCCGACCACCTGGGATGGCGCAAAGTTTGCCGAAGCCGCCAGGGCTGCCGGCTGTCATCCGTTCCCGAGCCCGGGCGGCATCGCCTCGCAGGCCTATGTGAACGAATACGGCATGCAGATGGGCCCGTGCAACCACTGTGGTTTCTGCGAGCGTTACGGTTGTTACAACTATTCGAAATCCTCGCCGCAGACGGCCATTCTCGATGCCCTGAAGCGCAAGCCGAATTTCGAATATCGCACACAGGCCGACGTGCTGCGCGTCGAAATGGCGGCCGACGGCAAGACCGCGACCGGCGTCACCTATTACGACTACAAGACCGGCGAGGAAGTTTTCCAGCCGGCCGATCTGGTCATTCTCGCCGCCTACCAGCTGCACAACGTCCACCTGATGCTGCTGTCGGGCATCGGCCAGCCCTATGACCCGGCAACGGGCGAAGGCGTCACCGGCCGTAACTATGCCTACCAGATGAACGGCGGTTACACGCTGTTCTTCAAGGACGAGCACTTCAACCCGTTCATCGGCACCGGCGCGAACGGCATGTCGATCGACGATTTCGGCATGGACAATATCGATTTCGGACGTGAAGGCTTTATCGGCGGCGCCTACTGGCGTTCCGGTCAGACCAATGGTCAGCCGATCCGCTCCATGTCGCTGCCGAAGGGTTCGCCCTCCTGGGGTGCGGGCTGGAAGCAAGCCGTTGGCGAATGGTACGGCCATTCGATGAATATCGGCTCGCACGGTTCGCACATGTCATACCGCGGCAACTTCCTCGATCTCGACCCGACCTACAAGGATCCGCTCGGCCGCCCGTTGATGCGCATGACCTTCAACTGGAACCCGAACGATATCCGCATGACGCAGTTCATGAAGTCGAAGATGGAACCGATCGCCGCCTCGATGAACCCGACCTCGATGCAGGAAGGCTTCAAGAAGGAAGGCGCCATGTACGACGTGCGTCCTTACCAGACGACGCACAATGTCGGCGGCTCCGTCATGGGGGCCGATCCGAAGACGTCTGCGGTCAATCGTTATCTGCAGGCCTGGGACAAGCACAACATCTTCGTGCTGGGCGCCGGCGCCTTCCCGCAGAACACCCAGTACAACCCGACCGGCATGGTCGGCGGTCTCGCCTATTGGGCCGCCCATGCCATCCGCACGGATTACCTGCGTAATCCGCGTCCGCTGGTGTGAGGAGAACATCGATGAAAAAACTCATTCGCGTTCTCGGCGTCCTCGTCGTTCTGGGTATCGTCGCCCTTCTCGCCTTCATCTTCGTGCCGGTGCAGCGCACCGGCCCGGCCACCCAGCTGGCAGCCGATTTCAAGCCGGCCAAGGGCCAGGGTGAATATGTGATGCGCGCTGGCGACTGTCTGGCCTGCCATACGACGGAAGGCGGCAAGCCCTTTGCCGGCGGCCGTGCAATCCAGAGCCCGATGGGCGCGATCTGGACCACCAACATCACGCCCGACAAGGAAACCGGCATTGGCAACTGGACGCTCGACGATTTTCGCGCGGCCCTTTACGATGGCGTGACCCCGAACGGCACACATCTCTACCCGGCCATGCCGTATGAGAACTACCGCAAGATGTCGGAGGAGGACATTGTTGCCCTCTACGACTACTTCATGAACGAGGTGGAGCCGGTCTCCAACAAGGTCGAGGAAACCAAACTCGCCTTCCCGTTCAACCTGCGTTTCGGTCTCAGAGCCTGGAACTGGCTGGCTGCCAATTATGAACCCGGCTTCAAGCCGGTTCAGGGCCAGGACGAGCAGTTCAACCGCGGCAAATATCTGGTTGAAGGTGCAGGCCACTGCGCCGCCTGCCACAGCCCGCGCAACCTGTTCATGGCGCAGGACGGCATCGACGATACGTCGAAGGCCTTCCTGACCGGCGGCGAGATCGACGGTTATTCGGCACCGGATCTGCGCGGGAACAACAGCGCCTCGCAGAAGTGGACGACCGAGCAGATGGCGGCCTATCTCTCGACCGCCCGCAACGCCCATTCCACTGCCACCGGTGAAATGATGCTCGTGGTGCGTGACTCGCTGCAGTACATGACGAAAGAGGACAACATGGCGATCGCCACGTACCTCAAGACGATCAGCGGCGGCCAGTTGCTGAAACAAGCCCCCCCGATCGAAGTCACCGAAACCGAAAAGATGCTGACGGAAGCCAAGGCTGACATGCCGCTCGGCCCCCGCCTGTATCTCGACAATTGCGGTGGCTGCCACTTCGTCACCGGCAAGGGTGCTCCGGAAATTTTCCCGGAACTCGACGGCAACTCGCTTGTCACCGCCAAGTCGCCTAAGGGCCTGATCAGCGTCATTCTGCACGGCGCGGAACTGCCGTCCACGGCCGACCGCCCGATGAAGCTGCGCATGCAGGGCTACGACAACCGTCTGTCGGATGAGGAAATCTCGGCGCTTGCCACCTTCCTGCGCGAAGGCTGGAACAACCAGGCACCGGCCGTTTCGGCAGCCGACGTGAAGGCCGTCCGCGACCTTCCGAAACATTGACAAAAACCCTGCCCCGCCGCGTAAAAATGGCGGGGCAGACACATGATTTTGGGCTCTTTACAAGCGCATTTGAACATGTTCAAAAGCATACCGTAAATTTAATTAGCAATTCAAAATCAAACACATGCGTGAATAAAAACTGAGCAATTGTAATAAATCCGATCACGAAATCGAGAAAAATACCCTCTTTCGGCACAACATGAAAATGTGACCGCCTATTTAAGTAATTTATTTATAGTCTTGACTGTCAAATCACCCTGTAATTCGAGGAATGATTGGCGTGATACTTCGTTTTCCCAAAAATCTTGTTCAGGCCGGCCTTTATATTGAGGCCGTCGAATGCCCAAGTGCCGAATTTCCGCGTCGGCGTTTCATGCTGGAGTCGGAAGAGGATCTGAAATCGATCCTGCTCTCCTCCGCCGTTGACGTGCTTGTCAGCCAGCAGAAAAGCCGGGTGGATGTCGCAGCGCTTCTTGAGCGCGCCCCTGCGGGTTATTTCAAGCCTGCCCCCTTGAGCGAGCCGATGCGGCTGGAAACCAGCGCCGCGCTGGAAGGCGCGATGGATGCCATGCGCCAGGGCCTCGAAGCCATGGTCGATGGCAATATCGACATGACGCATATCACCGAGGCCGCCATCGCTGCCCGTCGCGGTGTCGAAAACGCGCCGGAGCTTTTCGTCGAGATGACCCGCCTGAAGGCCAAGCACAAGGCGACCTATCTGCATTCCGTCGTCGTGGCCGGCCTGATGGCGCAGATGGCCGTGCTGCTTGAATATGATGATGAGATGGTCGAGGAGATCGGCCGCGCCGGCATCTTGCACGATATCGGCAAGCTGCTGATCCCCAATGCCATTCTCAACAAGCCGGGCAAGCTGAACGCCGTCGAATGGCGGATGATCCGCAGCCACCCGGAAATCGGCTATCGCCACATGAAGGATCTCGGCGGCGTTTCCGAACTCATCCTCGATGTCTGCCGCCTGCACCATGAGGCGCTCGACGGCAGCGGTTATCCGCTCGGCCTCAAGGACGACCAGATCATCCCGGTCGTGCGTATCTGCACCGTCTGCGACGTGTTCGATGCTCTCACCAGCGTGCGCCCCTACAAGAAGGCATGGTCAACCGCCGACGCTTTGACCTGGATGTACGACCAGCCGCACATGTTCGACCGCAAGCTGATCCTGCGGCTGGGTTCGATGTTTCGGTAAGGCATCAGCCTCTCCCGCGCATCGGCAATTCCAGCCTGCGCGTGATGCCGATCGCACGGAAAAACGCCTCGTCATGGCTGATGACAAGCAGGGCACCGTCATAGGCGGCAAGTCCCTGCTCCACCATCGCGATCGAATCGAGATCGAGATGGTTGGTCGGCTCATCGAGGATCAGCAACGAGGGCGGGCGTGTTCCGCCCAGCACACAGGCAAGCCCCGCCCGCAGCAATTGACCACCGCTCAGCGTGGAAACCAGCTGCAGCGCCGCATCGGCGCGGAACATGAAACGGGCCAAGGCTGCCCGGCCCGCATTGTCGTCGGCTTGCGGGTTGAGGCGGCGAAAATTATCCCGGATCGTTTCGTTGGCATTCAGCAGGCTCACCGACTGATCAAGCAGCGCATGATCCGTGAACACGCGCACGGTGCCCTGGGATGGCGCGACAGCACCGGTAATCGCCCGTATCAGCGTCGTTTTGCCCGATCCGTTGGCGCCGATGATGGCAACCCGCTCCGGCCCGACCATATCAAACGAGACACCCGACAGGACAGGCGAGCCATCACCATAACCGACGCTCAGATGATCGACCCGCAACACGACCTTGTGGGCCGGCAATCCGGTCGGAGCAATCTGCACTGACAACGGCTGCAATATCTCGATCCGCTCTCTCGCCTCCACAATCGCTGCCGACGCCTGTTGTTTGCGCCGCACCGCCAGCCTGGCATTTTCGCCGCTGGTGACCTCGCTCTGCATTTTTCGCCCACCCGCGGAAATCCGCGGCATGTCGCCCCGGTCTGCCTTGCGTTTGCCGGCGCCATCCCTGCGCGCCTTGCGCTCCACCTGCAATTGAGCGGTCCGGGCGATCTCGTCAAACGTCTTTTCCGCATCCGCCAGATCGTGCTCGGCGGCAGCAAGCTCCAATTGCTTGCGCTCCTGAAAACGGCTCCAGTTGCCGCCATAACGCTTGGCCCCGAGCGTCGTCAGTTCGACAATCGCATCCATGCAGTCGAGCAGTTCACGGTCATGACTGACGACGATCGCCCCCGCCTTCCAGCGTGACAGCAATTCGATGACAGCGATCCGTCCCTCCCTGTCGAGATTGTTGGTCGGTTCGTCCAGCAGGAGAAAATCCGGCTCGCGAAAGACAAGGGCCGCAAGCCCCGCACGCGTGCGCTGCCCACCGGAAAGGGCTGCAAGACGTGTCTCCGGCCCGGCATCGAGACCGACGTCAGAGAGTGCCGCAGCGATCCGTTCTTCAAGCAGCCAGTCGATGGTTGCGATTTCCTCGACTGTCGCGTTGCCCGCAACGGCCTTGCCGAGAAGCGCAAGCTCGGCCGTGACGCCAAAAAGATCGGCAACAGTCGCGCCGTCATCGACCTGCACGCTCTGGCGCATCATGCCGATGCGACCTTGAACGGAGACTGACCCCGTCAGCGGCTGAATGTCTCCGGCAACAAGTTTCAGGATCGTCGTCTTGCCGACGCCATTGCGGCCGACAAGCCCGGCACGCTCAGAACCGAAACTCAGATCTATATTGGAAAAAAGCGGGCGGCCGTCAGGTGTGGACCACGAAAGATTGGACAGCGTTATGGAAGCAGGCATCTATATGATTTCCCTGGATTGCAAGGCAAAGCGGCGTTGCGATCGAGATGAAATCCATGGCTGCACACATCCTGTTGGTGTTGCTGACTGACGGTTTTCTATTCGTGGATAGAGACCAAAGCAAGGCGGGCGGCATCAGGTCTGCCGCCCGTCAGAAGGATCAGAGTTTGACCCAGGCGCCGTTCTTTTTCGAAGAGGCCACGCAGGCCTCGACAAAGGCGACACCCTTCACGCCGTCATCGACGGTCGGGTAGATCACCGCCTTGTCGAGCTTGGTACCGTTCTTTTTGGCGTTGATGGCCAGCGCCGCTTCCGAATAGATCGTCGCAAACGCTTCGAGATACCCTTCCGGATGACCGCCGGGAATACGCGACACGCGGGCTGCGGCAGCCCCTGCGCCTGCGCCATTGCGGGTGATCAGCCGCTTCGGCTCACCGAACGGCGTGTACCACAAGAGGTTCGGGTTTTCCTGGCACCATTCCAGCCCGCCCTTTTCGCCAAAAACGCGCAGTTTCAGGCCGTTCTCATTGCCCGGTGCCACCTGGCTGCACCACAACATGCCCTTCGCGCCTTCCGCGAAACGCAGCATCACATGCGCATTGTCGTCCAATCTCCGGCCCGGCACAAAGCTGTCGAGATCGGCGGCGAGGCTTTCCAGCGTCAGGCCGGTGACGAAGGAGGCCAGATTATAGGCATGCGTGCCGATATCGCCGGTCGAGCCACCAGCGCCAGACTGCGCCGGATCGGTGCGCCACACGGCCTGTTTGGCGCCCGTCTCTTCGGCCGCTTCCGTCAGCCAGTCCTGCGCATATTCCACATTCACCACACGCAGCTTGCCGAGTTCGCCATTGGCGATCATTTCTCGCGCCTGCCGCACCATCGGGTAACCGGTGTAATTGTGGGTGAGGATGAACAGAGCATCGCTTTCATCCGCCAGCTTCTTCAGCTTCTTTGCATCCGCCAGATTGGAAGTGAGCGGCTTGTCGCAGATGACATGGATGCCGCGTTTCAGAAACTCGCGCGCCGCTTCGAAATGCACATGGTTGGGCGTGACGATCGACACCGCCTCGATGCCATCCTTCAGTCGCGCCTCGCGGATCGCCATGTCCTTGTAGGAACCATAGGTGCGAGCCGGATCGAGCCCGAGTTCACGGCCCGATGCCGCTGCCTTTTCCGGTGTCGATGACAGCGCGCCTGCGATCAGATCATACCGGTCGTCCAGCCGTGCCGCCATGCGATGCACCGCGCCGATAAACGCGCCCGAACCGCCACCCACCATGCCGAGACGGATGCGCGGCTCACGCGCCGCTTCCTGTTTACCTTCGATTGCCATGAAATATCTCCTTGAAATGTCTGTGGAGCGGTTGCCCCGCAAGCGGCCGAACGATTGCAAATGGAACTGGGCTCGTGCCGCTTGCTCCCTCCAATCTCCCCCCTTGAGGGGGAGATGTCAGCGAAGCTGACAGAGGGGGGTGAGCAACAGCGCGGCAGATGGATCAAAAGCGATATGCGCACCAGATCCCCCCTCTGCCCTGCCGGGCATCTCCCCCTCAAGGGGGGAGATCGGCTGGGCGCGCCCTTGGCACTCCATATGCAATCACCCTGCCCACCTACGGGGAAGAGGGTGAAGCGCAGCATGCTGCGCTCTTGGTGAGGGGCAACCTATCAGTCCCCTTAAAGCCCCAGCATCCGCCTATTCGCCGCGTCATCCGTACCGCCGGCGGCAAAGTCGTCGAATGCGTGTTCCGTCACCCGAATGATATGCGCCTTGACGAATTCCGACCCTTCTCGCGCGCCATCCTCCGGATGCTTCAGCGCGCATTCCCACTCGACCACGGCCCAGCCGTCAAAATCGTTGGCCGCCATCTTGGAAAAGACCGCGCCGAAATCCACCTGTCCGTCGCCGAGTGAGCGGAACCGGCCGGCGCGCTCTACCCAGCCCTGATAACCGCCATAAACGCCCTGCCGGCCGGTCGGATTGAATTCCGCGTCCTTGACGTGGAACATTTTTATCCGGTCCTTGTAGATGTCGATATTGTCGAGATAATCGAGGCATTGCAGCACGTAATGCGACGGATCGTAGAGCATGTTGGCGCGCGGATGGTTTTTCACGCGCTCCAGAAACATCTCGAAGGTGACGCCGTCATGAAGGTCTTCACCCGGATGGATTTCGTAAGCTATATCGACGCCGTTGGCATCGGCATGGTCGAGTATCGGCGTCCAGCGCCTTGCCAGTTCGTCGAAAGCCGTTTCCACCAGTCCGGCCGGCCGCTGCGGCCACGGATAGATGTAGGGCCATGCCAGCGCCCCGGAAAAGGTCGCATGCGCACCGATGCCGAGATGTTTCGAGGCGGTGATCGCCATCTTGACCTGCTCGACTGCCCATTCCTGCCGTGCTTTCGGATTGCCACGCACTTCCGGCACGGCAAACCCGTCGAAAGCCTCGTCATAAGCCGGATGCACCGCGACCAGCTGGCCTTGCAGATGGGTGGAAAGCTCGGTGATCTCCACGCCGTTTTCACGCGCCACACCGGCCAGTTCGTCGCAATAATCCTTGGAGGTCGAAGCCTTTTTCAGGTCGATCAGCTGGCTCGCCCATGTGGGCACCTGCACGCCGAGATACCCCTTGTCGGCCGCCCATTTGGTGATGCCGTCCCAGGTGTTGAACGGTGCCGCGTCACCTGCAAACTGGCCGAGAAAGATGCCCGGTCCCTTGATCGTCTTCATCAAAAATACCTCCGCTTATACACTTCAGAACATGGAACGAGCGCGCCGGCAAACAACCATGCGCGCTCGAAAAAGGCCGGTCAGAACGGCGAGTCAGGGAAATAGAATTCCTTGGCGTTATCCTTGGTCACCAGCGTGGCATCGAGAATGTATTCGCCGCTGACCGGGACCTGATCGTAGAAACCGCCGGCCGTGAGCTGCATGGCTGTCGCCACCATGGCCGGCGGGTAAAGCACGTCGACCGGCATCATCTTGTCGCCATCCATGACGCGCTTGATCATGTCCTTGGAACCGGCACCACCGACGACATACTGGATGTCGGTGCGCTTGGCCTGCTCGATGGCCTCCAGCACGCCGACAGCCATGTCGTCATCCTGGCACCAGACCACGTCGATCTTCGGATATTTGGTGAGATAATCCTGCATCACGCGAAAGGCGTCGTCGCGGCTCCAGTTGCCGTACTGGCGATCGAGAACCTTGACTTTCGAGCCTTCGATGCCCTTGTCGAAACCGTCCTGACGCTGCTGGTCGATCGGGATCGGCAGGCCGCGAATGATGACGACTTCGGCTTCCGGCGTGGTTTCGGCAATGTATTTGCCGGCGACTTCACCAAGCGCCGGATTGTTGCCGGCCACATAGAGATCGCGGATGGTGTTGTCGTTGACGGAAGGCGCGCGGTCGACCAGCGCCACGAATTTTCCGTCATCCTTGACCTGCTGGATGGCCGAAACCAGCTGATCCGGATCGGTCGGCAGGATGACCAGCGCATCGATGCCCTGAACGGCCAGATCCTGCACGGCATTGGCCTGGCTTGCCGGATCTGCCGATGTTTTCACGATGACGTTGAGCCCCGGATGTTCGGTCATCAACAGCTTGGCGACACGTTCGGCATGGAACACCACGCCAGCCGTCCAGCCATGGTCGGCCGCCGGAATGGACACGCCGATCGTTACCTTTTTTGCTTCCTGCGCCCAGCTGAGCGTGGGTGCCATCACCACCGAGGCGGCCAGTGCCGCTGCGGCAATCCCAAAAGTTCTTCTGCGCATGTTCTCTCTCCCAAGATGAACGGGGTCTCTCCTCCCGACCGGACCCGCCCCAGATGGCCCGGCGTAACCCTAAAACCCGCTATTTCCGCATCAGCGTACGCTGTACCAGCATGGCGATGATGATGATCGCTCCCTGGATCGCGCCGATCAGATATTCGCTGACAAAATTGGAAAGCAGCATGATGTTGCCGACAATTTCCAGAATGAACGCCCCGCAGATCGTGCCCCAGATACGGCCGACGCCACCCCGAAGCGCCGTGCCACCAACAACGACGGCGGTGATCGCCTGCAATTCCCACAGAATGCCGGTCGTTGCCGAGGTCGAACCCAGACGCGGCACATAGATGATCACGGCAACGGCAACGCACAGGCCCTGAATGATATAGGCAATCGTGCGCACCTTTTTGACGGAAATGCCGGAATAGCGCGCCACTTCTTCATTGGACCCGACGGCAATCACATGACGGCCATACCGGGTGCGATAAAGCACGAAAGCGGCGATGGCAGCGGTCACGAAAATCACGATGATCGGGATCGGCATGCCGAACACATCGCCGAAATAGACCGGGCGATACAGCTGCTGCAATTCGCGGTCGCGCACGGTGATCGAGCCGCCTTGGCTCAGCCATGTCGTCAGGCCGCGATAAATGCCCATCATGCCGAGCGTGGCGATAAATGGCTCGATCTTGCCGACCGTGGTGATCAAACCGTTGGTCAAGCCGCAGGCAGCACCAAGGATCAGCGCGAGCATCATCGCCGTAATCAGCATCAGCATCGGATCGGCGACCGCGCCGGAATTCATGAACAGGATCATCAGGCTGGCGACAAAAGCCACCATCGCGCCGACAGAAAGATCGAGCCCTCCCGATGAAATCACATAGGTGGCACCCAGCGCGATGATGGCGATGAAGGCGCTGCGGGTGATGACATTGGTGAGATTGGCGACCGATACGAAATTCGGGTTGGCGAAATACCCGAGCACCAGCAGCAGCGCCAGCGCCACGAAGGGCGCGATTGCGGCCATGTCCCAGTCTTTTGAGGTCTTTGGCGCCTTGGTCGTGTCCGTTGCCACCGCGTTCATGCCGCTTCCCCCGCGCCGGTTTTCACACCTGTCGCCAGCTGCACGATCTCGTTTTCGTTCATGTGGTCCCCTTCCACTTCGCCAACGATCCGGCCCGCGCGCATGACATGGATGCGGTCGCAGATGCCGATCAGCTCCGGCATTTCGGAGGACACGACGATGATCGAGCGCCCTTCCCCGGCCAGACTGGCGATGAATTTATAGATCTGTTCCTTGTTGCCGATATCGATGCCGCGCGTCGGCTCGTCGATGATGACGACCTGCGGATCGAGCAGCATCATCTTGGCCAGCAGCAGTTTCTGCTGGTTGCCACCGGAAAGCTGGCCGGCGAGAATGTTTTTCGTGCCGGTGCGGATATCAAAATCCTCGATCGCCTTGTCCAGAGCATCGCTCTCGCGTTGGCGATCGATCTGGAACCCGCGAATGAATTTGCCGAGCGATGCCAGCGTCAGGTTGGTGCGCAGGTCTTTTGTCAAAAGCAGGCCCTTGCCCTTGCGGTCTTCCGACAGATAGGCGACGCCGGCTTTCAGGCTGGAATGGACACCGGTGAAAGCGACCGGATGACCGCGAAACGTCACTTTGCCTCTTCCCGGACGCAGGCCCACCAGACCTTCCATCAGTTCGGTACGACCGGCGCCGATCAACCCGGCGAAGCCTAAAATTTCGCCCTTGCGCAGGTTGAAGCTGGCATTTTGCGCATAACCCGGCACATCGAAATTTTGGACATTCAGAACTGTCTCGCGCGCCTCGGCCGCATGGCGGTCGGGGTAAAGTTTGGCCACATCGCGCCCGACCATCAGCCGCGCCATATCGGCCGGTTGAAGCTCGGAGGTCTCATGCGAGGCCACCAGCCGGCCATCACGCAGCACGGTGACGCGATCGGCGATCTCCTTCACCTCCGGCAGGCGATGCGAAATGTAGAGCACACCAACGCCCTTGGCGCGGATGTCGCGGATAACGTTCAGCAACGCCTCGGTCTCATGCGGCGTCAGCGAAGCTGTCGGCTCATCGAAAATGACGATGCGATGCGGCACCAACAGCACGCGGGCGATCTGCACCAGCTGCCTTTGCGCAATGGAGAGGCGGGAAACGATGGCATTCGGATCGAGATCGCCCCCAAGATCACGAACCGCCCTGGCGGCGCCCTCGTTCATTGCCCGGTCATCGAGTGCCAGGCCTTTGCCGAGTTCGCGGCCGAGATAGATGTTCTGCGCAACCGTCAGGTCCGGGGCCAGCAGGATTTCCTGATGCACCAGCACGATGCCGTGTTCTTCCGCATCCACCGGCCCGGCAAAGCTCACGGGCTTGCCATCGATGCGCAGCTCGCCACGGGTCGGCTGGTGATTGCCGGCGAGGATCTTCATCAGCGTCGACTTGCCGGCACCGTTTTCGCCGATAATGGCGTGAACCTCGCCTGCCCGCACGGTCAGGTCGATATCCTTCAAGACGTCGACAATGCCAAAAGTCTTGGAAAGGCCGGCGCCTTCCAGCAGCGGCACGGCATGATCCGTCGCTCCCCCGGGCGCAAAAACGCTCATGGGCAGGCCACCAAATTCAGATGCGTCGATACGCGTTTAAACGGAAACGCAGATCGAACGCCAGCCTCCTCGCAAGCGGTCGAATGCATTGATAGTCCTCCTGAATGTGGAGGCTAGCCAAGATTATGAGGTACGTAAAGCAGGAATTGTTGATCAAGCCTCAACCAAATGTGAGCACATAAGATGACAGATTATCAACAATCTTTGCGCGCATTTCCGTTGACGAATTAGTTTATTCTAATATAAATTGCATTTGACTGAAATCGCAGCCGAGGCCCGGCGCGGCGGACCCTCTTCATGAGAGGCGTCGGGCTTCTGGCGCGGGTCAGCCTATTATGAACTTCAAATATTTACGGGCAGAAACGAATTTCGTTTCTGCCCGTAAATGCGCTTTAGCCGCCGATCAAACGTAACGGTTGACGACGTTTTCCAGAAATTCCTGACGACCCGATTTCGGCTCGGGATTGATGTTTTCGCGCTCCACCTTGGCGGCAAGCTCTTCCAGCTTGTACTCACCGCGCAACATCTTTTGCGCGTCCGGGCTGTCCCACTTGGCATAACGCTCGGCCAGCGGCTTCGACAGCGCGCCATCCTCCAGCATCTTCGCCGCAGCTTTCAGACCGCGCGCGCAAGAATCCATACCGCCGATATGGCCGATCAGCAGATCTTCGGGATCGATCGACTGGCGGCGCAGTTTGCTGTCGAAATTGGTGCCACCGGTGGTGAAGCCGCCCGCCAGCAGGACCTGATAATAGGCGAGCGCCATTTCCGGCACATTGTTGGGGAACTGGTCGGTATCCCAGCCGGACTGGTAGTCGTTGCGGTTCATGTCGATCGAACCGAAGATGCCGTGCGCATTGGCGAGCGCCAGTTCATGCTCGAACGTGTGGCCGGCCAGAATGGCGTGGCCCTGTTCAATATTCATCTTCACCTCGTTTTCGAGGCCGTATTTCTTCAAGAAACCGTAGACCGTGGCGACGTCGTAATCGTACTGGTGTTTGGTCGGTTCCTGCGGTTTCGGCTCGACGAGAATGGCGCCCTTGAAGCCGATCTTGTGCTTGTAATCGACCACCATGTGCAGCATGCGCGCCATCTGGTCGAATTCGCGGGAAAGGTCGGTGTTGAGCAGCGTTTCGTAACCCTCGCGACCGCCCCACAGAACATAGTTTTCGCCGCCAAGTTTCTGCGTGGCGTCCATGCAGGTCTTGATGGTGGCAGCCGAATAAGCAAACACATCCGGGTCGGGATTGGTGGATGCGCCCGACATGAAACGGCGGTTGGAGAACAGGTTGGCCGTGCCCCAAAGCAGCTTTACGCCGGTCTCTTCCTGCTTTTGGGCAAAGTAGTCGACGATCTCTTCGAGGTTCTTCGTGTTTTCTGCAAAGGTCTTGCCTTCGGGACGCACGTCGGCATCGTGGAAGCAGTAATAGGGCGCGCCGAGCAGCGAGAACATTTCGAAGGCGACATCGGCCTTCAGCTTGGCCTTCTCCATCTCGCCGTCGTACCAGGGGCGATCGAACGTGCGGCCGCCAAAGGGGTCGCCGCCTTCCCAGGCAAACGAATGCCAATAGGCGACAGCGAAACGAAGATGATCCTCCAGCCGCTTGCCGGCGACGATCTCGTCGGGATTGTAGAAACGATAGGCCAGCGGATTGGTGCTGTCCGGGCCTTCATATTTGATCTTCTGGATATCGCCGAAAAAGCCGGTTTTCATATGGGTCTCCTCCCTGAAAAGATGACTGCAATGTTTATGCATAAATTTGAGGTACGTAAATCATAATATGACGTACGTACCTCATTGCAAGATAAAAGTCGCCGCAGGGCAGCGATATTCAGTTTTGAGATCATTTGGCGGTGAGGTTTCGGCACTCACCGCGTGAGGGGATCGCTCCGTTGAGAAATCAGCCGGCCAACGCCCGGATGGCTGGATACGCTGCGCGGTAACGGGCGTAGGCCGCCTCATAACCCTCGCTCAGGCCGGAGACCGGATCGATGGTCGTTTCCGTCTTCGGTGCGGTGCAGACGGCAACCGGATCGGCACCCGTGGCAGCAATCAGGCCAAGACGGGCTGCACCGAAAGCGGCACCGAAATCGCCATCGGCCGGAATATCCACCGGCACGCCGAGCGAGGTGGCGATCGAGGCCAGCCAGTAGCGCGAGCGCGAACCGCCGCCGATGGCGGTGACCCGTTCGATCTGCGTGCCCGCCGATTTCAGCGCTTCGAGATTGTCACGGATGGCGAAGGTGACGCCTTCCAGCACGGCCTGCGTCAGCACCGCACGGCTCGATTCATGTTCCAGACCGAGGAAGGCACCACGAATGACGGCATCGTTGTGCGGCGTGCGTTCGCCGGAAAGATACGGCAGGAAGGTCACGCCGGACGGCGCCTTCAGCGTCTCGCCGAGTTCCGCCACCAGATCGGCGGCGGGCTTGCCGCTGACCTCCGAATGCCAGTTGAGCGCATCGGTGGCCGAAAGGATGACACCCATCTGGTGCCACGTTTTCGGTAGCGCGTGGCAGAAGGCATGCACGGCGCTTTCCGGCTTCGGCAGGTAGCTGTCGGTGGCGGCAAACAGCACACCGGATGTGCCGAGCGACACGAAGGCAGCGCCGTGGCTGACCGTACCCATGCCGATGGCAGACGCGGCATTGTCCCCTGCCCCGCCGGCAACGACGACACCGTCCGCCATGCCCCATTCGGCAAGCAGTTCGCCGCGCAGTTTTCCCGCCTGATCCGTGCCTTCCACCAGCGACGGCATCTGCTTTTCGGAAAGATCGGTCGCAGCCAGAAGCTCCGCCGACCATTTGCGAGCACCGGTGTCGAGCCAGGAAGTGCCAGCGGAATCGGACATTTCCGAAATATGCTCGCCGGTCAGCCAAAGACGCAAAAAGTCTTTCGGCAAAAGCACCTTGGCGACCTTGGCAAAGATGTCGGGCTCGTTGTTCTTCACCCATGCCAGTTTTGGCGCGGTGAACCCGGGGAATACGATATTGCCGGTCAGCTTGCGGAAGATCGGATTGGCATCGAGCGCGGCTGCTTCCTTGTGTGAACGCGTGTCGTTCCACAGGATGCAGGGGCGCAAAACCTTGTCATCGGCATCCAGCAGCGTCGCGCCATGCATCTGGCCGGAAAGGCCGATGCCTTTGACTGCCGCCAGTTCCTTCGGGAACTTTTGTTTCAGCCCGGCAACCGCTTCCTTGGTGGCACGCACCCAGTGCTCCGGGTCCTGTTCCGACCAGCCGGGATGCGGACGCGACACATCGAGCGAACCATTGGCCGAACCGATGATCTTCTGATCGCCATCGATAAGCAGCGCCTTGACGCCGGACGTGCCGAGATCGAGACCGAGATACATGCTGTTTCCTTTCCTCCCGCCGTTACGGCAGGTTGTCCTTCAAGAAAATGTCTATGCGAATACGTTCCTGCGCGGCGATGACAGGTAGGCCATCGGCCTTCGCCTTCAAGACGCGAATGGCGCTGCGCACCTCGTGCCCGGCATCCTGGTTGAGCACGGCGTCAATGGTGCCGTTTTGCAGAGCCGCACCGGTTGCTTGCGTCAGTTCGTGCAGGATCACCACGGGCGCAGGCGAAAGTGGCTGCGCTTCCAGCACCGGCAGAAGACCGCTATTGCCCGCACCAAGACTGTAGATGCCACAGATATCCGGATGCTGCCGCAGCACATCGCCCATCAGCTTTTCCACCAGCGCCGCGTCATCCCTGCCTTCGACAGCGGGAAGCAGCGTAAAATGCGGAAAATCCTGCACCATGACGGCGGAAAACCCTTCAAGACGCTCGCGGTGGTCGCGCACCATCAAGGAACCGGCCAGCGGCACGATTTTTCCTTGCCGCGCCCCTAGAAAGCGCCCCATCAGCGTGGCGGCGGTGCGCCCGGCGGCGATATTGTCGATACCGGCATAATGATCGCGCGGCGATTGGCTGAGATCGGAAACCAGCGTCACCATCGGAATACCGGCGGCGGCAACACGGCCCGCTGCCTCGCGCACGTCAGGCGCATCGACGGCAACGAAAGCGACACCGGCGGCATCGCCTGCCGCCACCTTGTCCAGCGCGGCAACGAGGGCTGCACTTTCCAGCGCCGGCACATCGATCACTTCAATCCGCGTACGCTCCACACCCGAACGGGCAATCGCCTCTTCCACCTCGCGGCGCAGGCCTGCCATGAAGGGGTTTTCGTTGACCGGCAGGATGAAGACGAAGGGATAAACACGGCTCTTGGCGAGATTGGCGGCAGCAACATCGCGCACATAACCGAGGGCGGCAATCGCCTCCTCGACCTTTACGCGTGTGCCTTCGCGCACGCCCGGCCGGGCGTTCAGCACACGGTCGACGGTGGCAAGGCTGACGCCCGCACTTCTGGCGATGTCATGGACCGTCGGCTTCATGCGCACTCCTCCGCCCGTGTGGTAGCGAAAAAGCTGAGGTACGTAAATCAGATTTTTGGTGCGCGGAGCGGGCGTAAACAGCAAAACGGGGCCGCTGTAGACAACAGCGACCCCGATACGCGCGGTGGATTCTTCGATAAATCAGTGGCCGCCGCCACCACCTCCGCCACCTTGCGGCGCAGGCTTGGAGATTGCAGCAACACCCAAAATCATCATGCCGAACAACACGGTGAGGATCATGAAGACATCACTGAACGACATCACCACAGCCTGCTTGGTTGCCATCTGCACCATCTGCTTGATGGCGCCTGTTGCTCCATCGAGACCGTAGGAATTCAGATTGGCGGCCATGCTGTTCAACTGGTTCACCGCCGCCTGATTGCCCCAATCGAGGTTTTCGCGCAGCCGTTCGTAATGCACGTCCTGACGGTTGGACAGGAGCGTGCTGATGATGGCCAGGCCGACGGCACCACCGAGGTTGCGCGTCAGGTTGAACAGGCCGGACGCACCACGGATACGGGCGGGCGGCAACGTACCAAGCGCGATATTGTTGATCGGCACCATGCACATCATAAGCCCGAAACCGCGCAGGATCTGCGGGATGAACAGCTCATAGAAGTCCCAGTCGGCGGTGATGCCGGTCATGATATAGGTGCCGGCAGCAAAGCTGATGAAGCCCATCACCATCATCGCCCGCAGGTCCATCACGGTCGAAAGCTTGCCCGCAATTGGCGCGGTGAAGAACATCGCCAGACCCGAAACGAACATGGTCTCGCCGATCATCAGACTGTCATAACCACGGATGCGGCCGAGATAGACCGGATAGATATAGGTCAGGCCATAAAGCCCGATGCCCATGACGAAGGAAAAGATCGAACCGAAGGCAAAGTTTCGGTTGGCAAAGGCGGTCAGGTCCACCACCGGAAATTCCGAGGTAAAGGCCCTGTAGAAGAACACGATGGCACCGATACCCGAGGCGATCGCGCCGATGACGATCATGTGGTCGTTGAACCAGTCGTTGGAATTGCCCTCTTCCAGCACATATTCCAGCCCGCCGAGGAACACGCCCATGGCGGCAAGGCCCCACCAGTCGAATTTCTTGAACAGCGACAGTTCGGGCTTGTCGAAATCGATGAAATTCCAGGTGACGATCGACACGATGATGCCGGGAATGATGTTGACCAGAAACAGCCAGTGCCACGAGAAGGCATGGGACAGATAACCGCCGACCGTCGGTCCGATGGTCGGCGCAAGCGTGGCAATCAGGCCGATGATCGGCGAGACGATGGCGCGTTTCGACGGCGGGAAGATCGTGAAGGCCGCAGCAAACACCGACGGGATCATGCCGCCGCCGATAAATCCCTGAATGGCGCGGTAGACGATCATCTGGTCGATATTCGTCGCCGTCGCGCAAAGCGCGCTGGCAATGGTGAAACCGGCCGCCGAAAAGGCGAACAGATACCGCGTCGAGACGATACGCGCGAGCGTGCCCGAAAGCGGGATCATGATGACCTCCGCGATCAGGTAGGATGTCTGCACCCAGCCGATCTCGTCCGAACCGGCGGAAAGGCCGGCCTGGATTTCCGACAAGGATGCCGAAACGATCTGGATATCGAGGATCGACATGAACATGCCGAGCACCATGGCGAAAAAAGCGATCAGCTTTCTCCGGTCCATGGGAGCATCCGCCGGCATGGCTGCCGCAGGCGCAGATCCTGCAGTTGTCGTTGCGCTCCCAGCCATGGGACCACCTCCGCCCGATCAAGGGCCGTTAGATCATCAGAGCCAGTGCTTAGTTCTGCGGTGCCGTGCGCGTGTCGACATCGACGACGACGCTCAAGCCCGCGCGCAGACGGCCGCTATCAAGCGCATCCTGCGGCAGGGCGATACGCACCGGCACGCGCTGGATGATCTTGGTAAAGTTGCCCGTGGCGTTTTCCGGCGGCAGCAGCGAGAAGACCGAGCCGGAGGCCGGCGAGATGGACTCCACCGTGCCGGTGATCGCATCGTCGCTATAGGCATCGACATGCACCTTCACGTGTGCGCCCGGCTCCAGATGCTGGATCTGCGTTTCCTTGAAATTGGCGTCGATATAAAGCTGGCGTGTCGGCACCAGCGCCATCAGCCGCTGACCGGAAGAAACGAGATCGCCTTCCTGCACCGAACGATTGCCGACGACACCGTCATACGGCGCCTTCAGGATGGTGAAGGAGAGATCGCGGGCCGCCTTGTCGCGCTGCAGTTCCAATGTGCGGATCTGCCCCTCGGCTTCGCGCTTCTGGGCGTCGAGGATCTTGATATTGGCCTGCGCGCTGGCAATGGCTGCCTGACCACCGACAAGGTTGGCCTTCGCCTGGTCGAGCGCGATATTGGCGCTGTCGAGATCGGCGGCAGTGCCGGCCGACTTCGCCTGCAATTCGGCCTGACGCTTCTGGGTGATTTCGGCACCGCGAACGGCCGCCTGCAAGGCAACCTGCTGGGCTTCAGCCTGCTCGACACTGGCATTGCCAGCGGCGATCTGCGCATCGATGCGCGTCAGCGACAGTTTTTGCGTTTCGATGGCGGCATTCGCCTGATCGAGTGCATTCTGGTAATCGCCGTCATCAAGCGTCAACAGTGTGTCGCCGGCCTTGACCTGCTGGTTGGCAACGACGTTGACCTTGGAAACGAAGGCCGTCACCTTCGGCGTGATCGTGGCGATATCACCTTCGATATAGGCATCATCGGTGGAAACCATAAAACGGCCGGTCGTCCACCATTCATAACCATACCATGCACCACCGGCGAGAAGCGCCAGCACAACGATCGGCAGAACCACACCGCGCTTCTTTTTCTTCGGCTCGGTTTTCTGCTCGGCGGTTGCCGCAGCCGTCGCCGTGGGCGCTGTCGGCGCATTGGCCGGGGCTTCCGTGCGGGCTTCGGCCTTGTCGTCTTCGACAGCTTCGAGCTTTACGGCACGCTTGGCACCGGAATTTTGAGATGCGTTCATGGTATCGACCATCTACATAGGGAGAGCGGGGCACCAATCGAACCGATCGGTTTAATCGGGCTTGACTTAGAACTTTGCAAAACACATATCAAGGGCCAATCGAACCGATCGGTTCGAAATGATGAAAAAAGGTAAAATGGACAGTTCGAAGACATTGCCGGTTGCTGAAGCCTCCGCGACATCGGGCCGTTTTGCCGCAGGCTCCGACCCGGCAAAGCGCGAGCAGATCGTCGACGGTGCTAAACGCGTGTTCATGCAAAAAGGTTTCGACGCCGCCAGCATGAACGACATCACCCGCGAGGCCGGCGTGTCGAAAGGCACGATCTACGTCTATTTCGACAACAAGGAAGACCTGTTCGTCGCCATGGTGGAGCGCGAGCGCGCCGCCTTCCTGGCAGCACTGCGCACCGTGTTGAAAGACAACGAGAATGTCGAAACCGGACTGCGCGAATTCGGCATCAAGTTCCTCGAACACCTGACCGATGACAAGATCATCACTGCCATGCGCACCGTGCTCGGCGTGCGCGAGCGTATGCCCGATCTCTGCGCCCGCTTTTTCCGTGGCCCGCAGAATTTGCGCACCGTGTTGATTGATTTCCTGACGCTGCATGTCGAGGCCGGCTCTCTCAGGATCGACGACATAGACCTCGCAGCCGGACAGTTCCTCGATCTCGCCAGCGGCAGCTTCTTCAAGTTCCGCCTGTTCGGCACCATGCCGGAAGCCCCGCCCCGCGAAGAGATTGAACGCGTCATCCGCGGCGCCATCCATGTTTTCATGGCCGCGTACGGACAGAAAAAAACAGAACTGCCTGCGGAATAACAGTCATGGAGCGTGCGTATATGCATCACGCGCGCTTGTTTCTCTGAAATCGGCGGCAATATACCTTGTCCAATACGTCACGCCGTTTCAGGAGAACGCTCCCCCATGCAGGACATCATGCTGCTTATCCAGGATCCCACCGCCTGGGTCGCGCTCGTCACCCTTGTCGTCATGGAGGTGGTTCTCGGCATCGACAACCTCATCTTCATCTCGATCCTCACCAACAAGCTGCCGCCGGAACACCGCGACAAGGCACGCAAGATCGGTATCGGCCTGGCACTCGTCATGCGTCTCGGCCTGCTCGGCACCGTTGCCTGGATCGTCCAGCTCACCAACCCGGTTTTCGAGGTGTTTGGCCATCCCTTCTCGTGGAAGGACATGATCCTGATCGCCGGCGGCCTGTTCCTGCTCTACAAGGCGACCAAGGAGATCCACCACAGCGTCGATCCGGTCGACCACAAGGAAGACATGGTCGGCGCCGGCGAAAAGGCCGTGCAGATCACCTTCTCGGCCGCCATCACCCAGATCCTCATCCTCGACCTGGTGTTCTCGATCGACAGCATCATCACCGCCGTCGGCATGACGCCGCACCTGCCGATCATGATCGTCGCCGTCGTTGCCGCCGTCACCGTCATGCTGCTGGCAGCAAACCCGCTCGCCAACTTCATCGAAAAGAACCCGACCATCGTCATGCTGGCTCTGGGCTTCCTCTTGATGATCGGCGCGACGCTGATCGCCGAAGGTTTTGGCGTGCACGTGCCGAAGGGCTACATCTACGCCGCCATGGCCTTCTCTGCGCTGGTCGAGATTTTGAACATGGTCTCGCGTAACGCCAAAAAGAAGAAAACGAGCGGCGATCAGACGCTGCATTGATGAAACGAGAAGGGCGCCGCGAGGCGCCCTTCTTCATTCCGATATCAAGTTGATTTCCAATCTAGAACCCGTAGCGCTCGCATAACGCCGTAACGTCGAAAGCGATGGCGAAACACCGCCACCTTCCAGCCTTGCAATGGCGGATTGAGTGGTGCCGATCTTCTTCGCAAGCTCAGCCTGCGAGAGATTGGCATTGCTGCGGGCACGAACGAGCGCCTCGATCAGGCTGAATTCCGCATCCGCCTTCTCATATTCCGCACGGAACTCCGGGTTCGCCATCAGCTTTTTCTTGAGTTCTGCTATCCGGGTCATGGCTTCACTTCCTTCATTCGTTGCCTGGCAATCGCGAGAGCACGCGGTGGCATCTTCTGTGTTTTCTTGACGAACACGTGCAGGACCAGAACTTTTCGCCCTGTCACCGTCACATAAATACCGCGCGCAATTCCCTCCGACGCTTTCGCACGAAGCTCCCAAAGCTTGCCTTCAAGATGCTTCACATGCGGTTCATGGAGCTTGTCCAGACCAACATTCTCGATCAATTCGATAAGACGGATAAGGCGCGCCTGAAGACCGGGCGGCAAAGCCTCGATCTCGGGATCAGCCGCTCGTGCGTGTCAACGATCCATCTCATGGATGCTATATAGCATTTATGCTATACTCCATCAAGACACCCAGAAACTCACCCCTTCGCCAGTTCCCGCTCCACCGCGTCGACCACACAGCTGTCCTGCGGCTCCACATCCGGTGCAAAGCGCGCGACCACTCGACCATCGCGGCCGATCAGGAATTTTTCGAAATTCCAGACGATCTCGCCGCCATCCTGCAGTTCCAGCCCCAGCGAGCGCAGGCGTTCCTTCATCGGACCATCGCCGGTCGTCGGCAGGTCAATGGATGTCAGCGCCTTGTAGAGCGGATGCTGGTCGCGACCCTTCACCGAGATCTTGGAAAAAATCGGAAATTTCACATCATAGGTCAGCTGGCAGAATTCGACGATTTCCGCATCCGTGCCCGGTTCCTGCTCCTTGAAATTGTTGGCCGGAAAGGCGGCAATCACCAGACCTTCAGCCTGCTTGTCCTCATAAAGCTTTTCCAGCCCCTCATACTGTTTGGTCAGGCCGCATTTGGAGGCGACATTGACGACCATGATGACCTTGCCCTTGTACTCGGAGAGCGCTGTCTGACGCCCGTCGGCCAGCGTGACGGGGATGGACAGAATATCGGCCATGGAAATCTCCTGATGCGGCAATGCGAATGGGCGCACTTTATTCCTTGGCTACCCATTGTCCAGCACGGTAAAAACCCTCAACCATGCGCAGTTGTTTGAAACATTTTTTTCATTGAGGCATTATCTCGCCACTTCCATGCCTCGACCACCCCCCGGAGCCCCATGACAACTCAGCAGATCCTCGCCTTTGCCGTGATTGCGGCGATGATGGCCGTCTTCATCTGGGATCGCTTTCGGTATGACGTCGTCGCCTGTTGCGCGCTGGTTCTGGCCGTGACCGTGGGCGTGGTACCATTCGACAAGGCCTTTTCCGGCTTTTCCGATGATATCGTCATCATTGTCGGTTCGGCGCTGATCGTCTCGGCGGGCGTCGCCCGTTCCGGCATCGTCGATACGGCAATCAAGAAGTTCTTTCCCAACCTCAATGCGCTGCATACCCAGATGGCACTGCTGATGATCGTGGTGGCGCTTTTGTCCGCCTTCATCAAGAATATCGGCGCGTTGGCGATCATGATGCCGGTCGCCTTCCAGTTCGCCAAGAAATCCGGCGTGTCGCCATCGAAATACCTGATGCCGATGGCGTTTTCCGCCCTGCTCGGCGGTTTGATGACGCAGATCGGCACCTCTCCCAACATCGTCGTGTCGCGCATCCGCGAAGAACTGACCGGCCAGTCCTTCACCATGTTCGATTTCACCCCGATGGGTGTCATCCTCTGCGTTGTCGGCATTACCTTCCTGCTGTTCTTCCACTGGCTGGTGCCGAGCCGCACCAAGCAGACACACTCGCTGGAAGAGGCGGTAGAGATCAGCAATTACACGTCCGAAGTGACGATCACGCCGCAATCCACCGTGCTGGAAAAGGCATTGGGCGAACTGCTGAAACTCGGAGATGGCGAGGTAATCGCCAACGCTGTTCTGCGTGGGCATGCACGTATGGCGCCGTTCCCGGATCTGAAACTGCGCGAAAACGATATCGTGCTGCTGGAAGGCCCGTCGAAGGCGCTAGACCGCATTGTCTCCGGCGCAAAACTACAGCTTTCCGGCAAGCCGCTGATGGAAAACGGCAAGGACCAGGCGGATGTGATTTCCATCGAGGCGATCATCAGTCAGGAATCGCCGCTGAAAGGCCTGTCCGCCAAGGAACTGGCGCTGTCCTACACGCGCGGCGTCAATCTTCTCGCCATCAGCCGCCACGGCGAACGGGTGAAGGAACGCCTCAGCACGCTCACGCTTGCGGCCGGCGACGTGATCGTGCTGCAGGGGTCTCGCAAGAACATGCCGGGCATCATGCAGGATTTTTCGCTGTTTCCGCTGGCCCAGCGTGAGGTCTTGCTCGGCACCCGCCGCCGCGCCGTCATTCCGTTGATCATTCTGGCACTCGCCATGGCCGCCACCGCCGTCGGCCTTGCGCCGGTTCCGGTCGCGTTTTTTGCCGCAGCGCTCGGCATGGTCGTCTTCCGTGCCATCCCGCTCACCGATTTCTACAAATCGGTGGATGGCCCGATCCTCGTCATGCTGGCGGCGCTGATCCCGGTCTCGGACAGTCTACGCACAAGCGGCGGCAGCGAACTGATTGCCGGCTGGCTGGGTCAGGCGGCGGCCATGCTGCCGGCATGGGGCGCGCTCGGACTTATCCTGATCACCGCCATGGCCGTGACACCCTTCCTCAACAATGCCGCCACCGTGCTGGTCATGGGGCCGATTGCCGCCAGCTTCGCCACCAATCTCGGCTTCAAGCCGGAAGCCTTCCTGATGGCGGTGGCGATCGGCGCGGGCTGCGATTTCCTCACTCCCGTCGGCCACCAGTGCAACACGCTGGTATTCGGTCCGGGCGGCTACAAATTCTCCGATTATCCGCGTCTCGGCCTGCCACTATCTTTCCTGATCATCCTCGTCAGCATACCGGCGCTGCTCTGGATATGGCCTGTGGGCTAGTTTCGGCCTAAAAATCTTGACGCTGTCCCCTGAATATGGCCTAAGCCTGCACCAATCCCTATTCCCGGAACAGGCTTGGCGCCGCCCGATCTCTGCGGGCAGCGCGCCTTGAAAAAGAGCAGCACAATGATCCATCCGACCCCGCGCGTCCGTATCGCTCCCTCGCCGACCGGCGAACCCCATGTCGGCACCGCCTATATCGCCCTTTTCAACTACCTTTTTGCTAGGAAGCATGGCGGCGAGTTCATCCTGCGTATCGAAGATACCGATGCCACCCGCTCGACGCTGGAATTCGAAGAGCGCGTTCTCGATGCGCTGAAATGGACCGGCCTGACATGGGCGGAAGGCCCGGATGTCGGCGGTCCTTACGGCCCGTACCGCCAGTCCGAGCGCAAGGACATGTACCAGCCTTACGCTCAGGACCTGCTCGACAAGGGCCATGCCTTCCGCTGCTTCTGCACACCAGAGCGGCTGGATGAGATGCGCGAAGGCCAACGCGCCGCCGGCAAGCCGCCGAAATACGATGGCCTGTGCCTGCGCTATAGCGCCGAGGAAGTAACCGCCAAGATGGCCGCCGGCGAAGGCTCCGTCGTGCGCATGAAAATCCCGACCGAAGGTTCTTGCGATTTCACCGACGGCGTTTACGGCGACGTGTCGATCCCGTGGGATTCGGTCGACATGCAGGTGCTCATCAAGGGCGACGGCATGCCGACCTATCACATGGCCAACGTCATCGACGACCACCTGATGAAGATCACCCATGTCGCGCGCGGCGAGGAGTGGCTGGCATCGGTGCCGAAGCACATCCTGCTGTATCGCTACTTTGGCTGGGAAGCGCCGGTGTGGATGCACCTGTCGCTTATGCGCAATGCCGACAAGTCCAAACTGTCGAAGCGCAAGAACCCGACCTCCATCAGCTACTATTCCGCTCTGGGTTACCTGCCGGAAGCCCTGATGAACTTTTTGGGCCTGTTCTTCGTGCAGATCGCCGAAGGCGAAGAGCTGCTGACCATGGAAGAGCTGATCGGCAAGTTCGACCCGGAAGCACTCTCCAAGGCCGGCGCGATCTTCGACCTGCAGAAGCTCGACTGGCTGAACGGCCGCTGGCTGCGCGAAAAGCTGTCACCGGAAGAATTCGTTGCCCGCACGCTGGAATGGGCGATGGAAAATTCCCGCCTGACGGAAGGCCTGAAACATTCGCAGAGCCGCATCACCAAGCTGGGCGACCTGCCGAACCTCGCCGGCTTCCTGCTCGCCGCCGACGTCAACCTGACGCCTGCCTCGTTTGCGGGCCTCAAAACCTCGCCGGAAGATACGCTGCTGATCATCAACACGGTTCAGGCCGACATCGAAAAGATGATCGAATGGAACGTGGAAGCCATCGACGCCGAACTGCGCGCCGTTGCCGACAAGCTGGAAAAGAAGCTGCGCGTCGTCACGCCGCCGCTGTTCATCGCCATGTCCGGTTCGTCGCGTTCGCTGCCGCTGTTCGATTCGATGGCGATCCTTGGCCGTTCGGTGGTGCGCCAGCGCCTGAAGATTGCGGCCACTGTCGTTTCGTCCATGGTGGGCGGCGGAAAGTAATTGCCCAGGTGGCAATTTTGCGCAGACGCCGCTTCGCTCTCAGCCGTCATCCTCGTCCTCGGGTTAAACCCGAGGATGACCCGAGGATCTGCAAGGGTAGCTAAGGATGAGGCGGGGCGGCCCGGCGGAAATGTGATTAGATCCTCGGGTCAAGCCCGAGGATGACGGATGCGGAGAGGTTTCGTCCCCACGGCGCCAGAATGCACCCGGTAACCCCAACGAACACAGCCCTTAAAGGCGAACAACCATGACCGACACCAAGACCGAAACCGCCCTCTCCTCCGACGCCACCGAAGTGCGCGCGCAAAAACTTGCCAAGCTGCGCGAAACCATCGGCGACGTTTATCCGGCGCATTTCCACCGCACCATCACCAACGCGGAACTGGCGGAGAAATACAAGGACCTCGAGGCCGACGTCGAAACGACCGATGTCGTCACCGTTGCCGGTCGCGTTTATTCTTCGCGCAACTCGGGCATGTTCATGGATATCCATGACGCCGGCGGCAAGATCCAGATCTTTTCCCACAAGGATGTGACGCCCGAAGAAGCCCGCAACATGCTGGCCATGATCGACCTCGGCGACATTATCGGCGTCACCGGCATCGTGCGCCGCACCAAGCGTGGCGAACTGTCGATCAGCGCCCGCGAAATCACCATGCTGACCAAGTCGCTGCTGCCGATGCCGGAAAAGTGGAACGGCATTGCCGATGTCGAGATCCGCTATCGCAAGCGCCACCTCGACATCATGAGCAACGAGGAATCGAAGCTGCGTTTCCAGCAGCGCTCAAAAATCGTCTCCGGCATCCGCCGCTTCATGGAAGAAGACGGTTTCATGGAAGTCGAAACGCCGATGCTGCATTCCGTCTATGGCGGTGCAACGGCCGATCCGTTCAAGACCCACCACAACACGCTGAAGCAGGACATGTACCTGCGCATCGCGCCGGAACTGTTTTTGAAGCGCACGCTGGTTTCCGGCCTCACCGACAAGGTTTTTGAGGTCAACCGCAACTTCCGCAACGAAGGCGTTTCCACCCGGCACAATCCTGAATTCACCATGATGGAATGCTACTGGGCCTATGCCGATTACGAGGACATCATGGACCTCGTGGAACGCATGTTCGCCGAACTGGCGGTCAAGATCCACGGCTCCACCGAGTTCATGTACGGCGACAAGGAAATGTCGTTCAAGGGCCCGTTCAAGCGCGTGCCCATGCCCGACGCCGTCAAGGACGTCACCGGCATCGATTTTCTCGCCATGAAGACCGACGAGGAAGCCCGTGACGCCGCCAAGGCTGCCGGTTTCGAAGTCGAAAAGGACTGGACTTGGGGCGAATGCCTCGCCTTCATCTTCGAAGAGAAGGTGGAAGGCACGCTGATCCAGCCGAGCCACGTCACGCATTTCCCGAAGGACATTTCGCCCTTCGCCAAGGAAGTGCCGGGCGAACCGCGCCTCGTCGAGCGTTTCGAGACCTATTGCAACGCCTGGGAACTGGGCAATGCCTTCTCCGAACTGAACGACCCTGAAGAGCAGCGCAAGCGCATGGTCGAGCAGCTGGAACAGGCCCATGCCCGTGGCGAAAAGGACAAGCAGTTGGACGACGAGTTCCTGGATGCGATCGACCAGGGCATGCCGCCGGCCGGTGGCCTTGGTATCGGCGTCGACCGCCTGACCATGCTGCTCACCAACGCCCCGTCGATCCGCGACGTCATCCTCTTCCCGGCCCGCAAGGCCAAGGCGGACTGAGGTCATTTTGGGAACGCGCATCCGCGGGGTGCGCGTCTCGGCCCAGCAAACGAAAACGGCGTCGCTGACGAAGCGGCGCCATTTTCGTTTCATGACATTTCGTCATCCTCGGGCTTGTCCCGAGGATCTAATCACATCAACAATATCAGGCAATTGCAGATCCTCGGGTCAAGCCCGAGGATGACGGAGGAGGCCTCAATGCCCCGCCGGTTCGGTCACTTTTGGCTCAGCTGCCTTGGCCTCATGACCGGCATTGTCCGCCGCATGCTCACCGGCCGCCGCCGTCGTGTTTTCATCGATAACCGGCGCTTCGTCTTTCTTGTCACCAAAAAACATGCCGGTGATGGAGGCAATAAAACCCTTTTCCTGCGGTGTCGAGGCAACCACTTCGCCGCCATCTGGCGGCCCGTGTCCTTCGGCAGCAGGCGCATCATGCCCTTCGGCCGGCGCGGCATCGTGGCTTTCGGCGGCCGGTGTTTCGCCATGACCACCGCCATGACCGGAAGCCTCACCGCCACCATGGCCACTTTCGCCGCCCTTGGCTTTCGCGGAACCGCCATGCCCGCCCTCGGCACCGGCAACCACCGGCTCGATGCAATCGGCAAAATCCGTCAGGCTGGCTGCCATGCCGTCGATATCCTCGTAGGGCAGATCGACGCGCATGCCGTAATATTGGCCTGTCGCATCGGCCGTGCCATCGAGATAGAAAGCGGCGAGCGGATGGTTCATCACACCATCGGGCACTTTTGAAGGATCGGGTGTGTAGATGACCTGCGCGCCAATGGCGCGGCCGCGCATGGCGGCGCGGTCGGTCGGGCCGGACTTGTCGAGAATGGCAACCTGCACGAGATCGGCCTTTTCCGACTTCTGCACAGCCTTGGCCACCCGCACGGCGGTGCGAATGCGCGCCGGACCGTCACCGGTATCGGCAACAACATATTTGCGCACCCAGTATTGATCATCGCGCTTGATCTTCACCGTCTGCACGGTGGAACAGGTGAGGCCATTGATATTGGCGGAAGAGGAGCCGAGATAACCGGCATGGCTGGCGTAAAGCGCTGCCGCACCGCTGCCACCGCCGAGCACGACGATGCCACCCAGGATCAGGGCAAGCTTGCGCGAGAGCCGGATCTTGATGCCTTTCACGTACCAAGCCCCGGCATGGTCTACCCCAACTACTCACTACACATCTGGAATACAGAGCCGATACTCACCTATTCCTATTGAGGAAACTTTAATTCGCTAATGTTTTCCACGCGAAAATGCTGCCAATATTGGTTGTATCCGTGCCGGAATGGCGCAGACAGCCGCTTTTTTGGCACCACCCTGCCCCGTACCCGTTCCGCTCACACCCCCGTGGAACAGGCGGCAAACCCGAAGCCACCATTCGGATGGCTGCTTATTGCGAATAATTCGCAATAGCATTGACAGGATCAAAATCTGCGCTAGTCTTACTTGCAAATGACTTGCAACAGCAGAAACGGTTTCCATGTCCCTTTTGAGAATTGCATGCCTTGGTTTTGGCCTTCTCGCCCTGCCCTTCACCGCGATCGCGCAGGAAAAGCCAAAAGTCGTCACCACTTTCACCATCATTGCCGATATGGCGAAGAACGTTGCCGGTGATGCCGCAACGGTCGAAAGCATCACCAAGCCGGGTGCCGAAATCCACAATTACCAGCCGACGCCGCGCGATCTCCTGCGCGCACGCGATGCCGATCTGGTGCTGCGCAACGGCCTCAATCTTGAACTCTGGTTCGAACGGTTCCTGCAGAATCTTGGCGACGTGAAGAATGTCACCGTTTCGGATGGCATCACCCCGATGCCTATTGCCGGTGGCTCTTACGAGGGCAAGCCCAACCCGCATGCCTGGATGTCGCCGGAAAATGCCGTCATCTACGTTGAAAACATCCGCAAGGGCCTGACCGAGATCGACCCGACCAATGCCGAAACCTATGCCGCCAATGCAAAGGCCTATACGGACAAGATCCGCGCCCAGACTCAGCCGATCCGCGATGCGCTGGCAAAGCTGCCGGAAGACCACCGCTGGCTGGTCACGAGCGAAGGCGCGTTTTCCTATCTCGCCCGCGATTTCGGTCTGAAGGAGCTTTATCTCTGGCCGGTCAATGCCGACAGCCAGGGCACGCCGCAGCAGGTGCGCTCCGTAATCGACGCCATGCGGGAGCATAACGTCAAGGTGATCTTCTCCGAGAGCACCGTGTCCGACAAGCCGGCCAAACAGGTGGCCTCGGAAACCGGCGCATCCTATGGCGGCGTCATTTATGTGGACTCGCTGTCGGAATCCGACGGCCCGGTCCCGACCTATCTCGACCTCCTGCGGGTGACCACCGAAACAATTGCCAAGGGTCTTGCACAATGATGATGGGCAAGACCAAACCAACGGCTACCGGCATCCGCCTCGATAATGTCAGCGTCGCCTATCGCAATGGCCACACCGCGCTGAAACATGCCAGTTTCGAAGTGCCCAAGGGCACGATCACCGCACTCGTCGGCGTCAATGGCGCCGGCAAATCCACGCTTTTCAAGGCCATCATGGGCTTTGTCTCGGTCAACGAAGGTTCGGTCGAGATCCTCGGAATGACCGCCCGCGAGGCGTTGAAAAAGAACCTCGTCGCCTATGTTCCACAATCGGAAGAAGTCGATTGGGATTTCCCCGTCCTTGTCGAGGACGTGGTGATGATGGGTCGCTACGGCCACATGAATTTTCTCCGCATTCCTTCACGCCGTGACCACGAGATGGTCACCCAGGCCCTGAAGCGGGTGAACATGGAGGAATACAGAAAACGCCAGATCGGCGAGCTTTCCGGCGGTCAGCGCAAACGTGTGTTTCTTGCCCGTGCTCTGGCGCAGGAGGGGCAGGTCATCCTGCTCGACGAACCCTTTACCGGCGTCGACGTGACAACCGAGGAGCAGATCATCGCGCTTTTGAAAGCGCTGCGCGACGAAGGCCGCGTCATGCTGGTCTCCACCCACAATCTCGGCAGCGTCCCGGATTTCTGCGACCGCACGGTTTTCGTCAAGGGCACGGTCCTCGCCTATGGCCGAACCGAGGACACGTTCAACGAAGCCAATCTGGAAAAAGCCTTTGGCGGCGTTTTGCGCCACTTCATTCTCGGCGGCCGCGACCTGCATGACGATGAAGACCCGCGCCACGTAAAGGTGTTTACCGACGACGAGCGCCCCTTTGTCACCTATGGCAACGGCAAGGAAAAGCAGACGGAGGCCAAAAATGCTCCAGACGCTTCTTGAACCCTTCACCTACGGCTACATGCTCAACGCCATCTGGGTTTCGGCCCTTGTCGGCGGTGTCTGCGGTTTCCTGTCCGCCTATCTGATGCTGAAGGGCTGGTCGCTGATCGGCGATGCCCTCTCCCACTCCATCGTCCCCGGCGTTGCCGGCGCCTTCATGCTCGGCCTTCCCTTTTCCATCGGCGCATTTCTCTCAGGCGGGCTCGCCGCTCTCGCCATGCTTTTCCTCAACCAGCGCACACGGCTCAAGGAAGATGCGATCATCGGCCTGATCTTTACCTCCTTCTTTGGCCTCGGCCTGTTCATGGTTTCGCTGTCGCCCACGTCGGTCGATATCCAGACCATCGTCATGGGCAATGTTCTCGCCATCTCCCCCGGCGATACACTGCAGCTGATCATCATCGGCACCGTCAGCCTCATCGTGCTGGCGCTGAAGTGGAAAGACCTGATGGTCGCCTTTTTCGATGAAAACCACGCCCGCACCATCGGCCTCAGACCCGATGCGCTGAAGGTGATGTTTTTCGCGTTGCTCGCCGCCTCCACCGTCGCCGCCATGCAGACGGTCGGTGCCTTCCTTGTCGTCGCCATGGTGGTGACACCCGGCGCCACGGCCTATCTGCTCACCGACCGCTTTCAGCGCGTCATCCTGATGGCGCTCGCCATCGGTGCCGGCACCAGTTTTCTCGGCGCTTACCTCTCCTATTTCCTCGATGGCGCCACCGGCGGCATCATCGTCGTCGCCCAGACGGTGATATTCCTGATCGCCTTCGTGTTCGCCCCCAAACACGGCATGCTCGCCTCGCGCCGCCGCCTGAAAGCATCTCTGGAGGCAGCACAATGAGCGATACGATCGACCTCCTGCTTTTCCCCTTCCAGATCGATTTCATGCGCACCGCCTTTGCCGTGACGCTGATGATCGCGCTGCCGATGGCCATCCTCTCATGCTTTCTGGTGCTGAAGGGTTGGTCGCTGATGGGCGATGCCGTCAGCCACGCCGTCCTGCCGGGCGTGGTGATCGCCTATATTCTCGCGATCCCGCTTTCCATCGGCGCTTTCGTGGCTGGCATGGTCTGCGCGCTTGCGACCGGTTTCCTCAAGGAAAACAGCCGCATCAAGGAAGACACCGTGCTCGGCATCGTGTTTTCCGGCATGTTCGGCCTGGGCCTGGTGCTATACGTCAACGTGCAGGCCGATGTGCATCTCGACCACATCCTGTTCGGCGACATGCTGGGCATTCTGCCGTCCGACCTCATCGAAACGACGCTGATCGCGATTGCCTCAACGATCTTCCTTCTCATCTTCCGCAAGGACCTGCTCGTCCACGCTTTCGACGAACAGCATGCAAAAGCCATCGGCCTGTCGACGCGCATCCTGCATTACGGCCTGCTTGCCGTGCTGTCTCTGACGGTTGTCGGCGCGCTAAAAGCGATCGGCATCATCCTCTCGGTCGCCCTTCTTGTCGCCCCCGGCGCCATCGCCTTCCTGCTCACGCGCCGGTTCACGACGATGATGATCACGGCGGTCGCGGTCGCGCTCGGCTGCTCGCTTTTCGGCATCTATCTCGCCTTTTTCCTCGACAGCGCCCCTGCCCCGACCATCGTGTTGTCGATGACGGTCGTGTTCATTCTGGCCTTCGTGAAGACGGTAGTGACAGCGAAAAGAGTGTCAGCCAGTTGAACGCAGAAAGGCCCGCCATTGGCGGGCCTTTGTTCATATCGCATCCGCTAAACCGTCATCCTAGGGCTTGTCCCTAGGATCCAACCACGCCGCCAAACCCGCTGCGTTGCAGATGCTCGGGACAGGCCCGAGCATGACGACCGTTGGACCTTACGCAGCAGCCAGCTGCAGTTCCTTCTTCACCAGATCGCGCAGAGCCACCAGATCCTTGGCGAACAGGCGGATACCGTCCGAGAGCTTTTCGGTCGCCATCTGGTCTTCGTTCAGCATCCAGCGGAAGGTCTTTTCGTCCATCTTGATCGGGGCAACGGCCTCGAACTTTTCAGGCGACAGCTTGCGCTCCAGCGTGCCTTCGGCCTTGTCCAGCTCGTCGAGCAGGTTCGGCGCAATCGTCAGGCGGTCGCAACCGGCCAGCGCTTCGATTTCGCCGACATTGCGGAACGAGGCGCCCATGACGATCGTGTTGATGCCATTGGCCTTGTAGTAATTGTAGATCGAACGCACCGAAACAACGCCCGGATCGGTTTCCGAGGTGTAGTCCTGACCGGTCGACTTCTTGTACCAGTCAAGGATACGGCCGACGAAGGGCGAGATCAAAAATGCCTTGGCATCGGCACAGGCAACGGCCTGGGCGTGGGAGAAGAGAAGCGTCAGGTTGCAATCGATACCTTCGGCCTGCAGCTTTTCGGCAGCGCGAATGCCTTCCCAGGTGGAGGCCAGCTTGATGAGAATGCGCTCACGCTCGATGCCGCGTGCCTTGTAGGCGGCGATGATCTCGTGGGCCTTCTTGATCGAGGCTTCGGTATCGAAGGACAGGTCGGCATCGACTTCGGTCGAAACGCGGCCCGGAACGATGGCGGCGAGTGCGGCACCCACGTCAATAGCCAGACGGTCGGCTACGGCTGCGGCGACGGCGTCTTCATTGCCACCCTGGCTGCGGCCCCAGGCAACGGCTTCCTTCACCTTGTCGGCGAAGATGGAAGTGTTGATCGCCTTCAGGACGATGGACGGGTTGGTGGTGCAATCCACCGGCTTCAGGCGTGCAACGGCTTCAATGTCACCGGTATCGGCGACAACGGTGGTCATGGCGCGCAGCTGCTCTAGTTTCGATGTCATCCGGAAAATCCTCGCTTTTGAAAACCCAACGCCCCACGGGCGTTTCCGATCCCTGGACAGTTAAATGGATAAGATCCGGGGCGGGGTGAGAAGTCAAGACATTTGTCTTCTTGATTTGACATATGTTCCATCCATGACGATATCATGGCATAGACACGAGATAGTGCGCCTGCGGGCAAAAGCGAGGATGCCTTGGCCAAACTCAGACGCGACACCCATACCACCGTTTCGGATTCGAGCTCGCAGCGCCTGCGCGCCGCCTGGCTGTATTACAATCAGGGCCTCACACAGAAGGATGTGGCCGAGCGCCTCGGCATCAGCCGCTCCACCGTCATCCGCATGCTGGACGAGGCGATGAAACGCTCGGAAGTGCAGATCTGGATCAGCGAAGGCGTCGATAGCTGTCTGGAACTCGCAACCCGGCTGGAGCGCGCTTACGGGCTGGACGAAGCGGTTGTCGTGCCTGCCCCCAAGGATGACAGCGCCGAGGCGCTCGCCAGTGCCGTCGGCCTCGCGCTGGGTCAATTCCTCTCCGAGGTCATCCAGAACGACATGACCATTGGTGTCGGCTGGGGCCGCACCATGACGGCCTCGCTTTCCAGCTTTCGCCCGCCGCGCCGGGAAAACTGCAAGGTGGTGTCGCTGCTCGGCGGCATCGTCGCGGTGCAGAAAACCAATCCCATCGATTTCACCTGGCGTTTTGCCGGCCAGCTGGGGGCGGAATGTTTCATGTTCCTCGCGCCCCTTCTGGTCGACAGCGTCGCCACCAAACGCGCACTGATCGAAAAATGCGGCCTCGATGCCGTCTATGATCTCGCCGAAAATCTCGACCTCGCCGTCGTCAGTTGCGGCGATATCGGCCCACATTCGACCTCGCTGTCGGAAGGGTTTATTTCGAAGGCCGAGCTCGACCGGCTGATCTCTGCCGGCTGCGTCTGCGACACGATGTTCAATTTTCTCGATGCGGATGGAAACTCGGTCGATCACAAGCTCAACGAGCGCGTGATGTCGATCGATCTCGACACGCTGAAAAAGGCAAAACACGTCGTGCTCTCCTCCGGCGGCGCCCACCGCGCCACCGCCATCCGCGCCACCATCCGGCGCGTGGGCTGCAATACGCTGATCACCGATGAAGCGGCGGCAATGGAGTTGTTGCGGTTGACGGAAAGCGGCGAACAGACCGCGTCGTGACAACCTGACATTGCTTTTTGCAGGAAATAAAAACACCACCGAAAGCAACCACTGGTTGACTTTATTGCGGCACGTATCGCAATCTCCCGACGTGATCATGAATCACATTTTTTTCACAGGGGGAAGATGAAGATGGATGGACTGCGGTTTATCTGGGCCACGATAGATCCCAACGGCAACGTTCTTGCAAGCAGCGAACAAGTAACAGTAAAGCGTGTGGATACCGGTATTTATGGCATTCAGTTCGGACTGCCTTATAAGGTATTGCCGACTGTCATGGGCTCACAGGTCCTTTTTGGAGGCGATAACCAGAACCCGCTCGACAACGTCGTTTTCCCGATGGTCAGCGAAAACGGCATCACCGCCATCACCGGTGACGCCAGCGGCAGCCGCTCGGATCGCCATTTTTCATTTCTCGCCCTCGGCGTGTAAAACGCGGTTCGTCTTACGTTGAAGGCAAGGGCACATTCTTCGGCGAAACTGAAGGATGTGCCTACCCTTCGATGCGGTAATGCCGCTCCAGCTGATGCCAGCTTTCATCCATCGCGTAAGCCGCCGAAATCAGCGGAATACCGACATGACCGAACAGGATGGAAAGCTGCCGTTCCGACTGCGCTTCCGGCAGTCCGGCCACCTGATTGCTGTAAATCACGGACACAAGCCCGGTACGATCGGCGCCCGACAGGCAATGGATGAGAATGGGTTTTGGCGCATCCTTCAAAAGCGCCACCAGCCTGTCGGCCTCCGGGCCGGTCAGCCGTTTATAGGCGGACATGCCGAAATCGATATGGCGAATGTCCAGCTTGCGGGCCGTGGCCACCTCATCGGCATACCAGGACTGGTTTTCGTTTTCACCGCGCAGGTTGACGATGGTGCGAATGCCGTATTGCTGCACATACCGCTCGATCTGTCCCGGTGACGGCTGTGCCGAACGGTAGAGTTCACCGGCGATGACGGTGTGAAAATTGCCGCTGATCTGCAGGAAACCAAGATAACCGCCACCGACCAGAACGCAGGCGAGCACGCCAGCACCGACACGCCGGACAATGGTTTTTCGCCACCAGGTTTTGAAAACCATGCCATCCGCTCCTTCACCTTCATGCAGGAAAATCTGCCGGTGAAGAAGCGGATAGAAGGCCAAGCTGACAGGATGCTGAAGGCATCCGCCCGTCAGATATCAGACGTTGCCGGCCTCCCAGCCGAGGATCGCCCGCTTGCGGGTCAGGCCCCAGTGATAACCGGTAAGCGCACCACTCTTGCCGACAGCACGGTGGCAGGGCACGACGAAGGAAATCGGGTTGGCGCCGACCGCAGCCCCTACTGCACGGCTCGCCGTCGGCTGGCCGATATCGCAGGCCACATGCGAATAGGTCACCGTCTTGCCGAACGGAATTTTCAAAAGGCTGCGCCAGACTTTCACCTGAAAATCGGTGCCGATCAGCACGATCTGCAAGGGCCGTTCCGCCGACCACTGCGAACGGTCGAAGACGCGAACGATGTAATCCGCCGTCCCTCCGGCATCTTCCACATAAACGGCATTCGGCCAGCGCCGGGTCATGTCATCGAGACAGGCCTGCTGGTCCTCAAAGCCATCGGCAAAGGCGAGACCGGCAAGGCCGCGATCGGTGGCCATGACAAGCGCCCGCCCGAACGGAGACGGATGAAAGCCGTAACGGATGGTCAGCCCGCCGCCCCTGGCCTTCCACTCACCCGGCGACATCGCCTCGTGGGTGACAAAAAGATCGTGCAGACGGCCGGGACCGGACAAGCCAAGCTCATAGGAGGTTTCCAGCAGCGGCAGCCCTTCCACACCCAGAAGCCGCTTGGCATGATCCAGCGTCACCGCTTGCAGAAATGCTTTTGGAGACAGTCCGGCCCAACGTGTAAAAACCTTCTGCAACTGCGTCGGCGACTGACCAAGGTCGGCGGCAATGGCGTCGAGCGACGGCTGAGCACGATAATCGAGCGTGATCAACTCGATCACCCGGCGCACCGTGTCGTAATCCATGCCCTCCGGCGTCACATCCACGGCCGGGCTGGAAATCTTTGCAAGAGCGTTCATGGCATCTCTCCTTTGTCCGGAAGATGGCGGCATGCGGCCGCCAACACCACCCGTTTCTTGCGGTATCGCTTGATTACCCGCTAGATTCTGCGCTTCACCGTGGCAAGCGCGCCCTTAAAAGCCTTGGCAAAACTCTCGCGGTCATCCGGGTTGAGCAAAGAACCGACATCCGTGCGCCTGCCCTCACCCGTCACATACATGCCGGTAATGCCGAATTCCTCATGGCGGTTCACGCCAAAACGCGCCCAGAACGGGTTGAACCGATGCTCCACCGCTTTTCCCGCCGGCGAAATCTTTAGGATCGACAGGTAACTGCGGGTCACCGTCACTTCCTCGCGCGCTCGGCCGGAGCGATAATTCAGTCGGAAGGCACCATAGAGCAACAAAAAATCGAGCCCGAAAAATAGCCCAACCGGCCAGGCGCCGCTCACCATGAAGAACAGGCCGTAGAATAAACAAACGACGCCGGACACGCCGAGCAACACGCGAAAACCCTTAGCACTCAGCGAGCGGTGAGCGGTCAGTTCGGCGGCAAAAACCGGCCGGTCTTCGGAGGCATCCACGTTGCTTTTCTCCGGGTCGAATGGCAGTAAAAAGCCATGGCCATTTCCAAGCTCAAATCCAGCACCCAAACCTTGCAAAAGTCAAATGCAGCACCTGCGACCCGCCGTCGCAAACCCCTGCCGCGCTCCGTCTATTCGAAGGAGGAACGCGAGGAAATGTTTCGCCGCTTCTCCATCCAGCGGCCGGAACCGAAGGGCGAGCTGGAGCATGTGAATCCGTTCACGCTGGTCGTGGCGGTGGCGCTTTCGGCGCAGGCAACCGATGCCGGGGTGAACAAGGCGACACGCGAGCTTTTCAAGATTGCTGACACGCCGGAAAAGATGCTGGCGCTCGGCGAAGACGGCGTGATCGCCCATATCAGGACGATCGGGCTTTTCCGCAACAAGGCCAAAAATGTCATCGCGCTCTGTCGCATGCTCATCGATGAATTCGGCTCGGAAGTCCCCAGGACCCGCGAGGAGCTGGTGCGCCTGCCGGGCGTCGGCCGCAAGACGGCGAATGTGGTGATGTCCATGGCCTTCGGCGTGCCGACGATGGCGGTCGACACACATGTGTTTCGCATCGCCAACCGCATAAAACTTGCGCCCGGCAACACGCCGGATGACGTTGAAGACATTTTGATGCGGGTGATCCCGGAACATTATCTTTACCACGCGCATCACTGGCTGATCCTGCACGGGCGTTACACCTGCAAGGCGCGACGTGCCGAATGCGAACGTTGCGTGATCGCCGATATTTGCAAATATCCGGGAAAGAGCAACGACATCCCCGCGCCCTTGGTGGAGTTGCCGCCGCAGGTGATTGGCATCTGAGCGACAGTACGGCGCGTCTTCAGGGTGAGCCTCTAAGCCATCACCGGCGAGCAGATATGTTTGAGGAAGAACAATGCGTGATGTCTACAAGGACGAGGACTATTTCAGGGCTCAACTCGAGAATGCCGAACGGCGGCAGACAAAATTTCGAGGCCTCATGCAGCAGGACGAAACGGAGCAGGCGCATCAAGCCTCACTGAACTCCCTGTATGACATCCAGCAGAACATTGCCCTCAGTCTGTTTTGTATCGGTACTGGGACCGAAGAGGTCAAGGCTGAACTCAACAAGGCATGGCCGCTCTTCGTAGACCTCATGAGCTACTCTCTTTCGACCTCTTTATCTGAGATGGAGAGAAAGCAATTCGTGCCAGGCGGGAAAGTATCGATTTTCCCGCTGTTGGTCCTGAGTGACTGCGATCCTGTAACCGCGGGATCAATCTTCGCCCTTACCAATTCGGACCTGAATTACCAACTCGACAAGGATCTCAACCGCATAGACGCCGGCTTCGATCCGTTTACCTATGAGTTCGCACGATATTTCGATTTCAAAACCGCGCGCGTCCACCCGGATCTATGCTGGCCGGACCTGTACGGCCCACTTCATGAATGCTTTTCCGCACCAGAAGAGGATAGGTCGCGCATCCTCGCCCTCTATGTCGAAGGCTGGCAGCGCAGGGGGATCAAGGAAGACATTTACATGAAGGATGCCCACACCAAGGCGACCAACAGGAATTTCCGCGGCTACTGGTGCTTCCTCGCTGCCGCGGTTGCCAAGATACTCGATATCGATGACAGCGTCCTGAAATCCCATCCGCACTATCCCTATGACCTGCGCCATGGTGGATCTCTGGCGAGATCTTGAAAAGACGTGTCAACATCCCAGCGCCGCTGGCGGAACTGCCGCCACGGATCGTCGAGCCTATCACCGGGTAACGCTTACCCCACAAAACTCGGGTCGCGTTTCGACAGCGCCTTGTGCAGATGCACCATCAGGCCGGCAGCAAACAGCGGCGTCAGCAGGTTGACGAAGGGGATGGCCAGGAAACCGGCGATCAGCATGCCGGCGAGAAATACGGTGGAGGAATGTTTGGCGCGAAACGCCTTGGCTTCCGCCACTGGGCGAAAACGCATGGCAGCGAATTCGAAAAACTCGCGACCGAGCAGGTAACCGTTGACGAGGAAAAACGCGATCAGGTTGACACCGGGAATAAACAGCATCAGCAGCGCGATGATGTTGCCGACAATGATCACGCCCAGAAACTGGATCGATCCGACAATGGCCTGCCCGAGCGGCAATTCCTTGCCAGGCGGATCGGCCGGATAATCGCGTTTTTCGATCACCTGCGCGACATCATCGAGAAACAGGCCGGCGATCAGGGCCGTCACCGGCGCGATCAGCAGTGCCAGTGCCAGCGCAAGCCCGACACCGAACAGGATGCCGGCGATCAGCGCCAGAAATCCGCCGAATTCCGGCATGGAGGGCAGAAACGCGGCAAACCACGGCCAGACATAGGTGAGCAAAACCTCACGCAGACCGAACCACAGCCCGGCAAGGATCAGCAGCGTCAGACCCAAAGTCTTGAGAAAAACGGCCCGGCTTTCCGGGGCGAAAAGGTTTGTCAGCGAGCGGCGTGCGGCGTCGAGGATCATCGGCGTCTCCTTAGGTCCGCGCTGATATGGGATTTGGCAAGGCTTTCAGCAAGATACGCAAGCGACCGCGATACGATTTAGCCGAGCTGCGCTTCGATCGCCACCTTGTCTAGCACCGAGCGCACGTCGACGATCAGTCCGTTTTCAAAACGATAAAACACGTTTTCCGCAAACCGGATGCGTCGACCGTTCACATCCAGCCCCAGAAAACGCCCCTTGGGCGAGCAGTCGAAGGCAAGTCGGCTGGCCACATGCGGCGGTTCGCACACCAGTCGATCGATATTGAAGCGCAGGTCGGGAATCTGTTCGAAATCATTAACCAGCATGTCGCGATAACCGGAAAGCCCCAGCAACCGGCCATTGTGATGGGCGCTCTCACCGACGAAGCGGCCAAGACCACCCCAGTCCTGGCGGTTCAGGCAGTCGATATAACCACGATAGATCTCGGCAAGCTCAGGCGGCGTCATCATCCAGTCTCCGCAATTCCTCACGGTGCCGGACCATGGCGAGGAACCGCTTGTAATCACGGTGATAGGCCTTGGTCTGCACCGGATCGGCAGCGTGCTCCACCCAGCCCTGATCCATGGCACCGGCTGCGACCTGTAGCGTCTCGTGCAGGCCACCGGCCACGGCTGCCGCCATCGCCGTGCCGAGCAGCACCGCATCTTTCGTGTTCGGCACCACCACTTTTCGGCCGGTCACATCGGCGTAAAGTTCCAGCAGAAGCGGGTTTTGCACATGGCCGCCGGTAATGTGCAACGTCTCGAAGCGGTAGCCATATTGCGAAAGCGCTTCGAGGATATGGCGGATGCCGAGCGCTATTGCCACCGAGGTGCGCCAATAGACACGGCACAGGCCATCGAAGGACGTATCCAGCGTCAGGCCGGAAATCACGCCGGTGGCGCGCGGGTCGGCAAGCGGCGAGCGGTTGCCGTGGAAATCAGGCAGCACATGCAGGTCGGGAGCGAGGTTCGGCCCCTCTTCTGCCCTCAGTTCGGCAATGCGGGCAACGATGCGGGCATGCAGATCGAGCGTCGGCTCACCACCGGCCGCATGCATGCGCACCATATGATCCAGCAGCGCGCCGGTGGCGGATTGTCCGCCTTCCACCAGCCAGTGGCCGGGCAGAAGCGCGTCGTAATACGGCCCCCACAGGCTCTGGCCCGGTTTGGCCTCAGCGTTGAAGGCGACGATACAGCTGGATGTGCCGGCGATCAGCGCCACGCTCTGTTCCAGCGCCTCACCATCCGCCGCCTTGCCGAGCGCACCGAGCGCGCCGGCATAGGCATCGATCATGCCGGATGTGACGACGCATTTCGTATCGAGCCCAAGATCGGCGGCAGCGGCTTTCGTCAGATGACCGATAACGCCACCGACCGGCACCGTCTCTTCCGGCAGGCTGGCGCGCTCCAGCAGATCTTCCAGACCGGCTACACTCAAAAAATCAGCCTGCCAGCCGGGCGTTTCGTGCGAGAGATAGTTCCATTTGGAGGTCAGCGTGCAGCGCGAACGCGCCGCCGATCCGGTGGCCTTCCAGGTCAGGAAGTCGGCGAGATCGAAGACGAAACCGGTGTTTTCCCACGTCTGTTTGTGGTGTCTTTTCAACCACATCAGTTTTGGCATCTGCATTTCCGGCGACAGCGTCTCGCCGGAATATGTCAACACCCTATGGCCGGAAGCATTGAGGATTTCCGCCTCGTTAATCGCGCGGTGATCGAGCCAGACGATGGTGTCGAAACGGCTTTCTCCGCGCGGCGAGACGGACAGCGGCTTGCCCTTTTTATCGCGCACGACCAGCGAACAGGTGGCATCGAAACCGAGCGCGGCGATCTGATGTACGGCAATACCGGCTTCGAAAAGCACCGCCCGCACGGCGCCACAACAGGCAGCCCAGATGTTTTCACTATCGTGTTCGGCGTGGTTTTCGCGGGGGCGGATCATCTCGATCGGCTGTTTGGCACGCGCCAGCAAGTGCCCGCTGCGATCGAAAACCGCAGCCCGCGCGCTCGTGGTGCCGACATCCACCGCGACGATGTGATCACGCATCCGGATTGGTTTCCTGCCCCTATGACCTCGATGAAACCTGCACCCGTTCAGATCGAACGGCTGACGGCAGGTCCCTTGCGACCATCACTATATTTTTGGACAAGGTGGAGCAAATCCGGCATGGCGTCAAATATTGCGTCGGGCTGAAGTTCCTCGATGCGTTCACGATATCCGGCAACATGCGTGTGCGAGCCGCCGGTAAAGGCGAGCGCCGTCATGCCCGCCCTCTGCGCCGCCTCGATGCCGGCCGGGCTGTCTTCCACGACGATGCAGTTGGCGGGGGCATAGCCCATCTTTTCTGCGGCATGGAGAAAGAGATCTGGCGCGGGCTTGCCGTTCTCGACCATCGAGGCGCTGAAGATGTTCGGCTCGAATTTGTCGATGAGGCCGGTCAGCGACAGTGACAGGCGGATGCGTTCCGGCTGGCTGGAGGATGCGACGCAATGGTCGCAGCCGAGCCTGTCCACCGTATCGGCTATGCCGGAAATCGCCTGCAACTCGGTCTTGAACCGTTCATAGAGATCGACACGCAGGCTTTCGAGAAATTCCGGCCCGGTGTGAAATCCGTATTCCTCTTCCATGACCTGGGTCATGGTGGCGAGGCTGCGGCCGAGGAAGCGCGTATAGGCTTCCTCCTCGGCCATATCGATGCCATGGCGATTAAGCGCCGTGACGAGAACACGAACCGAAACCGGCTCACTGTCCACAAGGACCCCGTCACAATCGAAAATCACCAAGGGCCGGTCATTCATGGGATGAAGCCCTTACTTGACGAGTTCGTCGGCGAGATAGAGTTCCAACGTCTTCGCCGTACCCTCAGTCCAAAGCGTCTTCAGCGCATGCGCAAAACGCTTGCGGAAAAGCTCGTTGCCGGAGACTTCGCCAAAGATTTCGTCGAAGACGAGAAAAGCGTCCGGATCTTCCTTGGCCTTGATCGCGGCTGCCTGCAGCTTTTCTGCGCTGGTGTCGTTGAAGGCGATCTTGCGGCCCGAATCCGATGTGCCGGCGAAATAACGGCACCACAAGGCAGACACCAGCGACAGACCGACGATATCGAGGCCTTGATCGAGACGATCACGTGTCGACGGCAGGATGAATTTCGGCTGGCGGTTGGAGCCGTCCTGCGCCAGACGCGGAATGGTATCGCCGATTTTCGGATTGAGGAAACGGTGTTCGATCAGGTCGAAATAGGCGTCGAGGCTGGTATCCGGCACCGGCGGCACGATCGGGATGATCTCTTCCTTCTCCAGCTTGGCGAGGAAGGCGCGGATCAGCGGGTGTTCCATCGCCTCATGCACGAAGTGGATATCGAGCAGTTCACTCGGATAGGCGATCGTTGCGTGACCGCCGTTGAGGATGCGCAGCTTCATCAGCTCGTAAGGGGCAACGTCGGGCACGAACTGCACGCCGACCTCTTCCAGCGCCGGGCGACCGAGCGGAAACTTGTCTTCCATCACCCACTGCTTGAATTCTTCGCAGAACACCGGCCAATTGTCGTCGATGTTGAAATCTTGTCTGAGGATGTCGATTTCGCGCTGACCGGTGGCCGGCGTGATGCGGTCGACCATGGAGTTCGGGAAGGCGACGTTTTCGTGGATCCAGTGGGCGAAATCCGCATCCGACAGCTTTGCCAGACCGATGACCGTGCTTTCGGTCACTTCACCATTGCCCGGAATGTTGTCGCAGGACATGATCGTGAAGGGCGCGATGCCGCGTTCCTTGCGAACCTTGAGGCCAGCGAGGATCAGGCCGAACACGGTTTTCGGCGCCGTCGGGTTCTTGGCATCCTCGACCATTGCCGGATGGGCCGGATTGAAATGGCCCGCCGCGTCGATGAAATAACCACCCTCGGTGATCGTCATGGAGACGATACGGGTCGCCGGATCGGCCAGCTTTTCGATCAGAGCCGCAGTCTCGCCCGGCGCGATGATATCGATCATCGGGGCGGTGACGCGGGCGCCGGTCTTGTTATTGTCCTGCTCGACAACGGTGGTCAGAAAATCCTGCGCCTTCAATTTTTCGCGCATGGCCGCGTCTGACGGCATGACGCCGGCACCGGTGATCGCCCAATCATGACCCTTGCCGGTGTTGAACAGGTCGTCGAGATAGATCGCCTGATGGGCGCGGTGAAAATTGCCGACGCCGAAATGCACGATGCCGTGCGACAGCGTTTTGGGATCATAGGCGGGAATGGCAGCGGTTGCCTTGGCCTGATCCAGCGTGGCCAGCGAAAGTTTTACGGTCATGTCTCGGTCCTCAAGGGTCCAGAAATTTCTGTCTGTGGCCGATCGCCCTCAAGGGGCGGTCAGCCAGCGTGCCCTAACGGGCATCAGCTCATCCAGTTGCCGCCATCGACATTGTAGGTCTGGGCGACGACATAATCGGCATCGCGGCTGGCCAGGAACACGGCCATGCCGGTCAGGTCTTCCGCCGTGCCCATGCGGCCGAACGGTACGGCCTCGCCCACCAGCTTTTTCTTTTCACCGCGCGGGCGGTTCTCGTAGCTGGCAAACAGCGCATCGACGCCATCCCAATGCTCGCCATCGACGACGCCGGGGGCGATCGCATTGACGTTGATGCCGTGCTTGATCAGGTCGAGACCGGCGGACTGGGTAAAGCTGATGATCGCCGCCTTGGTGGCGCAATAGACCGCGACCAGCGCTTCGCCACGACGACCGGCCTGGCTGGCCATATTGATGATCTTGCCGCCCTTGCCGCGCGCAATCATCGACCTGGCGACGGCCTGCAGCATGAACAGCGAACCGGCGACATTGATCGAAAACAGCGTGTCGTAGCTTTTGCGGGTGATCTCGACGATCGGCGCCAGATCGAACAGCGCCGCATTGTTGATCAGGATATCGATGCCACCGGTCTTTTCCTCCACCGTGCGGATGGCCGCATCGATGGATGCCTGATCGGTGACATCCAGCTGCACCGCATAGGCTTTCGGGCCGATTTCCTTGGCGGTCTGCTCGGCGCGTTCGATATTGATGTCGGCGATCGCCACGGTTGCGCCTTCGCGAACATAGGCTTCGGCGAAGGCGCGGCCGATGCCGCGCGCCGAACCGGTGATGATTGCCGACTTGCCTTCCAGTCTACCTGTCACAGTCTTTTTCCTTGATATGACAATCGTATTCTCAGCCGGCGATGCGCAGGCCCTTGTCGTCGAAACGGTGCAGCCTCGTCTCATCCGGCGTGAGGTAAACGGTATCGCCATGATGGGCGCCGAATTCGCCGCTGGCGCGCGCCGTCATCTTGCCGATGCCATCGACATCGAGATGCAGGAACGTGTCGGCGCCGAGATGTTCGGCAACCGAGACCGTGCCTTTCCAGAGACCGCTTTCCTTGGACAGCGTCATGTGCTCGGGGCGGATGCCGGCGGTCTTGGCGCCCTTCGACTGCGCGTATTCGCCCTCGATGAGGTTCATGCGCGGCGAGCCGATAAAGCCGGCGACAAACAGGTTGCGCGGCGTGTTGTAGAGTTCCATCGGCGAACCGACCTGCTCGATATTGCCGCGATTGAGAACGACGATCTTGTCGGCCATGGTCATGGCTTCGATCTGGTCGTGGGTGACGTAGATCATCGTCGTTTTCAGCTGGTTGTGCAGATCGCTGATTTCCAGACGCATCGTGCCGCGCAAGGCCGCATCGAGGTTGGACAGCGGTTCGTCGAACAGGAAGGCCGACGGTTCGCGAACGATGGCGCGGCCGATGGCGACACGCTGGCGCTGACCACCGGAAAGCTGGCCGGGACGGCGCTCGAGATAGTCGGAGAGGTTCAGAATGCGGGCGGCATCCTCGACCTTCTTGTCGATTTTCGACTGTTCCATCTTCGCCATCTTCAGCGGGAAGGCGATATTCTTGCGCACGCTCATGTGTGGGTAGAGCGCATAGGACTGGAACACCATGGCAAGGCCACGCGCGGCCGGTGCGGCTTCCGTCACATCCTTGCCGTCGATGGTGATCGTGCCACCGGTCACGTCTTCAAGGCCTGCGATCAGGCGGAGAAGCGTGGACTTGCCGCTACCCGATGGGCCGACGAAAACGACGAACTCGCCATCGGTGATTTCCAGATCGACAGACGGGATGACCTTGGCCTCGCCGAAATGTTTCTGGACGTTCTTGAGAGTAATGCTGCCCATGAGACCAATTCCTTACTTAACCGCGCCAAACGTGAGGCCGCGAACGAGTTGCTTCTGGCTGAACCAGCCGAGGATGAGGATCGGCGCAATCGCCATGGTGGAGGCCGCCGAAAGCTTGGCCCAGAACAGACCCTGCGGCGAAGAGAACGAGGCGATGAAGGCCGTCAGCGGTGCCGCATTCGTGGTCGACAGCTGGATGGTCCAGAAGGCTTCGTTCCAGGCAAGGATGATGTTGAGGAGCAGCGTGGAAGCGATGCCCGGCACCGCCATCGGCGTCAGCACGTAGACGATTTCCTTCCACAGATTGGCGCCGTCCATACGTGCCGCTTCCAGAATTTCGCCGGGAATTTCGCGGAAATACGTGTAGAGCATCCACACCACGATCGGCAGATTGATCAGCGTCAGCATGATCGTCAGGCCGATACGGGTATCGAGCAGGCCAAAATTGCGGAACAGGATGTAGATCGGCAGAAGAACCGCGACCGCCGGCATCATCTTGGTGGAGAGCATCCACATCAGGATGTCCTTGGTGCGGCGGGTCGGCGCAAACGCCATCGCCCATGCCGCCGGAATGGCGAAGATCAGGGCGAGAATGGTCGAACCGATCGACAGGATCACCGAGTTCGTAAACGGCTTGAAGTAATCGCGCTGCGTCTGCACCGTGATGTAGTTCTCGAACGTACCGGACGGGATCAGGCTGAACCCGTCGATCGCTTCCGGCTCCGTCTTGAAGCTGGTGATGACCGCATAGAGGATCGGGAAAAAGATCACCAGCGCCACGACCCATGCGATGACGGTCCAGACGATCTTGCTTTGCGTGGTGGATTTGCGAGCCATGACCGTCTCTCCTACTTGTCCAGGTTCTTGCCGACGGCGCGCATCAGGAAGATGGCGACGATATTGGCGAGAACGACCGCGATGATACCGCCCGCAGCACCGCCGCCGACGTCGTAACCGAGACGTGCCGTGCGATAGATCAGGAAGGTCAGGTTGGTGGACGCGTAACCGGGGCCGCCATTGGTGGTGACGAGGATTTCCGCATAGATGCCGAGCAGGAAGATCGTCTGGATCAGGATGACGACCGTGATGGCGCGGGAAAGATGCGGCAACGTCAGGTAGATGAAGCGATTGACGAAATTGGCGCCGTCCATCTCGGCGGCTTCCTTCTGCTCGCCGTCCAGCGATTGCAGGGCCGTCAGCAGGATCAGCGTGGCGAAAGGCAACCACTGCCATGCAACGATGACGATGACCGAAAACAGCGGATATTGCGCAAACCAGTCGACCGGCTGCAGCCCGAAGAATTTCGCGATATCGGCCAGCACCCCGTAACTCGGGTGCATGATCATGTTCTTCCAGATCAGCGCCGCCACCGGCGGCATGACGAAGAACGGCGAGATCACCAGAATGCGCACGATGCCCTGGCCGAAGATCGGCTGGTCGAGCAGCAAACCGATGGCAATGCCGCCGATGACGGTGATGGCCAGCACGCCGACCACCAGGATCAGCGTGTTCCAGATCGCCGTGAAGAAGGCCGGATCCGTGTAAAAATACTGGTAGTTGAAGAAACCACCGAAGCTGACGTTTTGCGGCGTCAGGAGATTGTAGTTCTGGAAGGAGTAATACAGCGTCATCGACAGCGGTATGACCATCCAGACGAGGAGTGCAATGACGGAGGGCGCCATCATCAGCCGCGCCAACGTCTTCGTATTCTGCGTTGCCATTTCAGCGACCCTCCCTTGAGTGGCCACGCGCATCGCCTCGGCGGGAGGCGCGCGCTTGGGTATATCTTCTTGTTATGGCTTTTGCCCTTGAACCGTGGGCGGCGGGTGCAGTTGCCCGAAAGAAAGCGGGCAACTGCTGTCCTTGGGAGGACTTTTTACTTGATGTAACCGGCGCGGGTCATATCGCGGGTTGCCGTTGCCTGAGCGGCGGCAAGCGCGTCGTCGACCGTGGACTGGCCGGCGATGACAGCCGAGAACAGCTGACCGACCGTGGTGCCGAGAGCCTGGAATTCAGGGATCGCGACGAACTGGCCACCGGTGTAAGGCACCGGCTTGACGGTCGGCTTGGTGATGTCGGCAGCGTCCATCGCGGCAAGCGTCGGAGCGGCAAACGGTGCAGCCTTGGTGTACTCCTCGTTCTTGTAGAGCGAGGTACGCGTGCCCGGAGGAACGTTGGCCCAGCCTTCCTTGGAAGCGACGAGCGCCGTGTATTCCTTGCTGGTTGCCCAGGAGATGAATTTCTGGGCCGATTCAGCCTTCTTGGAAGAAGCCGGTACCGCAAGGTTCCACGACCACAGCCACTTGCCGTGGTTGTCGATGCCTTCCTTGTTCGGGAACATGGCATAACCGACCTGATCGGCAACCTTGGAATCCTTCGGGTTCGACACGAAGGATGCGGCGACGGTTGCGTCGATCCACATGCCGCACTTGCCCTGCTGGAACAGCGTCAGGTTTTCGTTGAAGCCATTGGAAGAAGCACCGGACGGGCCGGCATCCTTCATCAGGTCGGCGTAGAACTGCAGCGCAGCCTTCCACTCCGGCTGATCGAACTGCGGCTTCCACTGCTCATCGAACCAGCGACCGCCGAACGAGTTGTTCAGAGCCGAAACGAAGGCCATGTTTTCGCCCCAGCCGGCCTTGCCACGAAGGCACATGCCGCTGATATCGGCCTTGCGGTCGGTGGTCTTGCGGGCCGCGTCTGCAATGAATTCCCAGGTCGGCTTTTCCGGCATGGTCAGGCCGGCTTTTTCGAACAGGTCCTTGCGGTACATGATCATGGCGGATTCGCCGTAGAACGGTGCCGCATAAAGCTTGCCGTCCATCGACAGGCCACCGCGGATTGCGGGCAGCAGGTCGTCCATGTCGTATTTGTCACCGAGGCCTTCGAGCGGCAGAAGCCACTTCTGCTTGGCCCAGATCGGAACTTCGTAATTGCCGATGGTGACGATGTCGTACTGGCCACCGCCGGCGGCGATGTCGGTCGTCACGCGTTCGCGCAGGACGTTTTCTTCCAAAGTGACCCACTCGACCTGAATGTCGGGGTTCGCCTTGGTGAATTCGGACGTCAGGCTCTGCATGCGAACCATGTCGCCGTTATTGACAGTCGCGATGGTGAGGGTTTCGGCAGAGGCCATACCGGCAAACGCCAGTGCCGAGCAGGCGCCCAGCAGAACGGTCTTCAATGTCATATCTTCCTCCCGAGAAGATTGGATGCGAGCATTCGCTTTGCTCGTGGGCAATTACTTATCAACGCATGACAGAAGTCAACACGGATTCGTCGCTGCACTGCGACTAAAACGTTTTAAATAATTGAATTTAAACGGTGAAATTTTTGCTCACAGGGAGAGCAACTGCTCAGCAGCCGATTCATCCGTAATCAAGCCATTGATTAGCTTACCCTTGAGGGCCGCAGCCATGGCGGGAATTTTGCGACGACCCTGCGCAATTCCCACAACCGAGCATGTATTCCGCGACGGGATAGGCACGGAAGCGACACGCCCGTTGATGGGGTTGTCGAGCAGTTTTCCATCGTGATCGAAGAACCAGCCGCAGATTTCACCCGCCGCTCCATTCTCAACCAGCATCTGCATTTCCTCACGCTCGAGAAAACCATCGAGGCAGAGTGGGCCGTCCGGCCCAAGCTCGCCGATGCCGACGAAGGTGACATCGGCCATGGCGCCAAGCTTGATGGTGGAGCGCACCAGCGCCTGATCATGCAGCGTCTCGCGTTCCTCCACCGAGGTACACATGACCGGCAGCGGCATCGGGAAATGCCGCGCCTTGATGGCATCGGCCATGGAAAAGATGACGTTGTAATAGGCGGCCGATCCATCCGGCCCGATATTGCCGGTGAGCGACACGATTCGGTGCTGCGGACATTCCATCGGCGGCAGCTGATCGACGGCTGCCTTCAACGTGCGGCCCGTACCGATGGCAACGATGATCGGATCCGGCCGTTTCAGCCAGCGCTCGATTTCGGCTGCAGCCGCTTCGGCAATACCAACCGTGGTCGAAACGGCGGCCGGATCGCTCGGCACGATCTCGATATATTTCAGGTCATGTTTGGCCTTCAGCGCCTCAGCCAGTTCCAGGCAGGCGGCAATCGGATGATCGAGCCGCACCTTGATCAGACGCTCGGCAACGGCGAGCGACACCAGCCGCTGCGCCGATTGTCGCGAAATCCCCATGGCGGAAGCAATCTCGTCCTGGGTGCGCCCCGCGACGTAATAAAGCCAGCCGGCGCGCGCCGCATCGTCGAGCCGTCCCTGCGAATCCGACCGTTTTGCCATGACAGAAAATCTCCTCTGCGATTTGCTGACATGTTTTGGGAGGGACTGTCAAACAATGAAAGATAACAGGCATCAAGCTTTGCAATCAGCTCTCGTTATCCCGGTCGACAGTCCGTAAGGTACGGGCATGGGCTTTCTCACGGATCTGATTGAAAACCTGCTCGCCAAGCGCATGGGGCAGCGTACCGAAAAACCACTCCCCTTTGCGGGCTGGCGTGATGCCGTACGGAATACGATCACGCGCCCAGTTCAAGCGATTGATCTGATCGGTCTTGATCCATGATTGCTCATCATCGAGACCAAGATACCTTGCAACGGCAGCTGGAATTTTGATGGCGGTTTCGGCATGGCCCGGAGGTGCGTGGGTGATGGCACAGAGCAGAACATCCTTCGAACCATCGGCCTTGTCCTTCGCCACCAGCACGATCGCACATGGGCGATCCTTGCCGCTCTCCAAACCCGCATCTGCCTCCTCCTTCCAAAGGAAGTCATAACGAACAACCAAACCGGGTTTAGGTTCTATCGCCACATCATTTCATCAGGTGATCGAGATGCGGCGTCGGCTCTCCCTGGTAACCGCTTTCCAAGTCGGCAAGAATGTCACCGGGCAGAGAATGGACGTAAAAGGCCTGTCGTGTGTCAATGGCTTTCAGCCGGCGATATTCGTCCGCCGAGAGCAGGACAAGGCTTTCCTTGCCATTGTCCGTGACAGATACCGGCTCGCGCTGAGCGAGTTCTTGATAATGCTCGAAATGGCTCTGGAGTTCGGCAGCTGTCACCTTGGCCACGTGATCTCTCCTAATGGCTTTTCAACCTAGCAGAACTTAGGTTTTCCGGCAACGGATGCCGGCAATTCCATGCCAAAACGTGGCTGTCACTAGGCCATCACTTCGGATAGGTTCTCACCCGCTCTATCGACACCGCCACACCATCCTGCATACCGACGAAGATCAATATGCGCGGCGTGAACGGCTCGAAAACATTTTCCTTCGGCCGGGACAACATGACATGCAGATCACCGGGCTTGATGTTGGCATCGCCCTGTTGCGCCGCCTGCTCCGGTGGCGGTACGAAATCTAATTCCATCACCTGAACGTCGGAAAACGGGCCGGCCTCAAGCGCTTCGCGGATCTCGGCTGCCGTCTTGCCGATGATGGTCTGCACCGCCTTCGCTTCAAGTTCCTGGAGCGCTTCTGCCTCGGAGAGGTCATCAGTCTGCGCCCTCCCCTGACCTCCATCAAAAGCGGGCGAAACCAGAACGGCAAAAGCGGCGAGAACAATCCCCGCCGCCCTTTTTATCCGCGATGACCGCGCTCGCCTCATGCCACCTGCACGAGATGCCCCTCGGACACCTCGCGGTACTGCCGGATCGGGGCTACATAATCCACCGGGCGGATCGGGCTCTTGATCTCGTCGGTCGACATGTTGCGCTTGATCGAACGGCGCGACGGATCCGGCACCGGCACGGCGGCGATCAGTTTTTGCGTATAGGGATGCTGCGGATTTTCAAAGACAGCCGCACGCGGCCCGATCTCGACGATTTCGCCCAGATACATCACCGCCACCCGGTGGCTGACCCGCTCCACCACCGCCATGTCATGGGAAATGAACAGAAAGGCCAGTTTCAAATTTTGCTGCAGATCGAGCAGAAGATTGCAGACCTGCGCCTTGATCGACACGTCGAGCGCCGACACCGCCTCATCCGCGACAATGACCTTGGGATCAAGCATGAGCGCACGCGCAATCGCCACACGCTGGCGCTGACCGCCGGAAAATTCATGCGGAAAACGCCGCATCATGTCCGGTGAAAGACCTACCTTGGCCATCAGGTCGGCGGCCTTTTCGCGCGCCTGTTGTTTGGTGCCGAGATTGTGCTCAACGAACGGCTCCATCACCGCCGAACCGACGCTCATGCGCGGGTTGAGCGAGGCGAACGGATCCTGAAAGATCATCTGAATCGACCGGCGCATGGTGCGCAGTGCCGACCGGTCGAGCTGCATCACCTCGTAACCGTCCAGCGTCACCTTGCCTTCGGTCGGCTCGACCAGACGGGTAATGGACCGGCCGGTCGTCGACTTGCCGCAACCCGATTCACCCACGAGAGACAGCGTCTCGCCGGCAAAAAGCTGGAACGACACCTTTTCCACCGCATGAACGGCGCCCGATTTGCGCGAGAACAGGCCGGAGCGGATATCAAACCGTGTCGTCAGGTCTTTCACGTCGAGGATCGGTGTCTTGCCCTTGGCAACCGTGTCGGCGACATCGGCCATGACGATCTGTTCGCCCGTCGTGGTATCGACGATCGGAAACCGCAGCGGCAGTTTTCTTGTCCCCATCGAGCCGAGCTTTGGCACGGCGGACAGCAATGCGCGGGTATAGGGATGCTGGCCGCGGTGAAAAATGTCGTCGGTCGCGCCGGTTTCCACCTGTTCGCCACGGAACATCACGATCGTGCGGTCGGCCACCTCAGCCACCACGCCCATGTCATGGGTGATGAAGAGAACGGACATGCCCTCCTCTTCCTGCAACACCTTGATGAGGTCGAGGATCTGGCCCTGGATGGTGACGTCGAGCGCGGTGGTCGGTTCGTCGGCGATCAGCAGTTTCGGTTTGGTGGCAAGCGCCATGGCGATCATCACGCGCTGGCGCATGCCGCCGGAAAACTGGTGCGGATATTCGTCGAACCGGTTTTTGGCATTGGGAATACGGACCTTTTCCAGAAGCCGGATGACTTCCGCCTTCGCCTCCGCCTTGGAGATATCACGATGCACCATCAGTGCCTCGGAAATCTGCCGACCGATCGGGAAGATCGGGTTGAGCGAGGTCATCGGCTCCTGAAAGATCATGGAAATATCGTTGCCGCGCACACGCCGCATCTGCTCTTCCGGCAGAGACAAGAGCTCCTTGCCGCCGAGCGTCACCTTGCCCTCGATCTTGCTGGTGGCTTTCGGCAAAAGCCGCATGATCGACAGAGACGTCACCGACTTGCCCGAGCCGCTCTCGCCCACGATCGCCACCGTCTCGCGCGGCGCAACGTCGAAGGAGACATTGCGCACGACGGATTTCCACTCGTTGTTCACACGGAACGACGTGGTGAGGTTCTCCACCGACAAGATCGGGGCGACGCCCGTTAAAGAAGGCTGCATCCCATATTCCCCTTGGTTCTTATTTCTTGAACAGTCCCTGTCATTTCCGTTGCCGGCCTCAGGCCGGAAGCGAGGTCTCCGCCAGCGTCACCCAGTAGCTGATGCCGTAAGGTAGCGCCTCATCGTTGAAATCGTAAGCGGCATTGTGCAGGTTGGCGGTGTCGCCATTGCCGATAAAGATGAAGGCGCCGGGGCGCTTTTCCAGCATGTAGGAAAAATCCTCGGCCCCCATATGCGGCGCCATGCCGGTATTGACGGCGCGCTCGCCGGCCACTTTGGCGGCAACGCCTGCTGCAAAATCCGTCTCGGCATCATGGTTGAAGGTCACCGGATAACCGCGACGATAATTGACCTCGGCGGTTGCGCCATGGGCGATGGCTGTGCCTTGCGCGATTTCCGTCAGACGTTTTTCGGCAAAATCGCGGGTTTCCGGCAGAAGCGTGCGCACCGTGCCGGTGAGCTTGACAAAATCGGCAATGACATTGCTCGCCTCGCCGCCATGGGTGGTGGCAACCGTCACGACCAGCGATTTCAAGGGATCAGTCTCGCGCGAAACGATCGATTGCAGGGCGATGATGATATGCGCCGATGCGACCACCGGATCGATGGAACGATGCGGCTGGGCGGCATGGCTGCCGCGACCGTTGACGGTGATCTCGAATGTATCGGCCGCCGCCATTACGCCGCCCTTGGCTGTGGCGAATTGGCCGACCGGCAGCTTTGGCTCATTGTGCATGCCATAGACCTGGTCGATGGCATATTTGTCCATGAAACCGTCATTGATCATGGCAAGCGCACCCGCCCCGCCCTCTTCAGCGGGCTGGAAGATGACGGCGACGGAACCCTTGAAATTGCGGGTTTCGGCAAGGTATTGCGCAGCACCCAGCAGCATCGCCGTGTGCCCGTCATGGCCGCAGGAATGTGCCTTGCCCGGTGTCTTCGAGGCCCATTCCTTGCCGGAGGTTTCAAAAATCGGCAGCGCGTCCATGTCGGCGCGGAAGCCGACCACTGGGCCATCCCCATGCTTGCCCTTGATGATGCCGACGACACCGGTCTTGCCGATGCCGGTTTCGACCGTGTCGCAACCGAACGATTTCAGCTTGTCGGCAACGAAGGCTGCCGTCTCGTAAACGTCATAAAGAAGCTCGGGATTCTCATGGATGTGGCGCCTCCAGCCGGCGACGGTTTCCTGCATTTCGGCGGCACGATTGAGCACTGGCATTCGCAAGACCTCGTTGTTTTATCGTTATTTCCCACTCTATTTTCAGGGATATTGCGACGCGACCGGACCCTTTTGCAAGCTGCAAATTTCCATCTTGAACGAAAAATAGGCCCGTGCTTAGATGGCACAAAATTTGATCACAAGCGCATGGGAACGCAGTGATCACGTTCCTGAACACAAGCCGGCAAGGAGGAATGGAAAAGCATTTCGACTGTAAAAGCAGAGGCTTGAACAACAGCCCCTTGATCGTCGATTTGCATTCTGCGCGTACATCAGCGCATTGTCATATTCACAACTCATAAGAGAACAACAAGGGGAATGGCAAATGAAAAATCTGAAAACGCTTCTGGCCGGCACGGTGGCCGCGCTGGCCTTGGCGATCGGTCCGGCACATGCCGAACGGGGAACGGACGGTGATCTGAAGATCCTGTTCTGGCAGGCCGTCTCGACGATGAACCCGTTCCTGTCCGCCGGCACCAAGGAAATGCTTGCCTCCTCTATTGTCATCGAGCCGCTGGCCCGCACCGATGAAAAGGGCGAGCTGGTGCCGTGGCTGGCCACCGAGATCCCGACCGTTGAAAACGGCGGCGTCGCAAAAGATCTGCTGAGCATGACATGGAAGCTGAAGCCCGATGTCAAATGGTCGGACGGCACGGCCTTCACCGCCGAAGACGTGATTTTCACCTGGAAATATTGCACGGCGCCCGATGGTGGCTGCGCCCAGCGCGCCCAGTATGAGGGTGTGAAAAATGTCGAGGCCGTCGATCCGCACACGGTCAAAATCACTTTCGAAGAACCGAAACCCTACCCCTATTCCGCCTTTGTCGGCGGCCAGTCACCGATCATCCAGGCGGCTCAGTTCAAGGATTGCCTCGGCACCAAGGCACCCGGCTGCACGGCCGCCAACTTTGGCCCGATCGGCACCGGCGCGTTCATGGTCACCGATTTCAAGCCGAACGACGTCGTCACCTTCAAGGCCAATCCGAATTACCGCGATGCCGCCAAGCCTGCTTTCGCCTCCATCACCCTGAAGGGTGGCGGTGACGCGGCATCCGCTGCCCGCGCCGTTCTGGAAACCGGCGAATACGACTATGCCTGGAATGCGCAGGTCGAGCCGGAAGTGCTGGAAACCATGATGGCATCAGGCAAGGGCCGTCTGGAAATCTCCTTCGGCACCCAGGTCGAGCGTATCAACCTCAACTGGACCAATCCGGACCCGGCGCTCGGGCCTAAACGCTCCACCGCCGAAGCCGGCCCGCATCCGGCGCTGAAGGACCCGGCCGTGCGCCGCGCGCTGTCGCTCGCCATCGACCGCGATATCATCGTCGAGGCCGGTTACGGCAAATCCGGCAAGCCGACCTGCAATATCGTGCCCGCACCGGAAGCTGTCGCCTCCACCAAGAATGACAGCTGGTGCCTGAAAGCCGATGTCGAAGGCGCCAACAAGCTGCTGGATGATGCCGGCTGGGTAAAGGGTGGCGACGGTATTCGCGCCAAGGACGGCGTAAAGCTCAATTTCCTCTATTCGACCTCCACCAACTCCGTGCGTCAGGCAACGCAGGAACTGGTGAAATCGATGTGGGCGGAGATCGGCGTCGGCGCTGAACTGCGCAACGCTTCCGCTTCCGTGTTCTTCGGCGGCGATCCGGCAAGCCCGGATACGTTCCAGAAATTTTATGCCGACGTGCTGATGTATACCAACAATTTCGACGGCACCGACCCGGAAAAATATCTGGCGGAATGGCTGTGCGACAAGATGCCGGGCCCATCCAACGGCTGGCAGGGCCAGAACATTCCGCGTTATTGCAACCCGGAGTTCGACAAGCTGGTCGGCACGCTCTCCAAGACGGCAGAGCTGGAAAAACGCGCTGAACTGGCAAAACAGCTCAACGACATGCTGACCGAAGAAGGCGCGCATATCCCGCTTGTCCATCGCGGCGATCAGTCCTCCTTCGCCGTCACGCTGGAAGGCATCAAGATGAACTCCTGGGACAGCCAGGTCTGGAATATCGCGGACTGGCATCGCAAGAAGTGATGGTCGCCGCCGGGCCTCCTGCCGCTTCAGGCCCGGCCGCACCCTATCTCCGCGCTGCCGCATCGTCCGCTTGATGATGCGGCGGTCTTGTAAACCTGCAGCCACCGCCGGTGCCGGAAATGGCCGGCCGTGCTGCAGTCTGGAGACCCCGGATGTTCACATACACATTGCGGCGATTGTTTTTTGCAATCCCGACCCTGCTGGTCATCAGCTTCGTGATTTTCGCGCTGCTGGATCTCGCCCCCAACGATCCGACCGGCGATCTGCCGCTCACCATTCCACCGGAAGTGCGAGAACAAATCCGCGCCTCGCTCGGCCTCGATCAGCCTTTTCTCATCCGTTACATGAAATGGCTGCAGCAGTTTTTCATCAACGAACCGATCAACATTTTTGAAAGCCTCACCGGCTGGCAGTTCGGTGATGGAGAGCGCATGCGCGTCCTGTCATGGGCCACCCGCAGCCCGGTGGTCGATCTCATCGTCCAGCGCCTGCCGCAGACGCTCTGGGTCGTCGGCCTCGCTTATCTGTTCGGCATCCTCATTGCCATCCCGATCGGCGTCATCTCGGCGTACAAGCAATATTCGATCTTTGACCAGATCGGCACATTCGTTTCGATGGTCGGTTATTCGGTACCGACCTTCTTCACCGGCGTGCTGCTGATCGTCATCTTCTCCTCCTACCTGCAATGGTTTCCCTCGGTTTACGACACCAATCTGCGGGTCACGGATTTTGCTAGTTTCATGGCGCAGATGAAACAGATGGTGCTGCCCGTCGCCGTGCTGGCGCTTTACAACGCCTCGCAGATCACCCGCTTCGTGCGCGCCTCCATGCTGGATAACCTGCATCAGGATTATGTCCGCACCGCCCGCGCCAAGGGCGTCAAGGAAAAGGCCGTTCTTCTGGTGCATGTGCTGCGCAACAGCCTGATCCCGGTCGTGACCGTGATTGCGCTCGGCGTGCCGACGATCTTTTCCGGCGCCATCATCACCGAACAGATTTTTCGCGTGAATGGGCTCGGGCAATTGCTGATCACCGCCGTTCAGGGCGCCGACATGCCGCTGGTGCAGACGCTCACCTTCATCTTCGCGGTGCTGATCGTCCTCTTCAACCTGATTGCCGATGTTCTCTACGGCATTCTCGACCCGAGGATCCGTTATGACTGATGTTACAATCACAACCACACCCACCGTGGCGGCCACACCCGCCCGCTCGGCATTCGGCGATATATGGCACCAGTTCCGCGCCCATCGGGGCGGTGTCGTCGGGCTGGGCGTCTTCATTTTCATCGTGCTGGCCGTGTTTGTGGGGCCTTACATCCACACCGTCGCGCCCAATGCCATCAACATTCGCGACAAGAACCAGTGGCCGTCGCTGGCGCATCCTTTTGGCACCGACAATCTCGGCAAGGACATGCTGGCACAGGTTCTGGCCGGTGGCCGCATCTCGCTTGCCGTCGGTTTCACCGCCATGCTGCTTGCCCTGTTTCTCGGCACGCTGGTCGGCCTTCTCTCCGGTTATTTCCGCCGCATCGACGGGCCGCTGATGCGCCTGACCGACCTGTTTCTGGCACTGCCGCTATTGCCGCTGCTGCTGGTGGTGATCATGCTGTTTCGCGACACGCTACGGGCTGCCTTCGGCCCGGAAACCGGCATCTTCTTTCTGGTCGTTTTCGTGATCGGCATTACCAGCTGGATGCATACTGCCCGCATCGTGCGCGGCGATGTCTTGGCTGTCAAAAGTCAGGAATTCGTGCTCGCAGCGAAATCCAGTGGCATGCGAGAATACCGCATCATCCTGCGGCACATCCTGCCCAATGTCCTGTCATCGATCATGGTATCGGCAACGCTCGGCATTGCCTCGGCGATCATCACGGAATCGGCGCTCAGCTTCCTCGGCCTGGGGTTTCCATCCGATTTCCCCACTTGGGGACGCCTTCTTTTCGACGGCGCCAATTTTCTGCAGCTGACGCCATCGCGTGTGCTGTGGCCGGGGCTGGCGATTTCGGCAACCGTGCTCAGCGTCAACTATATCGGTGACGCCATTCGCGATGCGCTCGACCCGCGTGCATTGAAGCATTGAGAAATGCCCAAAAAAGAACTGGCCCGGTTTCCGAGGGAAACCGAGCCAGATCGTCTCTTCGAGGGGGATGAAGAGTTTACCTGGAAGCTTGAAGGGCGGGGGACGGGGGCGCTTCCAGATATAGTGATAACGGACTTGCTCAAAATTGGTTCCGGCGGCTCACAGAAAAAATTCGAAAGTGACCGATTTTTTTAAGCTCCGGCCGGAAAGGCCAACAAAATCATTCCGCAACGTCGAGCGGAAAAGTCAGGCTGTAGGAAATTTCCTTGTCGGAAATCGCATACTGCGCTTTGCCGTTGACCGAGGCCGGAACGACACGCTCGAGAACGGTACTGCCGAAATGACCCTTGAGCGTTTCTTCGTTGACGAGACTGTCATTGGCCGAAGGATCGAGCTTTTCCAGCCAGAACACTTCCAGACTGTCGTGACCATCCACAAGCACACGGCTGCAAGTCACTTCGATGGCGCGGCGGGAGGTCAGAAGCGAGCCGTGGCTGACGGCATTGACGATCAGCTCGTGCAAGGCGAGACCGATATGCAACGAGGCATTCGGCGTCAAAAGCACATCGTCGCCCTTGACGACGACCAGATGCGCATTTTCCGGCAGATATTTCTGGGTCTGCTGTTCGACAAGCTCGCGGAAATACGCGCCGCGCCAGCTACTGTCCGTGATGAGGTCCTGGCTCTGCGACAGTGAATAAAGCCTGCCGCGGAACTTGTTGAGGAACCCGTCCAGCGTGCCGGAATAACGCGCCGTCTGCAGCGCGATGCTCTGGATGATGGCGAGCAGGTTTTTCGAGCGATGGCTGACTTCGCGCAGGAGCGCGCGCAAAAGCCGCTCGCGGTGGCGCTCTTCGGATCGATCGATGATCGTGGTAACCAGATGCATGTCGCCCTGTGATAGGCTGACGGCCTGAACACGGAATTCGAACACATCTTCGGAACCGACGGCGATTTCGATATGCGCCTTGTCGCCGCTCTTCTTGATCGCATCCTTGATCGTGCGCAGCTTGTCGGCGATTTCGTCACCGAACAGGCTGCGGTCGCAGGGCTTTCCACTCGCCGGGATTTCCCAGGTCGACGGCAGATTGGTCACGAACAGATAATCGCGCGCAGCATTCTGGATGATGATGCTGGCGCCGAGATCCACGAGCGCGGGCATGAAGAAGCCTTGGAGCTTGTCATCACTCTCACCGGCCTGCTGCCATGTCAGCTGATGCTGCAACTGCATCACCCCGCCTGCTTGTCTAACTGAAAGGAAGTACCGAATGCCGGGAACCGGCATCCGGTTGATCAAGAATATTTCTTATATTTAGTCAGGTTCGCCTGAACAAGCCGAGAACCAGAGATATGAGCAGAAGAACCAGAAACACATAGAACAGGATCTGGGCAATGCCCGCCGCCGTTCCAGCCACTCCACCAAACCCGAGAGCGCCGGCAATCAGCGCGATCACGAGAAACACCAGAGCGTAGTACAACATGGCGATTTCCTTTCGTTTTCTTGCGAAAGAACGTCGCCATGCCTGCTTTGTTCCTGATCTCAATCAATATCCCGCTGGTCCCGTCAGGCGGCTGCCTTGACGGCCTCATTGAAGAACAGCGCCTGGCTGATCAGCGCCTTCACCATGTCCGGGTTGAACGGCTTGGTGACGAGGAAGGCCGGCTCCGGGCGTTCTCCGGTCAAGAGACGTTCCGGGAATGCGGTGATGAAGATCACCGGCACGCTGGAGGTCTTGAGGATCTCGTTGACGGCATCGATGCCCGAGCTGCCATCGGCGAGCTGGATATCTGCCAGAACCATTTTCGGCTGCGAGGTCTGGAACAGCGAAATCGCTTCCTTGTGTGTACGGGCGACACCGGTGACGCGGTGGCCGAGATCCTGAACCATCTGCTCGATATCGAGCGCGATCAGCGGCTCGTCCTCGATGATCATGATGTCGGTGGCCACCTGGCGGGAAATCTCACGCGATGCTTCGTCGAGAAGCTGTGTCGTCTCATCGGCGCTGATGTCGAGAATTTCGGCGGTTTCCTCGATGGTGAAACCTTCGACCGAGATCAGCAGGAATGCATGACGTGCCTTCGACGGCAAAGCAGAGAGATTGGCGACGGCGCGCTGTTCCCAAGCAAACGGGGATTCGATCGGGCGGATTTCGATGGATGTGGAACCAAAGATCGCAACGAAAAGTTTATACAGCGAAACGCGATCCTTCGACGTCTCGGGAAAGATCGAGATATCGGCAATCAGGGCTTCGAGGACCGCGGCAACATAGGCGTCACCTGATGTCTGCGATCCGGTGACGGCACGAGCGTATCGACGCAGGTAAGGAAGGTGAGACGCGACGCGCGTGGTGAGTGACATAAATAAATTCTCCCCTGAGCCCCAGCGGGCAACTAACTGGCTTGAAACGGTCGGCGACAAAAAAAGTTCCGACCGTAACGGAACTTTTTTGGTCGTCGTGCATTCTGTTGTCAGTGATATCGCAACAGGCTGCCCGCGTGATGAGTGAACAAGATAGCAGAAAAAAAGAAAAAACAATGACGACAGCGCAAGCGAAAGATTACAGGCCCGGTGCGATGCTTCCCAACGCGGCAATCTCGCGCAAGCTGCGCGATTTTTATGATGCCGTACAGGAAGAAGGTATTCCTGACCGTTTTCTCGACCTTCTCGAACGCCTTGAACAGGCCGAGAAAAACGCGAAATCGGGGACGTAACATGACAGAGCAGGAACTTGCCGACCGCGCTTTCAAGCGCGACCTCCTTGCATCCCTGCCTAATCTTCGTGCCTTCGCGGTGTCTCTCACCGGCCGACACGACAAGGCGGACGATCTGGTGCAGGACACGATCATGAAAGCCTGGGCCAACCAGACCAGCTTTACCGCCGGCACCAACATGCGTGCCTGGCTGTTCACCATCCTGCGCAACGAATTCTACAGCCAGATGCGCAAGCGTGGCCGTGAAGTGCAGGATAGTGACGGTCTGTTTTCGGAGCGCTTTTCCGTGCATCCGGAACAATATGGCCGCCTCGACCTTCAGGATTTCCGCAAGGCGCTGGACAAGCTGCCGGACGACCAGCGCGAAGCCATCGTTCTCGTCGGTGCCGCCGGTTTTGCCTATGAGGAAGCTGCCGAGATCTGCGGTTGCGCCGTCGGGACGATCAAGAGCCGCGTCAGCCGCGCCCGCACCCGCCTGCAGGAACTGCTGGGCGTGACCGGCGAAAGCGACTTTGGTCCCGACCCGGGCGATGCCGCCATCACGGCCCGCGCCTTCGGCAGCTGAGCCGCTAGCCCGGACAGCCTCTAAAAGTTAAGTGCGAGGAGAAGAAACGCTGCGATCACTGGTCGCGGCGTTTTTTACCGTTTCGATCAGCGTCTTGTCGTCAAAGGGTTTCAGCACCACCGGCACGTCCGGCCATTTGGCAAAACCGTTGGCATTCACATGCGACAGGCTGGAGAGAACGACTTTTGCTCCGGTCGCGGCAATGCGCCGTGCGGCATCGGCGACATCGTCCTGAATGATGCGCACATCGATCAGCACCACATCGAAATGACGGTTTTCGAGAATATCCGGATAATCGCGCGGCATGGCGATTTCCACGGTGCATCCCAGCGTATCGGCCAGCGCATCAGAAAGCACCTGTTCGCCATCGAGCGCTACCAGGTATTCGGGGTCGACAATGAGAACACGCAAATTCCGGGCGTCCTGATGGTGGTTTGGGCACGAGGCCATCAGGGGTCTAGATCACCCAAATGGGGGTGGGTCTTTATAAAATGATACATTGGATGGATGTTGTCCTCAAATGGTCACAAAAATGGGACGCGAACCAAAGGCCGCGTCCCATTCTGATCATTATGAGTGACGAGTATCAGGTCTCGTCGCTGGAGCCGCCACCCATCATCTTGCCGAGCACCATGGCCAGACCACCGGCAACGGCCACAGCCGCGAGCGGTTTCGAACGGATCACCATCGGCAGGGCGGACATCGCCGCCGTCAGCATCATCGCCTTGCCGCTATTGGCGGCAGCGGCCTGACGACGGCGTTTTTGTTCAGCCCGGTTGGACAACATGATCGCCAGGAAAAAGATCAACGCCACGATAAAGGCCGCGAAAGCCACCACCGCAGCAGCAGCAGCCGGGTGCATCATCGTTGCGAGATAGATGCCGAGAGCGGTCACGCCCGCAACATAAGCCGTCAGCATGAAAAATCCGGCGATCGCATAAAGCACGGCGTTGCGGCGCATTCGCTTGGTGAAAGCGCCGATATCAACCGCAAGCAGCGATGCCAGGATAGGGGCCAGCCCCCCCATGATCAGCGCCGTGCCAGAAGCGCGAACAGGAAGCCGGCACCGGCGGCAATCGCCACCGACTGCAGCGGATTGCTGCGAATCTGGCGTTCGAGGTCCTTCTCAAGCGACAGCGCCTGTTCCCGCGCGGCCTCGACCATGTTGAGCGACGCATCGGCGGCCTCATCCGTGGCACGCTTTACGCGACGGCTGACATTTTCTGCCTTCTGTGAGCCTGCGGCAGCAACAGTGCGTGCGAGAACGGCAATGTCCTCACGCAACTGCGCCAGCTGCAATTCGATCTCCTGCGCATATACTGCCGATGCAGCTTCGCCGGGAATATCCTTGGTTGAATTTACAGGCGCCATGTCAATCTCCTTTGACGATCGTCGAATGGGCGGCTTTCACCGCAATCGAGGACAAAAAGGGGATGTCAGGAAAGCTGACGGCAGATGAAAACCTGCCGAAAAATGCCCCACGACGACCGCCCCAAAACATGTGCCTCTAAAAGGGCACAGGTTTCCTGTCTTCGGTTCACCGCATCAACGCCGGGTCGGGACTTTTGTTCCGAACGCCCGCAGAAATGTAGAGATCACCCGGCAATCGGAGGTTCCGGCCATTTCGGCACGCCGCCAGTCCACGTTTCGAACGCTTTCGACAACCGCAGCACCGTCATATCTGCAAATCTAGGCCCGACGATCTGCAGGCCGATTGGCATGCCGGATGTCGAAAATCCGCAATTGATCGAGGAGGCCGGCTGTTCCGACATGTTCCATGGCACGGTGAAGCCGATATGTTCGAACGGTCTTGCCGGATCGTTGGTGGGCGAGGCCCAGTCAGCCGGATAGGAGACAATCGGATTGGTCGGCGAGATCACCGCATCGACCGTGGAAAACAGTTTTGAACATGCCTGCCGCATGGCGATCGTCTGGTTGAAACCGCGCACCGCCTCGACGCCGGAAACATCCGCCCCGCCTTCCGCCCAGTGCAGGATATAGGGCAGGATTTTCGCCCGCCGCTCCGGGGACAATGCCTCGATATCGCCCCAGAACCGCGCCCGCCAGAACACGTCGAGCCCATCCAGCATGGCGCGCGTCATCACCGGTTCAACCGGCACGATGATGGCACCGGCGTCCTCGAACCGTTTCGCTGCGGCAATCACCGCGTCGCGCACCTCAGCCTCTACTGCAAGGCCGACGCCGGCATCGAGCATCAGGCCGATCTTCATGCCCCTGACGTAGATATCGAGATCGAGCCAGTCGATGTTTTCCGGCGGCAGCGATGTGCCATCGCGCCAGTCAGGCCGGGAAAGCGTCGCCATCGAAAAGGCGGCATCCTCGACTGTGCGGGTCATCGGCCCGGCGCAGCGCCCGACATAATAGGGATCGACCGGAATGCGGCCATGGCTCGGCTTGAAACCGAAAAGCCCGGTCCAGCCGGCCGGAAGCCGCACCGAACCGCCGATATCCGTGCCGATATGCAGGGGCCCTAAGCTGGCGGCACCGGCAGAGGCGGCACCGGCGCTGGAACCGCCGGGGTTTTGGGAAAGGTCCCACGGGTTGCGGCTCAAATGGTGAAAACTGGAAAGGCCGGAGGACAACATGCCGTAATCCGGGCATGTGGTTTTGGCAAAGATGACGGCGCCGTCTTCCTTCATGCGCGCGGCAATCGGTGCGTCCGTTAAAGCAGGCGTCAAGTCCATCGCAGCCGTGCCGAGCGGCACCGGCTGGCCTTCGGTTGCGATCAACTCCTTCAGCGTGACGGGGATGCCATCGAGAGGCCCCAAAACTTCGCCCCTCGCCCAGCGTTCGGTCGAGTTTTTTGCCTGCGCCCGCGCACTTTCCGGATCGTAGAGATAAAGCGCCTGCACATGCGGCTCGAAAACTTCGACACGTGCCTCGATGGCCAGCCAGTATTCCGAAGGAGACAATTTTTTATCGCCGAAAAGGCCGATAAGCTCGCGAATGCTCAATGTCAGAAGATCGTTCATGGCAATATCTTCGCTTTGAAAAGAGTTTGTCGTTCAGTTCCTGTCTCTGGGATCGAGAAGATCGCGCAAACCATCGCCCAGCATGTTGAAACCGAGCACGGCCAGCGCGATGGCCAGGCCCGGCAACAGCGCCAGCCACGGCGCCTGACCGAGATAGGTCTGCGCATCGGCGAGCATCCGTCCCCATGTCGGCGCCGGTGGCGGCATGCCGAGACCGAGGAAACTCAGGCCCGCTTCGGTGAGGATGGCGAGGCCAAGCTGGATGGTGACCTGCACGATGATCTGGTTGGAAATATTCGGCAGAACGTGGGTGAATGTGATCGCCATGCCCGACCGCCCCATGCCGATTGCCGCCATCACGTAATCGCGGGTCCAGATCTGCAGCGCCGCGCCAAAGGTGAGACGGGCAAACACCGGGACCATGAAAGTGGCGATCGCCAAAATGGCGGTGAACCGCCCAGCGCCCAGAAACGCCCCGAGCATCATCGCAGACAGGATCGGCGGCAGCGCAAAGATGATGTCGCAGATGCGCATGACGATCACTTCCGCCCAGCCGCGCTGCGCCGCAACGAAAACACCTACAGCCGTGCCGATACTGGCGCCGATCGCCACCGCCACCAGCGCCGTCGACAGCGAGTTCCAGGCTCCCACCATCAACATGGAGGTGAGATCGCGGCCAAAATGATCGGTGCCCAGAAGACCGGCGGCAAGCGGCGGTTTCAGCTTCAGCAGGATCTGCATTTTCGAAGGTTGCGCCGGCGTCCACACCAGCGACAGAAGCGCGATGGCGACAAGCGCCAGCGTGACGACGAGGCCGGTGACGAGAACCGGGCGGCGCAGGATGTTTGCGATCATTGCGCCTTCGCCCTCAATCGCGGATCGATCACCAGATAGGCGAGATCCACGAGGAAATTCATGATGATGACGAGGCCGGCGAAAAACAGAACAACATTCTGCATGACGATGATGTCGCGTTGCGACAGCGCCTGATAGGCAAGCCGCCCCAGCCCCGGCAGGTTGAAGACGTTTTCGACAAGCACCGCACCGGCCACCAGAAAGGTGAATTGCAGGCCGAGCATGGTGACAACGGGAATGAGTGCATTCGGCACCGCATGCCGCCAGAGTGCCGCCCCCTCACCCAAGCCTTTGGCGCGGGCGGTGCGAACAAAATCCTCACCCATCACTTCAATCACGGAGGTGCGCGCCACGCGCGTCAACACGCCGGCCTGCGCCAGTGCCAGCGACACGGCGGGCAGAAGTAGCGCCTTCAGCCCGGCGCCGATACCGGCATCCCAACCCGGAAAACCACCGGCCGGCATCCAGCCGAGATGTGAGGAAAACAGCAGGATCAGCAGCAGCCCGACCCAGAACCCCGGCATGGCGATGCCGGCATAGGAAAACAGGCCAATGAGAAAATCGACAGGTCCATTGCGATAGCGCGCGGCGGTGACGCCGAGCGGTACGGCGATCGCGACTGACAAAACAACGGCCATCAGCGCCAGAGGCAGCGTCACGGCCAAACGCTCTACGATCAGGCCGGCGACCGGCACGCTATAGGTATAGGAATTGCCGAGATCACCCTGCAGAACGTCGGACAGCCATGCGAGGTAACGCAGAGGCAGCGGCTGATCGAGCCCCATCTGTTTTTGCAGCGCCGCCAGCGTATCGGGGCTGGCCGAGGTGCCGAGCATGATCGACGCCGGATCACCGGGCAGCAGGTTCATGACGGAGAAAACGAGCAGTGAGACGGCGAGAAGCGTGATGATGAGGCTGAGAATGCGGCGGGTGAGGATGGTGATCATGGGAGGGCCGCCATGATTTTAAACCTCGTCGAGGAAGCGACGTCAACGCGGCAGGCGCGAGCTGGTCCCCCCCGCAAGGGGGGAGATCGCTGTGCGGCGCCCTCCTCTCCCCACCAGGAAAACTGCGGCATCACTGCCTGCCCCAACATCACCCTCACTCTTCCCAAAACACATCCGTCAGCACGTTCGACGGGATAGGCTCGTTCTCCCAAAGCCCCTTCAACTTCCCATCCCAAACCCCAAGCTTCGGCATCACGAACAGGAACAGCGACGGCACATCATCGGCCAGAATCTTTTGGGCCTCACCATAAAGCTTCGCCTGTTCCGCCGGATCGGCCGTCTCCTGCACCTTTTGCAGCACATCGTTGAAGGCCGGGTTCTTGTAGTTGAAGTAATAGGGATCGCGGGCGTAGATATCGAGATCCATCGGTTCGGCATGCGCCACGATGGTCATCTCGTAATTGGCCGCCTTCAACACATCCGAGACCCATTTTGCAGGAAACTCGGTGGTTTCGATATTCATCGTCACTCCGATTTCGGCAAACATCGCCTGCAGAACCTGTGCGCTGCGCTGCGCATAGGCCATTTGCGGTGCCTTGATGGTGAAGGTCAGGCCGTTGGCATAACCGGCTTCGGCCAAAAGCGCCTTGGCCTTTTCGACATCATAGGGCCAGGTGCCGGTGAGATCGACATAACCCGGATCATTCGGCGTGTAATGGCTGCCGATCGCAGTGCCGAGACCCGACCACGCACCTTCGATGACGGTGGCACGATCGACCGCCATCATCAGCGCTTGGCGCACCCGTTTGTCGTTAAAGGGCTTGATGGCATTGTTCATGCCGGCAACGACCTTCAATTCGGTATTGCCGATCTCCGTCACCAGCCGCGCATCGCCTTTAAAACTGTCCATCAGTTCCGGCGCGCCGAATTCCGGGAAACCATCGACATCACCCGCCTTCAGGGCAGCGGCCTGCGCCTGCGGATCACCAATGAAACGGAAGGACGCCTTATCGAGCTTTACCGAAACCGCCTTGTTCCAGTAATCGGCATTTTTGACGAGATCGACCTGCGAACCCTTGGCCCAATTGGCGAACTTGAACGGGCCGGTGCCGACGGGTGTCACCTTGTTGTTATCCGCCGTCTTGGGCGCCACCATCACCGAGGCCGGCCAGCCGAGCCAATAAAGCAGGCTGCCGGTCGGCTGTTTCAGCTTCAGCACCAGCGTGGCCGCATCCGGTGTTTCGATCGTGTCGATGGTGGAGAAATAGCGTTTCTGCGGATTGACGCTGTCAGCGCCACGCGCACGGTCGAGCGTGAATTTTGCCGTCAAGGAGTCGAACGCCTCGCCATCGTGGAATTTCACGCCCTGACGCAGCTTGAACGTATAGGTCAGCCCATCGGGCGAGACAGTCCAGCTTTCGGCCAGAAGCGGCACGACCTTGCCGTCGCGGTCGATCGTCGTCAGGCCTTCGAACACGTTCTGCCAGGTCACCTGACCGATCATCACCTGCGCGCCGATGGTCGGATCAAGCCCGCCCGGTTCGACCGCCATGCCCAATGTCACCGATGTTTTTGGCGCTGCAAATGCGTGGCTCTGCGCCGCCAGAACGGCGATACCAGCAACGGTGAGCCCGAGCACCGCGCGACGCGTTACCGATACGAAGGAAGAAAAAGCCATTCGCGTTCCCCATTTGGCAGGTCATCCGATGCCCAAGAACCATCGCCGCCTGTGATTGACAAAAGACTGTCATGTTGCAAGTGCACACACAATGCAGATTTTTGTGGTCTCTGTGTAGCCGAAATCGCTACACGGGGCATTTTGTCAGGATGTCTTCTTGGGCGTCGCCTTTTTCGTGACGGCACCGCGCATAAAGGCTTCGATAAAATCGACCAGTTTTCCGGCGGCAAAGGACAATTGTCGGTCGGGGGCGACACACAATTCCATCGGCGTTTTTACAGCCTTGGCCCCGGCAATCGGCACCGCCACCAGCTGCCCGGCATCGATCTCGCGTTTGACCGAAAGCGCTGGCAGGAGCGTCACCGCCGAGCGCCGCAGCACCAGTTCCTTGAGCATTTCCAATGCGCCGGTGACGAAGACCGGGTCAAGCTCCAGTCCGGCTTTCGAAAACACCTCCTCGAAAGCCTGCCGGGCGCTAAAACTCTTGTCCGGCAGGGCAAGCGGCATCTGCACGAGATCGCGCAGCGTAAATTCCTTTGCACCCGCTGCCGGGTGATCGGCAGAGAGGATCACGTCATAAGTCAGTTCGGAGCGCACCCGCACCTTCAACCCGGATATTTTGGGCGCAAACAGCGCCACCACGACATCGGCCTCGGCGGAAGCCAGCGCCTCTACCGCCTCGCGCGCCGAAGTGATGGCCACCTCGAACCGCAATTTCGGATATTTTAAGCTGAACTCGGCGAGCACGGGGGCGAGCAGGTTCGCCACCGTCGCGCCATTGGCATAGATCACCACCTTGCCGCGCTGCAGGCCCTGCAGATCATCGATCAGCTGATGCACATGCTCCAACTCGCGCAATGTCTTGCCCGCCCGCGCTGCCAGCAGCTCACCGGCAGCGGTCAGGCGGATGCCGCGATTGTTGCGCTCCACCAAGGGCGTGCCAAAGTAATGTTCGAGGTTTTCGATCTGGCGGCTGACGGCGGTGGCGGCCACGCCCATGTTTTCCGCCGCAGCGCGCATGGAATTGGTGCGCACCAGTTCGTCAAAATACATCAGGGCGCGAAGCTGCATGCGGAAAATCCAATATCTGTCGCGGCAAAAATTTAGCCGCGACGAAACCCTTCGCTGGCGACCAGAAGCTGGCGCGTATAATCCTCTGAAAACGCGCGCTTTTCCAGTGCCTCGACCGGCACCGTTTCGACAATCCTGCCGTTTTTCATCACCGCCACCCGTTCGCACATATGGCTGATAACGCCAAGATCGTGGCTGACCATGACGAAGGTCAGGTTTCGGTCTTTTCGGGCCTGTTCCAGCAGGTTGAGGATTTCCGCCTGGATCGACGCATCGAGCGCCGAGGTCGGCTCGTCCAGCAGCAAAATTTTTGGCTCCAGGATCAGCGCCCGCGCAATGGCGATACGCTGGCGCTGACCACCGGAAAGCTGGTGCGAATAGCGGAAACGGAAACCGGCGCCCAAGCCAACCTCATCCAGCGCACGAGCAATACGCCCGTCGATATCGTCGAAACCGTGGATGGCCAGCGGCTCCAGCAGCAGACGGTCCACCGTCTGGCGCGGATGCAGCGATCCGTAAGGGTCCTGAAACACCATCTGCACGGTGCGGTAAAATTCCTTGTCGCGACTGCCGCTCCGGTAAGTGCGACCATCGACGCTGAGCGTGCCCTCGTCGAACCGGTTGAGGCCGGCGACGGCACGCAACAATGTCGATTTTCCGGAACCGGATTCGCCGACGATGCCAAAGCTCTCGCCGGTGGCGACATCGACGCTCACCTTGTCGAGCGCCACATATTCGTCGAAGGTCACGACCATGTCGCGGACGGAAAGTGCGGTCCTATCTGTCATTTTGCCCATCTTCACGCCGACCACTCCGCCTTGCGCTCCAGAACCGGCAGCGGATGCCGGTCGGTGCCGATGGTCGGCAGGCAGTTGAGCAGGCCTTGCGTATAAGGATGTTTCGCCTGCGCCAGATCGGCCGACGGCAGTTCCTCGACGATACGGCCGGCATACATGACGATGACGCGGTCACAGAAGGAGGAAACCAGCCGCAGGTCGTGGCTGATGAACACCAGCCCCATGCCACGTTCGGCCACCAGCTTGTCGAGGATGGACAGCACGTCGAGCTGCACGGTGACATCGAGCGCCGAGGTCGGTTCGTCGGCGATCAGCATTTCCGGCCCGCAGATCAGCATCATGGCGATCATCACGCGCTGGCCCATGCCGCCCGAAACCTCGTTCGGATAAAGCCCGAACACACGCTCGGGATCGCGGATCTGCACCGCTTCCAGCATTTTCAGTGCCCGTTCACGCGCTTCGGAACGGCTGAGCTTTTCATGCGCGAGCAGCGTTTCGATGATCTGCTTGCCGATCGTCATCACCGGGTTCAGCGAATACTTTGGATCCTGCAAGATCATGCCGATGCGTTTGCCGCGAAGATCCCGCCGCTGTTTTGGCGTGGCTTTCAACAGGTCGATGCCGTCGAATTCCAGCTTTGAGGCGGTGATCTTTGCATGGCCCGGCGTCAGCCCCATGATGGCGCGCCCGGTCTGGGATTTGCCCGACCCGCTTTCGCCGACAATGCCCAGCCGTTCGCGACCGAGCGTGAACGACACGCCACGCACCGCCTGCACTTCACCGGTGCGGGTTGGGAAAGTGACGCGCAGGTCGTCGACCGTCAGGAGAGGTGCACTCATTGGCCGGCCTCCTTCGGATCGAGCGCATCGCGCAACCCGTCGCCCAGCAGGTTGAAGCCGAGGCTAACGATCAGGATGGCAAAACCCGGCATGGCCGCGACCCACCACTGGTCGAGAATGAAGCGACGGCCGGAAGCGATCATCGCCCCCCATTCCGGCAGCGGCGGCTGTGCGCCGAGGCCGAGGAAACCGAGACCGGCGGCCGTCAGGATGATGCCGGCCATATCCAGCGTCACGCGCACGATCAGCGACGACAGGCAGAGCGGCATGACATGGCGCAGCACGATGCGGAAGGGCGACGCGCCCATCAGCTTGACGGCCGAGATGAATTCCGAATTGCGGAATGTCAGCGTTTCGGCACGGGCGATACGCGCATAAGGCGGCCATGAGGTGACGGCGATGGCGAGAATGGCGTTTTCGATACCGGGGCCGAGAGCGGCGACCAGCGCCAGCGCCAGAACCAGTTTTGGAAAGGCCAGAAAGATATCGGTTATGCGCATCAGGATCGCATCGATCCAGCCGCCGGCATAACCGGAAACGGTGCCGACGATCAGGCCGATCGGTGCGGCTATGACCGCCACCAGCACGATCACCATCAGCGTCAGCCGCGAACCATGGATCAGGCGGGACAGAATATCGCGGCCCTGATCGTCGGTGCCGAGCCAATATCCCGGCGAACCGGGCGGCAGCAGGCGGGCATTCATCAGATCGCCCTGCACCGGGTTGTGCGGCGCCAGCACATTGGCAAATGCGGCAACAAACAGCAGCAGGATGATGATGCCGAGACCGACCAGTGCCAGCCGGTTTTCGGAAAACCGCCGCCAGATCACATAGGCGCGGCCAAGCCGTGCCTGATGGCGCGAAGTGGGGCGGTCGGAGAGCAGCCAATCGCGGCTATAGGGTTTTGGGGTCTGTTCCACGACGCTCATCGGCTGCGTGTCCTTGGATCAAGCGTGCGGTAAAGAAGGTCGGACAAGAGGTTGATGGCGATGAAAACGGAGCCGACGATGATCGTTCCGCCCAAAACCGCATTCATGTCCGCATTCTGCAGCGAATTGGTGATGTAGAGGCCAAGTCCCGGCCAGGAAAAGATGGTTTCGGTCAGGACCGAGCCTTCCAAAAGACCGGCATAGGAAAGCGCGATCACGGTGATCAGCGGCACGGCGGCATTGCGTAGCGCGTGGAACCAGATGATCCGCGTTTCGGACAAGCCCTTCGCGCGAGCGGCAACGATGTACTCTTGCTGCAGCTCGTTCAGCATGAAGGAGCGGGTCATGCGGCTGATGTAGGCGAGCGAAAAATAGCCGAGCAGCGCGCCGGGCAGAATGATGTGGCGGAACGCATCCCAAAAGACGTCCCACTGGCCCTGAACGAGACTGTCGAACAGGAAAAACCCGGTGATCGGCGTAAACGTGTATTCATAGACGATATCGAGACGGCCGGGATAAGCCACCCAGCGCAGCTTTGCATAAAACAGCACCAGCGACAGAAGCCCGAGCCAGAAGATCGGCACGGAATAGCCGATCAGCCCGACAACACGAACGATCTGGTCGGCGATGCTGCCACGCTTGACGGCGGCGAGCACGCCGAGCGGGATGCCGAACAACGCGCCAAAGACGGTGCCGACCGTGGCAAGCTCCATCGTCGCAGGAAAGACGCGGCGGATATCCTCCATCACCGGATTGGTGGTGAGAACGGAGGTGCCGAAATTGCCGGTCAGTGCGTCGCGGACATAGAAATAGAACTGCTGGTAGAGCGGCAGGTTGAGCCCCAGCTGCTCACGCACGCGTTCCACCACATGCGCCGGTGCGCGGTCGCCGACAATGGCAAGCGCCGGATCGATGGGGATCACGCGGCCGATGAAGAAGGTGACGGCGAGCAGGCCTAAGAATGTCGTGACGACAGTCACCAGAAAACGGAGAACCGCCTTGCCGGTGGAGGAGGACCGGCTACGCTTGCGCCGTGTCGCTGCCGTCGTATCGTTGAGAGTCAAGAAGATCTCCTAGAGCGTGATGCCTATGGATTTGAGGCGGTGCGGCTGGCTCCCAAAGATCTCCCCCCTTGAGGGCGAGATGTCAGCGAAGCTGACAGAGGGGGGTGAGCAACGGTGCGGCAGATGGTTCGAAAGCGGCATTTGCGCCAGCATTACCCCCCTCTGCCCTGCCGGGCATCTCCCCCTCAAGGGGGGAGATCAGCTGGGCGCACCGCCCTCATTCCATATCCGCCGCAATCAGTCCTTCGAGACCGTATGCACAAAGTTCGTATCAAAGCTCGGGCCAAGCTTGTAGCCCTTGAGCTTCGACGAATAGCCTGCCACTTCCGTCTGCTGGAAAACGATCACGAACGGGCTGACCGCCGCCACCTTCTTCTGCAGGTCCTGATAGATGGCGGCGCGCTTGGCGGCATCCTTTTCCAGAAGCGCGCCCTTGGAAGCGTCCGACAGTTCCTTCGGCACGTCCCAGGCATTACGCCAGGCCAGCGTCTTGCTCTTGCCCTCGTCGGAATTGTCAGGGTTGACGGTAAAGGTCTCGGCATTCGAGTTCGGGTCGAAATAGTCCGAACCCCATTGACCGATATAGATATCGTGGGTGCGGGCGCGGTATTTGGTCAGCGTTTGCTTGCCGTCGCCCGGAATGATGCTCAGCTTGATGCCGGCCTGCGCCAGCGTCTGCTGTACGCTTTCGGCAATGCCGGTCACCGGCTGCGTGTTGCGCACGTCCATGGTGACGGAGAAACCGTCCTTCAGGCCTGCCTTTTCCAGCAGTTCCTTGGCCTTGGCGACGTCGAGCTTGTAGGGCTTTTCATCGCTGGCGCCGAGCTGGCCCTTGGGCAGGAACGTCTGGTGGATCTCGCCGATGCCCTTGATCAGCGTCGCGCCGATCGCATCGTAATCGACCAGATATTTCATCGCCTCGACCACTTCCGGCTTGGCGAGGTTTTCGTTTTTCTGGTTGAGGCTGAAATAATAGATCGTGCCTTTTGGTGCCGAGGTGCTCGAAAGGCCGTCCTTGCCTTCGATGGCCTTGAGGTCGTTCGGCTCAAGATTGCGGGCCACATCGATATCGCCGTTTTCAAGCGCAAGGCGCTGGCCCGAGCTTTCCTTCATGTGGCGGTAGATGACGCGCTTCAGCTTCGGCTTTTCACCGTAATAATTCGGGTTGGCCTCCATGATGACGGCTTCGTTGGCGCGCCATGCCATCGTCTTGTACGGGCCGGAGCCGGCGTAACCGGTCTTCATCCATTCATTGCCGAAATCGGTGTCGTATTTGTATTCCGCGCTCGGCGTCATCGGCTTGGCATGTTCCATCACAACCTTCTTGTCGACCACGGAGGCGACGGTGGCTGTGAGAACGTTGAGGACGAAGCTCGGCGCATAGGCCTTGTCGACGGTAAAAGTGAAGGTCGTGGCGTCGGTCGCCTTGGCCTTTTCCGTCACGTTGTCGCCGGTCAGACCGAACTGGGTGAGCAGGAAGGCCGGCGACTTGTCGAGCTTGACGGCACGTTCGAACGAGAAGGCGACGTCTTCCGCCGTCAGCGGGTTGCCGGAGGCAAATTTCAGGTCCGGCTTGAGCTTGAACGTATAGGTCATGCCGTCATCCGACACCGTCCAGCTTTCGGCGAGATCGCCGACCACTTTCGACGTATCGGCCGGATCGAGACCGACCAGCTTGCTGTAGCTGTTGGCGGTCACTTCCGCCGTCGACAGCTCAAAGGCCTCGCCCGGATCGATGGTGATGATGTCGTCGATAGCAAAACCTTCGACCAGCGTATCGGCCGGTGTCGCGGCAAAGGCCTGTGGTGCTGCAAGCGTGATCAGCGCAAGCGCCGCACCTGCGGAAAGAATGCGAACGCGTCTGTTGAGAGAGTTCATCATGGTCGTCGTTCCCGTTGTTTTGTTGCCCGTTATTGTCTTTGTTTTCGGATCAGAAAATGTGGCGGGTCAGGCCTTCTCGCGCCAGGCCTCCCCCAGCACACGCAGCCAGTTCTCCCGGCACAATTTAGCAATGTCTTCAGAAGCGTAGCCCGCGTCCCGAAGGGCTGCAACCAGTTTCTGGTTGCCGGCCGCATCGTGAATATCGGCCGGTACGGTTGCACCATCGAAGTCCGATCCGAGCGCCACGCAATCGATGCCCATGCGCTCCACCATGTAATCGATATGGCGGATCATATCGGAGAGCGGCGTGGCGGCATTGTCGCGCGCATCCGGGCGTAGCATGGTGACGGCATAGTTGAGACCGGCAAGGCCGCGACTTTCCTTGATCGCATCCATCTGTTTGTCGGTGAGATTGCGCGCCACCTGTGTGAGCGCATGCGCGTTGGAATGGCTGGCGATCAGCGGCTGGTCGGTTGTTTTTGCCACATCCCAAAAACCCTTTTCGGTGATGTGGGCGAGATCGATGAGGATGCCGAGCCTGTTGCAGGCCTTGACCAGTTCGAAACCGATATCGGTCAGCCCCGGTCCGGTATCCGGCGACATCGGATAGGCAAACGGCACGCCGTGACCAAAAATGTTGTGACGGCTCCAGACCGGACCGAGCGAGCGCAAGCCGGCCGCGTAAAATACGTCGAGTTCGGCGAGATCGGCGCTGATCGGCTCGCAGCCTTCCATATGCAAAACGGCGGCAAACACGCCGTCTGCCATGGCCCTGCGGATATCGGCGGTGTTGCGGCAGAGGCGCCATGCGCCCGCCTGTTCCAGACGCAGCGCGATAGACGCCTTTTCCATGCCGATCTGCAGCGAGGATAAATATTCCAGCGGGGCGGCGAGCGGCGTCTCGTAATGGCCGTTGGCGTCCGGTTCCTTCAAGATCAGGTCGCCGGAGGGAATGTAGATGGCGCAGATGCCACCGGCGAGACCGCCGATTTTTGCGCGCGGCGCATCGATATGGCCTTGGCTCGTGCCCTTGGCAAATTCGGCGACGGGGTCCCCGCCCCCCTTCATGGTCCTCCAAAGCCGGAGAAGCACGTCGTTATGGCCGTCGAACACCAGTTCCATGAATTTTCCAGATCTCTGCTGCGAATGCGAAGCGCTGATCCTATTCAGAACTCCACACACTCGGCAAGCCGGAAAAAATCATCTTTATTTGGTCCAATGCCCGTCATCGGTCCTGCTCAGCATCGGCGTTCTGAACACACCGACGATCAGGTCGCGCCACTTCGGATCGATATCGGCGATGGTGCCGCGCCAGCGTTCCGATTGCAGCATGGCGGCACCGATCACCACAGGTTCGATACCGATCGCCTCCATCAGCGACAGGCCGGCGAGAATGGAGGAACCGCTGGAAATCACATCGTCGATCAGCGCGATACGGGTGCCGCGCAACAGAGGCAGCATGCGCGGATCGGCATAAAGCCGCTTGCTGTATTCCGGCGTGGTGATCGACGACATCGGCACTGACAACTCGTCGTCGTACCAGAATTTGCGCGAGGTCCCGAGCGGCACGTAACGGCCATGGCCGAGACGGCGGGCAACGGCAGCTGCAAGCGTGAGGCCCAGCGTCGGCAAGCCGACGACGATTTCCGGATCATAGGGTTTGAGTTTTGCTGCCAGCGCATCGGCCAGCGCATCCTGCACGGCAAAACTCGCTTGGTTGATGATCAGCGAAGCGAGCGCATTTTCACCATTGGAGAGATGCCGGATCGGCAGCATGATCTGCCGGCCATCCTCCAGCACCGCCGGATAGAAGGTCTCGAACGGGCCTGCCGGATCAAACGTGTCGGCGGGATAGATTTCCTGCCAGAAATCGTGCGGCTGCATGCGGCTCTCCATCCACGAAATACGGGTTCACGCGAAATAGGGTTCATCGCGATAACGGCCGATCTCCTCGACCAGCCATTCACGGAAAACGCTGACGGGTCGGGAATCGGTCTTGGCGACGGGTGCTACCGCATAATAGGCGCTGGGACTACGCACCTGATGCGGAAAAGCCTGAACAATCTCGCCATTGCGCAATTCGGACTCGATCAGGAACAGCGGCATCAAGGCGACACCAAGCCCGGCAATGCAGGCCTGCGCCACACTGGAAAACTGTTCGAACCGCATGCCCTGCGACGGCGCATCGCGAAGCCCAAGACTCTGGAACCAATGGTTCCACGCCCCCGGCCGCGACGCCATATGCAGCAGCGGTAACGCACGCAGATCCTCTGCACCATTGACCGGATGCGCGGCCAGAAAGGCGGGGCTCGCCACCGGCGCCACCATCTCATCCATCAGAAAGGTGCATTCCGCCCCCGGCCAATCCGGCAGGCCGATATGGATGGCCATATCCAGCCCGTCCTTCTCGAAATCGAAAACGCCGATACGGGTGGCGAAATTCAGCGTGATTTCCGGATGGCGTTCGACGAACCGCGGAATGCGCGGCATCAGCCAGCGCGTGCCGAAAGTCGGCAGGATGGCGAGATTGAGCTGGTCATTATGCGTTTTCGTCATGGCCTTCAGCGAGGCCGAGCGGATCAGCGACAAGGCATTGCCGATCGATTTGGCATAATCCACACCCGCCACCGTCAACCCGACACCACGGCTGGTGCGCTCGAACAGAAGCACGCCCAACTGGTCCTCAAGCCCGGAAATCTGGCGGCTGACGGCGCCTTGCGTCAGCGAAAGCTCATCGGCCGCACCGGAAAAACTGCCGAGCCGCGCCACCGCATCAAAAGCGGCCAGCGCACCGGTAGAAGGCAGCAATCTTCGGCTAGCAGTGATCATGATCCATTCCTATATCTCATGGCGAAATGAGTAAACAACGCTTGCCGTCCGTCAATCCCTCCCGGACAATGCCGGCCACACCTGATATCGGAGGCATCATCGTGAGTTCGCGCACCGCATTTTCCTGGGAAGACCCGTTTCTGCTCGATGAGCAGATCAACGAAGACGAGCGGATGATCCGCGATACGGCCGCAGCCTTCGCCAAGTCCGAACTTTTGCCGCGCGTTCAGGAAGCCTATCTGGACGAAACGACCGACAAGGGCCTGTTCAAGCTGATGGGCCAGACCGGTCTGCTCGGCGTCACCCTGCCGGAAGAGTTCGGTGCCGCCAACGCATCCTATGTGGCTTATGGCCTCGTTGCCCGCGAGATCGAGCGCATCGACAGCGGTTATCGCTCGATGATGAGTGTGCAGTCCTCGCTCGTCATCTACCCGATCTTTGCCTACGGCTCCGACGAGCAGAAACAGAAATATCTGCCGGGTCTCGTTTCCGGCGAACTGATCGGCTGTTTCGGCCTCACCGAACCGGATGCCGGCTCCGACCCCGGCGGCATGAAAACCCGCGCCGAAAAGATCGAGGGCGGGTATCGCCTGCGCGGCGCAAAGACATGGATCTCCAACGCGCCGATCGCCGACGTTTTTGTCGTCTGGGCCAAGTCGGAAGCACACAATAACGAGATCCGCGGTTTCGTTCTGGAAAAGGGCATGAAGGGACTGTCGGCGCCAAAGATCGGCGGCAAGCTTTCGCTGCGCGCCTCGATCACCGGCGAGATCGTGCTGGACAGCGTCGAAGTCGGCGAAGATGCGCTTCTGCCGAATGTGTCCGGCCTCAAGGGCCCGTTCGGCTGCCTCAACCGCGCCCGCTACGGCATTTCCTGGGGTGTTCTGGGGGCCGCCGAAGACTGCTGGTTCCGCGCCCGTCAATATGGTCTGGACAGAAAGCAGTTCGGCAAGCCGCTGGCCGGCATGCAGCTTTACCAGAAAAAGCTGGCCGACATGCAGACCGAAATCACCCTCGGCCTGCAGGCAAGCTTGCGCGTCGGCGAATTGATGGACGCGCACAAGATGGCGCCGGAAATGATCTCCATCGTCAAGCGCAACAATTGCGGCAAGGCGCTCGACATCGCCCGTCAGGCGCGCGACATGCATGGCGGCAACGGCATCCAGATCGAATACCATGTCATGCGCCACGCGCAGAATCTTGAGACGGTGAACACGTATGAGGGCACGCATGATGTGCATGCGCTGATCCTGGGCCGTGCGCAGACGGGCATTCAGGCGTTTTTCTGAGTGCATCTCGTCCGACGGAAGGAAGATTGAGATGAACCAGCCGGATCTGGAATACAAAAGGTCACAATATGATGTGGCCTGGGATTTCATGGTGTTCGGCGGACCGAGACAAGACAGCAGGCTCAATTATCGGATTGAAGATTTCAAGGAGTGGGTGAATGCAAATTTCACCCTCACCAGTTGGGGATATCTGGACCGGTCCATACTTCCCTTTCCACAGTACACGTTCACCCTTCTGCATTCCCATCCAAACCATCTGAAACTGCCCGTTCCATACGAAAGTGAGGAGATAGAAATCGAAGGGCTTGCCTATGACGATCTGAAAAAAGGCTTGGAATTCGAGGTGGCGACACCTCGGTTTATCGGTGGTTTCGTCCGCAAATTCCAGGAACGCTTCCCCGAAAATACGGACATCATCATTGGCATTCACACCCTGACCTTTTCCCGCTTCAACGCTTCGCTGTCGGAGGACGAGGCAATGAACAATATGTTGACCGACGATCTGAACCTGATGCGCGAGCTTGGGATGATCGAATAAGGTCCACCAACCGATCGGCATCAGACCGCGCCCCGTAAACAAATCCGGGCGCACAGGGCGCCCGGACTTTTTTCAGTTCACGTCATGCGACGGATGTCAGAATTCCTGCCACTCGTCCTTCGACGTATCGATCGCGGCATTGCCGGAGAAAGCTGAGGCAATCCTGCGGCCGAGCGCCCGCGCCGGCGATGCGACAGGTGTCTCTGTCGAGCGCGCAACACGGGCGGATGCGAGCATCTCCGAGCCAAGCTTGAACTGGCCGAGCAACTGGTTGAGCGATGCCACTTCGCGCGCCAGACCATGGCTGGCAGCCGTGGATTCCTCGACCATGGCCGCGTTCTTCTGCGTGTCCTGATCCATCTGGTTGACGGCCGTGTTGATCTGCTGAAGTCCCGACGACTGTTCGTGGGCGCTCTCGACGATCGCCGCCACGTGACGGTTGATCTCCTGCACCTCGACCACGATCTTTTCCAGCGCCGTGCCGGTCGCACCGACCAGATCGACACCTTCCTGAACCTGCTCGTTCGACGTGGTGATCAGCGTCTTGATCTCCTTGGCCGCATTGGCGGAACGCTGCGCCAGTTCACGCACTTCCTGCGCCACCACCGCAAACCCCTTGCCGGCTTCACCGGCGCGTGCCGCTTCGACACCTGCATTGAGCGCAAGCAGGTTCGTCTGGAAAGCGATGTCGTCGATGACGCCGATGATATTGCCGATCTCGCTCGAGGACTTTTCGATCCTCTCCATGGCGATGACGGCGCGGCGCACCACTTCACCGGAATGCTCCGCTTCCTGACGGGTGCGCGACACGAGGCTTCCGGCCTCCTGCGCACGTCGGGTGGAATCCTTCACCGTGGTGGTGATCTCTTCGAGTGCGGCGGCGGTTTGCTCGACGGCAGCCGCCTGCTGTTCGGTGCGCTTGGCCAGATCGTCGGCCGCGGCCTTGATCTCGTTCGTGCCGGCATCGATGCCGCGGGCATTCTGCGACACCTGCACGAGTGCCATCTGCAGCTTTTCCGCCGACTGGTTGAAATTGCCGCGCACGCTGTCGAGGCTCTGCGTGAACGGCTGGGAGATGCGATAGGCAACATCGCCATCCGAAAGTTTTGCGAGGCCACTCGCAAGGCTGTCGACGGCAAACTGCACGTCGGCCGCTTCCTGTGCCTTCTGCTTTTCGCGCTCGATACGCTCTTTTTCCGACAGCGAACGGTTGGCTTCGGTTTCCTGTGCAAGACGGTCGCGCTCCAGGGCGTTTTCACGGAACACCTGAACGGCCTTGGCCATTTCACCCACTTCGTCCTTGCGGCCCATGCCGTCGATCTCATCGGCCGTGTTGCCGGCAGCCAGCGACAGCATGCGCTCACGCAAGCGGATGATCGGCGTGGTGATGCCGTGAGACGTCACGAACAGCGCTGCGCCGATGACCGCCAGGAAGATGGCGACAACCGTGACAAGCGTCGTGGTGATCAGCGAACTGTTGTCGGCGGTCAGAACCTTGCTGCGGCTTTCGACGTCGCCCATGCGTGCCAGCAGGAAGGACAGGATGTCGTCGCTGAGCGGATTGACGAGGGCATCCGCCTTTTCCAGTGCAATCTTCGCCTGCGCATCATCCGAGCGGGCTGCAAATTCGATTGCCTTGTCGGTCTGCGCGATGACGGCACGCATTCTGGTGATCAGGCCATCCAGCGCCTGCGCATGTTGCGGCAGCAGGTCACGTGCCCGCCCGAGCTGGGTCACCACATATTCCTTGGTGGAAACATAATCATTGGCAGCGAACTGATACATCGGGTGCTGCGGCTCATAAAACGTGGTCTGGTAGGCCGTCATCGTCAGGCCCACGAGATTGCGGTTGGCGCGCGCCACTTCCAGCGTTGCACGGTTGTCGCGGCTGATGAAGTCGAAATAGGCCTCATCCGACGCCTTGAATTCGGAGGAGAGATAGGCAACGGCGCCAAGGCCCGCGGCACAGATAAGAAAAATGATCGAAAGGATCTTGGTTCGAATACCGGTCTTTTCCAGAAGGGTCATTTTTATTCCAAAAGAGATGATCCGCTCCCTTCCCGTGCCGAAGGTTGGCGGTTTCAGATTTGGCAGAGCACGTCTTCACCCAGTCATTGGGAAGCGGCGCATTGCGTTTGACCGAGACAAGACAAAAAACGACCGGGACCGGCGTCGTGAATCAAAATCGGATGTGCAGACCGCGGCCTCGATATGATTCTTAGCGATAAACAATGTCTTACGAAATTAGTTGAATCGCTGATTATTTTGTGCGGCGCATCAAAATTTGCACCGACTTTGGTGGTGGCGGCCAATTTGCCAGCGATGTCTCGCAGAGATCATTTAGTATTACTTTTCGTCAAGCCGTTGATTGTCGCGTCCATCTATCCTACGTCAGGTCCGCTATTCTTTTCGAGCCGGCCTCCTCCCGGCTTTGTCTACAGCCTCCCGAAAACGAAAGTTGACACCATGACCACTTATCCCGACGTCAAGCTTTTTATTGCCGGCGAATGGCGCGATGCCGTTGCGGGTGAGACCATCGAAGTCACCGATCCGGCGACGGACGAAGTGATCGGCAAGATCGCCCATGCCCGTAAGGCCGACCTCGATCTGGCGCTCGAAGCTGCCGACAAGGGTTTCAAGATCTGGCGTGATACCTCGGCTTTCGAACGCTCCAAGATGATGCGCAAGGCCGCCGATAACCTGCGTGAACGCGCCGATGCGATCGCCTACATGATGACCCGCGAACAGGGCAAACCGCTTGCCCAGTCGAAGATGGAAGTGATGGGCGCCGCCGACACGATCGACTGGTTTGCCGAAGAAGCCCGCCGCACCTATGGCCAGATCATCCCGGCCCGTTTCACCGGCGTTTCGCAGATGGCGATCAAGCTGCCGGTCGGCCCGGTTGCCGCGTTTACGCCGTGGAATTTCCCGATCAACCAGATCGTCCGCAAACTGTCCGCAGCACTCGCCGCCGGTTGTTCGATCATCGTCAAGGCACCGGAAGAGACGCCGGCATCGCCTGCCGAACTGATCCGCGCCTTCGCCGATGCCGGCGTTCCGGCCGGCGTGATCGGTCTGGTTTACGGTGTTCCGGCCGAAGTGTCGGAATATCTGATCCCGCATCCGGTCATCCGCAAGATCTCGTTCACCGGCTCGACGCCGATCGGCAAACATCTCGCTGCTCTCGCCGGCAAGCACATGAAGCGCGCCACGATGGAACTCGGCGGCCACGCTCCGGTGATGATCTTCAACGATGCCGATCTCGACAAGGCGATCGAAATCACCGCCATGTCGAAATTCCGCAATGCCGGTCAGGTCTGCGTCGCACCGACCCGTTTCCTCATTCAGGATGGCGTGGCCGACAAGTTCCTCGACGGTTTTGTGAAGGCCGCCGAAGCCATCAAGGTCGGCAACGGCCTTGAGGCCGACACGGTCATGGGCCCGCTCGCCAACGAGCGCCGCATCCCGGCCATGGAAGCCCTCATTCAGGACGCCGTTTCCGCTGGCGCAGAGCTGAAGACCGGCGGCAAGCGCATCGGCAACAAGGGCAATTTCTTCGAGCCGACCGTTCTTGCGAACGTGCCGACATCGGCCAAGATCATGAACGACGAGCCGTTCGGCCCGGTCGCCATCGTCAACCGCTTCTCTACCTTCGAGGATGCCGTTGAAGAAGCGAACCGCCTGCCCTTCGGCCTCGCGTCCTACGCGTTCACCGGTTCGGTCAAGACTGCCCATGAGCTCGGCCGTCAGGTCGAGGCCGGCATGCTGACCATCAACCACAACGGCCTTGCCCTGCCGGAAGTCCCGTTCGGCGGCATCAAGGATTCGGGTTACGGCACGGAAGGCGGCTCGGAAGCCGTTCAGGCCTATCTCGAGACCAAATACGTCAGCCAGATGAGCTGATCCACCAGCTTCATGTGAATGACGGGACGGCCGGAGTGAAAACTCCGGCCGTTTTGTTTTTGGGATTGTGTGTTCGGGTGAGTTCGAATACGAACAAATAGTGAACATAAAAACGTTGGAGAATGCGACATCTCCCCTTCTCGACGTCATCCTCGGGCTTGACCCGAGGATCCAAAACCAAGCGCTCTGTGGGTGCGGCGTGGATCCTCGGGTCAAGCCCGAGGATGACGACGGGGGAGGATGGATGCCACCCAGCTAATAGCACTGGAAGCCTTGATGACCGATGCCGCGACCGAGGCCGCGCCTCTTCTGAAGGAAATCTTCAATCGCAATCGATTGGAGCATTTCGCCAACGAGACTGCCGCAATCCATCCGGGCTTCGACGGAGAACGGTTTCTGGCACTGGCGTCAGAAGGGCTTGCCGAACTCAGCATCATGCAGCGTCTGCGGCAGATCGCAGTGTCCTTTCACGCCACCCTGCCCGGCCCCTATGAGAAAAACATCGAAATCCTCTGGACGCTGGCTCCGCGCATCAATCACGGTTTCGCCTCCATCACGCTACCGGAATATGTGGCGCTTTACGGCCATGATCATTTCGACCTCTCCATGCAGGCTCTGGCTTTCTTTACGCAGTTCGGCTCATCCGAATTCGCCATCCGCCATTTTCTGCAAAAGGATCAGGCCCACACCCTGAAGGTGATGGAACACTGGTCACGGGACGATAACGAACACGTCCGCCGCCTTGCCTCGGAGGGCTGCCGCCCGCGTCTGCCATGGTCGTTCCAGTTGAAGCCGCTGATCGCCGACCCTGCGCCGGTCGCAAACATCCTTGAAAACCTGCGCAGTGACCCGGCGCTTTACGTCCGCAAATCCGTCGCCAACCATCTGAACGACATCACCAAGGATCACCCGGACTGGGTGCTGCAAAAGATCGCCGGCTGGGATCAGACCAATGCCCACAGCGCCTGGATCATCCGGCAGGCTCTGCGCACGCTGATCAAGAAGGGGGACACGCGGGCCCTGCATGTGTTGGGTGCCGGACAAAAGGCCGAGGTGACGGTCGGCAATTTTACGGTGACGCCATCAGAACTGAAACTCGGCGGCGCGGTAAAAATTTCCGCGCAACTGACCTCGACGGCATCGGCGCCGCAAAAGCTCGTGATCGATTACGCCGTGCATTACGTGAAGAAGGCCGGCGGCACCTCGAAAAAGGTGTTCAAGTGGAAAGAGATGACGCTGGATGACGGTGCCGATATCGAGCTTTCCATCAGCCGCGCCATTCGCGATTTCACCACACGTGTGCATTATCCCGGCAGGCACACGGTGGACTTGATCGTCAATGGCGATGTGCTGGCGGAAGGCGCGTTCGAGATTCTCCCTTAGCGGGCAGCGGAACCTCAGTCGTGTCGCCCGAGTATTCTTGACCGGACCGAATTCATGGGAAATGCCGGACCGGGATCACTCTTGCGTGCCCATGAAATGTCATCATGTCCCAGGATATCGAGAAACCTGAAGCGAGCCTGCAGGGCATGAGCAACCGAAATCAGTGTCTCAAGCTGCTTCTGCGGATACGTGTGCCACCCGCGAAGAGGCCCTCCACGTTCATGCACGGCCTCCATGACCTCACCATCGGGAACTTCCTTGCCAAACCATGTCACGAACTTGCCATTGGCAAGCTTGGTCAACACGCCATAATTGGAAAGCTCGATGCCAATCGAGTGAGAATTGAGTCCGGAAATTTCCCCCCATTGGCTTTTCCCCGCATGCCAGGCTACGCGGTTGAACGGGACGATCTGAGCAATTTTTCCATCGCGTCCGATCAATAAATGAACGGAGGCCTTCGTTTCGTTATCTTTCGCCAATGATTTAAGGTCGGAATCGAACGACGCCCCGGCAGTATAGTGGATCACCAGAAAACGAGCGTTCAAGACACCGCCCATTTTGCTGGTCTCAACCTGATCAACACCACCGTCGGTGGATGTCAGTCTGTTATTCGCGACAGAAAATGCCATGCTTCCCTCCCCAACTGATGCCGAGGTCGATGGCAACATCGCAAAGCGCACAAAAACGTGGCCCACGAACAAGTCTGCGGACTGTTGGCTTTGCGATGAAAATCGAATGTATCGGCACAAGATCCCGATATATTCGATAGCAAACTCAATCAAAGATTGCAATAAAATATGATAGTTGCAATTTTATACCGGAAACACTTTTGCCCTTCTCAGCGTCACGAAACCCGCCTCACCGGCCTTCACTATCCGTTCCGGCTCGACATCGAATTCCAGAGTCTCACTCGCTACGGTCGTTGCGAGCACGCGGCGACCATCGGCGCGGTCGAGCACGCGCGAAATCGTCGCGGCGATGCCCGGCCCTGCGTGAGACCAGTCGAGATCGCTCGGGCGCGCATAAAGCTCGGCCCTGCCATCCGCAACACCTTGAGCCTCGACGGACACATCACCGGCATAGGCACGCCCATCGCGCACCTCTGCAGCAATCACGTTGGCATCGCCCAAAAACTTCATCACGAAGGCCGATTGCGGATCGCGGCACACCTCTTCCGGCGTGCCCTGCTGCACGATCTGGCCATCCTTGAGGATCACCACGCGGTCGGCAAGGTCGAGCGCCTCTTCCTGATCGTGGGTGACAAAAAGCGTGGTAATGCCGAGTTCCGAATGGATTTCCCGCAGCCAGCGGCGCAGGTCACGCCGCACGTTTGCATCGAGCGCACCAAACGGTTCGTCCAGCAGCAGAACTTTCGGATCGACAGCAAGGGCACGGGCGAGCGCCACGCGCTGCCGCTGGCCGCCGGAAATCTGTGCCGGAAAGCGGTCACCAAGCCCTTCGAGGCGGACAAGGCGCAGCAGGTCGGTCACGCGGGCATCGATCGCCGCCTTGTCGCGCTTGACCTTCGAGACCTTCATGCCGAAGGCGATGTTGTCGGCCACCGTCATATGCGGAAACAACGCGTAGTGCTGGAACACGAAACCGACACCACGGTCGCGCACCGGAATGTCGGTGGCATCCTGATCGCCGAAATGGATCGTGCCGCCATCGGAATATTCCAGCCCCGCCACCATGCGCAGGATGGTGGTTTTTCCCGAGCCGGAAGGGCCGAGCAACGCGACAAGTTCGCCGCTGTCGATATCCAGCGACACGTCTTTTACGGCGCGAAAGGTCTCAAAGGTTTTGACGACGTTTTCGAGGCGGATCTTCATGATGTTTTCTCAGCCGGGTTGGCGGTTTTGCGGACGCGGCCCGCACCTTGGCGCTCGAGCAAAACCTTGGCGATGATGGTGAAGACGGCAAGCAATGCCAGAATGGAGGCGGAGGCAAAGGCGCCGGCCGCCTGATAATCGTGATAGAGCAGTTCGATATGCAGCGGCAGCGTATTGGTCTGGCCGCGAATATTGCCGGAAACGACCGACACCGCGCCGAACTCGCCCATCACACGCGCATTGCAGAGAATGACGCCGTAAAGCAGCGCCCATTTCACATTGGGCAGTGTGACAGACAGAAACGTGCGGAAACCGGAAGCGCCGAGCGAGGTGGCCGCCTCTTCCAGATCCCTGCCTTGCGCCTGCATCAGCGGGATCAGTTCGCGTGCCACGAAGGGAGCCGTCACAAACATCGAGGCGATGACGATGCCCGGAATGGCAAACAGGATTTTGATATCCCACGCATCCAGAAGCGGGCCGAACAGGCCCTGCAGACCGTAGACGAACAGGTAGGCAACACCGGCGACAATCGGCGAAACCGAAAACGGGATTTCGATCAGGACCAGCAGAAACCGCTTGCCCCAAAAGTCGAATTTTGTGATCGCCCATGCGGCCGCAATACCGAAGGCAGTATTCACCGGCACGGCAATCAGCGCCGCCAGCACGGTGAGCATGATGGCATGCAGCGTATCGGGATGGATGATCGTGTCACGATAGGTGGCCCAGCCCTTCGAAAACGCCTCGACACCAATGATGATCAGAGGCGCGACGATGACGAAGGCGACCAGCACGAGCACGATGCCGATCAGGCTACGGCGGAAGATGGGATTGTCGCCGACACGCGGCGGCTTTTTTCGGGTGGCGAGCGTACTCATGATTATCCCTTCACCGTATAACGCAGCGCCCGCGCCTGCAGCCAGTTGGTGACGCCGAGCATGAAGAAGGCGGTCAGCAGCAGCACGGAAGCGATGGCGGCGGCCGCCTGGTAATCGTATTCCTCCAGCCGGATGAAGATCAGCAGCGAGGTGATTTCCGTCGACATCGGCTGATTGCCGGCGATGAAGATGATGGCGCCGAATTCACCCAGAGAGCGGGCGAAGGAGAGCGATACGCCAGCCAGAAGCGCAGGTGTCAAAAGCGGCAGGATGACCTTGCGAAAGATCTCCCAGTCCGAACCGCCGAGGGACTGTGCCGCCTCTTCCAGTGCCGGATCGAGGTCTTCAAGAACCGGCTGCACGGTGCGGACCACGAAGGGGATAGAGGTAAAGCACATGGCCACCATGATGCCGAGAGGCGTATAGGCGACCTTCATGCCAAAACCTTCCAGCACCGAACCGAACCAGCCATTATTGGCAAACAGTGCCGTCAGCGCGATACCAGCGACGGCGGTCGGCAGCGCGAAAGGCAGATCCACCATCGCATCGACGATACGTCTTCCGGGAAAGCGATACCGGGTGATGACCCAGGCAAGCGCGAGGCCGAACAAAAGATTGAACAGCGTGGCACCCAGCGCCGACAGCACGGTGACGCGATAGCTCGCCACCGCCCGCGGCGACGACACGATCTGCCAGTAATCGGCAGGCCCCAGGCTCGCGGCCTTGATGACCAGCGCCGCCAGCGGCAGCACCACGATCAGGCCGACATAAAACAGGGTCACGCCCAACGATAGCGGCAGGCCGGGCAGGACATTACGACGTCTCACGCAGTCGGTTCCTTACTCAAAGCAAATCCGGCGGATGGACATCCGCCGGCGGGAAGATGACAGAGCCACCGCACCCTTGCCGTCATCCTCGGGCTTGTCCCGAGGATCTGCTGTGCCCTCGATCTGGCGGCGGCAGATGCTCGGGACGAGCCCGAGCATGACGAAAGAATGAGGCGTCTATTTAAAAATTATCGGCTGCCGTAAAGCTTGTCGAGCGTGCCGCCGGAGGCAAAATGTTCCGACTGGATCTTTGACCAGCCACCAAACACATCATCGACATTGACGAGGCGGATTTCCGGGAACTGATCCTTGAACTCGCCTGCAACCTTCTCGTCATGCACGCGGTGGCCGAACTCGGCTGCAACACGCTGGCCCTCTTCCGTATAGAGGAAGTCGAGATAGGTCTTCGCCAGTTCTTCGGTGCCATGCTTTTTGGCGACCCTGTCGACCACGGCAACCGGGAATTCGGCCAGCAGGCTGACGGGCGGGATGACGCTCAACACCTTGTCCTTGCCATACTGCTTTTCGATGCCGCGTGTTTCGGCCTCAAAGGTGATCAGCACATCGCCCTGACCACGCTCGACGAATGTCGTGGTGGCAGCACGGCCACCGGTGTCGAACACCGGAACACTGTCAAAGATCTTGGTGATATAGGCGTCGATCTTTTCGGCGTCGTCCTTGAACTCTTCCTTCGCCCAGGCATAGGCTGCCAGATAGGTGTAACGCGCATTGCCGGACGTCTTCGGGTTCGGGAAGACGGCGTGAACGTCGTCACGGCCGAGATCAGCCCAACCCTTGATATTCTTCGGATTGCCGGCGCGCACCAGGAAGGCCGGGAAGGAATAGAAGGGCGACGCGCTGTTCGGGAAAGCCTTCTGCCAGTCCTTGGAAACAAACCCCTGCTTCACCAGAAACTCGACATCGGTCACCTGGTTGAAGGTCACCACATCGGCTTCCAGACCTTCGACGATCGAGCGGGCCTGCTTGGAGGTGCCGGCATGCGACTGGTCGATGGTGACGCCCGGATGCGCTTTCACAAAGGCCTCGTTTTCGGCGACGAAAAGCTCGCGGGCGATATCGTAGGAGGCGTTGAGGAGTTTCTGCTCCTGCGCGAAGGCCGGCTGCACGAAAAGAGCGGCGATTGCTGTGCCGAGTATCAGGAGGCGGTTCATCAAAAGTCTCCGGTGGGATTTACGATTGACGCCAACATATGCGGCAATATCGCAGACCACGAGAAACGCGCCACCACACGGCGAGCCGGATTGAGAATTTTACACCAAAGCAGAGGCGGTTTGGCGAGGCCTGTTCCAAGAAGATGAAACAGGCCCCGGATTGCCTCATTCCGCAGCCATCGGCAGGTCGAGTTGTTGCGGCTCGTTCTGCTGGTCGGAAGCGCCATCCTTCTGCTTCGGTTCACGACCGAAAAACAGCGCATAACCGGCCGGCAGCACGAAGATGGTCAGCACGGTGGCGACCATGATGCCACCCATCATCGCATAGGCCAGCGGCCCCCAGAACAGACCCCAGGAGATCGGGATCAGCGCCAGAACCGCCGTCATCGCGGTCAGCATGATCGGCCGGAAACGTCGCACGGCAGCGCCCACGATCGCTTCCGCCCTGTGCATGCCCGCCGCGATATCCTGGTCGATCTGGTCGATCAGGATGATCGAGTTGCGGATGATGATGCCGAGCAGCGCGATGACGCCGAGGATCGCCACGAAGCCGAAGGGCGCACCGCTGATCAGAAGCGCTGCAGCCGCACCGATGATGCCGAGCGGACCGGTGGCGAGAACCAGCATGGATTTGCCGAAATGCTGAAGCTGAACCATCAGCAGCGCCACGATGACCAGCAGCATGACCGGCACCTTGGCAGCGATCGACAGCTGGCTTTCGGCCGCATCCTCAGCCCCACCCTGGATTTCCAGCCGGTAGCCGGGCGGAAGTTCGGCGCGGATATCGCCAAGCTGGTCGTAGAGTTTCACCGAAAGATCGGTCGGCTCGACACTGTCCGGCACGGTCGCCTTGATGGTGATGGTCGGCAGGCGGTCGCGGCGCCATTCGATGCCGTTTTCCAGCACCGGCTCGACACGGGCGATTTGCGAGACCGGCACGAAGGCGCCGCTATCGGTCGGGATATAGACGCTTTCGACAGCCGACAGCAGTTTTCGGGTTTCCGCCGGTTCGCGGGCAACGATCGACACTGTTTCCTCGCCATCGCGGAAATCACCCAGCGGCGCACCGGTCGTGGCGGCATAGAGCATCTGCCGCACGCGCTGCGACGAGACACCGAGCGCACGGGCGCGGTCCTGATCGATGACAAGCTTCATCGACGGCACCTTTTCCAGCCAGTCGTCATGGACAGCACCAAGAACCGGGTTCTGGTGGAAACGTTCCTTCACCTGATCGGCGATACGGCGCACTTCGTCACGATCAGGCCCGAGCACGCGCATCTGCACCGCCCAGCCGACCGGAGGGCCGAGGAACAAGCGATCCACCTTGCCGCGCACCGTCGGGAAATCTTCCGCCAGCGTCTTGCGCAGTTTTTCGATCAGGCGCTCGCGGGACTCGACGTCCTTGGCCATGACGAGCAACTGTGCATAGTTGGGATTGCGAAGCTGCTGGTCGAGCGGCAGGAAGAAGCGCGGTGCGCCCTCGCCGACATAGGTGGCGACAAAGGTCTTGTCCGGATCGGGCAGGATACGGTCTTCCAGCGCCCTTGCCTGCCGTTCGGTTTCCTCAATGGACGTGCCTTCCGGCAGCCACATATCGACCAGAATTTCCGGTCGCGACGATTGCGGGAAAAAGCTCTGCGGAATGAACTGGAAGGACCAAAGGCTGCCGGCGAACACGCCGATCGTGGTCAGCAGCACGATGATGCGGTGCTTGACCGCCCAGCCGACCGAATGGCGCAGGCCGCGATAGAAACGCGTGTCATAGGCATCATGGTGGGTGCCGACATGGGCGCGCTGTTTCAGCAGCATATAGCCGATCCAGGGCGTGAAATAGACGGCCACGAACCACGAGACGACCAGCGCTATACCAACGACGTAGAACAGCGAGCGCACATATTCGCCGGCGGTGGAATTTGCAAAACCGACCGGGATGAAGCCGGCAACGGTGATCAGCGTGCCTGTCAGCATCGGGAATGCGGTGGAGGAATAGGCAAAGGTGGCGGCTTCCAGCTTGGGCAGTCCCTCCTCCAGCTTGCGCTCCATCATCTCGACGACGATCATCGCATCGTCCACCAGAAGTCCGAGCGCAATGATCAGCGCGCCGAGCGAGATGCGCTGCAATTCGATGCCTAAAGTGTACATGATGGCAAGCGTTGCCGCGAGAACCAGCGGAATGGCGATGGCGATGATGATGCCGGAGCGCCAGCCGATCGAGATCAGCGATACGGCCAGCACGATCACCAGCGCTTCCATCAGCGCCTGCGTGAACTCGCCGACAGCCTCAGTGACCACTTCCGGCTGGTTGGAGACCTGATCGACCGACACGCCGACCGGCATTGAGGCGATGAACCGTTCATAGGTCGCCTCGACGGACTTGCCGACATCCGTGACCTTGAAGCCCGGCGCCATCACGACACCAACCTGCACGCCGTCATGACCGTTGAAGCGGTATTTGCGCTCGTAAGGGTCGACAAGACCGGAGGATACGGTAGCGATATCGCCGAGGCGAATGACCTGAGAGCCGGTGCGCAGACGCAGTTCACGCACATCTTCCGGTGTCGTCACGCCTCCCTCCACCGCGATCCGGACGGAACGACTGGAGGTCTCGATATTTCCGGCCGGATCGACGGTGTTTTGCCCTGCAAGGGCGCTCTGGAGGTCGTTGAAGGTGAGATTGTGCTCGGCCAGCACCTTGGACGAGACGTCGATATAGATCTTTTCCGCCTGGTCGCCGAGAATGACGGCCTTTTCGACGCCGGGCGTGGCGAGCAGCATGTCGCGTGCCTGGATGGCGTATTTTTTCAGCTCGGGATAACCATAGCCATCCCCGCTGATCGCATGCAGGGTGATATAGGTATCGCCGAATTCGTCGTTGAAATAAGGCCCGAGCAGACCGCTCGGCAGATCTGTAATGTCACCGACCTTCTTGCGCACCTGATAGAAGGCATCGGCCACGTCACGCGCGGTCGTATCGCCCTTGATCTGCAGCGTGATGATCGTGCTGCCGGCGCGCGAATAGGATTTCACCCAGTCGAGATGCGGGGTTTCCTGCAGCTTGCGTTCGATCTTGTTGGCAACCTGATCCTGCATTTCCTCGAGCGACGCCCCCGGCCACACGGCCTGCACGACCATGACGCGGAAGGTGAAATCGGGATCTTCCTTCTGGCCCATATTCATGATGCCGAGAACGCCGATGATGATGATCAGGCCGAACAGGAAACGGCCGATGCTCGGATGGGCGATCGCCCAGCGCGACAGGTTGAAAGGCTGCTTTTCGGGCACTTCGCCTATGCCGGAATCTGCGCCGGACGGTGTGTGATCGGAGGACGACATGATCTTTTCCCTTTGCCGAGCCGGTTACGAACGGTCAGCGCTGGCGGGCGCCGTCTGCGTATTGCCTTCAGCCTCCGCCGTGGTGGCTCCCGGCACCTTCACCTTCATGTCTTCCGCCATGAACTGTGTTCCGGCCGCAACCACCGCTTCACCGGGCTTGACGCCCTCAGCGATGCGCACGCCGTCATCGGTGAAACCGGCAACGGTCACGATGCGCGAATGCACGGTGCCCTTGGCCTTGTCGACGATCCAGACGATCTTTTTGCCATCCTTTTCGGTGACGGCAGCAAGCGGCACGGAATAGGCGGCCACCGCGCCATCGGTGCGGGCGGTGATCATGCCGGTCATGCCCAGCCGCAACTGCTCGTCATCCGGCAGACTGACACGGACGGCAAAGGTGCGCGACTGGGTGTTGGCGCTGCCCGCAACCTCGCGCACCTTGCCTTCAAGCGTCAGGTCCCGATAGGACCAGAAACTCGCCGACACCGTCTTGCCCGGACGGAACTGGGCGATGTCGTTTTCCGGCACCGCGATCTCGATTTCCTTTTCGCCATCGACGGCCACGGAAATCACCGGCGTGCCGGCGGAAACCACCTGCCCCGCTTCGGCGCTGACGGCGGTGACGATACCGTTCACATCCGACTTGAGTTCCGCATAGGCCACCTGATTGCGGGCCTGTTCAAGCGCCGAGACGGCAGACTGGCGGGCCGACAGTGCCTGGTCGGCGGCGAGCACGCTCTGCTCGAGCTCCGCCTGCGGCGCGATGTTCTTGGAGGCAAGGTTTTCAGCACGACGACGGGCCAGCGCGGAAATCTCCACCTGCTTTTCGGCGGATGCCAGATCCGCCTCGGCGCGGCGCACGGCCAGTTGCAGATCGACCGCATCGAGACGCGCGAGAACCGTGCCGGGCGTCACCCGTTCGCCGACATCGACCAGCCTTTCGGTGATTTTTCCCGCCACGCGAAAACCGAGATCCATCTGCTTTCGCGCCCGCACAGAGCCGGAATAAACGAGGGCCCGGCCTTCATCGGCAGCACCGATTTCGGCAATCTTAATCGGCCGCAAAACTTCTGCAGCTTCAGGCTTCTTCTCTTCCGAACACCCGGCAAGAAGGACGAGCGTGGACGCCAGGGCAAAACCGATGGACAATTTCGAAAACGACGACATGACCGCACTCCCATGCGATTGAAACCCGGCGCACCTGCCCCTCCAGGGATCAGCGCAGCGCCCTGACAGCGAATTCAACAAGATCTTCCGGCGTTGCGTGCCGGCGTTCTGCAAGACAATCTGCAATGATCTGAGGGTGGCACAGCGACACAGTCGCCTGCATGAAACAGTCCGATGCGATTTCGACATCCTGCTGGCGGAACTCGCCGGCCTTGATGCCCTGATCGATCAGCTCCGCGACAAGGACGCGGATCCGCTCGATATGCTCTTCAATCACCTTCCATTGCTGCTCGATGGCCACAACAACCATTTCGTGCACTTTATTCTCATGCAACATGGTTTCAAGTGTCATGCGATGCTGGCCAAGCGCGTAAAGGCGCAAGCCCTCGGCGGCTGTTTTGCCGCTGCGGACATTGGCAACCGCCAGATCATAACTGGCAGCCAGCATGCGCCGGGCCAGCGCCTGATGGATCTCCGCCTTGGAGGCAAAAAATCGGTAGATATTGGCCGGCGACATGCCGAGTTCCTTGGCGATATCGGCCACATTGGTCTTGGTATAACCGTAGTGCCGGAACAGCCGTTCGGCAGTGTCCAGAATGCGCGTAATATTTTCCGACCGCACATCGCCCGCGTGAGAAGGGCCTGCCTGGGCGTTTGCGACGGCATGACCGGCCTGAAGACTGTCGCTCATGTCTGCTCCATTACGACTGACGAATTTTAATTTTCGTCAGTCGTAATTCGACATCACGCCTTTGTCAATTCCTCGGCAACCCTTTCCGAGGAATTATCGGATTCGGAACCAATTCCGTATTAGAGTATTCTTGTGAGATCTTGAGGGAGCGACGGGACGACCATGAATCTGGCCAAGGGCCATCCGGCAATGCTGACGAGCGACGGGCTCTACCAGACGCTTCTGGATTCCATCACCGATTACGCCATCTACATGCTGGATGCAGACGGCCACGTTTCGACGTGGAATTCCGGCGCCGAGCGCATCAAGGGATATAGCGCCGAGCACATTATCGGCCGACATTTTTCGCTCTTCTATACCGAGGAAGACCGTACGCGCGGGGAACCGCAGCGCGCTCTGGCGACGGCCCGCCGTGAGGGACGTTTCGAAAAGGAAAGCTGGCGCCTGCGCAGCAATGGCAGCCGCTTCTGGGCACATGTCGTCATCGACGCGATCCATGACGACAATGGCCATGTGATCGGTTTTGCCAAGATCACCCGCGATAACAGCGAACGCATGGAAGCCCAGAAGGCGCTGGCAAAGGCCCGTGAGGAGCTGTTTCAGGCCCAGAAGATGGAAGCGATCGGCCAGCTGACCGGCGGCGTCGCCCATGATTTCAACAACTTGCTGATGGCGATCATGGGCAGCCTCGAAATGCTGCGCAAGCGCCTGCCGGAAGACCCTTCGCTGCTGCCACTGATCGACAATGCCATTCGCGGTGCCGAACGCGGCGCGGCGCTGACCCAACGCATGCTGGCCTTCTCGCGACGGCAGGAACTGAACGTGTTGCCGGTAGATGTCCCGAAACTCGTATCCGGCATGCGCGATTTCCTGAAAAGTTCGCTCAGTCAGACGCTGACCATCGAGACCGATTTTGCCGACAACCTGCCCTATGTGCAGACCGATCCGAACCAGCTTGAAACTGCGCTGCTGAACCTCATCGTCAATGCCCGTGATGCCATGCCGCAAGGCGGCACGATCACCATTTCGGCGACACCGCAGGATATCACCGAAACGGATGGGCGGCTGAAACCGGGCCGCTATCTCTCAATCAGCGTCAAGGATGATGGCGAAGGCATGGACGCCGAAACCTTGGCGCATGCGACCACACCTTTCTTCACCACCAAGGGTGTGGGCCGTGGCACCGGGCTTGGCCTCTCCATGGTGCAGGGCCTGATCGAACAATCCGGCGGCGCGCTCAGCATAGAGAGTGCGCGCGGCGCAGGCACGACGATCTTTCTCTGTCTGCCGGTCGCCGGTGAGGACGAGGAAATCCTCGAGCCCGAACTGCCGCTGATCCTGCCGGAAGAAATCAGCCGCCCGCTTACCATTCTTGCCGTCGATGACGACGCGCTGGTACTGATGAACACGACGCTGATGCTGGAAGACCTCGGCCACACCGTGATCGAAGCCTATAGCGCAACGGACGCATTGTCGGTGATCAACAGCGGCGAAAATCTCGACCTCGTCATCACCGACCATTCCATGCCGCAGATGACCGGCTCGGAACTGGCACAGGAAATCGCAAGATTGCGCCCCACCCTGCCGGTGATCCTGGCGACCGGTTACGCCGAACTGCCGGCCGGCTCCGACCAGCAACTGCCGCGTCTGGCAAAACCCTTTACGCAGGCGCAGTTGAAAGAGATCGTTGGTACGGCGACACATTGAACCAATGCCCGCCTCCTCGCGTTGATCTGTCGAGAGACAACCAAGGAGGAACGGTCATGGTTTTCAAACCGCCGATGTTTTACGACAAGGAACCGACGATCGAGGTGGAGAACCCACCCGCCGCCGAACTGGAAACCCGCGTCGCCGACGCACTCGCCACCAATTTCGGTGTCGATGCCAGCGATGTGACAGTGGTGGCCGACGGCACGCAGATCACGCTGACCGGTACGGTGCTGGATGGCGCCGAGATTTCACGCGCGACAGAGGTTGCGGCCTGCGTGGATGGCGTCAGCGAAGTGCGCAATTTCATCCGCAGCGGCGGATTTCTGCATTAGGCGACGCCTATCAAACCGGCGGTGTCGCCCTTTGCGCGGCGGCACCCAATATGCCGAGCAAGGTGATCACGAAGGCAATGTAATTCAGCCTTGAAGCGGAATAGGAAGCCACGGCCGCCGGTCCGCGAATGAGGCGCGTCGCGAAATAAATCACGCTATGCGTCACATAGAAAAAAACGAGCGGCCCGAAGAAGAGCTGGCCGACGGCCTCCCCCCAGTTTCCATCTGAAGCCATCTTCGCTGCCGCCACCGCATTGAACAGAACGGCGACCACAAGCAGGATGGAAAAACAAATCAATTGGTGCATAAAACCCCCGGTAAGTACACAGGCCACACCATCATGACCTGACGACACAAAGAAGCCGGGAAGCATCCCGGCTCCTTTCCTGTGCAAACTTCCCCTTACCGCGGCAACGCATAGGCGATCACATAATCCCCCGGCTTGGTGCCGACCGAGCCATGTCCGCCCGCCACCATCACCACGAACTGGCGACCATCTTCCACCGCATAACTCATCGGTGTCGCCTGACCACCGGCCGGCAGCCGTGCTTCCCAGAGCTGCTGACCATTGGTGAGATCATAGGCACGCAGGTAATCGTCGACCGCAGCACCGAGGAAGGCGACGCCGCCCTTGGTGATCATCGGGCCGCCGATACCGGGCACGCCGATCTTGAAGGGCAGCGGCAGCGGCGTCATGTCGTAGACCGTGCCGTTCTTGTGCTTGTAGGCCGTTTCGCCGGTGCGCAGATCGACGCCGGCGACATAACCCCAGGGCGGCGCTTGGCAGGGAACCTGCAGCGGCCCGAGGAACGGCCCCATCTTGACGCCGTAAGGTGCGCCATCATTGCGGTTCAGGCCCTGTTCGCTGCCCTTTTCGCCCTGTCCCTTCGGCGGGATCTGGTCGCGCGGCACCAGTTGCGAAGTAAAGGCGAGATAGGTCGGCATGCCGAACATCACCTGCCGTTCCGGATCCACCGCGACACCACCCCAGTTGAACGTGCCGAAATTGCCGGGATAGATGATCGAGCCTTCCAGCGATGGCGGCGTATATCGGCCATCATACCGCAGCGAATGATAACGGATGCGGCACACCATCTGGTCGAACATGGTGATGCCCCACATGTTGCGCTCTTCCAGTTTCGGCGGCTTGAAGCTCAAACCCGAGGTCGGCTGGGTCGGCGCGGTGAAATCACCGGCAATAGCACCTGTCGGTGCAGGCTCTTCGGTCATCGGAATGATCGGCTCGCCCGTGCGGCGGTCTAGCACATAGATATCGCCCTGCTTTGTGGGGCCAACCAGCGCCGGCACCGTGCTGTTATCGGCCTTTTTCAGGTCGATCAGCGTCGGCTGCGCCGGTACGTCCATGTCCCACAGGTCGTGATGCACGAACTGTTTGACCCAGCGGTCAGCGCCGGTATTCAGATCGAGCGCGACGATCGACGAGGAATATTTCTCGACATGTTCGCTGCGGCCCATGCCAAGCTGGTCGGGCACCTGGTTGCCGAGCGGGATGTAAACGAGGCCAAGCGCTTCATCGACGCTGAACACGGACCAGCTGTTGGGCGAGTTGACGCTGTATTTCTGGCCTTCCGGCAGCGGCGTCGTCTGGCTCGGATTGCCGCTATCCCAGTTCCAGATCAATTGCCCCGTATTGACGTCGAAGGCGCGGATGACGCCCGACTGCGACTGGGTGGAATAGTTGTCGTTGACGGCGCCGCCGACAATGATCTTGTTGCCGGCAATGGCGGGTGGCGAGGTAGAGTAATAATATCCGGCCGGGTTATACGGCATGCCGGTTTCCAGTTGAAGCGTGCCCTTATCGGCAAAACTTTCGCAAATCTGGCCGGTGCCGGCATCGAGCGCGATCAGGCGGGCATCCGAGGTCGGCAGATAGACACGGGCGGCGCATTGGCTGCCGGCGGCGGCTGCCGTATCGGCATAATAGCTGACGCCACGGCAGGTCTGGTGCTGACGGTCCGGGTTGAGGCCGACATTCGGGTCGAATTTCCAGATCTGCTTGCCGGTGGTTGCATCCAGCGCGATCGCCCAATTGTGCGGCGTGCAGAGGAATAGCGTGTTGCCCACTTTCAGCGGCGTCACCTGATAGGTGGTCTCGCCGACATCGTCCGGCAGTTTCACGTCGCCGGTCTGGAAACGCCAGATTTCGGTGAGCGACGCGACATTTTGCCTGTTGATCTGGTCGAGCGGCGAATAACGCTGGCCGTAAGGCGTGCGACCGTATTGATGCCAGTCGCCCGGAGGCACATTGCCGCCAAGGTTCGGCGCTGCCGCAACAACCTCTTCCGGCAGATTACCGGACTGGTCATGCGGATGGAACATCATCGACACCAGCGCCACAAGCACGGCAATGCAGACGGAAACGGCGAGCGGCCGCACGTCGGCGCCATACCGGAAACCGGTGGTGGGGCTGGAAAAACCGAGCGGCCTGCGGATCCATGGCGTCAGCAGCCAGATGCCGAGCACGATGATGACGCCACCACGCGGGCCAAGCTGCCACCAGTCGAGCCCGACCTCCCACACAGCCCAGCCGAGCGATCCGAGAATGATGGCCGCATAAAGCCACAGCGCCAGCGGCCGGCGCATGAACAGCAAAATGGCGGTGAGAACGAATGCGATGCCGGTGATGAGGTAATAGGCGCTGCCGCCGATCAGCATCAGGTGACCGCCACCGGCGGCCAGCGCGATCCCGATCAGAGTGAAAAGGATCGCGGTAATGGTGATCGCCATGTCGGCCCCCTGCTGGAATAGCGGTAACTGTTTTTGCAAATTGCGCAGTTCTGCCGCCCGTCAACCCGACAGGCGGCAGAAATTTCAGCAGCAGCTTATTCGATCACACCACAGGCCAGCCGGTCACCGGCGGCACCGGAAGGCTGCGTCTTGTAATCGTCCGGCTTGGCGTGAACCATCAGCGCGCGACCGACAATGCCCGCCTCGCCCTTGTCGAGCGTCACCGCATCATTGATCACCTGCGCTCTGAGCACGCCATCGGCACCGACATACTGGTTGGGCATGTCACCGGCATGCGGGCCGTTGGCGGCCTCATAACCGTGTTCCTTGCCATCCGGATTGAAATGCCCACCGGCGGATTCATGATGCGAGGCGGCATCGCAGGTGCCGGTTTCATGCACATGGAAAGCCACCCATTGCGAAGCGGGCAGGCCCTTGATCTCGACATTGATCAGCACGCCCGCCGGCGTCGTGCTCAAATCCGCCTTGCCGGCATCCTCTCCCTTGGCACCGACGAATTTTGCCGTGCCCGTGCCCGTAGTGGTGGCGGGCGCCACCTGATCGGCGGCAACCGCAAAAGTGGCGCTGGAAGCCAGAGCGATGGCGGCAAAGGTTGCGATGGTTTTCATGGTGTCTCTCCCTGTTGTTATCGGACGACGTCCGTCAGACGTGGGTCGCCTCGTCTTCGTTGTCCTCGCCCAGTTCAGCCAGGATCTGGTGGCGGGCGCGGTTGAGGCGGCTTTTCACCGTGCCGACGGCGCAATTGCAGATTTCGGCAGCGGATTCGTAACTTTCGCCAAGGATCGCCACCAGCGTCAGCACTTCGCGATAATGTGGAGGCAGTTTCTGCAGCGCTCGCTGCACTTCCTTGGCGCGTGCCGCCACTTCCTGCGAGGCGGCGATCGGTGTGTCGCCGGAGACGTTTTCCTCCAGCCCCGGAGCCTCGCGGCCCAGCACCTTGGCGCGGGTGTAAAACGTGTTGCGCATGATGGTGAACAGCCACGACTTCAGCTTTGTTCCTGGCTCGAATTTGTCGAGATTGCCGAGCGCCTTCATCAGGGTTTCCTGCACGAGGTCGTCGGCATCGGTGGGATTACGGCAGAATGTTCGGGCGAAGGCACGAAGTGCGGGGATCAGCCGGACGATATCGGCGCGTGCAGGATCACTTTTCAATTGTGATTCAGACACCGGGGCGCACCTCTTGCAAAAACTCGACTACGGGATTGACGGGTGCAAACGTCCGCCTGCCGCATTTGGTTCCGCTGGCGGATGACGCTGTCGCATTCGCGCATCAGCCGCAGCGCGAATTGACCGCACGCCCTGCTGCATGGGTGCTTTGCACAGGCCGAGCATTGACTCGGGCCGCCATTCTGCGCTTTCGAATAATTAAACATGTGCCCCTAGGATGAGGCGCTTGGGAGCGATCCAAGAGGCGAGAATGACGAAAGACAGCACGCTTGTTCCCGAAGAACCCGCAACCCTCGGCAGCCGGGTAACGCAGGAAGTCGCCGTTCTCCTCACCGAGATCGAGAAGGAAGACGTGCCGGACCGTCTGCTGAAGCTGGCACAGGACCTGCAAAAGGCGCTTCACGACAAGCTGGCCGACAAGGCCTGACCCTACACGACGGCTCCAACATTTTCCCTTTCGTACGGTTCCGGACAAACGGGAACAATCCGACATCCTGCCGGTTTCTTGGCGGTCGATCAAACGCGACAATTCCGCAAGATCACCCGAGAAAACCAGGAGGACGCCCGTTATGGCAACGACGAAGACGTTGGAAGATCTCTTTTACGAAACCCTCAAGGACATCTACTACGCCGAGCGCCAGATCGTGAAGGCGCTGCCTAAAATGGCCCGCGGCGCACAGGACGAAAAGCTGAAACAGGCCTTTCTCACCCACAAGGAAGAAACCGAAGGCCAGATCGACCGCCTGAAGCAGGTTTTCGAGATCATCGGCAAACGCGCACAGGGCAAGACCTGCGATGCGATCGAGGGCATTCTTTCCGAAGGCGAGGAAATCCTGGACGAGTTCAAGGGCACGCCCGCCCTCGATGCCGGTCTGCTTGCCGCGGCACAGGCTGTAGAACATTACGAGATCAGCCGTTACGGCACACTCGTCGCCTGGGCAAAGCAGCTCGGCATGAAGGAAGCCGCAGCGCTTTTGGCCGAAACACTTGCCGAAGAAAGCAAGACCGACGAGGCACTGACCACGCTTGCCACGAAGGCCGTCAATTCCGCCGCGAAAAAGGCCGCATAATCCAGTTGCACCGCAACATGAAAAGGCCCGCCAACGGCGGGCCTTGCCTTGTCGGATACGATGTCATCCAGATGTCTTTTCAGGGGCGTATCTGGGGATAAGGCGTCGTCACGTTCTGGTCGCAAGGAGCCATTCCGCCATCAAGTTCCTGTCGGCGGAAAACCGGTTTTTGCAGTCTGTGGCGATCGCGTTCGGCGTGCAGATGCGCGGCTTTCAGGCATAGGGCATAGCTTGGATAGGATGCCGACGGCATGCCGCCGATCACGTAAATCCAGCCGGTCGAGTGTGGCAGTATATCGAAGTAGTTTTGCATAACAGATCTCCTCCCGATGCTCGAACGAAGAGATCTGAAAAAGGTTCCGGCAAAAAAAGAAGCACCGCACAAAAATTTGCCTTGCGTAACGGAACTTTTGCGAGTGTCATCTGTTGTGACAATCGGGCGAACGGAGACGTAATCATGGCGGAATCCGAACACGAGTGGATCAGTAAGCGTGCCTACGCGTTGTGGGAAGAAGAAGGTTATCCGACAGGCAAGGATAACGAACACTGGGACAGGGCGCGGCAGGAATATCTGCTGTTTGCACCGCTCGGTGTGACCAAGGGTCTGCCGAAGGGCAAGAAACCCAAGGCCAATGGTGCGGCACCAGAAAAGGTCGCAGCGAAAAAGCCTGAAGCCGTGGCGAAGACGGCAAAGCCGAAAGCGGCGAAAGCAGATGCCAAATCGGTAGATGCAAAGCCGGCTGCGGCCGAACCCAAACCTGCACCGGCCAAATCCGCGCCGGCAAAGCCAGCTGCAAAAGCCGCCAAGCCGGCAAAAGCCAAGGCGATTGCCGCCGAAGCAAAACCGGCTGCCAAGACCAGATCCAAGAAGCTCACCGCGAAATAACACGGTGCCGGCTCTTCTAGTACGCATGGCGCTGCCGCGGAGGCCTCCGCGGCAAACGCATTGTTATGTCTTTATTCGACGAGTTTTGTTGTGAAGCAATGGTTTCGTTTACCTTATGCGTGGAACCTTGAGGTGGACGGCGACGCCCCTTCCCGAGCAGGTCTCAGGCACGTCCGCATGAGCCCCTGCAGGCAGGCATCGAAGGGGCTGCTCATGGGAGGCGGGCATGACCTTTAATGCACCTGTAACCTTCGAACAGGCCGGTTTTCGCGACAAGGCGCGCGGCGCCATCGTTGCACGCAAGAATGTCGGCCGAACGAGCGGCCAGCTGTTTCGTAAGGGGGAAATGCAGTCCATGCGCGTGCTTTCAGTGACATCCGAGGTTTTTCCGCTGATCAAGACAGGCGGTCTCGCAGATGTCACCGGTTCGCTTCCCAAGGCACTCCTGCCTTTCGGCATCGAAACGACGACGCTCGTGCCGGGTTATCCCGCTGTCATGCGCGAGATCGGTAACCACGTACCGCTGCTTGTGTTCGAGGATCTGCTGGGCGAGCGCGCGTCGCTGCTGCATTCCAAAGTTGGCGATCTCGATCTTTTCGTTCTCGACATCCCGACACTCTATGACCGCCCCGGCGGCCCTTATGTCGATGCTTCGGGCAACGACCATGCCGACAACTGGAAACGGTTTGCAGCACTTTCGCTTGCCGGCGCCGAAATCGCCGGTGGCATCCTGCCCGGCTGGCTGCCGGATATCGTCCATACCCACGACTGGCAATCGGCGCTGACCTCGGTCTACATGCGCGAAAAAGGCTGCAAGACACCGGTCGTGCTCACCATTCACAATCTCGCCTTCCAGGGACAATATGCGGCAGATCTGCTGCCGTTCATGGGCCTGCCGGCCAGCACGATGTCGATGGATTGTCTCGAATATTTCGGCGATATCAGCACGCTGAAGGGCGGGCTGCAGACGGCGGATGCGATCATCACCGTCAGCCCCACCTATGCCCGCGAAATCCTGACGCCGCGTTTCGGCATGGGTCTCGACGGCGTGCTGAACGAACGCGTGACCATCCTGCGCGGCATCGTCAACGGCATCGACATGGATATATGGGATCCGGCCACCGACGAACATATTCCCCAGACCTATGACAGCACCAGCCTGCGCCGCAAACGTGCCAACCGCAACGCCCTGCTCGACCATTTTGACCTCGACCGTGGTGACGGGCCGATCTTCTCTGCCGTCAGCCGCCTGACATGGCAGAAGGGCATGGATATGCTGGCCGATACGGCCGACGAGGTGATCTTCAAGGGCGGTCGCATCATCGTGTTCGGCCAGGGCGACCACGATATCGAGCAGAAGCTGCTGGAAACCGCCGCGCGTTTCCCGGGTCGCATGGCCGTGCATATCGGTTATGGCGAACCGACAGCCCATCTCATCCATGCCGGCTCGGATGCCATCGTGCAGCCGTCGCGTTTCGAGCCCTGCGGCCTCACCCAGCTTTACGCCCTGCGCTATGGCTGCGTGCCGGTCGTGTCGCGCACCGGCGGGCTTTCGGAAACCATCATCGATGCCAATGACGCGGCGATCTCCGCCCGCGTCGCCACCGGTTTCCAGTTCCATCCGGTCAATACCGATGGCCTGCGGCTGGCGCTGCGCCGCACGCTGGATGCCTATGCCGACCCCCGCAGCTGGGCCCGCCTGCAGAACCAGGGCATGAAAACAAAATTTTCATGGGAACGCAGCGCCGAGCAATATGCCAATGTCTACAACAGTCTCGTGCGCGGCACGACGACCAGCGATAACAATACCCGCCGTCAGGTCTACTGACGGCGGGCCCGGCGCCGGGCTCGCTTGGTGCGCATCTCGGTGATCGGCAGGCTGGCGGATGGACGATTTTCCAAGGCCATGAAAAGCCGCAGCAGCAGAAACAGCGGCAGCGCCACGATGGCAAGAATAATGCTGCCTTCATGGACCGAAGTCCTGTCCACCCAGATCTCGACGCGAGCCGGACTGCCAAAAATGCCGACCAGCAGCAGCACTGTGCCCAACACGGCGATGGCGACGGCAATGATGCCACCCAGCCAGCCGAGCGAAAGTTTTTCACTCCATTCGAGCAGCACCGCCCCTACCCCGCCGCTTGCAAGGATGAACCCGAGCGTGATCAGATAACTGCGCAGGAAGAGGGTCATGGATCATCCTCATGGCCGCGCCCCGTCAGCTGCTTCCGGATGTGACGGGCGTTCACATAAACGAGGCAAAGCCAGCTGATCGCATAACCCACCGCGCAAAGGGCCATATAGGCGAACAATCGACTGGAAAGTCCGTACCATTGCATCTGCTGCGCAGCAAAACCCGACAGCATCAGAATGACGATTACCACCCAGAATGCGGCGGTAATTTTCCACGGCATCGAAAACTGACGCGAGCCCCCAAGAGAAAACACGGATTTCTGCTTGTTTTTGCCGGCGGTTATGATGCGTCTCCTTCGCGTAAATCTTGGCGAGGGTGATCGCAAAATAAGGCGGGTCAATCAACCCGCCTTACAAGAAAGAAATATTCGACATATTCCGCAAACGTCTTCCTCGGGCCTGTCCCGAGGATCTGATCACACTGCCACGAATTCGACGCAGCAGATGCTCGGGACGGGGCCCGAGCATGACGGCAGTAGAGTGTCTCACGGCCTCCGGAAAAGCACCAGACTTCGGCCTTCCAATTCAAAATCCTTTTCCTTGGTGATCACCTGACCACGTTTGGTCACATCCGCCGTGGTCAGTTCCAGCACCCAGCCGCCCTCGCCGAATTGCGGGATGCGGAACGGCACCGTGCCTTCGAACGGATTGAACAACATCAGCACATCGTGCCAGATGCCCTCTTCTTCCTTGAGGTCGCCACGACCGAGATAAAGGCCGATGGTCGAGCCTTCTTCCCATTGTTCCGCCGTCTGGAAACCACCGCCGGCATTGAACCATTTCACATCCAGCCCGTCGCGCCAGTTTTCGCGGCGAAGCAGCGGCTGTGTCTGCCGGAGACGGATGAGCTGGCGCGTAAACTCGCGCAGCTCCTCGCAGGTCTCCGGCAGGTCCTCCCAGTGGACCCATGAAATATCGCTGTCCTGGCAATAACCGTTGTTGTTGCCCATCTGGCTGCGGCCGAATTCATCACCGGCAAGCAGCATCGGCGTGCCATGTGAAAACAGCAGCGTGGCGAGGAAATTGCGCTTCTGGCGCTCGCGCACCGCATTGATGCCCTCGTCCTCGGTCGGGCCTTCCGCGCCGTAATTGTAGGAGCGGTTATCGCTATGGCCGTCGTTATTGTCCTCGCCATTCGCCTCGTTGTGTTTCTCGTTGTAGGAAACGAGGTCGTTCAGCGTAAAACCATCATGGGCGGTGACGAAATTGACGCTGGCCCACGGACGGCGGCCGCGCTGGTCGTAAAGATCGCCGGAACCGAGCAGTCGTGCGGCGAAATCGGTCGGCACGTTGTCGCCCTTCCAGTATTCGCGCACCGTATCGCGATATTTGTCGTTCCACTCAGCCCAGCCCGGCGGGAAACCACCGACCTGATAACCGCCGGGACCGATATCCCAGGGCTCGCCGATCAGCTTTGTTTTAGACAGGACCGGATCCTGCATGACCGCATCGAAGAAACCGCCGCGCTGGTCAAACCCTTCCGGCTCGCGGCCCAAAATGGTGCCGAGATCGAAACGGAAACCGTCCACATGCATATGTTCCGTCCAGTAGCGCAGGCTATCCATCACCATCTGCAAAACGCGCGGATGCGAGGTGTTCACCGTGTTCCCGGTGCCGGTATCGTTGATGTAATACCGGTGCTGGTCCGGCAGCGTGCGGTAATAGGAAAAGTTGTCGATGCCCTTGAAGGAGAGTGTCGGGCCAAGCTCGTTGCCTTCGGCCGTGTGGTTATAGACCACGTCGAGAATAACCTCGATGCCGGCATCGTGGAAGGCGCGCACCATGTCGCGGAAACCGGCAATGCCGTTCGGGCCGTAATACCGCGAGGCCGGGGCAAAGAAGCCGATAGAATTGTAACCCCAGAAATTATTGAGGCCCTTGTCCAGCAGATGCTGATCCTGCGGGAATTCGTGGATGGGCATGAGTTCGACAGACGTGATGCCGAGGTTCTTGATGTAATCCACGGTCGCCTTGTGGCCCATGCCTTCAAACGTGCCGCGCAGGTTTTCCGGGATCGCCTTGTTCAGCTGCGTAAACCCTTTCACATGGGTTTCGTAGACGATGGTCGCTGGCCATGAAACATTCGGCGAGGCATCCTTGCCCCAATCGAAACCGTGAGGGTCGATGACCTTGCATTTTGGCGTATAGGGCGCGCTATCGAGCTCGTTGAATGTGAGGTCCTTGTCTTCGGCGAGAAGATCATAGGCAAAATGTGCCTCGTTCCACTTGAACTCGCCCACCAGTTCGCGGGCATAAGGATCGAGCAGCAGCTTGTTGGCGTTGAAGCGGTGGCCGGCTTCCGGGTCGAAGGCGCCGTGAACGCGGTAGGCGTAAAGCTGGCCGGGTTTCAGGCCCGGCACATAACCATGAAAGATCTCGTTGGTATATTCCGGCAGTGTCAACCGGGCGATCTCGTGGGTACCGCTATTGTCGAACAGGCACAGTTCGACGCGTTCGGCATGGGCGGAAAAGATCGCAAAATTCGTGCCCTCGCCATCGAAATTGGCGCCGAGCTGGGTCCATGATCCTGCCGTGATCTCGAAATTCTTCACTGTCATATCCATGCCGCGCCACTGAGGGTTAAGATGAGGGTTGAAGGTTCGGCGCAGTAATGATGCAGCGCGGCATTTCGTTCCCTCCTGGCACACGGAAATATGGCAGGTGATGCCCAAAACCTTCCCTCGCTCCAACTCTCCTCTATGTGCGAAGCATGAGCGCACACGCGACAGGAGGAATTTATGCCCGCACTTTCCCCGGAAGAACTGGAAGGCCGCCTCAATGCTCATCGCGAGCTGATGATCACCTGGCTGGCGGCGATGATGGGTGGCGAGGAAACCACGAAAGCCTTGCTGCACAGGCTGACCGAGGACGACACCTTCAAGGATCATGAAGAGGATCCGGGCATTGCACCGGGCGAAGGATTTGCCATCGAAACGGCGGCGGCGCGCGAAAGCCGGTCCATTCTTGAGGCCGCCCGTGCGCGCATGAAAGCGCAGCTGGCACTGGACGGCGCTCAATAAGCTTCCGGACACATATATGGCAAATGTGTGGAACAGAAATGCGCGATCCTCGTTCTTTACTTCACAGTCAGGGAGTAAAAAACAATGACCAAAGAATGGTTCGAAGCCGCCAGTGTCGTTCTTGCAGTTGCCATGTGCGCCATGCTGGTCGTGCCGATCTGAGCGCCGATCCGACACATAAAACCTGCCGACCGTGAGCGGTCTTTTTTAGCGAGATCGCTCCACCGTTCCGATGGAACTTATCCCCACGCCCATGGTTAGCTCTTCATGGAAAAGGTTTCCTTTCGGGAGCAAGACCTTTTCGGGCGACGGGAGAAACACGATGACCCATATTTTGTGGAGACTGAGGCGTCTCTTTACCATTGCTCGGGTGCGGCAACCGGTGAAAACCGGGCTGGGCACCAATCCGGGCCACGAGCCTCATGTGGTCGTGCCGGAAGCTGTCGAGCTTCCGCTGCCGCGATCCCCTCGGGAAGAAATGAGCGTCCCCGCCTCGATCAACGGACGCGATCTTTCCACCGGCCGCCTGTGACACCACGGGCTTTGAACACGGGTAAGGGCCGCAACAGACAACAAAAGGAGAATTGCATGACACAGATCGATTCCGCGCGCATCCTGATCCTCGCGACCGACGGCTACGAGCGCTCCGAACTGCGCGTGCCGCTCGATGAACTGAGGAACATGGGCGCCGATGTGAAAATCGCATCGATCAAGACCGGCCAGATCAAAAGCTGGGACGAGACCGACTGGGGCGACAGCGTCACGGTCGATCTCGAGGCCGCCAATGTCAACGCCGCGGAATTCGACGCGCTGGTTCTGCCCGGCGGGCAGATCAACCCGGACAAGCTTCGTGCCGACCAGAACGCCATGAAGGTGGTGCGCGATTTCGTGCGGAGCGGCAAGCCGGTGGCGGCCATCTGCCACGCGCCCTGGCTGCTGATCGAAGCCGATGCGCTGCGTGGCCGCAAGGCAACCTCCTACCATTCGATCCGCACCGACGTGAAAAATGCCGGCGCATCGTGGAAGGATGAAGCAGTGGTGGTCGATAACGGCATCATCACCTCGCGCTCGCCGGATGACCTGCCCGCCTTTGTCGGCAAGATTGTCGAGGAAGTGCAGGAAGGGCTGCACAGACGCGCTGCCTGAGGCTGTTTGGCATGGAATGAAAGAGACGCTCGCCAGTTTTTTGGCGGGCGTTTTTTCTTTCGAGAGCCCTCAAAAACGGCCTTCATACTCGGGGAGCGTCCCGAGCGTCCGCCGCGGCGCGTTTTATGGCGGCCGGGTTAGATCCTCGGGACAAGCCCGAGGAAGACGAGAGAGGGAGACCTCCGCTACTTACTATTCGCTACTCAGTATTCACTTCCTCATCCCACAAGTTTCAAAAACGCCAGCAGCCGCCGCTCATCAGCCTTGAGACCACTCGTCTCCTTTTCCAACAGTTTTGGCGTCGCCATGATCTTTTCGAGCGGCGACACATCCTCTGCCAGCGCCAGAATGCCCGGATGGATGTAACTCGAGCGGCATACTGCCGGCGTGTTCTGCAATTCCTGCGAGGCAGCCGCCGTCAGCATTTTTATCTTCACGGCTTCATCGTCCGCCACTGCCTTCCAAGCCGCCATGAAGGCGGCAAGGCTGCCGCCCCAGGTGCGAAAGGTTTTGGCCGAAATCGGCAGGCCAGAGGCGGCCGCGAGATAGGCATTCAGCCGCCCGCTGTCTATGCCGCGCGGCACGCCGTCCTCGTCCGGCCAGGAAAACAGCTGGCGGCCCGGCAGATCGGCAATGGTTTCCAGAATGCGTTGCAGTCGTGGATGGCGGATCGTATGGCTGACGCGCTTGCCGCCCTTGGCGGTGAATTTCAGCACCATGCTGTCATCTGACAGGACCATGTGCCGTTTCAAAAGCGTGGTTGCGCCATAGGTCTTGTTTTCCTTGGCGTAAGCGCGGTTGCCGACCCGCAGATGCGTGGCGTCCAGCAGCGCCACCAACGCGGCAATCACCGCCTGCGGACCGACAAGTCCTTCGCCAAGATCGCGTTGCACCTTGCGGCGTATTCTCGGAAGCGCCTCGGCGAAACCGATCATCTGATCGTATTTCAGTTCGCTGCGAAACGATTGCCAGTCGGCGTGGTAGCGATACTGTTTTCGCCCACGGCTGTCGAAACCGGTGGCCTGCAGATGACCGCTCGGATCGAGGCAGATCCAGACGTTTTCATAGGCCGGCGGCAGGCCAAGCGCGCCGATGCGCAGCTTGTGCACCTTGTCCGATAGATGAGAGCCATCCGGCAGCTTGTAGCAAAAACCCTTGCCGCGCCGCAGACGCCGGATGCCCGGCGCGCTGTCGCTGACATAGGTCAGGCCGATGGTGGAAAGAATGGCAAGCCCTTCGCCGGGCTCGGATACGGAATTGGATGAATACGCGTCCATGCGCGCTGAACGGCGATATCGCCCTTCCGGTTCCGTCACGTTTCCGTTCGGTACGGTGGCGGCGAAGCCGAGGCTCTATGCCAGTCACTCTATGCCAGTCGGGCAGCCTCGCGCTTGCGGTCTTCCGCCGTGCGCTCCAGCTGATCGCGGGGTGCCGTCAGCGTCCAGCGGAAACCTTCGACGGGGTATTCGGCATCCGCCCGGCCGCCAAAGGCAGCAGCGGCATGGCGTTTGATGATCGTCGTGCCGAAACCGGTGGCGGACGGTGCGCGCACCGGCGGGCCGCCGCTTTCTTCCCACACCAGCCGCAGCGTCCGTTCGCCGCTTTCGGTTGCGACATCCGACCATGAAATCCGCACCCGACCGTTCTGCGAGGACAGGGCACCATATTTCATCGAATTGGTCGTCAGTTCATGCAGCACGAGGCCGAGATTCTGCACCGCCTCCGCCTTCAGTACAAAATCCTCGCCGCGCATATCCACCCGATCCAGCGTTTCGGAGAAGTTGGACAGATGGATTTCGACGACACGGCGCATCGGCACACCGGCCCATTGTTCGCGCGCAAGAGCCTCGATGGAGCGGCCCAGGCCCTGAAGGCGGGTGCTGATCGCCTTCTGGAACTCCTCCATCGTGGTATCCTGCCGCGCCAGCTGGCGCATCATCGCCTGGATCAGCGTCAGGATGTTTTTCGTCCGGTGCACGAGTTCATGCAGGATCAGATGAATGCGGTCTTCCGCCTGGCTGCGGTCGAAGGAGGCGTTGGAGAGCGCGATCGCCACATGATTGGCTTCGATGATCCTGGTTTCGACCGGCGAGACGATCTCACCCTTGCCGATGCGATCTGCCATCTCGGAGATCTGGCGGATCGGCACGCGCAACTGCCGGGCAACCAACCACGCAAAACCGAAGCCGATCAGCAACAGAAGCGCACTGCCGGCGATCAGGTAACGCCATGTGCTCAGAATGCTTTCCTGCGCAGACGCAATCGGTCCCCAGACGATCACCCGCCAGGATGAATCCGGATGCGTGTAATACCCGTACATCTGGCGCGGCGACCCGCCGACATCCTCGATCGTGCCGTTCTGGCCGCGCATCAGCGACAGCATGCTGGCCGGAAACGGGCTTGCCGCCGTCAGTTCGGTTGCGCCATCGGCCACCACGACCTTGCCTGTCTGGTCGACGATGGCCACCGACCAGTCCTTCGGCAGACCTTCTGTCGACAGCACGTTCTTGAGGTCGGCAACATTCTGCGTCAGGATCAGTGCGCCGACATCGCCGCGCATCTCCTTGGGCAGCGGCAGGGTGACGTTGAACACCCAGTTGCCGCTGGTGGCGCCGCGAAACACTTCCGACACTTCCGTGCGACCCGAACGAAGGGCGGAGGTCAGCGATGGAATATTTCCCATCTTGCCGAGCGCGGTTTCGAACGGCACGCGGGTATTGAGAAGAAGCTGCCCGTCTTCAGCCACCAGAAGCGCATAAAGCGACGTTCCGCGCAGACTGTTTTGCGTGCGGCGGTGAAACGCTTCCAGTTCGCCGCGCTCGATCTCCGGTGAATTGCCAAGCAGACGCAGCGTCGTTGCCATGTCGCGCAACTCGCGATCGATGGCGCGGCCGAGCATCTGCGCGTCTTCCGCCGTTTCGCCGTTGAGTTTTTCGCGCTCGCTATGCTCCAGCTGGAACATCAGGAAGATGACGAAGGCGAGAAGCGGAAGTGCGATGACGGCGGCAAACGCGATCAGATAGGCACCGATGCTCGCCTTGGGGAACAGGTGCGAAAACCTACCCATGCGATACGCTCAACTCTTTCGAGTCCTGCGAATTTTTCGCGGCCCCCGCCAACTGCATTTCGATAATCCCGACCCTCGTCCCGTCCAAAGAGGTTAACGCCTTCTAACCGAATTCGAGCTCGAGGCCAAGTTGGATTGTGTGCGATGCTCATGAAATCGAAATTTTCGTCCGGAATAAACCTATAATTTAAAAGGCTTTTTAGCGATCTCCCGGTTCACGCCCGCTCATAAATGCAAAAGGGAAGCCGCAGTATAACCGGGCTTCCCATGATAAAGAGCAAATACAGAAAAGACTAAAGTCGCAGCCCGCTCTGCGGATCGAAGACGACCGCCTTGTCGAGATTGAAGGCAAAGCGGAATGTATCACCCGCCTGGCAGGATACTTCCGCGCGGGTGCGGGCGGTAAAATGTTTGCCCCCGAGTTCGGCCGTGACAAAGGTATCGGAACCGGTCGGCTCGGTCATGATCACGGGCGCCTCGATCTGGGTCACCGAGCGCGCCTGCGGATCGGCCAGGCCGGTATCGGTGATCGCTTCCGGGCGCAGGCCGAGCAGAACCGACTGCCCTTCGCTCAATGCACCGGCGGCCACCGTCGGCGGAACCGGCACGGTGATCGACTGGTCGCCGAACAGCGAAATGCGGGCCTCAGCGCCGGTGCCGACCACCTTGCCATCCAGCATGTTCATGGCCGGAGAGCCCATGAAATCGGCAACGAACAGGTTGGCCGGAAGATTGTAGATTTCCGCCGGCGTGCCGATCTGCTGCACGGTGCCTTCCTTCAGCACGACGATCTTGGTCGCCAGCGTCATCGCCTCGATCTGGTCGTGGGTGACGTAAACGATGGTGGCATGGGTGTTCTGGTGCAGCGACTTGATTTCGGCACGCACTTCGACGCGCAGTTTCGCATCGAGGTTGGACAGCGGCTCATCGAACAGGAAGACACGCGGCTTGCGCACCAGTGCGCGACCCATGGCGACACGCTGGCGCTGGCCGCCGGACAACTGGCTCGGACGACGGGTCAGCAGATGTTCGATCTGCAGCGTCTTGGCCGCCACTTTCACCGCCGCCGCGCGCTCATCCTTCGGCACGCCGCGCATTTCCAGCGCGAAAGCAATATTCTCTTCCACCGTCATGTTCGGATAAAGCGCATAGGACTGGAACACCATGGCGATGTCACGCTGCGACGGATGCAGGTCGTTGACCACCTGACCGTCGATGACGATATCGCCCGAGGTCAGCGGCAACAGGCCGGCAATGGCGTTGAGCAGCGTGGACTTGCCGCAGCCGGACGGGCCGACGAGAACGAGAAACCCGCCCTTTTCCAGCTCGATATCGATGCCCTTGAGGACTTCGACATTGCCGATCTTCTTGCGCAGGTTCCTGATTTCAAGAAAGCTCATTGTGTTATCCCTTGACTGCGCCGGCCATCAGGCCACGCACGAAATAGCGTCCGGCGACGATGTAGACGAACAGTGTCGGCAGCGCCGCGAACACCGCAGCGGCCATGTCGACATTGTATTCTTTCACGCCGGTGGAGGAGGCAACGAGGTTGTTGAGCGCCACCGTCATCGGCGAGGAACCGCCGGATGAGAAGGACACACCGAACAGAAAGTCGTTCCAGATATTGGTGAACTGGTAGATGACGGTGACGACGATGATCGGTCCCGAGGTGGGCAGCAGGATGCGCCAGAAGATGCGGAAGAACCCGGCACCATCCATCATCGCCGCCTTGATCAGCTCGTCCGGAAACGCCTCGTAATAGTTACGGAAGAACAGCGTGGTGAAACCGAGGCCGTAGATCACGTGGACGAAGACAAGGCCGGTCGTGGTGTTGGCGATGCCCATCATGCCCAGCATGCGCGCCATCGGGATCAGCACTGCCTGAAACGGGATGAAGCAGGCAAACAGCATCATGCCAAAGATGATCTTGTGGCCCGGAAACCGCCATTTTGTTAGCACGTAGCCATTCAATGCGCCGAGAAGCGTCGAAATGATCACCGCCGGAACCACCATCTTGATGGAGTTCCAGAAATAGCCCTTGATGCCGGTGCAGGTAACACCGATGCAGGCTTCGCCCCATGCCTTGGTCCAGGCCGCGATCGATGGCGAGGACGGCAGCGACAGCATGTCACCGCCACGGATCTCGTCGAGCGATTTCAGCGACGTGGTGAGCATCACATAAAGCGGCAGAAGATAGATGGCGGCGAGCAGGATGAGCAGGCCATAGATCACCACGCGGGCGGTTTTTGCCGAGCCGCCGCTGACGGTTTCTTGGACAGCGCCGCTCATCAGCGTTTCTCCCTGAGTTCGGAATAGAGATAGGGAACGATGATCGCCGTGATGCCCATCAGCATCATCACCGCACTGGCCGAGCCGACAGCCATCTGGCTGCGGGTGAACGTGTAGGAATACATGAAGGTGGACGGCAGTTCGGTGGCATTGCCGGGGCCGCCGCCGGTCAGCGCAATCACGAGGTCATAGGATTTGATCGCCATATGCGCGAGCACGATGAAGGCCGAGAGAAACACCGGGCGCAGCATCGGAATGATGATGCGGCGATAGATCTTTGTCAGCGGCGCGCCATCGATCTGAGCGGCCTTGATGATCTCGCCATCAATGCCGCGCAAGCCCGCCAGAAACATCGCCATGACGAAACCGGAGGCCTGCCAGACACCGGCAATGACGACGGTATAGATCGCCATGTCCGGGTTCACCAGCCAGTCGAACTTGAAACTCTCCCAGCCAAGATTGTGCATGGTGTTTTCGATGCCGAGGCCGGGATTGAGAAACCATTTCCAGGCCGTGCCGGTCACGACGAAGGACAGCGCCATCGGATACAGAAAGATCGGCCGCAAGATGCCTTCGGCGCGGATGCGCTGGTCCATCAGTATGGCAAGGCCAAGGCCGATGGAAATGCAGATGCCGATATAAAGCACGCCAAAGATGGCGAGGTTTTTCATCGCCATGTACCAGTTCGGCTGCGACCACAGGCGCACATAGGCATCGAAGCCGACCAGTTTATAGACCGGCAGGATGCGCGAATTGGTGAAGGACAGATAGACGGTCCACAGGATGAAACCGTAGACGAACAGCAGGATCACCGCGAAGGATGGCGCCAGTACGAGCTTTGGAAGCCAGCCGCGCAGGCTGTCGGCAAAATTTCGGCGCGGCGGTGAAGCAGTGGCCGGTTCGATTGTGGTCATGATGATCTCCGGCAGAGTTCGGATAGGCCGCATGTCATTGATACAGAAAGGTTATTCACCCGGCGCCAAACATTCTGACTGTTGCATAGTGCTTTGCGACGGCGCCGCTTGCTCCCGATGATCTCCCCCCTTGAGGGGGAGATGTCACCGAAAGGTGACAGAGGGGGGTGCGTTACGGTGCAACAGATGGTTCGAAAGCGGCATTTGCGCCAGAATTACCCCCCTCTGCCCTGCCGGGCATCTCCCCCTCACGGGGGGAGATCGGCAGGATGCATCCGTTCAGTCCGTCCACAGCCTTCCAAGGAGAGGCGGCAATGACAAACGGAGCTCACCCCGCAGCCCAATCACTTCGCAGCAGCAACCGCTTCCGGCAGACGCTTCAACGCCGTGGCCGTATCGATCTGGCCGTTCAGGTGCTGGGTGATGACGTCGAACACGGCTTCCTTGACGGCGCCGGGCTGGGCGTAACCATGGGCCAGCGAACCGACCAGCGTGCCGGCCTTGGCGGCATCGGCAACATCCTTGATGCCCTTCTTCCCGCAATCGTCGAACTGGTCGCCGGGCACGTCGGTACGGGCCGGGACAGAACCCTTGACGGTGTTGAAGGCGATCTGGAAGGCCGGATCCTCGACAGCAGACGCAAGCTTCATCTGCGCGTCGCGCTTTTCCTCACCCACATCGAACATCACGAACTGGTCGGCGTTGAAGAGAACGTTACCCTGCGTGCCGGGGAAGCGCATGCACACGAAATCGGTGCCCGGCTTCTTGTCGGCGCGCAGCCATTCGCCCTTCGACCAGTCACCCATCTGCTGGGCGCCGGCCTTGCCTTCGATGACGAGGGCGGTGGACAGGTTCCAGTCACGACCGGAGAAGTTCGGGTCGAAATAGGTGCGAAGCTTCGACATCGTGTCGAAGACCTGCTTCATCTGGTCGCCCGAAAGAGCGGCCGGATCGAGGTCGATGACGGCCTTCTTGTAGAAATCCATGCCGCCGGTGGAAAGAACGACGGATTCCCACAACGTGCCGTCCTGCCAGGGCTGGCCGCCATGGGCGAGCGGGGTCAGGCCCTGTTCCTTGAACTTGTCGAGCAGCGCGATCAGCTCTTCGATGTTGGCAGGTTCCTTGCCGCCGGCCTTGTCGAAGGCGGCCTTGTTCAGCCACAGCCAGTTGGTGGAGTGAACGTTGACCGGAGCGGCGATCCAGTGATCGTCGTACTTCGAAAATGCCTGCAGCGCTTCCGGAATGACCTTGGCCCAGCCCTGCTTTTCAGCAAGTTCGTCGAGATTGCCGACAACGCCCTGTTCGGCCCAATCGCGGATGTCGAAACCGAGCATCTGCACAGCGGTCGGCGGATCACCGGAGGTGACGCGGGCACGAAGCGCCGTCATGGCCTGAACGCCGGAACCACCGGCAACCGGCATGTCCTTCCAGGAAACGCCTTCCTTGGCGAGATTTTCCTTCAGCACGTTGAGCGCTGCGGCTTCACCGCCGGCAGTCCACCAGTGCAGGACTTCAACTTCTTCCGCAGCTTTTGCCGAACCGGCAGCCAATGCAATGAGTGCAGCACCAGCAGCGAGGCTGGCGAAGTTACGCATATTCATGATGTCTCTCCCTCAAATCCGGGCTCCTCTCCGGATATGCAAATTTATAACGATACAACTACGGTAGGTGTCAACCCGTCATTTGCAGTTTGTCAACGAATGTACATATTCATTTAAATAATTGATTTTGTTGAAAAAGAATGGATAGCAAAAACAGAACTTGAAATATCATTTGGCTTTTGCAACGTTTTCACAATGTCGTGCGGCCTCCAGCTAGCCGTGCGTCGTGGAGGAGGATTGCTTATGCCGCTGGAGGATCTTGAGGAGCGCCGGCCCGCACGACGCACGAAAGGTGCCGGACGCGGTAGCGATGCCGCCAAACCCACATTGAGAACGATTGCCGAGCTGACCGGCCTTGCCGTCACCACCGTGTCGCGGGCGCTGGCCGACGCACCACAGATAGCGCTCGAAACCCGCCAGCGCGTGGCGCAGGTGGCGGCCGAAATCGGTTACCTGCCGGACCGTGCTGCCCAGCGTCTGCGCACCGGCCGCACCAACGTCATCAGCCTGATCCTCGATCCGCACGAGGAAATCCTCGGTTACGCCACATCGATGATCAAGGGCGTTACGGCGGCCCTGCGCGGCACGCCCTATCACCTCGTCATATCACCGCATTTTTCCGACAGCCCGCAAATCGAGCCGGTCGAGCACATCATTCGCAACCGGCTTGCCGACGGCATCATCTTCACCCGCACCGAGCCGATGGACCAGCGCGTCAAACTTCTGATGCAGAACGACTTTCCGTTTATCTGTCATGGCCGCACGGAACTGGCGACACCACATCCCTTCGTCGATTACGACAATTACGATTTCGCCTATCGGGCCGCCAAAAAGCTAATCGCCTCCGGCTGTGCAAAACTGACGATCGTGCTGCCGCCGGAGACTTTCACTTTCGCCCACCACATGCGCCACGGTTTCATGACGGCGGTGCGCGAGGAAGGCGTCGGTTTCGAGATCGCCACCGGCATTACGCTGGACAGCAAGTCGGACGATATAAGACGTTATTTCGACAAGCGGCTGAGCCAGCCCTCGCCGCCGGACGGCTTTGTCTGCGGTGGTGAAGTGGTGGCGATGGCGATCATGGCCGCATGCTACGACCACGGTCTATTGCCCGGCCGCGAGGTGGACTTTGTCGCCAAGCAGACGTCCGGGCTGTTCGACCAGATCCGCCCAAGGGTGGAGACGATTTATGAGGATCTGACCGAGGCTGGATTGCTGATGGGGCAATTGCTGTTGCGGCGCATCGCTGGACCGGTGGCGGTCGGCGAATTGCAGCATTTGCAGAGGCTGGCCGAGGAACTGCCCCCCTCTCCGCCGTCATCCCGGCCTTGAGCCGGGATCCAGCGATCGCGCGTCTGCGCGGTCAAAGAGTCTTTCCAGCCCAAAGACTTGGGCTGGCTGGATCCCCGCCACAAGGGCGAGGATGACGATGGTGGAGGTTTCACACCCGAGGCGAAACCCTCAATCCTCTTCCTGGAACACCACTTCGCGCTTGGCCTTGACCGCCGGCAGGAAGACCACGACCAGAACCAGCGCCGCGATCAACAGCAGGCCAGCACTGATCGGCCGGGTAACAAAGGTGGTCGCATCACCTCGCGAAAGGATCATCGCTCGCCGCAGGTTTTCCTCCAGCAGCGGGCCGAGCACGAAGCCAAGCAGCAGCGGCGCCGGCTCGCAGCGCAGTTTCACCAGCACGTAACCGATGAAGCCGAAAAACGCGACGGCATAGAGGTCGTAAACGTTTGAATTAACGCTATAAACCCCGATCGAGCAGAAGGCCATGATGATCGGGAACAGCACGTAATAAGGAATGGTCAGGAGTTTTACCCACAGCCCGATCAGCGGCAGGTTGAGGATGACCAGCATCAGGTTGCCGATCCACATCGAGGCGATGATGCCCCAGAACAGAGCCGGCTGTTCGGTCGCGACATTCGGACCGGGCACGATGCCCTGGATGATCATCGCGCCGATCATCAGCGCCATGACAGGGTTGGCCGGAATGCCGAGGGTCAGAAGCGGAATGAACGAGGTCTGCGCACCCGCATTGTTGGCACTTTCAGGCCCTGCCACGCCGGCAATTGCGCCATGGCCGAACTCCTCCGGATGTTTGGAAACCTTCTTTTCGATCGTATAGGAAGCGAATGCCGCCAGCACGGCACCGCCGCCCGGCAGGATGCCGAGAATGGAGCCGACCGCCGTGCCGCGCAGGATAGGGGCGATCATCGCCCGAAAATCCTCGCGGCTCGGCATCAGCCCGCTGACCTTGGACATCAGAACCGAGCGCGTGCTTTCGTTTTCGAGATTGCGCAGGATTTCGGCAATACCGAAGATACCGACGGCGACGGCGACAAAATTCAGGCCGTCGGAATATTCACGAATGCCGAGCGTGAAGCGTGGCGCACCTGTGTAAATGTCGGTGCCGACAAGGCCCAGCAACAAGCCGAGCGACACCATGGCCAGCGCCTTGATGATAGATCCATGCGCCAGCGCGATGGAGGAGACGAGGCCGACCACCATCAGCGAGAAATATTCGGCGGCGCCGAATTTCAGAGCCACTTCGGTGAGCGGCGGCGCAAAGATGGCAACGAGGAAGGTCGACACCGTGCCCGCGAAAAACGAGCCGATGGCAGCGATTGCCAGTGCGGCGCCTGCCTTGCCCTTGCGTGCCAGCTGGTAACCGTCGATGGCGGTCACGGCCGACGAGGATTCCCCCGGCATATTGATGAGAATGGCGGTGGTGGAGCCGCCATATTGCGCGCCGTAATAGATGCCGGCCAGCATGATCAGCGAGGAGACCGGCTCCAGCTGAAAGGTGATCGGCAACAGCATGGCGATGGTGGCGGTGGCACCGATACCCGGCAACACGCCGATCAACGTGCCGAGCAGCACGCCGATCAGGCAGAAAAGCAGGTTTTCGATGGAGCCTGCGGTCGAAAATCCGAGCGCGAGATTGCTGAAAAGTTCCATGTCGCGCTGATCCTAATAACCGAGCCAGGGGCCGAAAATGCGGAAAGGCAGGCCGAGGCCATAGGTGAATACCAGTATCGAGAAGATCGTGATCGCTACCGACAGGGCGATCGCCGGCAACACTTTCATGCGTGATGAGGCAAAGCAGGCCAAGAAGGAGCAGATAAACAGCGACGGACCGAAACCGAGGCCGCGCACGGTGATGCCGAACAGGATGGGTGCGGCGAGAATGAAGAACATGCCGCGCCAGGCGATGCCGCTGATCGGCTCATGCACCACCCGCAGCGACTGCACCAGAATGATGACGCCGAACAGGATGAGGGCAAGCGCCAGGATGAACGGGAAATAACCCGGCCCCATGCGAAACGCCGTGCCGAGTTCGAGATCGAGCGATTGCAGGGCAAAAAAGATGCCGAGGCCGACAAAGATCAGCCCGCAGATGAGATTGGTTCTGTCGAATTTCAGAGAGTTCATGGTGTCTCCGATGCGTGTGGATCGGGTGATTTTGTCGTCTGCCTCCAGAGGTTTCGTCCCCTCGTGACCAGAGCTGTCGCATGTTGATTTCGGCGATGCCGTTCGGCCGATCTCCCCCCTTGAGGGGGAGATGCCCGGCAGGGCAGAGGGGGGTGGTTCCGGCGACATGCCATTTCCCACGTCTCCGCCGCACCGTTGCTTACCCCCCTCTGTCACCTTTCGGTGACATCTCCCCCTCAAGGGGGGAGATCACGGGGAGCACGCGGCTCCATCACAATTTCAAAGCGATTGCCTTCCACATGCTGCAGGGTTGAAGACAGGCAACGACCAGCAAAAAACCTCAGTCCGCGTACTGGCCGGCCGCCTTGATGACCGGTTCCCAACGGGCGATTTCGCTTTCCAGCTTCGCCTTCAGCGCAGCCGGCGTGCCATCCGTTTCCGGCGAAGGCAGCGTGCCGAGTTCGGCAAAACGGGAAGCGATGTTCGGGTCCTTCAGGGCCACCTGCAAGGCCTTCGACAGGCGCTCATTGGCCTCTGCCGGCGTGCCCTTCGGCGTGTAGATACCGTGCCAGATGCCCACCTGCATGGCCGGCATGCCTTCTTCGGCAACCGTCGGGATATCCTTGAAGATCGCAAGACGTTCCGGCGAGGTGACGGCATAGGCCTTGATCGTGCCGCCCTGGATCTGCTTGGTGGTGTTGGTGGTCTGGTCGCACATGATATCCACCTGACCGCCCAAAAGGTCGGTCATCGCCGGGCCGGTGCCCTTGTAGGGCACGGTGACGAGAGGCGTTTCGATGGCCGACATGAACAGCATGCCGCACAGGTGCGAGGCAGCGCCGATACCGGCATTGGCCACCGTCACCTTGTCGCTATTGGCCTTGGCATATTCCACCAGACCCTTGAAATCCTTGACGTCGAGATCCTTGCGAGCAACGACGGTCATCGGCACGTCGGTGACGAGGCCGACATATTCGAAGGCATTCAGCGTGTCATAAGGCAGCTTGCGGTAAAGCGTGGCGCTTGTGGCCATGCCGATATGGTGCAGAAGCACGGTGTAACCATCGGCATCGGCATTGGCGACACGACCCGCACCCAGCGTGCCACCGGCGCCGCCGACATTTTCGACGATGATCTGCTGGCCGAGATCCTTCGACATGGATTCGGCGACAAGACGCGCCACCGTATCGGTCGGGCCACCGGCCGCGAACGGCACGACCATGGTGATCGAGCGTGTCGGATAGGTCTGCGCGAAAGCGGCAGACGCGATGACGCCAGCCGTTGCAAAGGCCGCGGCGCCCAGAATCGTATTCAGGATTTTCATCGTTACCCTCCCAGATAAACTTGACCGAACGGTCACGGCTCCTCCCGCTGCGTCCGAATGTTTTATCTGTCCGCAGCTTGAGGACGCCGCGCAATAAACCGCTTTGCACTTGCCAGTTTTTCGGGGGGATCAGAGAGGGCAATGGGTGGAATTTCACCCATGACGGGCATGGCATGGGTGGATTTCGACACATCGGGTTTATGAGCTGGCCGAGTACGGTGCGACATCCTCCCTTCTCCCCGTTTTACGGGGGTCCGGAGGACGGGACGGGGCAAGCGACCCGTCCCCGGTAGGTGCCGGCAGGCGGATGAGGGGCAAAGGCCGCGAACTCAGAGCTTGAGGCCGCCCCTCATCCCCTCGCTTTCGCTCCGGACCTTCTCCCCGCGCGCGGGGATGAAGAGGCAAGCCGCACCCTCAAACTTCCAAACTCACCCCTCTAAATCACCTCCTACCCCCAACTCCGCCCCCAGCAATTTCTTGTCCAGCCCATGCCGCTGCATCTTTTCGTAAAGCGTCTTGCGGGAAATGCCGAGCTGTTCATAGACGGGCCTCAGCGCCCCGCCATGGGCGGCAATCGCATCGGCAATCACGGTGCGCTCGTATGCCGCCACCCGTTCCGCCAGACGCCCTTCCGGTGATTTCCCCACACCCGGAATGTCAGCCGGATTGAGATCGAGCCCGAGCACCAGCCGGTCGGCGGCATTGCGCAATTCACGGACATTGCCCGGCCAGTCGCGTTGCGCCACGGCCGACAGGAGTTCGTGCGAGATCGGATGATCCTCGCGGCCATAACGCGCCGCCGCCTCACGCACCAATTGCAGGTATAGCAACGGGATATCGGCCCGTCGTTCCCGCAAGGACGGCACGTAAACGGTCGCGACATTCAGCCGGTAAAGAAGATCGGCGCGAAAACGCCCGGCCAGCACTTCCGCCTCCAGATCGACCTTGCTCGTCGCGATAAAACGCACGTCCAATTCCACCGTCTCGTTGGAGCCGAGGCGGTTGATCACCCGCTCCTGCAAAACCCGCAGGAATTTCGCCTGCAAGTCAAAAGGCATGGAACCGATCTCGTCGAGCAAAATGGTCCCGCCCCGCCCGTGTTCGAATTTGCCGTAACGCGGCCGCAGCGCCCCCGGAAAAGCGCCCGGCTCATGGCCGAAAAGTTCGCTCTCGATGAGGTTTTCCGGCAGCGCCGCGCAGTTGATGGCAACGAAAGGCCGGTTGGCGCGTGGGCTGACATCGTGCAGGGCGCGTGCCACCACTTCCTTGCCCGCCCCGGTTTCGCCGATGACCAGCGTATCGGCATCCGTCGGCCCTATGGCGCGAATGGCATAACGCAGATCGACCATGGCCTGCGTGCGCCCCGGCAGCCGGGTTTCGAGATCGTCACGCTTGCCCGCCACCGCCTTCAGACGGCGGTTTTCCAGCACCAGCGCTCGGCGATCGAGCGCCCTGCGGATGATGCCGGCCAGATGCTGGATGGTGAACGGTTTTTCGAGGAAGTCATACGCCCCCTCGCGCATTGCCTTCACGGCCAGCTGCACATCGCCATGGCCGGTGACAAGAATGACCGGAATTTCCGCATCGAGTTCACGGATCCGGTGCAGCAGCGTCATGCCATCCAGCCCCGGCATGCGGATATCACTGACGACGATACCGTCGAAACTGAACCCGGTCAGTTCCAGCACATGATCGGCATTGGAAAAGGTCTGCACTTGCAGTCCCGCCAGTTCCAGCGCCTGGCTGGTGGAGCGTCGCAATTCCTCCTCGTCATCGATCAGAAGCACGCGCTGCTCGCTCATTCGGCAGCCCTCCCGATGGCGGCATCGGCCGAGGTGAGTTCGATGGCAAATACCGCACCGCCCTGCGGGTGATCGGTCACGCTGAGGCTGCCGCCAAAATCCTTGATGATGTTGTAGGAGATGGAAAGACCAAGCCCTAACCCCTTGCCCACACCCTTGGTGGTATAAAAGGGATCAAAAATCCGCTCGCGAATGGCGACCGGCACGCCCGGACCATGATCGCGCACGCTGATCACCACGCGCCCGTCATCGCTGCGTGTGGCGGAGACGATAATCCGCCGGTCCTCCAGCCCCTCGATGGCATCGGCGGCATTGGTGATGATGTTGACCAGAACCTGTTGCAGGCGCACGGCACCGGCCAGTACCACCGGCGGCGGCCTATCCATCTCGATCGTCAGGACCGCATCGGCAGCGCGCAGCCGGGCATCGACGATTTCCAGCGTGTCGCGCATCACATCGTCGAAGGACACGACCGACAGCTTTTCCTCCGGCTTGCGGGCGAAATTGCGCAGGTGTCGGCTGATCGAGGCCATGCGGTCGATCAGCGCGGAAATGCGCCGCAGATTGTCGCTCGCCTCACCCGGCCGGCCGCGCTCGATCAGCAGCGCCGCGCTGTCCGCATAGGTTTTGGTTGCAGCCAGCGGCTGGTTGAATTCGTGGCTCAGCGCCGCCGACATCTGCCCCAGCCCCGCCAGTTTTCCGGCCTGGATGAGGTCCGCCTGCGTGCGCCGCAAGCGCCTTTCGGTCAGTCGGCGTTCGGCGATTTCCTGCTTGATCTGACCATTGACGCGGGCGAGATCGGCGGTGCGTTCCTCCACCCGGCGTTCCAGATTTTCCTGCGCTTCGGCCTGCAGTTTGATGCGTTCCGCCAGCCGCATGCGCCGCTGCACCAGAATGGCGCCGCCGAGAAAGGCGAGGCAGACGAGAAGAACCGCAACGATGGTGGCAATCTGCGCCTGCGTGCGGACGGACGCCGTATCCATCAGCACCGCCACCGTCCAGCCCGCTTCCGGCATGGGTTGCGACAGGACCAGAAATTCCTTCTCCGTCCCCTCTTCCGAAATCGACAGCATGGCGTGCTCACCATCCTGAGCGCGCTGAACGGGAAGTTCGCGCAGAACCGCATCGGAATAACGACGGGACGCTTTCGAATTGGCCAGCCGCTCCGGCGTCAGCGGCCAAAAACTGCTGTAGAGCCAGTTCGGCGTGCCGGTCATGAAGATGATGCCTTCGGGATCGGACACGACAATGCGGCTGTCGCTATTGCCCCACGAGGCCTCGATACCGTCGATATCGACCTTGAAGACGATGACGCCATAAATCGTGCCGCCGATTTCGATCGGTGAGGAGAAGTAATAGCCACGTTTGGCGGACGTGGTGCCGAGCGCATAAAAGCGCGATTGCTGCCCGGCCGCCGCCTCCTGAAAGTAAGGTCGGTAACTGAAATTTTCGCCGACAAAACTCGTATCGCTGTCAAAGTTGCTGGCTGCGATCGTCATGCCGTCCAGGGTCATCACATAGATATCCGAGGATTTCAGAAGCGCGTTTATCTCTTTCAGATAGAGATTGGTGGCATCGCGCAGGCCCTCATTGGCGGGATCGACGATCAACGCCTCGACATCGTCATGGTCGGCAATCAGCGCCGGAAGCGCCTCGAAGCGACGCAAGTGTCCGTCGAGCGCGGAAACAGCAAGGCGCAAGGTCGTGCCGGCCTGTTCGGATGCCTCGCGCATGTAACTTCGCCCGGCAACATGACTGCCGTGCACGATCAGCGCCAGCACCACGGCTGCCAGCCCGCCCACAATCAGGACAAAACGGTTTTTCAAGAAAGCCCGGGCTCCTCCTCCCGCACTTAGCGATAACATCATTGTAATGAAGACGTGAGGATTGTCACCACGCCGCAAAAGATCGTCCAAATTTGACGATTGAAAAATGCAGCTTTCGCGAGAAGCTGAACAGTGCTTATCTCTGCAACGGCTGCGAGCGCAGTGCGATCCTGTCTGGCCGCAGCATTCGAGAGGGAGTGGGGTTTCATGACATATCTGCTTGCGCTTCTCATCGGTGTGGTCGCCGGCCTCAGGGCCATGACCGCACCCGCCGCCATCAGCTGGGCCGCATATCTCGGCTGGCTCAATCTCTCCGGCACATGGCTGTCTTTCTTCGGCTCGGTCTGGGCCGTCGCCATCTTTTCCGTGCTTGCCATTGTCGAACTCGTCACCGATCAGTTACCCTCCACACCAAGCCGCAAGGTGCCGCAGCAGTTTGGCGCACGCCTCGTCATGGGTGCGCTGACCGGGGCCGCCATCGGTGCCGGCAGCGGCGTGTGGATCGGCGGGCTGGTTGCCGGCATCATCGGTGCGGTCATCGGCACCTATGGCGGGGCAGCAGTGCGCGCCAAACTCGCTGCGGCCTTCAAAAAGGACCTGCCGGCAGCGCTGATCGAGGACGCGATCGCTATTATCGGCGCCTATCTGATCATCTCCGCCATCCCGGCCGCAGTGGTCATGCCATGATCCAGAAATTCGACGCCATCATCATCGGCACCGGTCAGGCAGGTCCTTCGCTGGCCGGCCGCCTGACCGAGGCCGGGCAGACGGTCGCCGTCATCGAACGCAAGCTCGTCGGCGGCACCTGCGTCAATACCGGCTGCATGCCGACCAAGGCGCTGGTGGCGAGCGCCTACGCCGCCCACCTCGCCCGTCGTGGTGCGGATTACGGCGTGACGATCGGTGGCGATATTTCCATCGACATGAAACGGGTCAAGCAGCGCTCGCATCAGGTAACGCTGAATGCCCGCAACAACAACGAGACATGGCTGCGCGGCATGCAGCGCTGCACCTTCATCGAAGGCCACGCCCGGCTGGAAAGTCCCAACACGGTGCGCATCGGCGATCAGACGATCACCGCTCCAAAAATCTTCCTCAATGTCGGCGGCCGCGCCGCCATTCCGGATTTTCCCGGCATCGATGAAGTCCCTTATCTCACCAACACCTCGATCGTGATGCTGGAGCATGTGCCAGAACATCTGGTTGTGGTGGGCGGCAGTTATATCGGTCTGGAATTCGCGCAGATTTTTCGACGTTTTGGCGCGGAAGTCACCGTCGTCGAAAAAGGCCCGCGTCTGGTGTCCCGCGAGGACGAGGACGTATCGGATGCGGTGCGAAAAATTCTCGAGGCCGAGGGCATCACGGTACGCACCGGCGCTGAATGCATCCGTTTTCGCCCCCATGAAAACGGCATCGCGGTTGGCGTGAACTGCACCGAGGGTGACCCCGAAGTGATCGGTTCGGATGTGCTGCTCGCCGTCGGTCGCCGCCCCAATACGGATGATCTCGGCCTCGACAAGGCCGGCGTCGAAACGGATGAGCGCGGCTATATCAAGGTCGATGACGATCTTGCCACCAATGTCGAAGGCATCTGGGCCTTGGGAGATTGCAATGGTCGCGGCGCCTTCACCCACACCGCCTACAATGATTTCGAAATCGTCGCCGCCAATCTGCTCGATGGCGAGAACCGAAAAGTCTCCGAGCGCATCCTCGGTTACGCACTTTACATCGACCCGCCGTTCGGCCGTGTCGGCCTGACGGAAAAGCAGGCGCGAGACAGCGGCAAAAACATCCTTGTCGGCACGCGACCGATGAGCCGCGTCGGCCGCGCCATCGAAAAGGGCGAGACGCAGGGCTTCATGAAGATCATCGCCGATGCCGACACGCGAAAAATCCTCGGGGCCTCCATTCTCGGCACCGGCGGCGATGAGGCGATCCATGGCGTGCTCGACATGATGAATGCCGGTGCGCCTTACGATGCCTTGCGCTGGGCGGTGCCGATCCACCCGACCGTTTCCGAGCTTTGGCCGACGCTGATACTGTCGATGCGCCAGCCTTAACCGGCAATTTACCGCGTTTTACATCTGCGCGGGAGAAACGCCCCCCATTAACCGCCCTTGCAGCCGGGTTTGCTTAGGTGAGTTCTGGTGCTGAGGGTTTTTCATGTGTGGTTTTGCGGGCTTTCTGGGTGATGGCGTGCCGATGGAGCAGTCGCAAGGACTGCTGACGTCGATGGCGCAGGCAATCGCCCATCGCGGCCCCGACGAACGCGGCATCCATGCCATCCCCGGTCTCGGCCTTGCCCATGTGCGCCTGTCGATCGTCGGTCTCGGCGATGGCCAGCAGCCCATGCACCTAAAGGACGGCGACGAAGACCTCACCATCGTCTTCAACGGCGAGATCTACAATTACGTCGAACTGCGCGACGAGCTGAAGGCGGCCGGCCATCGGTTCCGCACCGGCTCGGATACCGAAGTCATCCTGCATCTCTATCAGGCTTATGGCGATGACTGCCTGCAGCGCCTCAACGGCGATTTCGCCTTCGCCATCTGGGATGCCCGCCGCCACCGCATGTTTCTGGCGCGCGACCGCATGGGTGTCCGCCCGCTGTTTTATGCAGCACGCAACGGCACATTCTATTTCGCCTCCGAGGTGAAGGCGCTGCTGCAGGTGCCCGGCATCGTCGCCGAACTCGATCCTTTCGCGCTCGACCAGATCTTTACGCTCTGGGCACCGATCGCACCCCGCACCGCTTTTCGCGACATCTTTGAGCTGGAACCGGCAAACCGCATCATCATCGAAAACGGCAGTATTGATATCCGCCCTTACTGGCAGCCGAAATTTGCCGATGCCGGCGATCATGTCGCAATCGCCGAAGACGACGCGGTGGAAGAACTGCGCGCGCTTTTGACCGATGCCACGGCCTTGCGCATGCGCGCCGATGTACCGGTCGGCGCCTATCTGTCCGGTGGTCTGGACAGTTCGCTGATCACCGCAATCGCAGCACCGATGGCGCCTTCCGGCCTCGACACATTCTCCGTCACCTTCGACAGCCCGGAACATGACGAAAGCCTGCACCAGATGGCAGTCGCCATGGCGCTCGGCACACGCCACAACGCCATCACCTGCGGCCCGACAGAAATCGCCGGCAGTTTTCCCGATGTCATTCGCTACACCGAACGGCCGGTCATTCGTACCGCCCCAGCGCCCCTCTTCAAGCTCTCCGGTCTTGTCCGCGAAAACGGCATGAAGGTCGTTTTGACCGGTGAAGGTGCCGACGAAGTGTTTGCCGGCTACGACATTTTCAAGGAAGCCAAGGTGCGCCGTTTTTGCGCCCGCCAGCCGGGTTCAAAGATCCGACCCCATCTGTTCAAGAAACTCTACCCCTACCTGCCCGGCCTGAAACAGCAGTCCGCCAGCTATCTCTCCTCCTTTTTCGGCGTGACGAAGGATGACGTGAACGACCCTCTGTTTGCGCTGCGCCCGCGCCTGCGCAATACCGGATCGGCCAAAATCTTCTTCTCCGAAACCCTGAAGCAACAACTCGCGGGTTATGACGCGGCGGAAGAACTGGCCTCGCGCCTGCCTGCCGATTTTTCGCGCTGGCATGTGCTCAATCAGGCGCAATATCTGGAAATGCGCTTTCTGCTGCCGGGTTACATTCTCTCCAGCCAGGGCGACCGCATGGCGATGGCGCATGGCATCGAGGGACGTTTCCCTTTCCTCGATCACCGCCTCGTGGAATTCGCCAACCGCCTGCCGCCCGGTCTCAAGCTCAAGGGGCTGGAGGAAAAACACATCCTGCGCCGCGTTGCGCGCGACCTTCTGCCGCCCGTGGTCGCCAACCGTCCAAAGCAGCCCTATCGCGCACCGGACAGCGCCTCTTTCTCGACCAGTGCCGGACAGGCCTATGTCCCTGCGATCCTCAACGAAACGGCGATTGCCGAAGGTGGATTGTTCGATCCTGCGGCCGTTGCCATGCTCGCTCGCAAATGTGCCGCGAAACCGGCAACCGGTTTTCGTGACAACGCCGCCTTTGTCGGCATCCTTTCGACCGAACTCTGGCGCCGCGCCTTTGTCACGCCCGTGCTCGGCGCCTCGCAGGCGGCATGAGGTTTCCACAGTTTGTCAAAGCCGACAAATAATCAACATTGCTAAATTAACCTGTTTTTCATGCGATTGAAACATTCTGGAGGGGTGTGAATTCTTCCCGCGCGCGGGATGGAGGATGAGTATGTTCCGCTCCAACGAGCCTGAAGACAATCGCCGTGCAGTGCGGGGAAATGCCGCTTTGAAGCGTGCGCCATCGACCGGCTCGTTGCTCGATCAAGCGGAATCGGACCCCGCCTCAAACGACGCCGAACCGGTGCGCCGCACTTATCGTGACAATCGGCCCGCGCTGGAAAGCGCACCGCAGCCGGATCCCGCATGGGATGACGATGGCTCTTCCGCGCTGGAGGCCCGCCTGCAGGCACAGTGGCAGAGCGTGACGCAGATCGGCATCGGCCATGTGTTGCGCTGGCTGCAGCGCGGCGTGGCGCTTATCCTGTTCATGGCCATTCTCGGCGCGGTCATCGCCTTCGGCTACACGGCCACGACAACACCGCGCTACACCGTGTTTACCGACCTGATCGTCGATCCGTCCAACTTCAACGTCACACCCGACGATCTCACCGCCGTCAACCCGCAGCGGGATTCGCAGCTTCTCGAAGTCGACAGCAAGATCCGCGTCATGACCTCCGGCAATGTGCTGCGTCAGGTCATTCGCGACATGAAGCTGACCGAGGATACCGAATTCTTCAAACCCAGCCTCCTCTCCTCGCTTCTCGGCAGCAGCGGGGGCGACACCTCGCAGGAAGCCCGCGAATTGTCGGTTCAGCGTGCGCTCGAGGAACGCATCAAGGCGACGCGTGAGGAACGTTCCTTCGTTGTCGTCCTGTCGGTCTGGACCTCGGATCCGGAAAAATCCATCCGACTGTCGAATGCTGTGGTCGAAGCGTTTCAGGCGCAGCTTTTCCAGTCGTCTTCAGAAAGTGCCGGCCGTATTGCCGCCAGCATCAATGCCCGTCTCGACGAGTTGCGGACATCCGTCACCGCGTCGGAAGAGAAGGTCGAGCAGTTCAAGCGTGACAACAAGCTGCAATCGAGCGCCGGCGAGCTGACCAGCAGCCGCATTTCCAGCGCGCTCGACACACAGGTTCTCGATGCGCAGCAGCGGCTGATCCAGGCCGAGGCACGTTATAATCAGATGCGCGCAGCCGTTGCCGATCGCCGCACCGCCAGCGCCAGCATTTTCGATTCCGCCGCCATGACGACGATGCGCGGCAATTTCACCGTTCTGGAACAGCAGATCGGTGCCATGGCCCGCACCTATGGCAGCCGCCATCCGCGCCTTGTCGCCCTGCAATCGGAACGCGCCACGCTGGAAAACGCGATTGCCGAGGAAGCCGACCGTATTCTGCAGCAGGCAAAACAGGACAGCGATCAGGCCCGCGCCACGCTGGCGCAGCTGCGCAGCCGCTCGGACAGCGAACGCGCCACCGTCTACACCAACAATGATGCGCAGGTGCAGTTGCGCGAGCTGGAACGCGATGCCCGCGCCAAGGCCGCCGTTTACGAAACCTATCTCGCCCGCACCAACCAGATCAGCGAACGGCAGGAAATCGACACTAGCAATGTGCGGGTGATCTCCAATCCGGTTCCGCCGAAGTCGAAAAGCTGGCCTCCGGCGACGCCGGTTCTGATCGCCGGTGGCGCCATTGCCGGTGCGATCATCGGCACCGGTCTTGCTCTGGTTTTCGGCCTTCTCGGTTATCTCCGAAACGCCCGTCCGCGCTACATTTCCGCCTGATTTGACGCGGTTTTGGACGAGTTTTGAGGGTCGAAAACGGCATCTCGCAATTTTGTGAAAAGCAGGTCATCGGGCGTTTTTGTCTATGAGAAACGCCGGAACATCGTCAATAAACCGAATGTTTTCAGCGTTTTGGCACGAGGAATAGCTGACAGGGATTCATAACGGCACCAGAAGCCCGCTCAGCCCTGCATCCTGCCCGCGTCCGTTACCGTACCGCAGCATGCATTTGCCTTGCAAAGACCCTGCAAAGGCGTAGGCTCAACCCATCGACGGCCAGGACGAAAAAGGGCGGCCGCGACTGGAAGAGCAGGCCGATCATTGGTCTGGATAACTTTCGCCCCCCATGTGGAGGCAGAAACATGTATTCATCCATGGCATACCCGACGCTCGATCCGAACGAGCTGGCATTCCTGCAGAAATTCTACGATGACACCCGCGCAGAACAGGGTTTTGCCGGCGACAGTCTCGCAGCACAGGATCTGGCGGCGCGCATCATCCTTTTTTACCAGAAAGGCGCGCGCACCAAAATCGACATCGAGCGCGCACTGACCGCCTGACCGCTGTCCAGACCTGCAAACGTGGCCGCCAGCCTCTTTCAACTGGCGGCTTTTTATTGCGCGAGATCAGCGTTTGGCCTGCAGATCCCGTTCGTCCCGCATAAGGTAGATGCGTGTCAGCACATCGAGATGATCATGCAGCCAGCCGGCCATGGCGACTTCCTGCTCCATGATACGCGACAGCACGTCTTCGGCCTCCGTGTCGCCCAGTTCATCGGCTGCCGCTAAGAGAACCTGATAGCTGGCGATTTCGCCCTGCTCGAAAATATAGGTCGACATGGCGCTCTTGATGATCTCGTCGCCGGCCAGCATGCCGCTGATGCCCTGCGCGGCGGTGCTGAGACGCCCCGCAACGGTGCGGATCAGCGGAGGTCCTGCCGTTCGCTCCAAAAGCCCGCGTAAAAGCTCCTGTTGTGCCTGGGTTTCAACGAGATGGTCCTCCACGCGCGTTTTCAGATCCGGATAATTCTGAATACGCTTGGCCAGACTGCTCAGCATGGTGATCGACTGGCCCTCGGCTGCGAATGCATCGCGAAGCCAAGCATCGAAATGGATTTGGACATGGGTCATCGCTCAACCTTTCCTCTCTGCTTTACGTGCATTTCAATCATGCCGATAACGCAGGCAGGTTTAAGGCGGTTCCCTGTCTCCGGGTTTTGACCGGAACCTTCACGGCCTTTTCCGGGTTTCGAAAGAGACTGCGCAAAACAAGGATCATACCATGCCGCACCCGCAGGAACCGATCGAGCCGCCACCGATGCCACCGCCGGACTGGAAACCGGAACCGCCGCCGATCGACGAGCCGGAGCCCGACCGCCTGCCCGACGAAATGCCGGTTCCCAATCCGGACGAAAACGATGCGCCGCCAATGCATGCAGAGGCTAGAGACGAAAGTGTAATCATCGACGGAACGAAAACACGCTAAGCGTGTTGAGAGACTGTGCCGGCGCTTCCAACCGCGACGGCGCGTCATGGATACCTCCCCGTCTGCCGCTTCCCTCACCCGAGGGAAGCGCCTTTCTTTTTGGGAAGATCGGGCTTTTGGGAAAGATCAGGCGCCGCGGCTGGGAATACGGTTTTCGAGAAAACGGAAACCGGCCACCAGAATACCGGTCAGGATCAGATAGATCAGCGCCAGAAGCAGAAGCGGCTCATAGGTCAGGAACGTGTCCTGACGCACCTTGGAAATCACCGCATAGGTATCCACCACGGTAATGGTGGCCACCAGAGGGGTCGATTTCAGCTGCAACACGGTTTCGCCGTTCAGCGTCGGCAGTGAGCGCTGGATGGCGCGCGGCAGCCAGATGCGGCGGAACATGGTGAAACGGCCCATGCCGAAAGCGCGTGCCGCCTCCAGCTCGCCGCGCGGCACGCCGGCAAAGGCACCACGCATCACTTCGCCCTCATAAGCGGCGAAAGACAACATCAGGGCCGTGAAACCATAAGGCCATGCCTGCCGCAGATAAGGCCACATGAAGGACTGGCGGATTTCCGGAAACTGCGCAAACAGCGAGCCGAGACCGTAATAGAGCAGCCAGAGCTGCAAAAGCAGCGGCGTGCCACGAATGATCGTGCAGAAACCATTGGCCAGCCATTTCAACGGCCTTGGCCCGGTGACCTGCGCAAGACCGAGCGGTACGGCCAGCAGAAACCCGAAAAATGCCGTGGTGAACAGCAGGACCAGCGTTTGCCAGATGCCCGCAATCAGGCGGTCCTGATACTTTGGCAGCCAGTCCCAGCGCATGTAGATGACGGCACAGGCGAAAATACCGGCAAACACCGCCATCAGGAACAGGCGATGCGGCTCCAGAAGGCTGCGGGCCTTCGGTGGCTTGTAGGCGGGCAGAATGGTGGCTTCATCCTTGATCATGACCTCACGCCTCCCGCACCATGCCACGGCGCGCACGTTTTTCGATCATGCCGATGATGACATTCGAAACGAGCGTGACGGCGAGATAAAGCGCACCGGCGGCAAGGAAAAAGGTCATGTAATGTTTGGTCGAGCCGGCCGCCTGCCGGGTAACCAGCGTCAGTTCCGAAAAACCGACAACGGCCAGCAGCGCCGTATCCTTGGTGGCAATCAGCCAGAGATTTGACAAGCCCGGCACCGCATAGGGCAGCATGGCCGGCAATGTCACGCGGCGCAACGTCAGAAGCGGCGACATGCCGTAAGCGCGTGCCGCCTCGATCTCACCGGCCGGAATGGCCTTGATGGCGCCGCGCAAGACCTCGGTCGAATAGGCGCCCTGCACCACGCCGATGACAAAAATGCCGGCGGCAAGGCCGCTGATATCCATCGACGGCAGGCCGAGCAGATGCATCAGCTGATTCACCAGATCGGTGCCGGCGTAATAAAGCAGCAGGATCAGCACCAGTTCGGGAATGGCGCGCACCAGCGTCGTATAGACTTCCAGCAGATCACGCACGATCGGCCCGCCATAAAGCTTGCCGGACGCACCGCCGATGCCGATGACGAGGCCGAGCAGATAACCGCCGACGGCAAGCTGCAGCGAACTGAAAAGACCGGCCAGCAGAACGCCGCCCCACCCCGGGGGAGAAAGAGCAAGCAGGCTCAGGTCCATGATATTACCGCCATTCCAGGCTCGGCTCCGTCGGGAGGATCAAAAAAACGAACGGTTCCGGCGCGCAGGCGCCGGAACCGCAGGGTATCGGGCAATTACTTGCCGTAGACGTCGAAGTCGAAATAGTTCTTGGAGAACTTCTCGTAGGTACCGTTATCGCGGATCGCCTTGATGGCGGCGTTGAGCTTGCCCTTCAGCTCGTCATCGCCCTTGCGCAGGCCGAAACCGATGCCGGCACCCAGAACGGCCGGATCATCGGCCACATCGCCCTTCTTGTCGCAGCAGGCCTTGCCCTGTTCCGAGTTCAGGAAGGCATCGAGCGTGATCGCATCGGCAAAAACGGCATCGAGGCGGCCGGCAGCCAGATCGTTATTGGCTTCGTCCAGCGTCTGGTATTCCTTGATCTCGCTGACCGCATCCTTGAAATGTTTCTGCGCATATTCGGCATGGATGGTGGAGACCTGCACGCCGAGGATCTTGTCCTTCAGACCGGCTGCATCCGCCGTGAAGCTTGCTTCCTTCGGGCCGGCAAGCGATGCGGGCGTGTTGTAATATTTGTCGGAGAAATCGATCGTCTTCAGGCGCTCGTCGGTGATCGACATGGACGACAGGATCGTGTCGATCTTCTTGCTGGTCAGCGCCGGAATGAGACCATCCCAGGCGATCGGCGTGATTTCGCATTCCAGCTTGGCTTCGGCGCAGACGGCATTCATCAGGTCGACTTCCCAGCCGACCCACTTGCCGCTGGCATCCGGCGAGGTGAAAGGCGGATAGGGTTCAGCGGCAACGCCCATCTTGATCGGTGCGGCAGATGCGGCGCCGACGGAGGCTACGCCAACCAGCGCTGCGAGCGCCACGGTTTTCAAAATGCTCTTCATGATATGTCCCCTTGTTTCAGTACTGTTGTTTCAATGCAGGTTTTTTGATGCTTCAATGAATGGAGCTGATGAATTTCTTCAGCCGCTCCGATTTCGGATCTTCGAAAATAGCCTGTGGGCTACCCTGCTCCTCGATGATGCCGCCATGCAGGAACACCACATGGCTTGCCACCTGGCGGGCAAACTTCATTTCGTGAGTCACGAGGATCATCGTGCGTTTTTCGCGCGCCAGATCGCCGATGACGGTGAGAACCTCGCCCACCAGTTCCGGGTCAAGCGCCGAGGTCGGTTCGTCAAACAGCATCACCAGAGGCTGGATGGCGAGCGCACGCGCAATCGCCGCACGCTGCTGCTGGCCGCCGGACATGAAGGCCGGATAGGCATTGCGCTTTTCATAAAGCCCGACGCGCTTGAGCAACGTCTCGGCCACGGCAATAGCCTCGTCGCGCGGCTGTTTCAGCACATGTACCGGCACTTCGATGACATTCTGCAGCACCGTCATGTGCTGCCAGAGATTGAAACTCTGGAACACCATGCCGAGCTGGCTGCGGATGCGCTGCACCTGACGGCGGTTGGCAGGCATCAGGCCGCCGTCACCATCGGGCTTCATCTGGATTTCTTCGCCATGCACCGTGACCGAACCCGCGCTCGGCAATTCCAGCATGTTGATGCAACGCAGAAGCGTCGACTTGCCGGAACCCGAACCGCCGATAATGGCGATCACGTCACCCTGATTGGCCGTCAGGGACACACCCTTCAGAACCTCAAGCGGGCCAAACCGCTTGTGGAGGTCTTTGACCTCGATGGCTTGCGCCGTATCACTCATTCACACCGTCACCGCCGGGCTTATCCTTTGCCCGATCTGCTGTTTTGACTTGTTCCCCCAGCGCATATCTCTGGACCACACCGCTGGTATTGCAGCCCTATTTTGATGCAACTTTTGCACTTGTCCAAAAATTACTCAAGCGTATAATAAGGTTTGAGCATGGCCCTGCGGGGCTTTCGCGCCATCCACAGATGATCCACCCACACATTTCCAGGGGTTATTAGATGAGTGATTACGGTTGCCAGGCCATGTCGGAGCGGCTTTTGCGGGTCGTCATGCGTCGACCGGGAAAGAGCCTTCTCGCCGCCGATGCGGCAAAGTGGCACTACGGCCCGACTTTCGACGCAGCCAAGGCCATCGAACAGCACAAGGTGTTCGCGAGCCTTGTGGAAAAGTCCGGCACGGAAGTTCTGTGGATCGAGGACGACGGCGATGGACTGGCCGACGCCATGTTCACCCACGACCCGTCGCTGATGACCGACAAGGGTGCCGTGATCCTGCGCATGGGCAAGCCGCTCAGATCAGCAGAGCCCGACCTGCACGAAAAGACCTATCGCGATGCCGGCATCCCGATCCTTGGCCGCATCGAAGCGCCGGGTACGGTGGAAGGTGGCGATTGTATCTGGGTGGATCACGAAACCCTGGCGATCGGCCGCGGCGTGCGCTCCAATCAGTCCGGTATCGAGCAGATGCAGGCCATCCTTGGCAATATCGGCGTCACCGTTCTCGGTTTCGACCTGCCGCTCTGGCAGGGCGAGGAAGCCTGCCTGCACCTAATGTCGGTGATGAGCCCGCTTGCGCCGAAACTGGCGCTGGTGCACGCACCGCTCATGCCGGCCGCCTTCTATATGCTGCTGCGCGAGCGTGGTTACACGCTGATCCACGCGCCGGAAGCGGATTTTGCGGAAAGCAACGGCCTCAACCTCAACGTTTTGCCGGTCACACCCAACCATGTCATCATGGTCAGTGGTTTCCCGGCCACCAAGGCGGCGATGGAAGCGCATGGTTGCACGGTGGAAACCTTTGAGGCAGATGCATTGTGCATCGCCTGCGAAGGCGGGCCGACCTGCCTGACCCGACCGATCTTGAGGGAGAAAACTCCCGCCTAAGGAGACAGAGTGAGCCGACGGACCTTTCACCGGGCAAGCGAAGCGGAGCGGCGTGAGGACCTCATCGCCGCAACGCTCGACTGTATCGCCGAATTCGGCATACAGGGCGCAACCGTGCGCCAGATCGCCGCCCGCGCCGGCGTCACCGGTGGCCTGATCCGCCACTATTTCGAGAGCAAGGACCAGATGATGCAGGCCGCTTATCGCGAGATGATGGCGGCCATGACGTCAGGCTCGATCGAGGCAGCCAACAGTGCGGGCACCGCAAAACAGCGGCTCGGCCGTTTCATCGATGCCAACCATTCGGCCACGGTCACCGATCCGCGCATGCTGTCGCTATGGGCGGCGTTTATCGGCCATATTCCGCACGATCCGGTGTTTGCCGCCATCCACCGCGAGCACTATACGGCCATCCTGTCGGCGCTCGAAAACCTGCTGCGCGATTTCTTCGCAGAGAACGGACAGCCGGACGAAATCGCCCGCTGCCGTCACCACACGGTGGCACTGACCGGCCTGCTGGATGGGCTGTGGCTGGAGGCGACTTTGGCCAACGACCTTTTTGCCGAGGGGGAATTGTCCACCCTCGCCTTTCGATCCGTGGAAGCTCTGCTCGGCCTCAAATCCGGCGAACTTTCCCCATCAGAACACACCGCACCGGGCCCGGAAAACCGCTCGGTCATCGCACCAACCGAGAAAGACATTTGATGCGTTACGCCTCCATCACCGACCGCCTCGCCCATCTCGGCTCCGGTCGCTGGGCCCTCCACACCAATGCGCGCCGCATGAAGGCGGCCGGCGAAGACATTATCGAACTGACGATCGGTGAACCGGATGTCGCCCCCGATCAGGCGCTGCTCGATGAAGCCTCGCGCGCCATGTATGCCGGCCGCACCCGTTATTCCAACGGCCGTGGCGAACCGGCGGTGCTGAAGGCGCTGGTCGAAAAGTATTCGAAGCGTCGCGCCGGCGTCAGCGAACGCAATTTCCTCTGCTTCCCCGGCACCCAGACCGCGCTTTACGGTGTGATGACCGGCCTTGTCGAACGCGGCGATGGCGTGCTGGTCGGCGATCCGCTTTACGCGACCTATGAAGGCGTGATCGCCTCCACCGGCGCCCACATGATCCCCGTGCCGCTGCGCCCGGAGAAAAAATTCCACCTGCAGGCCGCCGATCTCGAACGCGCCATCACGCCGGAAGCCCGCGTGCTGCTGCTCAACACGCCGCACAACCCGACCGGCGCAGTGCTGAGCGAGGCCGAGATCGTCGCCATCGGCGAAGTCTGCCGCAAGCACGATCTCTGGATCGTCTCCGACGAAGTCTATGAAGAACTGATTTTCGACGGCGTCAAATTTGCGTCGCCATTCGATATCCCGGAACTGGCCGACCGCACCATCGCCGTCTCGTCGATCTCGAAATCGCATGCCGCACCGGGCTTCCGCAGCGGCTGGGCCGCCGGCCCGGAGGAATTCTGCGAGAAGGTTCTGCCGGTTTCCGAAACCATGCTTTTTGGCGTGCAACCGTTCATTTCGGATATGACGGCGCTGGCGCTTTCAAAACACTTCGATACGGCCGATGTGATGCGCGCCAATTACGCACGCCGTGCCGCCATCGTCGCCAAAAGTTTTGAAGGCAGCAATCTGGTGAAACCGATGATGCCGGAAGGGGGCATGTTCATCCTGCTGGATGTGACCGCCACGGGATTGGGTGGCGAAGAGTTTGCCTGGGAATTGTTGCGCGAGGAGAAGGTGGCGGTGATGCCGGGCACATCCTTCGGCGATCAGGCGGCAGGCTTTTTACGCATTTCGCTGACCGTGCCGGAAGATGTGCTGGCAACCGCGATGGAACGGGTTGCGGCACTGGCGAGCAGGCTGGCGGCAAAGGGTTAAGGCAATACGGCGCGGTTGCGCATGGCGGTGCGGCTTTCTCCCAAAAATCTCCCCCCTTGAGGGGGAGATGTCACCGAAAGGTGACAGAGGGGGGTGAGCAACGGTGCGGCAGAGATTTCCGAAGCGGCCTTGGCGCCAGAACCACCCCCCTCTGTCCTGCCGGACATCTCCCCCTCAAGGGGGGAGATCGGCTGGGCGCCCCCCACCGTTCCACATGCGATAGCCCTGCCTCTCAAGGGGGGAGATCATTGGGAGCAAGCTGCACCGTCCTCAATCCACGATCAACAACGTTGAGGCCCCTACTCCGCCTCATCCCCCCGACGCCTTGCCTCGCGTTCCACCGGATCGTCATCCATGTCGATCTCGTAAGGCGCAACATACCCGCCGGAATCCCCGGCATCGACGATGTGGCTGACATGACCCGCCGGCCGATCGCCCTCGAATTCCTTCTTGGCGCGACGAAGATCCGCCGTGATCGGGTCACGGGCGTGATGCGGCGCCTCGCCGGTACCGCACGAGCGGGCGATATTCGGTTGGCTGCTGCCGAACTTTCGGGCTTCGTGATTGTCGCTTCCGGTACGATCCTGCATGACGGTTCCTCCTGCCGTTTGCCGCAGGATAACACTGTCCAGAAATCTTCGTTCCGAAAAAGATCAAATACCGAGATAACGATCCTGCAGGTCGGATGTCAGCGCCTGCGGCTGGCCCGACCACACACTGCGACCGTTTTCGAGAATGACGCAACGATCCGCCATCGGCAGCAGTTCCGACAGCGTCTTGTCGATAACGAGAATGGACAGTCCGTCCTCTTTCAGCGACCGGATCGCCCGCCAGATATCCTGGCGGATGACGGGGGCCAGTCCCTCGGTCGCCTCGTCCAGTATCAGCAGGCGCGGATTGGTCATCAGCGCGCGGCCGATCGCCAGCATCTGCTGTTCGCCGCCCGACAGCGACCTTGCCATCTGCGCATGCCGTTCATCGAGACGCGGAAAGAGGTCATTGACCCGTTTTAGCGTCCAAGCACCCGGACGTGCGGCAGCGACGAGATTTTCATGTACGGTGAGGTTCTGGAAACAACGCCTGCCTTCCGGCACCAGCCCGAGCCCCAGCCGCGCCACCTTGTGCGGCGGCAGTTTTGCGGTGGCCTGACCGGCAAAAGCGATATGACCGGATTTCGGCGGCATGAGATTGCAGATCGACTTGATCGTGGTCGATTTGCCCATGCCGTTGCGGCCCATCAGCGCCACAACCTCGCCTTCCGCGACGGACAGATCGACACCAAAAAGCGCCTGGCTGCTGCCGTAAAAGGTGGTGATGTCCTGAACCTCGAGCAGCATCAGGCGTGATCTCCGAGATAGGCGGTGCGCACGGCAGGATCTCGACGGATTTCCTCCACCGTGCCGGTGGCGATGACGCGGCCATAAACCAGCACGGAAATGCGATCGGCGAGCGCGAACACCGCATCCATGTCGTGTTCTACCAACAGGATCGGCGCTTCGTGGCGAAGGGTATCGAGAAAGCCGGTCAGCCGCTTGGAGCCTTCCGGCCCCATGCCCGCCATCGGTTCATCGAGCAGAAAAGCCTTCGATCCAAGTGCCAAGGCGATGGCGATTTCCAGCTGGCGACGTTCGCCATGCGACAGTTCCGCCGCCGGAATTTTTGCACGGCCGGCAAGGCCAACGCGCTCCAGCATGGCCCTCGCCTGATCGATCAGCCCACGGTCACGCATCACCGGCCTGAAGAAACGAAAACTCGATCCGGCCCTCGCCTGCACCGCCAGCATGACATTGCGCAGCGCGGAAAATTCCGGTGCCAGCGACGACACCTGAAACGTCCGCCCCAGCCCGAGCCGCGCCCGTTCGGCGACGCCCAGACGGCCGATATCCTGACCGGCAAAGTGGATCGTGCCGCTATCCTGTTTCTGCGTGCCGCAGATCTGGTGGATCAGCGTCGATTTGCCGGCACCATTGGGGCCGATCAGCGCATGAACTTCGCCCGAACGCAGGTCGAGTGTCACGCCATCACTGGCCCGTAGAGCGCCAAACGTCTTGACGAGATCGGTAATTTCCAGAACCGGACTTTCAGTCATGACGCGCCTTTCCGGCCAGAAGCCCGATCAGCCCGCCACGCGCAAACAGCACGACACCTAGCAGGATCAGCCCGAGAAAGAACTGCCAGCGTTCGGTCAAACCGCCGAGCGCGAATTCGAAGATGACGTAAAGCATCGCCCCCGCCACAGGACCGAACAGACGACCGGTACCGCCGAGAATGATCAGCACGATCAACTCGCCCGACATGTGCCAGGAGAGCATGGATGGGCTGACGAACTTGTTCAGATCCGCATAAAGCGCGCCGGCGAGCCCCGTCATCATCGCCGAGACGACGAAGGCCGCCAGCCTTATGCCATAGGGCGAGATACCCACCGCCGCCACCCGCACCTCGTTCTGCCTTGCTGCCTGCAATGCAGCGCCGAAACGCGAGCCACGCAGCAGGGCGAACAGGCCGATACAGGCGATCAGCACGCCGTAACAGAGCAGAAAGAAGCTCAAGGGCAGCATGGTGTTGATGCCCGGAAACTGGTTGCGCACCAGAATGGAGAGCCCGTCCTCGCCACCATAGGCCGGCCAGGAAATGGCGAAATAATAGATCATCTGCGCAAAGGCGAGCGTGATCATGATGAAATAGACGCCTGAAGTGCGCAGGCTGATCGCACCGATCGCCAGACCTGCAAGGCCGCAGGCGATGACGGCAAAAATCCAGATTACCGGCATCTGGTTGCTGCCTTCGAAACCGAACATCATCGGTTCGCCGGAAAAGACGTGGCTTGCCAGAATGCCGGCCGCATAACCGCCGATGCCGAAAAACACGGCATGGCCGAAGGACACCAGTCCGCCGAGACCGAGCGCGATATTGAGGCCGGTGGCGGCGAGCGCCAGAACGGCGATGCGGGTGGCGAGCGTGACGGTGAACGGCTGCCCCATCTGGCTGGCCGCGACCGGCACGACCAGCAGCAACAGCGCCAGAACGAGATTGATGATGTTTTCGCGTGAAAGAGCCATGCCGGTCATGCCTTTGCCGGAAAAAGGCCGCGCGGGCGAAACGCCAGAACCAGCGCCATGACGATATAGATCAGCATCGCCGCCAGCGATGCACCAACCGTACCGGCAGTCGAAGCCGGCAGGATCAGGCCGAGCAGAGACGGCAGCAGAAAGCGCCCGAGTGTATCGGTCAACCCGACGATAAGCGCTCCGACCAGCGCCCCCTTGATCGAACCGATACCGCCGATGACGATGACCACGAAAGCGAGGATCAGCACCGGTTCCCCCATGCCGACCTGCACCGATTGCAACGCACCGACCAGCGCACCGGCAAGCCCTGCCAGTGCAGAGCCGAGCGCGAAAACGACGGTATAAAGCGTGCGGATATCGACACCGAGTGCGGCGATCATTTCGCGGTCGCTTTCACCGGCGCGGATGCGCATGCCGAGCCGGGTTTTCGAGATCAGCAGGTAGAGGCCAAAAGCCACCAGCGCGCCGACGCCGATAATCGCAAGGCGATAGAGCGGATAGGCCTCGATGCCCGGCAGCGGCACGGCGCCGGACAGAAGCGGCGGAATATCGAGATAGAGCGGGAACGAGCCGAACAGCCAGCGCGCGCCTTCGGAAAAAATCAGGATCAGCGCAAAGGTGGCCAGCACCTGATCGAGATGGTCGCGGTCATAAAGCCTTCGAATGACCAGAAACTCGACGATGGCCCCGGCTGCCGCCGCACAGACGAGGCTTGCCGCCAGCCCGAGCCAGAACGAACCGGTAGCAGCCGCCACGACCGCGCAGGCGAAGGCGCCAACCATGTAAAGCGAACCATGGGCGAGATTGATCAGGCCCATAACGCCAAAGATCAGCGTCAGCCCGGCCGCCATGAGAAACAACATGACGCCGAGCTGCAGGCCATTGAGCAGCTGCTCGAGGGCAAGAGACAGGATCACCAAAAATCCTTACATCTTGCAGTCTTTGGCATAGGCATCACCGTGATCGGTGAAGATCTTTGACACCGTCTTGTTGGTCAGCACGCCATCTTCCTTCACCACTTCCGTGACATAGATGTCCTGGATCGGGTGCAGGTTGGTGTTGAACTTGAATTTTCCACGCGGCGACTGGATGTCGGCGGCCTTCATCGCTTCACCAAATGCCTTGGCATCCTTGACGCTGGCCTTGGAGGCGGCCGACAGGATCAGCTGCGCCGCATCATAGGCCTGTACGGCGTAAAGCGAAGGCAAGCGGCCATATTCCTTCTGGAAGGCAGGCACGAATTTCTTGTTCGCCTCGTTGTCGAGGTCCTTTACCCACTGGCCGGACGCTTTCACGCCAAGTGCTGCATCACCGATCGCCGGCAGCACATCCTGGCTGAAGGAGAAACCCGGTCCCATGATCGGCGTTTTGACGCCAGACTGGGCATATTGTTTCATAAAGGAAATACCCATGCCGCCGGGCAGGAAGGCAAACACGGCATCGGCACCGGACGCGCGGATCTGGGCGATTTCGGCGGCATAATCGGTCTGGCCGACCTTGGTGTAAACTTCGGCTGCCAGTTCACCCTTGTAATAACGCTTGAAGCCGGTCAGCGAGTCTTTGCCGGCCGGATAGTTCGGCGCCATGATAAAAATCTTCTTGTAGTCCTTGTTGGCATATTCGCCCATGGCTTCATGAAGATTGTCGTTCTGGTAGGCGGCATTGAAATAGAGCGGATTGCACTTTGCACCCGCAAGCGCCGCCGGCGCGGCATTGGTGGAAACGTAGAATTTTCCCTGCGCATTGGCAGAGGGAGCAACCGCCATCAGCAGGTTCGACCAGACGATACCCGTCAAAATATCCACCTGATCGCTCTGGATCATCTTGTCGGCGATCTGCACGGCCAGTTCCGGCTTCTGCGCGTCATCCTCGGTGATGACGGTGATGTCCTTGTTGCCCGCTTCCTTGATGGCCAGCATGAAACCGTCACGCGTATCGACACCGAGGCCCGCGCCACCGCCTGACAGCGTGGTGATCAGGCCGATCTTGATCGGCTCGGCAACCGCAAGCGAGGAAACGCTGAGGCTGAGCGCCAGCGTGGCGGCGGACAGGAAGGTCTTCATGGCATGCTCCCGTTGGTTCGACTGTTCCATGGTCTTGTGGCCGCCGGCATTCTGTGTCCGGGCTGGCTTTTTTCTTCCCTTCTCACAGTTGGAACAAAACTTCCACATGCCAGATCCGCCTTTTGCGTTTCAGACCCCGCAGGCAGTCGTTTTTACAAGGCTTTGCTCTCCACGAGAGGCAAAACCGGGCACCCGTTTCGCTCAAGGCAAGCCGTTTACACTTTTGCGTTATAAAGAGTTGCGGAAGCCCGCATCCCGCTTGTTGTAATGGAATGATTGCATGGCGCAGATAACCGAGAGCGAAAGCCAACTCGCCCAGCTTGAAATAGACCCGTCGCATTTCGGTTTTCTGGCTCAGTTGCGGATGATGCTCGGCGCCTTCTGGAACACGAAGATCAAGGCTCGCATCGTTACGCTCGCCATCGCGCTCCTCGTCATCATCCTTGCCACCACCTACGCGCAATATCGCCTCAACAGCTGGAACGCCCCGTTCTACGACAGCCTGCAGCGCCGCGATCTCGATGCTTTCCTGATCCAGCTGGAAGTGTTTGCAGTCATTGCCGGCGTGTTGCTGGTGCTGAACGTCATTCAGGCCTTTCTCAACCAGATGATGGCGCTTTCCATGCGCGAGGGCCTGACGCGGGATCTGATCGACCAGTGGATGAAGGCCGGGCGAGCCATGAAACTCGCCAACTTCGGATCGATCGGCGTCAACCCGGACCAGCGCCTGCATGAGGATGCCCGCAATCTGGCGGAAATCACCACGTCGCTGTCGATCGGTCTCGTCAGCTCGTCGATCCTGCTGGTCTCCTTTATCGGCGTGCTCTGGGAAATTTCGGCGGATTTCGCCTTCAATCTTTATGGTCACCATATCGCCATTCCGGGCTACATGGTCTGGGCAGCGCTGATCTATGCCGGCACCGCCTCGCTGCTCAGCAGTTTTGTCGGCCGCAACCTGCCGGATATCAATGCCGAGCGTTATTCCAAGGAAGCCGAACTGCGCTTCTCGCTGATGCATGCGAATGAAAACCTCGCCTCCATCACGCTCGCACGCGGCGAAGGCAGCGAACGCGGCCAGATCCAGAATGCGGTCTCGACGGTTCTCGCCGTCATCTGGCGGCAGGCGATCGCCATCACCAACCTCACCTGGGTCTCCTCCGGTTTTGGCTGGCTGACGCTGGTGGCGCCGATCCTGATCGCCTCGCCGGTCTATTTCAACGGCATGTTGTCCTTCGGCTGGCTGATGGTGGCGGTCGGCGCGTTCACGCAGGTCAATGCAGCCTTGCGCTGGTATATCGACAACTTTCGCCAGATCGCCGACTGGAAGGCAGCACTCTACCGCGTCTCCACCTTCCGCAAGGCGCTGCTGGAAATGGACAAGCCCGATATCGCCGAAACCGATCTGGCGCAGAGTTTTGGCGAGGACCAGAAAATGGTCCTGCGTGACCTGTCGATCCTGCCCGGACCGCCCGGCACACCCACCGATCGCGGCCTGAAAATCCCCGAGGCAGAAATCATCATCACCCCCGGCGAGCGCGTCATGGTCAACGGCGATGCCAGTGTCAACCGGCACCTTCTGTTCCAGGCCATGGCCGGCCTTTGGGCCTGGGGCAAGGGCGAGATCCTCATGCCGCCGCAGGACGATATCCTGTTCATGCCGCAGAAACGCTATTTCCCGGATACGCCCTTGCGGGCGGCTGTCGCTTATCCACGCGACCCGTCAGGTTTTGACGATGCAACAATCACCGACGCGTTGAAGCGCGCAGGACTGGAACGGCTGGCGAGCGACCTCGACCGGCACGAGCGCTGGGACCGGGTGCTGGAAGAGGACGATCAGGCCCGCCTGCGATTGGCCAACGTGTTGCTGACGGCACCAAAATGGCTGGTTCTCGATGATGCGCTGGAAGGGCTGGAACCGGAAACGCAGGGAGAGATTTTGAAGGTGATGGACGAGCTGAAGGACAGCGCCATCATCTATATCGGCCGCCAGGAACTTTTTCAGGAAGTCATGAAGTCACGGGCGATCCATTTGCAGCCGGTGTGAGGGGTTGGGTCATTTGCGTGTGGAATTGGACGGTTCCTCCAGCCGATCTCCCCCCTTGAGGGGGAGATCATCGGGAGCAAGCGGCACCGGCTCAATTCCTTATGCGACTGGGCTGGTCACCCAAAAACTCAATCCAGCAACGCCCGCATCTGCGCCGCCAGTTCCCGCGCCGTATAAGGTTTCTTCAACCATGCCGAATGTTCGGCAAATTGCTGCAACGCCACTTCCGGCTCCGCAAAACCTGACGTGAACAGTACCTTGATATCCGGCCGGCGCTTGCGCACTTCCTGCGCCAGCTTGTCACCCGACATGCCGGGCATGGCGACATCGGTAAACAGCAGCACGATGTCCGGATTGTTGGCGAGAATTTCCAGCGCCTCCACGCCACCACCGGCCTGATGCACGGTGTAACCGGCCGTTTCCAGCCGCGCGACCGCAATGCGGCGCACGCGCGCATCGTCTTCCACGACAAGCACCGGCTCCCTGCCGCCGACGATGACGGGCTGATCAGCCATGCTTGCGCCTTCCTCGACCGCCGCCGTCTGGCGCGTCACCGAAGGCAGAAACACACGCAGGCTTGTCCCCTGACCGAGTTCGCTTTCGAGCTGGATATGGCCGCCCGACTGGCGCACGAAACCATAAACCATGCTGAGGCCCAGCCCCGTTCCGCCGCCGCCATGCTTGGTTGTGAAGAAGGGCTCGAAGGCACGCACCTTCACATCCTCGCTCATGCCCATGCCGGTATCGGTGACCGCGATCAGCACATATTCGCCGGCGCGCATTTCCGGGTACATCTGCGCATAATCCTGATCGAGATAAACGCGGCTGACCTCGATCGACAACTCTCCGCCTTCCGGCATGGCGTCGCGGGCGTTCAGCGTCAGGTTCAAAAGCACGTTCTGCAATTGCGGCCCGTCGACCAGCGCCTCGTTGGCGCCGCCCGTCACAACGGTGCGCAACTCGATGCGATCACCGATCGTACGGCGGATCAGCTCCGAAAAACTGGCGATCATCTGGCCGAGATCGGTGAGTTTCGGGTTAAGCGGCTGCTTGCGGCCGAATGCCAATAGCTGACCGGTCAGCTTGGCTCCATCATCGGTAGCGCCCTGCGCCTCGCGCAGCAGAACCTGCACCTTGGGATCGGTCACCTTGGCCTCCGCGATTTCCAGATTGCCGCTGATGATGGTGAGCAGGTTGTTGAAATCGTGGGCGAGACCGCCGGTCAGCTGGCCGATCGCCTCCATCTTCTGCGCCTGGCGCAGCTCTTCCTCGATCTTGTGACGGCTGGTGAGGTCGCGCACGAAACCGGTGAACACACGCTTGCCGTTCGACACCGCCTCGCCGACCGCCAGTTCCATCGGAAATGTCGTGCCGTCCTTACGCAGGCCCTTGACCACCCGGCCGATGCCGATGATGCGGCGATGGCCGGTGGCGAGATATTTGCCGATGTAACGGTCGTGGTTTTCACGGTCCGGGTTCGGCATCAGCATGGAAACGTTGCGGCCCTCGACCTCGCTCGCCTCGTATCCGAACAGGTCTTCGGCGGCGGAACTGAACGAGGTGATGATGCCGAGTTCGTCGATGACGACCATGGCTTCAGGCACGGTCTGGAGGATGGAACGGAAATGTGCCTCGCGCGCTGCCAGATCCTCGCGGATCGAGGCTGCGGCATCGAAATCCTCGTTGACCTGCATGATCAGCGGCGGCTGGCCATTTTCCCCTGGCAGGTGCAGCCAGCGGCTCAGCACCGAAATCGGATGACCATCACGATGGCGATAGACGAGATTGCCCTTCCAGCGTCCATACATGCGGATGACGGCATCGATCTCGGGGATCGACAGGGTTTCCTCAGGCGCCAGAATATCGGTCAGCGTACGGCCAACCGCATCCTGCGCGGACCAGCCGAACAGCCTGCCGCTGCCGGTGCTCCAGTTGCGGATCACGCCATCGGCATCGTGCACGACGACGTGGAGGGGATCGAGTGCAGACAATTTGAGGGCGAGGTCGCCCTCGCCCTTGTCGATGATTTGGTCGTCCATGCCGTATCCCAATCCTGGCCCTTAATGCGGCCAGATCGCCTGCCGCATCTTCGGCTCGCGGTCGATCGTATCTTCGTAACTATCGCCATCACCGCAGAGCGCAAGCAGTTTTCCCGGTTTGCAGATCGCAAAATCGTGGCGACCTTCAGGGCTGATGACGCCGCGCGCGACCAGCTTGGTGATGGTGCGCGAAACCGTTTCGATGGTGAGGCCGAGATAATCGGCCATGTCGAGGCGGCTCATCGGCAAATGAATGCGGCGGCCGATCGGGTGGCAGCCATGCAGGCGGCGGGCGAGCAGCATCAGGAAGGTGGCGACACGTTCTTCGGCGCTCTTGCGCGACAGAAGCACCATCTGGTCCTGGGCGGTTGCCATTTCGTCACAAACGCGGGCAAAGAACTGCGGGCGCAGGTCCGGCCATTTTTCCAGCGCTTCGGCAAAAGGCTTGCGGGCCAGGCGACGCAGGCGAACCGGAGTAACAGCTTCGGCGCTGTAGAGATACCGATCCTTCAGCGACAGACCGACAAGGTCACCGGCATAAAGGAAGCCGGTGATGACGCGGCGGCCGTCCGCAATGATCTTGAAGACACGAAGCACACCTTCCGAGACCTTGAAGACATGGTCTGCCTGATCGCCTTCCCAGAAGACGCCTTCACCGGCTTCGAAAGATTCACGCGGTACCGCACAAAAAAGCTCTTCAAGCCGTTCCGGCTGCGGAGCGAGCCTTGCTGCGTTTAAGTGTTTTGCTTCAGCACTATATGCAACCGACAGCATCGCGAAATCCCCTGAAACCCAATAGCATTTGACAGGTTCTCTTTTGCTGCGTCGCGGTGACACGTTGATGCCGTGCATGTTACCGTGCGTTAAATCGTGTGACGGTGTGTAACAGAGACTTTGAGTCGGGCTGCGAATGGCAAAGATCGAAAAACGTGCGGACCATATCCTGATCGTGGATGACGAGGCGAGAATTCGCCAAATGGTCGCACGCTACTTCGAGGATGAGGGGTTCGTCGTGCACGGCGCCGCAGATGGCACGGGTATGCGCAAGCTGATGGCAGAACATACGATCGACCTGATCCTGCTCGATCTCGTTCTGCCGCAGAGCGAGGACGGGCTGACACTGGCGCGCGAAATCCGCACCACATCGGACATCCCGATCATCATGTTGACCGGCCGCGACGACGTACTCGACCGCATTGTCGGGCTGGAAGTCGGCGCCGACGATTACATGGCCAAGCCGTTTCACCTGCGCGAAGTGCTTGCCCGCGTGCGCAGTATTCTTCGTCGTCGCCGTCCGGCGGAACTGCATGCGGCGGAACCATCCGATGCCATCGTATTCGACGGCTGGAAGCTGGAGCAGTCACGCCGCCGCCTGCTCGATCCGACGGGTCAGGAAGTGGAACTGACCACCGGCGAATTCGACATGCTGACCGTGCTTGCCCGCAATGCCGGCCGCGTTCTTACCCGTGAAGTTCTGATGAACCAGACGCGCGGGCGCGATCTCGACGTGTTCGACCGTTCGATCGACGCCCAGGTGGCGCGGCTGCGCAAGAAGATTGAAGTTGATCCGGCCAAGCCACACCTGATCCGTTCGGTGCGCGGTGTCGGTTACATGTTTGCCGGTGCCATGTCGCCGGAGACGAGGTCCTGACCCCCGTCTCCGGCGATAGCATCAGCGCAGCGTCTCGATGACGGGCGTTTCCAGAAGCTTGCCGGTGATGACGTCTGCGACGCCCCGGTCAGTCTGGTGAGGCCCGGCATTACAGGCGAGCGTTGCGCCGAAGCATGCCTTGAAAACGAGATAGGGCGGCTGCCATTCAACGATCGTGTCCATGGCGGAACGAACGGCCGCAAACCCTTCCGCGATCTCCGCCAGCGGTGCATCGGACACCAGTCCCGACAGCGGCAGCGGCAGAATGGCGATCACCTTGCCTTCAGATGCAACGGCCAGACCGCCACCGGCTTCGATCACCGCATTGGCGGCAACCGCCATATCGGCGGCATTACCGCCGAACACGGTGAGGTTATGGCTGTCGTGAGCGACTGTGGTCGCAAACGCGCCGCGCCAATTGCCCCAGCTGCCGAGGAAACCGACCTTGGTCGAGGTTTCGGCAATACCGTGGCGGTGTGTAACGGCGATCATCGTCGTGCCTTCGGGCGGCACGACGTAACCGTCGACGACATCGGCTTCGGCTTCCGCCCATTGCGTGAAGCGTGGGCGGTCGATAACGGCCAGTTTCACCCGCGAACCATTCGAGGCAACGCGGAAATCGTTTTCAGACAGAGCCGAAAGCTTGACGGAATCCGTCAGTGGTCCCGTGTCGATCAGCGGCGTTGCCAACATCATGCGGCCTGCCTGCGCCACCTCCGTGCCGCTCGCAAACACATGACGGGCACGAAAATCGACAATATCCTCGAAGATGACGATATCGGCGCGGCGACCGGCAGCGATCAGGCCGAGATCGGCGCGATCGAGACGGTTGGAGGCATTGATGGTGGCAGCCTTCAGCGCCCATTCCGGCTTCATGCCGTAACGCACCAGACGGCGCACGACATCATCCAGACCGCCCGCCTTCAGGAGATCGTCGGGAAATACGTCATCGGTGCAAAGCGTCACGGATGACGGCAGATGGCCGAGCGTGTTCAGGGCTTCGACGAATTCCGGCAGCAGATGATCGTGCGAACCGCGCAATTCGATCGTCAGGCCCGCCCGTAGCTTTTCCATGAGGTCGGCCGCGGAGGTCAGCTCGTGATCGGAGGTGACGCCTGCGACCATGAAGGCGGCCAGATCACCGCCGGTGAGGCCACGCGCATGGCCGCAGACCAGCTTTTCCGACGTCAGGGCGGCCTGCATGATGGCGGCCATGCGCGGTTCGCGGCTGATCACGTCGCGCATGTTCATGACTTCGGCCAGCCCGCCGATCTTCGGCCAGAGCAGCAGTTCCTCGATCACCGAAGCATCGAAATCCGCACCTGCGGTCTCGAAACCCGGCGCCGAGGGCACGCAGGATGGCGCCAGCACGACGGAGCGCAGCGGCAGTTGCTTGATCGCCTCCACGGCCCAGCGGACGCCATCGACGCCGTGGACATTGCCGAATTCATGCGGATCCCAAACGATGGTGGTGACACCACGTGGCATGACCGAGGCGGCGTAAGTGGCCGGCGTCACCATCGAGCTTTCGATATGCATGTGCATGTCGATCAGGCCCGGCGTGATGAAAGCGCCGGTGGCGTCAATGATCTCGTCCGCATCCGCGCGGCTGCCCGGCGCATGCACGCTGGCGATGATCGGGCCGACGATGCCGATATCGGCAGGGCGGCGCTCTTGCGTCATCACGTCGACCAGCGTGCCGCCGGTGATCAGGATGTCGAACGACGCATCACCACGGGCGGCTGCAATGGCGCGGCTGCGCAGGGCGGGATCGGTGAATTTGTGGACGTTGATGATGATGTCGTTCAACGGCTTCCCTCCAGTCGCAATGTTTCCAGAATGATCGACCGCGCAGGGTCGACCGCAATAGTGGCCGCATAGGCGGCGTTGAATTCAGCCTTGCCGGATCGCGTTTCCACGACGGTGCGACCGCGCGTGAAAGTGCCGGCCAGTTCGGCATCAATGCGCGCAGGGCGCCATCCGACAAGGTTTTCGTCGATAAAGGCGACGGCCGCGACGGCATCGTAAAGTGCCATGGCGGGGCGGCCACGGCTGGTGGCAATGGCGATGAAACCGTCGAGCAGATCGGCGATGAGAGCCGCATTACGCCCGCCTGCCGCACGAACCGGCGCGACATCCGAAGGCGTTGCCAGAACCTGACGGCAGAGATCGAGATCGACCATCCGGAACGGAATGCCGTGCGAAAGAACGATGGCAATCGCTTCAGGATCGGCAAAGGCGTTGAACTCGGCCGACGCCGTGTGATTGCCGGCCGTGACCGCCCCACCCATCCAGACAAGATCGGTGATACGCGCGGCAAGATCGGGCCTTGCCAGCGCAACAGCTGCGATATTGGTGAGTGGGCCAAGCGCCAGAATACGTTTCGGCCCCTCGCCTTCCAGCCAGCGGCACAGGGCTTCGAAGGCATCGCCCATGGCGGGCACGGCAACATCCGGCAGGCGTTGGCCGGCAGTCGGCATGCCATGATCGCTGAGGATGGATGTGGCCGTTTCGAGTTTGCCCAGAACCGGCAGGGCGCGTCCCGAATAGACCGGAAACCGCCAGCCAAAAGCCTGCACAGCGCCGGCCGCATTGCGCTTCACCCGGTCAAGCGGCGCATTGCCGAGTACCAGCGATATACCGTCGATGGAAAATTCAGGCCGCGAACGGGCTGCGGCATCGACCACCATGATGGCGGCGATGTCGTCAAAACCCATATCGGTATCGATCCACACACCCATGCGCCTGCTCCGCCCTTACCCGAACGTGCTAAGCTGTGCAGCCGTACCGACCGGCAGATCGAAAGCCAGTTCGGCACCCAGTTCATGCGGCGGCAGGGCAGCATCGACTTCGGCCTTGATGGGCCCAAGTGGCGTATCGAGCAGGTATTCGCGGCTGTTGCCGGCAAAGGATGCACCGCGCACGGTTCCCTGGAAAGGACCTGAGCCCAGGGTTACCATGCGCGGCCGCCAGGCCAGTCCCGCCGCTATCGGGACTGGTCCGGAAAGTTCGACCGGACCCTTGGGGGTCTTCAGTCGTCCGTCTGAAAGTTCGAAGATATTCTCGAAGCCAACGAAGTCTGCAACGAAGGCGGAAGTGGGGCGGTTATAGATATCTTCCGGTGATCCTATCTGTTCTATAGCACCACGCTTCATCACAACAATGCGATCAGCCAAAGAAAGTGCCTCTCCCTGATCGTGTGTGACAAAAATCATCGTCACGCCGGTTTCCTTCTGCACGCGCTGCAGTTCGGAGCGCATGTCGAGGCGCAGGCGGGCATCGAGGTTGGACAGCGGCTCGTCGAGCAGGAGAACCTTTGGTTCCATCACCATCGAGCGGGCCAAAGCGACGCGCTGCTGCTGGCCGCCCGAAAGTTCGCCCGGCTTGCGATCGGCATAATCGGAGAGGCCGACGGAGGTGATGCCGGCACGCACGCGCTTGTCGAGTTCGGCCGCCGGCGTCTTTTTCAAACGCAGACCGAAGGCGACGTTTTCATACACCGACAGATGCGGAAACAGCGCGTAGGACTGGAACATCAGGCCGACATTGCGCTTGTTGGCCGAAACGCGGGTGATATCCGCTCCATCCAGCTTCACATGGCCGGAAGCGGGCGAGAGCAGGCCGGCGATTGCGCGCATGGTCGTGGTCTTGCCGCAGCCCGATGGCCCGAGAAAAGCGACGAGTTCGCCCTTGCCGATGGTGAGGTTCAGGTCCTTGACGGCAACGGTGTCACCGTAGGCAAGCGTCAGGTTTTCGAGGGTGAGGAAATTTGGATCAGACATAACGGGAGAACCCCAGAAAACGTTCGGCGAGGAAAACGATGCCGATGGACATGAAGGCGAGCAGCGCGGAGAGGGCTGCGACGGAGGGGTCGAAGACGATTTCCATATAGGCGATCATGTCGACCGGCAGTGTGCGCACACCGGGACCCGAAAGAAACAGCGAGACCGGCACCTGATTGAACGAGGTGACGAAACCGAGAATGAAGGCCGACATGATGCCGCCGCGGATGTTCGGCAGCACGACACGGAAGAAGGCACCGAGACGCGACGAGCCGAGCAGCACCGCCGCTTCCTCGATATCGGAGCGCAGGTTGCCGAGGCTGGCCGAGACGACACGCACCGCATAGGGCAGGATCAATGCCGTATGCGCCAGAAACAGCGCCAGCGTGATGCCGACCTGAAACGGTACGACGATGTAACGCAGGAGCGACAGACCGACGATGATGCCGGGCACGATGATCGGCGCGGAGACGATGGTGCGGATGGTTTCCGCCCCCGGCAGCTTGTAGCGCGACAGCGCGTAGGAGGCAGGAATGCCGAGGATCAGGGCCGCAAGCGTGCCGCCGATGGCGAGAAACATCGACATGTAGAAACTGTCGCGGAAACTTTCGACGGTGAAGACCTTGGCGATCCAGCGCAGAGAAAAGCCCTGCGGCGGAAAGGCCAGTGTTTCGCCGGCCGAAAACGAGGCGGCGACGATGATCAGGAACGGGCCGATCAGGAAGGTGATGACCAGGCCGAGCGTGATCGGGATGAAAAGGTTACGGGCCATCATTGTGCGGTCCCCTTGGTATTGCGCATTGTCTTGTTGCGCGCGGTGGCGACACGTTTCAGCAGAATGTTGGCGGCAAAGCTCATGACGATGAGGATCAGCGCGATGACGCTGGCGGCGACAAAGTTGTTCGAAACCGTCACCTGTTGGTACAGCAGCGTTTCCAGCATCAGCACCTTGGAGCCACCGAGAATGGCAGGCGTGATATAGGCGGTGAGGCAGCCGGTGAAGACCAGCGTGCCACCGATGACGACACCTTCCTTGGTGAGCGGCAGGATGACCTTCCAGAACACCTGGAACCAGTTGGCACCCAGCACGCGGGCCGCCGGAATGGCATCCTTCGGCATGTTTTCAAGCGCCGAGATCAGCGAGATGATCATCAGCGGCAGGAAAAGCTGCAACAGGCCGATGAAGATGGCGGTTTCCGAAAACAGGATGCGCAACGGCGCTTCACTGATACCCAGCGCCTGAAACGCCTGATTGACGATGCCGGTGCGGCCGAGAATGACGATCCAGGCATAGGTACGCGCGACCGGCGAAATCATCAGCGGCAGCACGATGAGGCCAGTAACCTTGCCCTTTTTGCCCGGTTCAAGGCTGACGATGGCGAATGCCGCCGCATAACCGATGACCGCCGCCACGATGGTGACAAGCACACCGAGCTTCAGCGTGCGCAGGAAGACCGCCTGATTGAGCGAGCTGGAGAAAAATTCGGTATAGGCCGAAATCGTCCAGCCGCCGCCGGGCGCCCTGAAACCATCGGAGAGGAGGATCACCACCGGCGCAATGAAGACCGCTGCTGCGAACAGCGCGGCCGGCAATGCCAGTGCGAGGGCCTCGGCCCTGTTTTGGAACATATTTTGTCTTTCTTCGGTGTCGTTCGATATCTGCCGTCGCAAATGAGGCCCGCCCCTCATCCGCCTACCGGCACCTTCTCCCCGCAAGCGGGGGAAGATATTTGTCAATGCGTTGCCCCAGCCGATCTCCCCCCTTGAGGGGGAGATGTCCGGCAGGACAGAGGGGGGTGATCCTGGCGCTAAAGCGCTTTCGCCCCGTCTGCCGCACCGTTGTTTCCCCCCCTCTGTCACCTTTCGGTGACATCTCCCCCTCAAGGGGGGAGATCGAAGGGAGCAAGCGGCACCAGCTCAATTCCATATGCGATTGCCTCCCCCCAATTCACGGAGAAAGGGCTGGGGCAACTTGCCCCAATCAAAGAAGCTTACTGCCCGACCTTCTCGTTCCAGCTCTTCAGCCAGCCGGCACGGTTGTCGAGAGAGGTGGCCGACGGGATCAGCTTCAGGCTCTTGGCGGTTTCCTCGCCATAGGTGAGGTTCTTGGCAGCCGCTTCGGAAACCTTGGCCTCCTTGTTGGCCGGGCTGTCGATCAGCGCTTCGGCCAGCTTCGACTGCGTGTCAGCGGACAGCCAGAAATCCATGAACTCAAGCGCCAGATCGCGGTTCTTGGAATTCTTGGTGACGATCATGACGTTCATGCCGCCGGTCTGGCCTTCCTTCGGCGTCGCCCATGCGATCGGCATGTCGAGCTTGGAGAAAGGCGCCCAGGTGAAGCGGCCGATCGGCGCTGCCCAGATTTCTTCCTGCTGCATCAGCTGAACCAGCTGCGACGACTTTTCATAGAAGGTGACGATGTCGTCCTTGGCGGCGCCAACGGCTTCGATCGGGGCGGCCAGATCCGGCGTATCCTTGCCCAGCGCGAGGCCCAGCATATAGAGCGACGGCGGGCCCTGATTGGTGGTGACGTTAGGCCATGCGATATGCGCGGCATATTCCGGCTTCAGGAGGTCGGCCCAGCTTTCGATCTTCATCTTGTCGCTGCGGTAAGCGATCGAGGTGGCATAGAAGGTGTAACCGATGCTCATGCCGTCGCCATTCGGGTCCTTGGCGATGTCGTAGAGATCGTTGAAGCTGGCGATCTTCGACGTATCGATCGTGTCGATCAGGCCGGCACGTGCTGCCGACAGAGCATCCGCCATCGAGACAACGGCCATGTCGACCACCGGATTGGCCTTGTTGGCATCCATCTTGGCAATGCGCTCGACGCTGTTGCCGGTTTCGACAACCAGCTTGCAGCCGCATTTTTCTTCAAACGGGGTGTAGACGATCTTCTTGTATTCGTCCTGCGCCAGCGCATAGACGGAAATCGTCAGGGTCTTTTCCTGCGCAAGTGCCGAATGGGCAGCGCCCATGGAAAACATCAGGGCGACGCCCGATGCGAGCATGACCTTGTTCATTGTATAAGTTCTCCTGCTGTGAGGTTGTCTGTTTTATTATCGTTTGGGTATGCGGATTTTCTCGCCGGTCCGGTCGACTGGCGCACCACCAGTTCCATCGGCACTTTCGGCTGGCTGGCGATCACGGTATCGCCATCAGTGCCGCGTGAACCGGCAACATGGGGTTGATTGATCGCATCGAGCACGGCGGCGATGGCGATATCGGCGATGGTCGCGACATCCATGCGCATCGTCGTCAGACCCGGCGTGATCACCGAGGACCAGATCAGGTCGTCGAAACCGGTCACACTCACATCTTCCGGCACGGCAATACCGGCGCGCTGCAATTCGGTGAGCGCGCGCAAGGCAACCAGATCGGAAATGGCGGCAATTGCCGTCACGCCACGCGCAACCGCTTCGGCAAGGCCCAGCGAACAGCCCTGCCCCGACTGCGCCTCCAGCTTTTCGATCCAGATCGTCTCGACTTTGGCGCTGCCGAGACCGGCCTTCACGCCGCCGAGACGGTCGTTCTGCACGTTCGATGCGGTGCTATTGCCGAGCAACAGCACATGTTTATGCCCGAGGGAATAAAGATGAAGGCCAAGACCCTGCCCGCCGGACCAGTGGTCGGCGGCGACCGTGTTGCCGGGCGTCGAAGGGCTGTCGATGACAGCCACCGGACAGCTGGCACCCGTTACCCAGGTGCCGCGACGCGGAACGACGATCATGCCATCCACACCACGTTCGATCAGCCGTTCGATCGCCTGCGTCTGCGCCGTCACATCACCATGGGAGTCGGCGATCAGAATGCCATAGCCGACCTTGGCGGCGGAGTTTTCAATGGCCTGCGCGAGCTTCGGAAACAGCGGGTTGCTGATATCGGCAAGCACCAGACCCAGAACGCCGCTGCGGCCGGTGCGAAGCGCACGGCCAGCGACGCTTGGTACATAACCCAACTCGGCCGCCGTCGCGCGAATACGTTCCGCCAGCTCGGGCGACACGCGCCCCTTGCCGGAAAGCGCATTGGAAACCGTGGCGGTGGAAACGCCAAGGGCATCTGCGATTCTTGCAAGCCTAGGTTTCTGACGTGACATCAAAGCAACGTTCGCCGAGTGGACAGTAATGCAGGTGATTAATCGTTTAACCGGTAACGAATGTCGGTGTTCTTGTCGAATCGAAAATGCAGCATCACTCGCGTTTTACGACAGTTATGTGGGGATTGGTAAATAAGCGGCCTCCCGATCACGATCGGGAACCTCTGGCCGCCACGCTGGTTGTTCTTTTGAAAACAAGGACAAGGAGGCAAGGACATGCCCAATCGCGACCCGATCCCGACACCGGAAGCAGACACGCCGCGCGGCCCGACGCCGACACCCGGCATTCCGGACCGCGTCCAGGAAAAACCACCGGTTCCGCCGGTGAAGGATCCCGGCGACAGCAAGAACCCCAACGATCCGCCGCTCGACCCCGCTCTTCTGCCGATCGGCGATCCGGCCGGCGCCGCCTGACGGGAAGCAGAGACCTGAAACGACAAAACCGCCGCCCGTTTTCACAGGCGGCGGTTTTTGTTTGAAAGCCTTGAGAAACTTAAGCGGCAGCCGACTTTGCGAGCGGCACTTCCGAGATCGTCTTCAGAACCTGGGAAGCGATCTGGTAAGGGCAGCCCTGGCTGTTCGGACGACGGTCTTCAAGGTAACCCTTGTAGTCGTTCTTGACGAAGGAATGCGGAACGCGGATCGAGGCGCCACGGTCGGCAACGCCGTAGGAGAACTTGTTCCACGGAGCTGTTTCGTGCTTGCCGGTCAGACGCTTGTCATTGTCAGGACCGTAAACGGCGATGTGTGCGTCGAGGTTCTTTTCGAACTGCGCCATCAGGGCTTCGAAATATTCCTTGCCGCCAACTTCGCGCATGTACTTGGTCGAGAAGTTGCAGTGCATGCCCGAGCCGTTCCAGTCGGTGTCGCCGAGCGGCTTGCAGTGGTATTCGATGTCGATGCCGTACTGTTCCGTCAGGCGCTGCAGAAGGTAACGGGCCATCCAGATCTGGTCGGCAGCGCGCTTCGAGCCCTTGCCGAAGATCTGGAATTCCCACTGACCCTTGGCCACTTCGGCATTGATGCCTTCGTGGTTGATACCGGCAGCAAGGCAGAGATCCAGGTGCTCCTCGACGATTTCACGGGCAACCGGGCCGACATTGGCAGAGCCGACGCCGCAATAATACGGACCCTGCGGAGCCGGGTAACCCTGTTCCGGGAAGCCGAGCGGACGGCCGTTCTCGTAGAAGAAATATTCCTGCTCGAAACCGAACCATGCATCTTCGTCGTCGAGGATGGTTGCACGGCTGTTGGACGGATGCGGCGTGACGCCATCCGGCATCATGACTTCGCACATGACCAGCGCACCATTGGTGCGGGCCGGATCCGGATAAAGAGCGACCGGCTTGAGAACACAGTCAGACGAGCGGCCTTCGGCCTGCATCGTGGACGAACCATCAAAGCCCCAGAGCGGCAGCTGTTCCAGCGTCGGGAAGGCATCGAATTCCTTGACCTGCGTTTTACCGCGAAGGTTCGGAACCGGGGTGTAGCCGTCCAGCCAAATGTACTCGAGCTTAAATTTCGTCATCTGTTCTCTCTACTGATGCTGTCTGAATGAGCGCAACACCAAACGGCCGACCACACATTGGGACCGGTCCATCATGGATGCCAGATACGATGCATGCGCCGTGCCAGATTCAATTTCGATCCTAAAAATTCGATTCCGCAGCGCACAAAATCCGTCGCCGAAGCCACATTGAAAGCGGTGAAAAAATCGGCGTGACGATTTTTGCGCCAACTTCGGATCCGGAACCAATCACAACCGGCAAGCGTTGAATTAGAAACAGGCATTTCCGCCCTGCCTACAATCAAAATCATACAAATGATTAAATCATAGGCATAATGCACATTTATTCAGCCGATTCTTGACTTATTTTCAGGCTTATGGAATAAATGATGGGCAAATACGGCCGTGCGGACGTAACCACACGACATCGGACGAAAATCATGGCGACGAATTTCGAAAGACAGACAGCAACGGTTTTGCAATTTCCAGTCGGCGGCCGCACAGGCTGGCACGCAACACAGGCAAGCCGCATCCAGACTGCGGCAACGCCCAAGACCAGCCCGAGCGTCGAATTTTCCGACCTCGCTTTTGGCGGCTCCTGGTATCATGAAGAAGCACTTCATGACGGCGACGGCAAACCCGGCCGCACCAACTGATCCAAAAAAGCGCCGACTTTTTATGCAAAAAGTCAAATAATGGGCATTCGTGCTGATTTTTTGGTCGACGCCGCAATCCGGCGCCGACTATCGTATGGGCAGAAAGCCTGTTTCGGACTCAGCGCCCGATCGCATGCGCCAGCTTGTCGGCGATATAGATCTCACGCAGTTTCAGTGTCGAAGCACCCGGTCGGCCCGAACCGATCGCCTTGCCGTCGATCGATACGACCGGCATGACGAAATTGGTCGCGGAGGTGACGAAGGCTTCCGCCGCATCCAGCGCTTCTTCGACAGAAAACGCACGCTCCTCGAATTGCAGATCGGCCTTGCCGGCCAGCCCAAGCACCGAACCGCGCGTAATGCCATGCAGCAGCGCGTTGGAAAGGTGACGCGTCACCAGAACCCCGGCCCGGGTGATGATGTGGAAATTCGCCGAACTGGCTTCGGTGATGAACCCGTCCTCAACGAAGATGACATCATCGGCACCCTGTTTTTTCGCTTCCATCTTGGCCAATGACGAATAGAGCAGCTGCACCGTCTTGATCTGACGGTTGACCCAGCGACCATCCGGCATGGAAACGACGGTGATGCCGCTTTCCACTTTCGGATTGGCGAGAACTGGAAAGGCCTGCGTGAACATCGAGAATGTCGGCTTCAGGTCTTCGGAATAGAGAAAATTGCGATCCTCCGCACCACGCGAGACCTGCAGGTAGATCAACCCCTCATCAACGCCGTTTTTCGCGACGATCTCGTGGTGCAGATCGAGCAGCTCGTTTTCGCCGACCGGCATCGGAATACCGATCGCTTCCAGCGAACGTTTCAGCCGCGTAACATGCCCCGGATAATCCAGCAGTTTGCCGCCGATCACCGCCGTCACCTCATAGATGGCATCGGCAAATGTATATCCACGGTCGAAGATCGAGACCTTTGCTTCATCCTCGGGCAGCCACTGGCCATTGAGATAAACGATGCGGGACATGGGCGATTTTCCTGACTGAATTGAGCGACGAAGCAGCGATAACAATCGATAACATCGCCCCGACCTCCGCGCTATATCATCATCCTATTGAAATATAACGGGCAATGATTGGAAGCATTTGGCGCTCATGCTATGGCTGAAAAAGACCATTGCGCCCAAACAGTCATTTTCCGGAAAGATGCCAGGATGCCAAAGCCGCTTGCCCTCGTCACCCGCTCGGATGCCGCAACGGAGGCCGTCTGGAAGGAAGCGCTCAGCGATGCGCTGCCGGAAGAAACCATTCTTTCCTTCCGTGACATGAGCGCCGAACAGCGCGCCGAGGCGGAACTGGCGATCGTTGCCAATCCCGATCCGGCTGATGTGGCTGAGCTTCCCAACATCCAGTGGATCCACAGTCTGTGGGCCGGCGTCGAGCGTCTGGTGGCTGAACTGGGACCGGGTGCCGCGCCGATTGTGCGCCTCGTCGATCCGGAACTTGCCCGCGTCATGGCGGAAGCCGTGCTCGCCTGGACCTATTACCTGCACCGCGACATGCCGGCCTACCGGACAAACCAGCAAAAGGCCGAGTGGGCACCGCTGGATTATCGCCACCCGCGCGATGTCACCATCGGCCTTCTCGGCCTTGGCGAACTGGGCAAGGCCTCGGCAGAACGCCTCAAGGGCGCGGGCTTCAACGTGATTGGCTGGAGCCGCAGCAGCAAAACGGTGGACGGGGTGGAAACCATGTCCGGCGACGACGGTTTCGATCGCATTCTGGGCACCAGCGACATTCTTGTCTGCCTGATGCCGCTGACGGCGGAAACACGCGGTTTGCTGGATGCCCGCCGGCTCAAGCAGATGAAACCGGGGGCCGCCATCATCAATTTTGCCCGTGGCCCGATCATCGTCAATGCCGACCTGATCGCAGCACTCGATGCAAAACACCTGTCGCATGCCGTGCTCGACGTGTTCGCGCAAGAGCCGCTGCCAGCCGCCTCGCCGTTCTGGGCACACCCATCGGTGACCGTGCTGCCGCATATTTCCGGCCCGACCGATCGTTTTACCGCCGCCGGCATCGTTGCCGCCAATATCCGTCAATGGCGCCAGACCGGGCAATTACCAAAAACCGTGGACCTCAAGGCGGGGTATTAAAAACGCAACCTTTGGCAAGAAAAGCCATTGGTGACGGATGAAGGCAGTTTGGAGGACCTTCCGCGACATGAGCAAAACCGGAGGAAATGAACTGAAGCTTGTCCTGCGCGTCGATTTTCCGGGCGCAACACGGCTCGGGCGCGGCAAGGTCCAGTTGATGGGCCTGATCCGCGACACCGGATCGATCTCCGCCGCAGGCCGCGCCATGGACATGTCCTATCGCCGCGCCTGGCTTCTGGTGGACGAGATGAACCACATGTTCAGCGAGCCGGTGGTGGAAAGCCAGCGTGGCGGCCAGCGCGGCGGTGGCGCTGCCCTGACAGCCTTTGGCGAGGAATTGCTTGCCCGCATGCAGGCGCTTCAGGACAAGGCGGCCAAAGCCATCGATGCCGATCTGGCATGGCTCGCCAAGCACCGGGCACCGGCAGAAGCCACAGACACACCAAAAGACTAACGCCGCTCCAGCGCTGCCGTCTTGATGGCCGCAAACACCTCACGCCCCGGAGCAAGCCCCAGCACGCTGCCGGAAAAGGCGGTGATGCGGGCAAGAATGGTCTCGCTGCCGCAGGTGATCCGCACGCCGATCATGCCGTCGCCATCCGCATCGATACGCTCCACCGTGCCCGCCAATATATTGAGCGCGCTTAAGCCCTCGGGCCTTGTGGTGGCGATCATCACGTCGCGCGCCGGCACCAGAACACGAACGGTCTTGCCCACCTGCGCCTGCTCTGCCGGCACGAGCAAAGTGCCGGCACCGGTTTTAACCCGCGCCAGCCGATGAACCGCATCGACATCCTCGACCGTGCCCGAAAGAACACTGGCCGCTTCGCGCGTATCGCCGCCCAGATCGCGCAGCACTTCGGATGCACTGCCGGTCGCCTCGATGCGACCATCCTTCATCAGCACGACACGATCCGCCAGCCGCGCCACTTCCGCCACCGAATGGCTGACATACACGATCGGCAGGCCGAGTTCGTCGCGCAGGCGCTCGAGATAAGGAAGCACTTCGTTTTTGCGGCTTTCATCCAGCGCCGCCAGCGGCTCGTCCATCAACAGAAGACGCGGCGCAGAGAGAAGTGCGCGCCCGATCGCCACACGCTGCTGTTCCCCACCCGACAATTTGCCGGGCCGCCGATCGAGAAGCGTTTCGATGCCCAACAATTCGACCACCTGATCGAAATTGTTCGAACGCGCGGTTTTGGGCGCAAACCAGCGCCCGTAATTGAGGTTTTTGCGAACATCCAGATGCGGAAACAGCCGCGCTTCCTGAAACACGTAACCGAAACGGCGTTTGTGCGGCGCTCGAAAAACGCCGCGCGACGTATCCACCAGCACGTCGCCATCCAGCGCAATGCGCCCCTGATCCAGCCGCGATAGGCCTGATATCATGCGGATAACCGAGGTTTTTCCCGAACCGGAACGGCCGAACAGCGCCGTCACCCCCTGTTCGGAGGTGAAGGAGACATCCAGCGAAAATGTGCCAAGCTTGGTTTTGGCCTCGACGGTCAGCGTCATTAGAGCCTCGTCCGCTTGCCGACCATATAGGCCATGAATTCCGAGGCGAGCAGCGCTGCCATGGAGATGATTACCGCAACGATGGTGAGCCTGAGCGCCCCGGCATCCCCACCCGGCACCTGCGTGAATGTGTAGATGGCGGCAGACAGCGTCTGCGTTTCACCGGGAATGTTGGACACGAAGGTGATGGTGGCGCCGAACTCGCCCATCGCCTTGGCAAAGGACAGGATCGCACCGGCAATGATGCCGGGCAGAATCAGCGGCAGCGTGACGGTGAGGAAAACCCAGGCCGGGCTGGCACCGAGCGTACCGGCCGCCTCTTCCAGCTTCGTATCGACAGCCTCGATCGACAGGCGGATGGAACGCACCATCAGCGGAAACCCCATGACACCGCAGGCAAGTGCTGCACCCGTCCAGCGGAAGGAGAGTACTATGCCGAGATATTGATCGAGAAAGGCACCGATCACGCCGCGACGGCCGAACAGGACGAGCAGAATGAAACCGGTAACGACGGGCGGCAGGATGAGCGGCAGATGCACGATGCCGTTCAATATCGATTTGCCCCAGAATTTTCCGCGCGCCAGAGCCAGCGCGACCAGAATGCCGAAGGGCAGACTGACGAGCATGGCAATGCCCGAAATCCGCAGGCTGAGGTGGATCGCCGTCCATTCCTCATCGCTGAGTGCCAACCAGTCCAATGTAACCCAACCCGTATCAAAAAGACGGCCCCCATCTCTCGGCGGGAGCCGCGATTTATCAATAAACTATAAGAGGCTTACTTCTTCAGAACCGTAAAGCCCTGGGCTTCGAAGAAAGGCGCTGCCCTGTCCGACTTCAGGAAGTCGAGATAGGCGGCTGCATCGGCGCTCTTGCTTTCAGACAGAAGTGCGACCGGATAGATGATGGCCGGGTGCGAATCCTCCGGGAAGGTGCCGACGATCTCGACGCCCTTATCGGCAGCGGCATCCGTCTGGTAAACGATGCCATAAGCGGCTTCGCCGCGCGAAACGAGGGCCAGAGCAGCACGAACGCTTTCAGCACCCGCCACCTTCTTTTCGACAGCCGACCAGGCGCCCAGCTTTTCAAGCGCGGCCTTGCCGTATTTGCCGGCCGGAACGCTATCGACCGCGCCCATGGCGAGCTTGCTGTCACCCACCAGCGTGGAAAGATCGAAACCCGCCTTGATATCAACCTTCTGCGCCGTGCCCTTTTCAGCGACGAGCACGATGCGGTTGCCGAGCAGGTTGGAACGGGTATCGGCCTTGATCAGCGATTTCTTGGCGACATAATCCATCCAGTCGAGATCGGCGGAGATGAAGACGTCGGCCGGCGCACCGGCTTCGATCTGCTTGGCGAGAGCCGAGCTGGCGGCATAGGAAACGGTGACCTGAACGCCACTTTCCTTCGACCATACGGCATCGGCGGCATCCAGCGCATTTTTCATGCTGGCAGCGGCAAACACCGTGACCTTTTTCTCCTGCGCCGCGGCGGGTGCGGCCATGACCGTGAGACCGAGCCAGAGCGCTGCAGCCGAAGTGGCAGCGATCTTCAACCAGTGACGACGTTGGGTTTGCATGGGAATTCTCTCCGAAAGCGAAATGTTTTCGTAGATATATCGAGTGTGCCTTGTTTGCAAAGCATTATGTTTGGACGAACACAACGAATTCATCTTCGTCGGTTTTTGTCGATTGCCACGCAAGATAACTGCACTGGTGAGGAAACGATCGAGAAGAAATCAATCTTTTGCAGCAGAGTCATCGGCGCCGCCGTGTAGCGAAACTCAACTATTTACCAAAAGTAGAAATTGTGTATTATCACTCGCGCAAGGATGGTTTGGTTTTTTGAGATCAAACACCGAAAATCGGTGGATTTCCCAAGTGGTCGATCATCGGTGAAGACATGCTTCCGCGGCCTCCATTTCTCCGCCGATCTGCCAGGGGAAGTGTTTATCGACGTATCTGTCGGACCGTGCAGCCAGGATGCAATAGCGATCGAAATACTGCGCGCGACGATGCGCAGCGATGCAGCAGCCAAGACATGCGAACATGAACCCGAAACGCAGCCGACGATCCGGAAGGATCACGGGATGGTTCAGGCTGTCCTGATACACCAAAACAAATGGGAGAGTGACGATGGCAGAGGATTTCAGACCTGTTGGCATTGATGACGTCGTTGCATCGGCCGCCAATGGCGTGTTGCGTGCACTGGAAGCCCGCAAGATTGGCGGCGATCGATTGACCATCGATAAACTCGTCCAGTCGGGTTTCACCGTCAAATTCGAGATCTGGGCAGGAGGTCCCTGGCTGCGCCAGCTGTCCGAGCAACAATTGCAGAATGTCGATGTCGGCCGCGTAAAACAGGGCTAGCCCGCCGCGCAACCATGCCGCGGTTTACGGTAACGACAGCAGGACAACAGTGACCTCAAACGTCGTGGTGCGTCCGCAGGATCGCGCAACGCGCGAGGCCGATGGAGGTTGACCCGTGACGGAGCAGAAGCAACTCGCCTGCCCGAGCGCCGCAGCAGATTGGCCGGACGCCCAACTGTTCGGCGTCGTTGAGGGCGATGCCAGACAACCAAGGGTGACATATGTCGCCCCGAGGCCGGTCACCGAGGCGCTTCTGGCACTTGTGCCCGCGGAACTGCAGGCGGAAGAAGTGTTTCGTTTCACGGCCCCATGTCGAGGCACAGGTTGCCCGCAATTTCAGGGCGGACGCTGCGGCGTGGCGCGTGCCGCGGCGCAGTTTCTTCCCGAGGCGGAGGGTCATGCGCTGCCCGCCTGCCATCTGCGCTCAAATTGTCGCTGGTGGGCGGAGGAAGGGGTTGCCGCCTGTCGTCGCTGCCCGACGGTCGTCACTGCCGACAAGGCAAGGGTCGGAACAGCTTATGCGGACGCCATTCCCTTTTCTGCCTCAACAGAAAGGACGTGACATTTTTCCTGCAGGTTCAGCCTTCGGCGCGACATGAGCCGGCAGAACCGACATTGATATTGCCGAGCCGTCGCGCATGGCAATTCGGCCGGAGCATGTCGGCCATGCCGGTTACAGTCACCCTTCCCCACCCGGGGCAAATCTCGCCACCAGCGCATGCCGGTCGCCGGGATAGGTCAGCCGTACCGATGTGACCGGTCCGGCCGGGCTCCAGGTGCGGCGTTCGATGACGAGGCAGGCCGTGCCTTTTTCGATATCGAGCAGGCCGGCAACAGAGGCATCGGCAGAAACCGCCGAGATGCGGTTTTCGGCAGCACTCCAAGGCACCTGTTTCAGCAGCCATGTGCCGGGCGAAATTTTTGCAAATGTTTCCGCCTCGGCTTCCGGCACGGTGGCAAGGCTGATCAGGCGCTCCTCCAGACAAAAGGGCGCGGAAGCGGCATGGTGGATAGAGGTGATATCCAGCACCGATGCGGCTTCCGAAAGCTCCAGCCGTTGTTTATCGTCCGCATTGGCGCGGCGTTTGGTTCGGGCATGCACACTATGCGAATAAGCCAGCCGCAGCGACTGCACTTCAGCCTCGATTTCGGCGATCGCCAGCACTGCCGATTGCGCGCGTGGCTGCGCGACAAAACTGCCGGATTTTTTGCGGCGCTCGATCAGGCCGGATTTGGCAAGCTGGGTCAGCACCTTGTTGGCGGTCATGCGCGAGCAGTTGTAATCGGCAGCCAGATCCACCTCGAACGGGATGCGGTGGCCCGGCGGCCATTCGCCCGACACGATGCGCGCCTCGATATCACCGAGGATACGCTGGTGCAGCGTCGCATCCTTCACAATGGTCATCCCGCCAGAAGCTCCTGCATAACCGCCTTGAACCGACGGTTGATTTCGTCGCGCCGCCTGTGCCGACCGCCCGACACCTGACGCACACCCCGCGCCCAGACACAATCGACCGCCACGCCACCTGCAAACAGCCAATGATCGAGAATTTTATCCCGCGCAAGATAGGGCACGGCATCGGCATTCAACGAAACCATGTCGGCCGGATTGCCCGCAACAAGACCGGCCGCCGTGCCCAGCGCCTGCGCCCCGCCGGCAAGTGCCGTTTCAAACAGTTTTTGGCCGGTCGAGCCGCCACTTTCTGCCACGACGTTGCGGGCGCGAAGACCGAGGCGCTGCGAATATTCAAAGGTCCGCAACTCTTCCGGCAGAGAGATAAGAATGTTGGAATCGGAACCGATACCGAACCGTCCACCCTCCTCCAGAAAGGCCGAAGCAGCAAAAATGCCGTCGCCGAGATTGGCTTCGGTGATCGGGCAAAGACCCGCCACTACGCCACGCCTGGCCATCATGCGCGTTTCGGCGTCCGTCATGTGGGTGGCGTGGATCAGGCACCAGTTTTCATCGACCGGCGCATGGTCGAGCAGCCATTCGACCGGCCGCGCGCCCGACCATGCAATGCAATCCTCCACTTCCTTCACCTGTTCGGCGACATGGATATGCACCGGACCGTTTTTGGCCAGCGGCACAACGGCAGCAAGCTCTTCGGGCGTAACGGCCCGCAGCGAATGCGGTGCGACGCCCAGAACAGCACCATCAAGCCCAGCCACCAGACCGGCGCAGGAGGTCATCAGCTTTTCAAAAGCATCCAGCGAATGGATGAAACGCCTCTGGCCTTCGGCAGGAGCATCGCCGCCAAAACCGGAATGGGCATAAAAGACAGGCAACAATGTCAGCGACAGGCCGGTTTCCACGCTCGCGGCGGCAATGCGCGCAGCGAGTTCGGCCAGGTTGGCATAAGGCGACCCATTTTTGTCGTGATGCAGGTAATGAAACTCGCCGACGCGGGAAAAGCCGGCCTCGAGCATTTCCATATAAAGCTGGGCGGCGACAGCCTCGACATGGTCCGGCGTCATCGACAGCGCAAAATTGTACATGACGGTGCGCCAGCTCCAAAAACTGTCGCTGGAAGGACCGCGCACTTCCGCCAGCCCCGCCATGCCGCGCTGAAAGGCGTGGCTGTGCAGGTTGGGCATGGCCGGCAGCAACACGGCATGGCGCTCGTCATCGGCCTGCGCATCCACGCCGGTCTCGATGGAGGCGATCCGACCAGCATTCATCGTCAGCCGGACATTTTTGGCCCAACCGCCTGGCAACAAAGCCGACTGCGCTTGAAGTGTCGTCATTTTCAAAAACTCCTCACTGTCTGCTTTGGGCCCGCTTGGCGGTCAACACGATAGGTTCGAAAAATTCCGTATTGCCAGCCCGATCATTATGTATATACATTATAGCCAACTTGGGAAGGTGAAAATGACGGACGCAACCGCAACCAACGTCGATTTCAACGCTAGCGCGGCAGCTACCGCAGCCGCGCCAACCCTGTGGCGCAATGCCCGTATCGCCACGCTCGATGAAAACCTGCCCGGCCTCGGCATCATCGAAAACGGCGTGATCGCCACGCAAGGTGGCCGCATCGCCTATGTCGGTCCCGAGGCCGACCTGCCCGCCTCCCTGAAAACCATCAAAACCGTGGTGGATTTGGAAAACCGCTGGGTCACCCCGGCGCTGGTCGATTGCCACACCCACCTCGTTTACGGCGGCAACCGCGCCCGTGAATTCGAGATGCGACTGGAGGGCGCGACCTATGAGGAAGTCGCCCGCGCCGGTGGCGGCATCGTCTCTTCGGTGAAGGCTACCAATGCGCTGACCGTCGAAGGCCTCGTGGCCGCCGCCCTGCCCCGGCTCGATACGCTGCTGTCGGAAGGTGTTTGCACCATCGAGATCAAGTCCGGTTACGGGCTGAATATCGAGGGCGAACTCAACATGCTGCGCGCCGCCCGTGCGCTCGAAAAAATCCGGCATGTCCGTATCGTCACGTCCTATCTGGCTGCCCACGCAACACCGGTGGACTACAAGGGCCGCAACGGCGACTACATTACCGATATCGTGTTGCCGGGCATGGACAAGGCACATGTGGAAGGCCTGATCGATGCCGTCGATGGTTTTTGCGAGGGCATCGCCTTTTCCGTCGAAGAGATGGCCCAAGTCTTCGATCACGCCCAAAAGCTTGGACTTCCCGTCAAACTGCATGCCGAACAATTGTCCGACCTCGGCGGCGCCAAGATGGCCGCCTCCTATGGCGCTCTTTCTGCCGACCATCTCGAATATCTCGATGCCGAGGGTGCCGCCGAGATGGCCGCCGCCGGCACGGTGGCGGTTCTCCTGCCCGGCGCCTTCTACGCCATCAACGAAACGCAAAAACCGCCGGTGCAGGCCCTGCGCGATGCCGGCACAAAAATCGCCATCGCCACCGACAGCAATCCCGGCACCTCTCCGCTGACATCGCTACTTTTGACCATGAACATGTCCGCCACCCTTTTTCGCCTAACCGTGGAAGAATGCCTTGCCGGAGCCACCCGCGAAGCTTCTCGCGCCCTCGGTCTTCTCCATGAAACCGGCACGCTGGAGGTCGGCAAGTCCGCCGACTTTGCCGTCTGGAACATCGATAGCCCCGCCGAGCTGGTTTACCGCATCGGCTTCAACCCCATCCACGCCCGCATTTTCAAAGGCGCTCACCTATGACCATCACGCTCCATCCCGGCTCCGTCTCGCTCTCCCAACTCGAAACCATTTACTGGACCGGCGAACCGGCCAAACTCGACGCATCCTTTGACGCAGGCATCCAGCGTGCAGCCACTCGCATTGCCGAAATCGCCGCCGGCAATGCGCCGGTCTACGGCATCAATACCGGGTTTGGAAAACTCGCCTCGATCAAGATCGATGCCGCCGATGTCGCCACCCTGCAGCGCAATCTCATCCTGTCGCATTGCTGCGGCATCGGTAACCCGCTGCCGGAAAATGTCGTGCGGCTAATCATGGCGCTGAAACTGGTATCGCTCGGGCGCGGCGCTTCCGGCGTGCGGCTGGAACTGGTGCGGCTGATCGAAGCGATGCTGGATAAGGGCGTCATCCCGGTCATTCCGGAAAAGGGTTCTGTCGGCGCATCGGGTGATCTGGCACCGCTCGCTCATATGGCGGCGGTGATGATGGGCGAGGCCGAAGCATTTTTTGACGGCGAACGCCTCTCCGGCGCGGATGCACTCAAAAAAGCCGGGCTGACGCCGGTCGTGCTGGCAGCAAAAGAAGGTCTGGCGCTGATCAACGGCACCCAGACCTCCACCGCCCTTGCCCTCGCCGGCCTGTTCCGCGCCCACCGGGCGGCGCAGGCAGCACTCATCACCGGCGCCATGTCCACCGATGCCGCCATGGGCTCGTCCGCTCCCTTCCACCCGGATATCCACACGCTGCGCGGCCACAAGGGCCAGATCGATACTGCCGCCGCCCTTCGCGCACTGCTCGCTAACTCGGTCATCCGCGAAAGCCATATCGAAGGTGATGAGCGTGTGCAGGACCCCTATTGCATCCGCTGCCAGCCGCAGGTGGATGGCGCCTGCCTCGACCTTTTGCGCTCCGTTGCCCGCACGCTGGAAATCGAGGCCAATGCCGTCACCGACAATCCGCTCGTGCTCTCCGACAATTCCGTCGTCTCCGGTGGCAATTTCCACGCCGAACCGGTCGCCTTTGCCGCCGACCAGATCGCCTTGGCCGTCTGCGAGATCGGCGCCATCGCCCAGCGCCGTATCGCGCTTCTGGTCGATCCGGCCTTGTCCTACGGCCTGCCTGCCTTCCTCGCCAAAAAGCCAGGCCTCAACTCCGGCCTGATGATCGCCGAAGTCACCTCCGCTGCGCTGATGAGCGAAAACAAGCAGATGTCGCACCCGGCTTCCGTGGATTCCACCCCGACCTCCGCCAATCAGGAGGACCATGTGTCGATGGCCTGCCACGGCGCCCGCCGCCTGCTGCAGATGACCGACAACCTGTTCGCCATCATCGGCATCGAGGCGCTGACGGCGGCGCAGGGCATCGAGTTTCGCGCGCCGCTTGCCACAAGCCCACAATTGCAGGCCGCGATCACCGCGATCCGCAACGTCGTGCCATCGCTGGAGGAGGATCGCTACATGGCGACCGACCTGCAGGCAGCCAGCGTTCTGGTGGCGACCGGAGCACTGAATGCATCGGTTTCGGCCGGACTTTTGCCGGTGCTGGAGGGGTGATGTCGGCGAGCGTGGCTCCCCCTCACCCGGCGCTTTGCGCCACCCTCTCCCCGTCGGGGAGAGGAGGGAAATTGCCGCACGCACAACGACCTGGCCACAATGTTTTTAGACACAGGAACGCCACATCCCCTCTTCTCCCCAGCGGGGAGAAGGTGGCCGAAGGCCGGATGAGGGGGCCTTTGCGACAAACGAAAACTATCAAGAGGGAAACACGATGACCAATCCGCGCCACAATATCCGCGATGTCCGCTCCCCGAGAGGCAGCGAACTCAACGCCAAAAGCTGGACCACCGAAGCGCCCCTGCGCATGCTGATGAACAACCTCGACCCCGACGTCGCGGAAAATCCGCATGAACTGGTCGTGTATGGCGGCATCGGCCGCGCCGCCCGCACCTGGGACGATTTTGACAAAATCGCCGCGACGCTGAAGACGCTGACGGAAGAAGAAACCCTGCTCGTCCAGTCCGGCAAGCCGGTCGGCGTGTTTCGCACCCACAAGGATGCACCGCGCGTGTTGATCGCCAACTCGAACCTCGTGCCGCACTGGGCCACTTGGGACCATTTCAACGAACTGGATAAGAAGGGTCTGGCCATGTACGGCCAGATGACCGCCGGTTCGTGGATCTATATCGGCACGCAGGGCATCGTTCAGGGCACATACGAAACCTTCGTCGAGGCCGGTCGCCAGCATTATAATGGCAGCCTCAAGGGCAAGTGGATTTTGACGGGCGGCCTCGGTGGCATGGGCGGCGCCCAGCCGCTGGCCGCCGTCATGGCCGGCGCCTGCTGCCTTGCGGTGGAATGCGACGAAACCCGCATCGACTTTCGCCTGCGCACCCGTTATGTCGATGCCAAGGCAAAAACGCTCGATGAAGCGCTGGCGATGATCGCCGAGTGGACCGCCAAGGGCGAAGCAAAATCCGTCGGCCTGCTCGGCAATGCCGCCGAAATCTTTCCCGAACTGGTCAAGCGCATGCAGGCTGGTGGCCCGCGCCCTGACATCGTCACCGACCAGACTTCGGCGCATGACCCGCGCAACGGTTATCTGCCGCTCGGCTGGACCGTCGAGGAAGCCAAGGCCAAACGCGAAAGCGATCCGAAATCGGTCGAGACCGCCGCCCGCGCCTCGATGAAAGCCCATGTCGAGGCCATGGTCGCCTTCTGGGATGCCGGTGTGCCGACGCTGGACTATGGCAACAATATCCGCCAGGTCGCCAAGGACGAAGGTTTTGAAAACGCCTTCGCCTTCCCCGGTTTCGTGCCGGCCTATATCCGCCCGCTGTTTTGCCGCGGCATCGGCCCGTTCCGCTGGGCAGCCCTCTCGGGCGACCCGGAGGACATCTACAAGACCGACGCCAAGGTGAAGGAACTGCTGCCGGACAACAAGCACCTGCACAACTGGCTGGACATGGCCCGCGAACGCATCGCCTTTCAGGGCCTGCCGGCACGCATTTGCTGGGTGGGTCTGGGCGATCGCCACAAGCTCGGCCTCGCCTTCAATGAAATGGTGCGCAACGGCGAGCTTTCCGCCCCGATCGTCATCGGCCGCGACCATCTCGACAGTGGTTCCGTCGCCTCGCCGAACCGCGAGACGGAGGCCATGCAGGACGGTTCGGATGCCGTCTCCGACTGGCCGCTTCTGAACGCGCTGCTCAACACCGCATCGGGCGCCACATGGGTGTCGCTGCATCACGGCGGCGGCGTCGGCATGGGTTATTCGCAGCATTCCGGCATGGTCATCTGCGCTGATGGCTCGGAAGATGCCGACCGTCGTCTGGAACGCGTGCTTTGGAACGACCCGGCCACCGGCGTCATGCGCCATGCCGATGCGGGTTATGACATCGCCGTCGATTACGCGAAGGAAAAAGGCCTGCGGCTGCCCGGCATTCTGGGCAACTGACATGCGCATCCTGCGGGCGGCTGAACACAGACGCATGCCATGGAAAAACGGGCGCGGCGAGACGGTGGAAATCGCCGTCTTCCCGCCCGATGCAACGGTCGATACGTTCGAATGGCGCATCAGCATGGCCACGGTGTCGGACGATGGTCCGTTTTCCATCTTTCCGGGCATAGACCGCACGCTGTCGATCCTCGAAGGTGCCGGTCTGGAATTGTTCGTCGAAAACCGCCCGCCGGTGATCCTGACGCAAGATTCCGCACCCTACCCGTTCCCCGCCGATGCGCAGACAACGGTGACACTGGTCGATGGCACGATCACCGATCTCAACGTGATGACCCGGCGTGGCCGGTTTTCGCATGGGGTGAAAACGGTGACGGCCGCAGCAGCGCTGGAGCCGACAGTCGGGCTGCTATTGATGCTGTGCCATCGCGGCGAAATGGAGGTCACGCATGGCGGAAACAGCGGGACATTGAAACAGCTCGATTGCGCCATGCTTGAAGGCGACCGGGCCATCTCGCTTTCCGGCAGTGGCACGGGTTTTATGGTTCGCCTGTCGTCGGATACGAAGATGTAGCCCGCACCATCAACGAAACGAGCGGGAACACCATCACCTGCGACGGGTCTCAGCTCTCGGCCACCAGATGGCCGGGAGAGACTTCGCGATATTCCATCGGCATGATCTTGTAATCCACCGGACGGATAGGGCTTTTCAATTCCTCCACCACGGCGGAATTCTTGATGCGCCGACGCTCCGGGTCCGGCACCGGCACCGCCGACATCAGCCGTTTCGTATAGGCATGCTGCGGATTGCCGAACACCGAGGCACGCGGCCCGATCTCGACAATTTCGCCAAGATACATCACCGCCACCCGGTGGCTGACCCGTTCGACCACCGCCATGTCGTGGGAAATGAACAGGAAGGCGAGATCGAGTTCCTGCTGCAGGTCGAGCATCAGGTTGATCACCTGCGCCTTGATCGACACGTCGAGTGCCGACACGCTTTCATCCGCGACAATCACCTTTGGCCGAAGCGCAAGCGCGCGTGCAATACAGACACGCTGGCGCTGGCCGCCGGAAAACTCGTGCGGGTAACGTTTGGCCATGTCAGGCGTCAGCCCGACCTTGACCAGCATGTCGGCCACGACCTCTTTCGCCTGTTTGGCATCGCCCATCTTGTGCTCGAGGAAAGGCTCGGCAATCGCCGCCCCCACCGTCATGCGCGGGTTGAGCGAGGCAAACGGATCCTGAAAGATCATCTGCACGCGCTTGCGCATCTCGCGCATATCCTTTTTGTCGAGCGCCAGCACCTCGCGGCCTTCGACCAGAACCGAACCGCTTTCCGGCTCGATCAGCCGCATGATGGCACGGCCGGTGGTGGATTTGCCGCAACCGCTTTCGCCCACCAGCGACAGGGTCTCGCCGGCCGCCAGATCGAAGGAGACGTTTTCGACCGCATGCACGCGGCCCGTCAGTTTTCCGAACAGGCCGGAATGGATGTCGAAGCGTTTGGTGAGGTTCTTGACCTGCAACACCGGCTCGCCCTTGGCCACCGTATCGGCGACTTCGACCGGCACATCGCTTTCACCGGTCGATGTGTTGACCACCGGAAACCGCAGCGGCCGCTGATAGGCCTGCATTGAGCCCAGCACCGGCACCGCCGAAAGCAGCGCCCGCGTATAAGGATGTTTTCCGCGGTGAAAGATGTCGGCCGTATCGCCGGTTTCCACCTGTTCGCCGCGATACATCACCACGGTACGATCGGCGATTTCCGCGACCACGCCCATGTCGTGGGTAATGAAGAGAACGGACGTCCCCTCCTCCTCCTGCAGCATTTTGATGAGATCGAGGATCTGGCCCTGAATGGTGACGTCCAGCGCCGTGGTCGGCTCATCCGCAATCAAAAGTTTCGGTTTGGTAGCAAGCGCCATGGCGATCATCACGCGCTGGCGCATGCCGCCGGAAAAGCGGTGCGGATATTCATCGAACCGCGAGGCGGCGGATGGAATGCGTACCTTTTCGAGAATGCGGATCGTCTCGGCTTTCGCCTCTGCCTTGCTCATCGACGAATGCGCCAGCAGCGCCTCGGAAATCTGGTCGCCGATGGTGAAGAGCGGATTGAGGCTCGTCATCGGCTCCTGAAAGATCATCGCCACGTCATTGCCGCGCACCTTGCGCATTTCGTTTTCCGGCAGGGCCAGCAGGTCGCGGCCACCAAGAAACACCTTGCCTTCGATACGGCTGCTATCGGCTTGCAACAGGCGCATGATCGACAGCGAGGTGACGGATTTCCCCGAACCTGATTCACCGACGATCGCAACGGTTTCGCCCGGCGCGACGGTGAAGGAAATATCGCGAACGACCGGCTTCCATTCCCCCTCGACCATGAAGGATGTCCGCAGCTTTTCGACGGACAGGACCGGATCGGCGGAGGGCATGATTTTTGCTGCGGTGTTCATCGGCGTTCCCTTGTTTAGTCTAAGCGGCATTTTTTTGAAGTGCCGTGTAGGTGCCCCTCACCCTAACCCTCTCCCCGCAAGCGGGGAGAGGGGACGTGCCCCGATTGGGACAAAGAGAGAGCGGCTTGCGCCCTTCTCCCCGTCAGAACGGGGAGAAGGTGCCGGCAGGCGGATGAGGGGCAAGCCCCATTCGCCAACCGCTCAATCCGGCCACTTCAAAGCACCATCGAAACGATGGCGAGACAGATCCTCGAACGGCGTGGCGATGATCTCATTGGAGGCGCGCGCCTTGTCGAGTTCCTCGGCCAGACGCGAGGCGACCACCGTCTCTTGGCCCGGATGCAGGTTGCACGGGTCGAGGTAGAAATAATTATGCTCGACCTCATGATCGCGCACGATGATCGGCTGCGCGCCGGTGCGAAGTGCTGCCGCCAGATCCCAGGCGGTAATATGCGCTTCCTCGGCCTTGATGATCACGCGCAGGCGGTCGAGCGGGTTGTTGGTCGGGTCCGGCTCGATCAGCGCGGTGACGCCCGGACGATCGTCCAGCGTCTGTTTCCAGAGGTTGAGATACCCCGTCTCGCGCTCGCGGATGCCGGCGTGATCGCGCTTCTCCCAGGCTTCCAGCGCCGCCATGACGCCGAAAATGCTTTCCTTGCCGACCTTCATGCCGCGGCCGATGCCCATGTTCTGCAGAAAGGCGTTGCGCACGAGGTCCTTGCGGCCGGCCACGATGCCCGAGGTCGGGCCGCCCAGAAACTTGTGGCCGGAATAGAGCGCGATATCCGCCCCCTGCTCCAGGAAGATGCGAAGGTCGTATTCAGAGGCAGCGTCCACGATGACCGGCACGCCCTTGGCATGGGCGATCTCGACAAATTCCTTGAGGTTCAGCAGGCCGTAATCGACCACATGATGCGACACGACATAAACGGCGGCGGCCGTCTTGTCGGTGATGGCGTTTTCCATGTGGTAGCGATGCGTCGAGGTGGACTGACCGATCATCACTACCTTGCCGCCAGCCAGACGAATAGCCTGATCGACCGGTGCGCCGTAAGACACGACATGGCCCATCTGCACGAGAACCTCGTTTTTGTCGGTCGTGGCTTCCGGCAGCTTTTCGATGGCCAGCAGGTCCGGCCCGGTGATGGCACCGGCAACGGCAAGGCTGATACCGGCCGAGCAGGAGGCGGTGACGAGGCCGGCCTCGCCGCCGGTCAGCCGCGCGATGATGGTGCTCGCCTTGCGTTGCAGGTCGTTGATCTCGACAAACTGCGGCAGGATCTGCGTCATCGCCGTGATCGCTTCCGGCACCACGATGGAGGCGCCGAGGCTGGTCATCGTGCCGGATACGTTGATGACCGGGCGAAGGCCGATCTGCGGACGGATATCTTCGGACATTGTCATTCTCCAGGTTGTATGCTGCGCATGGTGATGCGAATTTCGGTTGCTCTGCGCGCGCCTATGCCATAGTAATGAAATAGGTTCTTTAAGGCGCAGGAGCGTGGTTTTGGATAATAAGACATCAGCGGACACGCTTTCTGACGCCACGTCTGTTGACGGTGAAGCCAAGGCGAAACGTTCGCGCGTCAGCGGTATCGACCGTGCCTTGCAGGTGATCGATTATTTGTACGAGACCGGCGCGCCGGCCGGTGCTTACGCGATTGCCAAGGCCGTGAAGGCGCCGCTGTCGACGGTCTACGTGATCATCGACGATCTGGTGGACAAGAACATGCTGGCCCGCAATGCGGACGGCACCTTGTGGCTCGGGGCGCGGCTTTACCATTACGGTCTGGCTTACGCCCGCTCGCTGGATTTCATGAGCGTCGCCACCCACGAAATGCACGATCTCTGCCGCGAGGCCGGTGAAACCGTTCAGGTCTGCGGCCGTGATGCCGAGCACATGCTGGTTCTCGCCATGGCGGATGGCCCGAGCCATTTTCAGGTGGCGTCGCGAGTCGGCACCCGCGTGCCGCTCAACTGGACGGCATCCGGTCGCCTTCTGGTCGGCCATATGCCGGAAGCCGAACGTGTCGACCTGTTCAAGCGTGGCGCCCGCATTTCGCCGACCGGCCGTGCCACCATCGACCCGACCGAGTTGGCGCGCGCCGCCAAGGTTGCGTTTGACGAACGCCTGTCGATCCAGGCCGGTGAATCCGACTATTCGGTCGCCTGCATCGCCTCGCCGATCGTTGACAGCAGGGGCGATTGCGTGGCGACGATTTCCATCGTGCTTCCCGAACAGAAGGCCTTTGCCGACAAGGCCGGTTACGCCGACCGTGTGAAGGAATCGGCGGCCCGTATCGAGAAGGTGATGGGCTGGCGCAACCACTGACCGTCTCCCGCCCTTAATCGTGCAAGGCCACGATGGCTTCGATCTCGACCGTGATATTGCCCGGCAGGGAGCCGAAACCGACGGCGGAACGGGCATGTGCACCCGCTTCGCCGAACACGGCATTGAAAAGATCCGAACAGCCATTGATGACCTGCGGATGGTCTGCGAAATCCGGCGACGCATTGACCATGCCGAGCAGCTTGACCACGCGACGAACGCGCGACAGATCGCCCAGCGCGTCATGCATGACGGCCAGCAGATTGACACCGGTCAGGCGGGCATCGGAATAGGCCTTCTCCGCCGTCACTTCGGTGCCGACCTTTCCGACATGCATAAAGCCGTCCGCCTCGCGAGGCCCCTGCCCCGAGAGATAGAGCATGTTGCCTTCGATCACATGCGTGACGAAATTGGCGATCGGCGGCGGTGCCGGCGGCAGGTCTATGCCAAGCGCTGCCAACCGGTCATAAGGCGTGGTCGCCGTCGCGTCGATTTTGATCGGGGACTGTGTCACGCGAACTCCTGTGTCATGCAATTTCGTCTGCCTCAGTGGCAGGGTTGAAAAAGACCCCTCCCCACCCTCCCCACAAGGGGGAGGGCTTAACCCAGCCGATCCGCAGCGCCCCAATCGAGGCAGGCGTTTGCGGCGTGTCTTCTCCCCCCTTGTGGGGGAGATGGCCGGCAGGCCAGAGGGGGACTTGCTTTATCTGCAATTCCCACCGCCTTAGCGGTAGGAATAACCATGGCTGTGGCGCACCAGTTTGCGGGCGCGCGGAATGTAGCGGCTGGCCTTGATCGCTTCCGATCCGATCACCGAATAACGCGGCTCAAACAGCTGGCGCAGTTGCGAAACGTCGCCGTTGGAATCGGTGGCTTCCAGATCGCTGTCGACCAGATCGAACACGGTGAAATCGGCGCGCTGGCCAACCGACAGGCGGTTTTCCATATCGAGCTTGATGACTTCGGCCGGCCCATGCGTGACGGCGTTGACCACCTTGTCGAACGGCATGCCGACCGACAGAAGTTTCGACATCGTCGTTGCAAGATCCCAGACCGGAAAATTCATCGAATGGCCGTGCAGGTCGGTCGAGATCGAATGCGGTAGCAGGCCACGCGCAATCGCCGCTTCAGCGACCTTGAACGAGAAGGACGCACCGCCATGGCCGATATCGAGGCGCACGCCTTCCGAGGCGCAGCGCTCAGCCAGGTTGAACAGGTCCTCGTCTTCCATGATCGACGAACCGGCCTTGCCGTTGAAGCAATGGGTGACGACGTCGCCGGGGCCGAGGATTTCCAGCACTTCGTCATAAAGCGCCGGCGGTTCACCGACATGCACCATCATCGGGATTTTCAAAATCTTGGCGATTTTCTTGCCGAGCTTGACGGGCGTCACGCCCCACGACCCGGTGATGACGTGGCTGGCGCGCACTTTCAGGCCGACGATATGCTCGCTGTTTTCTGCGTAACATTCTATGATGCGGTCGAGATCGATGTCACGGATATCGCGCAATTCGGCGACCCGGTTACAGGCCACGAGACCGATCGAACCGAGATTGAGGAAGGCTTTGACGCGTTCCTTCGACGGCTCGATGATGTATTCGCGAAAACCGTGGAAATTGGCTTCACCGGCGGAACCGGCATCGACCAGCGTGGTGACGCCACGCTCGGCGCCGCATTCCGACGGGCGGATCGAGATATCGGTGCCGCCATGCCAGATATGCACGTGCAGATCGATCCAGCCCGGCGAGACCCAGGCACCCTTTCCATCGACGCGGCGGGCATCGGCAGGAGCCGCGATCGACTGGCCGATGGCGGCAATCTTGCCATCACCGCCGACGAGAATGTCGGTCGTGCCTGTCTGTGCGGTCGCGCCAAAAGCCATCGGCTTGACGTTGGTGAGGAGGAGCGGTGTGTTGTTTTCACCGGTCATATCAAAGGTCCCTTCGCAGTCTTGGATCGAGCATGTCCCGCAAACCGTCGCCGACCATCTGCAGCGAGAGCACGGAAAGAATGATGGCAAAGCCGGGAAAATAGGTCATCCAGTCGGCCTGCCCGATATATTGGCGGCCGGCTGCGATCATGGTTCCCCAGGTCGGAATTTCAGGGCTGACGCCAAGCCCCAGGAAGGACAGGCCGGCTTCCGCCAGCATGGCGCTGGCAAACAGAAAAGTGGCCTGAACGAGGATGGGCGACAGAAGATTGCGCAACACATGCCGCGTCATGATGTGGAAGGTGGAAATGCCGAGCGCCTGCGCCGCCTCCACATAAGGCAGTTCACGGATCACCAGCGTCGAGGCACGCACGATGCGGGCAAGACGCGGTGAGTAGACAATCGACAGCGCCACGATGACGGTCGTCAGCGACGGGCCGAGTGCGGCCACGAGCGCGATGGCGAGCAGGATGTCCGGGAAGGCCATCATGGCATCGATCAGGCGGGCAATCGGCGTATCGAGTTTCTGGAAGAAACCGGCCAGCAGGCCGAGTGTCACACCGATGGCAGCCGACAGGCACACCACGGATGCACCGATCAGCAGCGACAGCCGCGCCGAATAGATCGTGCGCGAAAACACGTCGCGGCCGAATTCATCGGTGCCGAACCAGAACATTTCGCCCGGCGGTTTCAGCCGGTTGACGATCGACAGTTTCGATGGCGAATAAGGTGCGATCCACGGCGCCAGCACGGCCAGCGTCACGAAGATGATCAGCACGATCAAACCGAAGGCAACTGTCTTGCGTTTGATGAACCGCTTGAAAAATTTCGAGCCTTCGCTCTCGACGGGTTTGGTTTCGGTAACAGCGATATCCGTCATCCGTCGCCCCCTTAATAACGCACGCGGGGATCGATCAGCAGGTAGAGCATGTCGATCGCGAAGTTGATGAGAACATAGAGCGCGGCAATCACAAGAAGCGCCCCCTGAATGACCGGATAATCACGCCGCAGCACCGCCGAGACGACAAGGCTGCCGACACCCGGAAGCCCGAAAACTGTTTCGGTAACGACCGCGCCCGAGATCAGCACGGCCGCTGTCAAGCCGATAACGGTGAGGATCGGGATCAGCGCGTTTTTCAGCGCATGTTTCATGATCACCCGGCGCTCGACCAGACCTTTGGCACGGGCGGTGCGGATATAATCGTCACCCAACACGTCGAGCATTGAGGCGCGGGTAAAACGCAGGATCAACGCCGAGGAAACGATGCCGAGGGCAAAGGCGGGCAGCGTCAGATGATACATGCGGTCCATGAAGCTGGAGCCCGGGCCGCCATAACCGGAGACAGGAAAGATGTTCAGCCGCACAGCAAAAAACTGCATCAGGATGAGGCCGAGCCAGAAGCTTGGAATGCTGGCCGCCAGCATGGCGATGGTGGTGGCCGCCTGATCCACAAACGAGCCACGGCGATAGGCGGCATAGATGCCGATCGGCAGCGCGATGATCGTGGCGATCGCCAGCGAGAACAGTGTCAGGAAGAAGGTCGGTTCGGCGCGATCCAGCAAGGCCGATGTCACCGGCATGTTGAGAAAGATCGACTGGCCGAGATCACCCTTCAGCATCTGGCCGATATAATAGAAATATTGAACCGCCAGAGACTGATCGAGGCCCAATCGTGTGCGCAGGTCGGCAATGTCGGCGGCCGATGCATCCGGCCCGAGCATAACGGCGGCCGGATCACCCGGCGTGACGCGCACGATGACAAAAACGATGGTCACGACGAGAAACATCACGACGATCATGCCGGCTAGGCGCTGGAGAATATAACGGATCATGGAATTCTCTTCTCATGCCTCTCGCGAGGGCACATTTTCGAACCCGGAGCCGCCGTGAAGCGGCCACCGGGCTCCTCGAAAAGGATCACTTCTTGATCGAAGCATTCCAGAAGTAAGGCCACGGAGCAGCCTCGACGCCTTCAATCGTCGTCTTCTTAGCGGCGACGGCGTTGAAATCGCCGATCTTCATGTAGGGGATTTCCTCATACATGGCCTTCTGCACATCGGCCCACAGCGCAAGGCGCTTGTCCGGATCGGACTCGGCCGAGAAGGCTTCGACCGTCTGCTTGCGCAAAGGCGTATCCCACCAGCCCGGCGAGCTTGGCGCCAATGAGCCGATCAGCGCAGGTTCCGGCAGGAACGGGCTGTGGGTGATGTAGATATCCCAAAGACCCTTGTCGGCGCGGCGCTGGGTGAGCGTTGCCCAGTCCACCACCTGCATGTCGACCTTGAAGCCGGCAAGTTTCAGGTACTCGGCCGCCACCTGCGCCATCTTGTAATGGAATTCGTACTGACGGCTGGTGAGGATGCGGATCGGCTTTTCGCCGTCGTAACCGGCAGCCTTGGCCGCTTCCGCAGCGCCTTCCGGATCGGCAACATTGTAATTGCCCTCGACACCGGCATCGGTGCTCCAGACAAAATTCTTCGGGTAGATATTGCCGTCGAGCGCGTAGAAATCGGTGCTGCCGAAAGCGGCCGCCAGCATGTCTTCCATGCTCAGCGCCTGACGGATCGCCTTGCGCATGGCGACATCCTTGGCGACACCTTCCGCCGTGTTGAACACGAAGACCGGATAACCGAACGGTTTCAGCACGACCGGCTCGGTGGTCGAAGACCCTTCCACTTTGGCAAAGGATTCGACCGGCAGCTGGTCGACATAATCATACTGGCCGGACACGGCGGCTTCGACGCGGGTATTGGCGTCCGGCACCGGCACGAAACGGATTTCATCGAGATATTGATGACGCGCACCGCCATAACCATCGGCCTCGCCGCCGCGAGACTTGTAACCGTCGAAACGGGCCAGCTGGATATACTGGTCGGCCTTGCGTTCCTTCAGCATGTAGGGGCCGGTGCCGATATATTCCTTCATCGGCTCGTCCTGCTTTTCAGCCGGAAGAATGATCGCCGCCGAATTGTTGAAGGCGAGCAGCGACACGAGCGGCGCATAGGGCTGTTTCAGCGTGATCGTCACGGTCGAGGCATCGGTCGCCTCGATCTTGTCGAGGAAAGACGCCGCCTGTTTGCCGCGCGATGCCACCTTCACCCAGCGGTTCAGCGATGCAACCACATCGTCCGACGCCATGTCGGAACCGTCATGGAATTTTATCCCCGAACGCAGCTTGATAACGTAGGTTTTGCCGTCGGCGCTGATCTCCGGCAGGCTTTCGGCCAGAAGCGGCACGGTCTTCCAGCCCTTGTCGAACGTATAGAGCGTTTCAAACATGTGCTGGGTGACGATGCCGACCAGATCGGCGGTCGAGGCCATCGGGTCGAGCGTCGGCGGTTCACCGATCGTCGCGACGTTGATGACACCACCCTTTTCCTGGGCGGCTGCGAAAGCAGGTGCAGCGATAAGCGCCGTGGCAACAAGGAATGCGAGCTTCAGTCTCATGATAGGCTCCCGGTTTTTGATATTCCATTATTATGTTATGTGCATTTTTATAACAGAATAACTCAAGCGACCGGGCTGTCAATCCTCCGTTTCCATGCGAAGGCGTGATCGCAACGTGATGAATGAGGCATCACATTTGCGGCGGAAACGGTCGCGGCCTCATCGGGCTGTTGATCTTTCGCCGCATTTGACTGCTTTGTGGGGTGGCCACGGGCTTGAAAATGGCGTTTATCGCCTAAGTCCTGCCTTATCCCGTCGCCGCATATCCTTATTCGCATCCAATGGGCCTAGCCCCAGGTTACCGTAATGACGCCGCCGCCCCAGCAGCCACAGGTAAAGTCGCAAGTTCAGGAACAGGTTCTTCCTCGAAACACAGGCATTTCGGACAAGGCGTCTCTACGGTTGCGAATAGTGTGGCGCACTCTGGCAGGGCTGGATCTGCGCATTCTCGTGCGCCGCAACGAATGGGGCATCATCTTCATTGCCGCTGCGATCGGCGTCATTTCCGGCCTTGTCGTCACCGCGATGAACCTCGCTGCCACCGCCATGCACCAGAGCATATTTGGCGTCGAGGATGGCGAAAGACTGAGTTCGTCCGAGATCGGCAATACGATCCTGCTTCTCTCCGCCCCCATCGTCGGCGGCATCATTCTGGGTATCACCATTCTGGTGCTCGCCCGTTTTCGCAAGCGCCCTATGGTCGACCCGATCGAGGCCAACGCGCTGCATGGCGGCAAGCTCTCGCTCACCGACAGTTTTATCATCGTCTACCAGAACCTCGTCTCCAATGGTTTTGGCGCCTCGGTCGGGCTGGAAGCCGGTTACACCCAGCTTGCCGCGGGTTTTGCCTCCAAGATCGGCACAAAACTGTCGCTGCGCCGCGCCGATATGCGCATCCTTGTCGGCTGTGGAGCCGCCGGGGCCATTTCCGCGGCCTTCAACGCACCGCTGACCGGCGCGTTTTATGCGTTCGAGCTGGTGATCGGCTCCTACACCACAGCATCGCTCGCCCCTGTCGTCGTTTCGGCACTTGTCGCGACTTTGGTCGCTCGCCAGTTCATCGACATCAGTTTCATCGTCGAAATGGGCATGCTGCAGAGCGTTTCGCCCGGTGATTTCGTCCCCGCCATCATTCTCGGCGCCTGCTGCGCCGGCGTCGGCATCGTCCTCATGAAGGGCGTCGCCACCATCGAGGAGCTTTCCCGCAAAAGCTCCATTCCCGCATGGTTGCGCCCCACGCTCGGCGGCATCGTTGTCGGCCTGTTCGCGATGATTAGCCCACAGGTCATGTCCGGCGGCCATGGCGCGCTGCATCTCAATCTCGCGCATGACGTCGCCCTGCCTGCCCTTATCGCGATCTTCCTGATGAAGGCGGCAACATCGGCCATCTCCATCGGCGCCGGTTTCCGTGGTGGCCTGTTTTTCGCCTCGCTGTTTCTTGGTGCCCTGCTCGGAAAGATCTTTGCCTTCTCCACCGCAGCCATCGGCCTCGTTCTGCTGGCCCCGGTCGTGCTCGCCATTGTCGGCATGAGCGCGCTTGCCGTCGCCATTATCGGCGGGCCTCTGACCATGACCTTTCTGGCGCTGGAACTGACCGGCGACTTTCCGATCACCGCGCTGGTGCTTGCCGCCGTCATCACCTCGTCGCTGATCGTGCGCACCACCTTCGGTTACTCGTTCGCCACATGGCGTTTCCATCTGCGCGGCGAAAGCATCCGCAGCGCCCACGATGTCGGCTGGATCCGCAACCTCACCGTTGGCCGGATGATGCGCTCGGACGTGAAGACGGCGCGGGCAGATATGTCGCTCGGCGATTTCCGCCGCGACTTTCCGCTCGGCGCAACGCAACGTGTCATCCTCACCGACGACAGCGGCAAATATGCCGGCATGATCCTCGTGCCCGAAGTCCACGGCCTGCTGACGGATGCCGGCGATCAGGAAGAGAGCCTCGAAAAATACATCCGCTTCAAGAATGACGTGCTGCAAACGCAGATGAATGCCAAACAGGCAGCCGCCATTTTCGAAAAGACCCAGAGCGAAGCGCTCGCCGTCATAGACAACATGATCGAACGCAAGGTCGTCGGCCAGTTGAGCGAAAGCCATACGCTGCGCCGCTACAGTGAAGAACTGGAACTGCGCCGTCGTGAAATGGTGGGCGACAGTATCTGATTTTCGAGCCTTGCTCGGTTTGCAACCGATGCCCTTCTCTCCGCGTTTTCCCGCCAAACGAAAGGGAAGCGCATGAAGCGGATCGATGAAAACGGCGGCCGGGCCGATGCAGCGGAAACGGCCCGGAAATCGAAACATACGGAAGACATTCCGCGCCCGATTTCGCAGCATGGCGTGATCGGCAACCTGAAAACCACCGCACTGGTTGCCACCGACGGCACGATCGATTTCCTCTGCTGGCCCGATCTCGACAGCGCAAGCGTTTTCTGCGCCCTGCTCGACCCGGAAAACGGCGGCGGTTTTGACCTTACCCCGGTCATTCCCGGTGCCCGCCCGATCCAGATGTATATCCCCGATACCAATGTCCTTCTGACGCGCTGGCTGGGTGAAACCGGCAGTGCCGAAATCGTCGACCTGATGCCGCTTCTGGCCCCGGATGGCGCGCTCAAGTGCCGCCTGATCCGTCGCCTGCGGGTCACGCGCGGCAAGGCGAAACTGAAGCTGAGATGCTGGCCTCGCACCGATTATGCCCGCAACGTGCCGACCGTCGAACAGGGAGACGGCTATGTCCTTTTCACTGACGGCAACGGTTTTGCCATGCGGCTGCAGACGGATATCGCGCTCGATATCGGCGATGGCGAAGTCACAGCGGAACTGGACCTCAAGTCCGGCGACCAGATCGATTTCGTGCTGGACGACATCACCGCAGACTATGCGAAGGACAAGCGCCTCTCAACCGACGACATCACAGCGCAGATCAAGGACACGATCAAATATTGGCAGCAATGGGCCGGCCATTCCAGCTATCGCGGTCGCTGGCGCGAGGCGGTCAACCGCTCGGCGCTGGCCCTGAAACTGCTGACCTCAAAGCAACACGGCTCGATCGCCGCCGCCGCAACCTTTGGCCTGCCGGAAGCGCCGGGCGGCAACCGCAACTGGGATTATCGCGCCAGCTGGATCCGCGACGCCTCCTTCACGGTCTATGCTCTGATGCGGCTCGGTTATCAGGAAGAGGCGACCGCCTTCACCAAATGGGTATCAGACCGCGCCGATATCTCCCACTGTGGCCGGCTGGAAATCATGTACAAGCTCGATGGCAGCCGCCAAGTGCAGGAGGCTGACCTCGAACATCTGGCCGGTTACGGCGGCGCCCAGCCGGTGCGCGCCGGCAACAGCGCCGCCACGCAATTGCAGCTCGATATCTACGGCGAACTGCTGGACTCGATCTATATCGCCAACAAATACGGCGAGGCCATTTCACATCGAGACTGGCTGGGCATCTGCGATGTCGTCGACCATGTCTGCGAGATCTGGCAGCAGCCGGATGCCGGCATATGGGAAATCCGCCGCGAGGACCGCGAGCACCTGCATTCGCGACTGATGTGCTGGGTGGCGGTGGATCGTGCCATCCGGTTGGCACAAAAACGTTCGCTTGCCGCCCCCTTCGGCCGCTGGATCGAGGCGCGCAACGCCATCAATGAAGATATCTGGCAGAATTTCTGGAATGACGAAAAAAAGCACTTTGTGAAGGCCAAGGGTTCGACGGAAGTGGACGGCGCCATATTGATGATGCCACTGGTGCGTTTCATCAGCGCCACCGATCCGGCATGGCTATCGACGCTCGACGTGATCGGCGAACAGCTGGCGGATGACAGCATGGTGATGCGCTACAAGGATGCCGACGGGCTGGACGGTGATGAAGGCGCGTTCGCCACCTGCTCCTTCTGGTATGTCGAATGCCTGGCCCGCGCCGGCCGCCTGCCGGAAGCCCGTTTCAATTTCGAAAAGCTGCTTCTGCTCGGCAATCATCTCGGGCTTTACGCGGAGGAGTTCGACTGCAAGGGCAATTTTCTGGGCAATTTCCCGCAAGCCTTTACCCATCTCGCGCTGATCAGCGCGGCGTTTTATCTCGATCGGGCGCTGGACGGGCGGTATGGGCAGTGGCGGGCGTGAGAAGCGCCGAAACGAAAACGGGGCGGGATGAAAACCCCGCCCTGCTGAAATCGAGATCGTCCGAACTTACCAAGTGAAGGTCAGCTTGCCCATGAAGGTTCTGCCGTCGCCATAAGCGCAACCGAAGGAGCCGCAGCTGGCGACATAGTTCTTGTCGGCAATGTTTTCGATATTGAGCGACGCCTTCATATTGTCCTTTTGGTAGTGAATGGACGCATCGAACAGGGCAAGGCTCGGCAGATCGAATGTGTTGGCCACATCGCTGTAGCGCTGGCCGAGATAACGGACACCACCGCCGAAGCCGAAGCCTTCCAGCGCTGTATCCGGCTGGAATGTATAATCCAGCCAAAGACTTGCCGAATGTTCCGGAAGGCGGGCCGGACGATTGCCGGCATTGATATCGCCGACGACTTCGCCGTCCGAGTAGGTGTAGGCAGCGCGCATGTCGAGGCCTTCGGCGAGGCTTGCCACACCTTCGACTTCAATTCCGCGCACCTTGACGCCACCGACCTGCTCATAAACCGTGATGCCGCCCACCGTGCTGGCAACGGCCACGTTTTTCTGGCGCAGATCAAAGGCGGCAATGCTGAAGAAGCCGTCGAAGCCGACCGGCTGATATTTGACGCCGACCTCGAACTGTTCGCCCGTTGTCGGCTTGAGCGGATTGCCGCCGACGTCGGTGACAGCCACTGGTTCGAACGACGTCGCGTAGCTTGCGTAAGGCGAAATGCCATTGTCGAACAGGTAGCTGAGGCCGGCACGGCCCGTCAGCTTGTGGTCATTCTGGTCAAGAGACGTGACACCGGGATTTTTCTGTTCGCCACTGACGCCGGACCAGTCCTGACGCAGACCCAAAGTCGCACGCCAGTTTTCGTACTTCAGTTCATCCTGGATGTAGAGACCGGCCTGCCACAGCTTTGAATCGACGTCGGAGCGATACCAGATGCTCTTCGGGAACGAGGTTCCGTAGACAGGATTCTGTGTGTTCAGCGGCGGCGCTGTTCCGAATTCCGTCAGCGTGTTGTTATCGAAATAACGCAGATCCAGCCCCATGACGACATCATGCGAAACACCACCGGTATCGAATTCGGCCTGGACGCGCGTGTCGAGATTATAGGTATTGAGATTTTCATCCTGATAGAGCGCGTTGCGGTTGAGCGTGATGCCATCGGCGTCGAGGCTGGAGTAGCTCAACGACTGATATTCCCAGCTCAGATTGGAATAGCGCATGTTCTGGTGGAACGACCACACCTCATCGAAGCGATGCTCGATCTCGTAACCGATGTTTACGACGGTTCGATCGGAATCGTCGAAGCTCGGATCGCCGACGGAAAAGTCACGCGGAAGCTTGTTTCCATAAAGCGACATCGATGCCGGCAGGTTGGACGGGGCATCCGGATTGTCATGCTGGATGCTGGTCAGCAATGTGATGCTGGTATCTTCATCCGGCTTCCAGGTGAATGCCGGTGCCAGGAAATAACGATCGTTCTGAAGATCATCGATCTGCTGTCCGCCGATGCGGCCAAAACCGGTAAGACGATAGGCAACATCTGACTCACCGATCCGGTCGCTGAAATCGAAGAAAGAACCAAAGGTGTCGTAGCTGCCACCCTGGATACCGACTTCGCGGAGCGGTTCGAACTGCGGACGCTTGGACACCATGTTGATCAGGCCGCCCGGATTTCCCTGACCGTAAAGCACGGAAGCCGGACCGCGCAGAACTTCAACACGCTCCATGCCGTAGATTTCGGTCGACGTCGCACCAAACGTGCGCATGATCTTCAGGCCATTCAGATATTGGCTTTGCCCGGCTTCAAAACCACGGATCAGCGGATTGTCGAAGCGACCATCGGCTCCGAACGCCTCTCCGACAACACCCGGCGTATATTCCAGTACTTCACCCAGTGTATCGGCACCCTGAGCTTCCACCTGGTCCTTCGTCACCACGGAGATCGACTGCTGCGTCTCGACGATCGGCGTGCCGGTCTTTGTCGCCGTCGCGCTGCTCTTGGCAACATAACCCTTTACCGGGCCCTTCGGGTTTTCCTGGCCATCAGCCTGCACGACGATCGGTGCAAGATTGGTCGTCGCGTCCTGCGCGGCAGCCGGCCAGGCTGCCATGATCGCGATCGCGGCGGCCGACGCCTTCATACCCGTGTTCAAAATTTTCGAATGCTTGCGCATTTGCACCCCTCAATGCCCTCACTGGCCTACTTTATAAGTTGAGCTGTTAACTCAAATTAGGGTTTGCGGATTGCCGCGATCGTTGAAAATTGAAGCTTCTTGGGCAAATTTGAACGGTATGAGCAAATGCCTGTGAAGGTGTTGCCAAAAGGGCAAACCAAACCGGATCACGCCGTCTGCGCCCGCTTCCAGCGCGCCGGCGTCGTGCCGATATGCTGTCGGAAAACCCGGGTGAAATGCGCCTGATCGGCAAAACCTGTCTCGGCGGCAATCGTTGTCAAAGCGTGGTCGGAACCGGTCAGCAGCGCCTTTGCCTTGTCCAGCCGCGCCTTCATCTGCCACTGGTGCGGCGCCATGCCGGTCGAAACCTTGAAGGAATGGCTGAAATGCGACTGCGACAGGCCGGTCAGCTCCGCCAGTTCCTCCAGCCGGATGCCGCGCAGGCAGTTGGCATCGATAAATTCCGTGGCACGGCGCAACTGCCATGGAGCAAGGGCGCTGCGTTTGCGGGTATTGGTCTTTTCGATCTTCAGCGCCGAGATGATCAGCGCCAGGCACAGGCTGTCGCCATAAAGATCATGCAGCGGCGTCGGATTGGAAATCTCGGCGGCGATGAGTTCCGCCAGCGACATGATGCCGGCATCCGCAAACAGCAGGTTGGCATGATTGAGCCGATCGGGATCGATCTCGTCCATCAATCGGCGACCGATGCTGTTTGCATCGAAATGCAGATCGAGATGGCGCAGCCGCTCGACACCCTGGATATCGACCCACAACTCCATCTCGGCGGGCACATATGAAATCGGACTGACCCGTCTGTCCTGCTGTCCACCGCCATCATTGGGTGAGCGTTTGATCATGGGGCGGCCGCTGCCGCTGTGATCGAGCAGAATGAAGAGACGCGGATCGCGGGCAACGTAATGACCGCCGGCATAGGCGCCGCATTCTACATCCCAGAGGTCGGCGACAATGCCGTTCCAGGCGCGACGATGCAGACTGCCGACGGCAAAGCCTTCGATCCTGTTCTGCATCCGTGGCTGGAATGTCATCGGCCTCTCGGGTGCCTCTTATTAAAAACCTTCATTTCTTTATCAAGTATTTGTCAGACTGGCAATCCGCGACGCCCGTACCATCACTTTCAAGGTCAGCAAGACCTGGTAAGTTGACATTTGCGGAAAGGTTTTGCAGGAAGCCTGGGCGGAAGGGAAATCACCCTTCCGCCCTTTCCGTATCCGCCCGGAGTTTTTGCGTGACCCAGAATTTTCTGTCCCTTTCCGGCATCAACTATTCGGCTACCGGCAAGGATATTTTGCACGATATCGATCTGTCGCTGGAGCCGGGCCATGTCTATGGCCTCGTGGGGCCGAACGGATCGGGCAAAAGCACGCTTCTTAAAATCATCGCCCGCCAGATCGGCGCCACCGCCGGCAATATCCTGTGGGACGGCAAGGCGACCGATGAATGGGGCAATCGTGAATTTGCCCGCCATCTCGCCTATATGCCGCAATTCACGCCGCAGACCGATGGCATGACGGTGCGCGAACTGGTGGCGCTCGGGCGTTTTCCCTGGCATGGCGCGCTCGGGCGTTTTTCCGATGCCGATCGCGCCAAGGTGGATGAAGCGCTGGAGCGCACCGATCTCATTCGTTTCGAGGACCGGCTGGTGGACAGCATGTCGGGTGGCGAACGCCAGCGTGCCTGGATCGCAATGATGCTGGCGCAGGATGCCCGTTGCATTCTGCTCGACGAGCCGACATCGGCGCTCGACCTTTCGCATCAGGCAAGCGTGCTCTCGCTGGTGCATGACCTCTGCCACGAGCGGAACCTGACCGTCATCGTCGTTCTGCACGATATCAACCTCGCCGCCCGTTATTGCGACCACATGGTGGCGCTCGGCAACGGCCGCGTCATTGCGCGTGGAAAACCGTCCGAGATCGTCCGCTCCGACATGCTGCAGGACATCTTTGGTATCGGCATGGGCGTGTTCATGCATCCGGTTCGCCAGGAACCGGTCAGCTATCTTCTTTAAGGTGCCGGCCATGCCCACCTCACCTGTTTCAACTCCGAAGGATGCGCGCCCATGACCATGATGCCCATGGCTGAACGTTTTACCCTCTCCGGCACCGCCATCCCTGCCGATCCGCAGCGCATGCTGGAGGAGATCTGCGAACATTTTGTCGAGCATGCCGATGTGCATCGCCGCGAGAACGGCGCGAAACTGATTACCATCATCGGCAATGCCGATATCGATATCGTCGACAACAAGCTCGCCATCGAAATCGATTGCCCGGCCCAGAAATTCATCGTGTCGGCCCGCAGCATGATTGCCGAACATCTGTTTGAATTTGCCGGCGATGAACCGCTGGAACTGATCTGGGCGGAAGAACCGAACCCGGATGCGCTGCCGAGTTTTCGCGAGGCAACCGTGGTCGAGACGACGGAGATCACGCCGCATATGCGCCGCGTGACGGTCTCCTGCCGCAATGTCGAGCAGTTCATCGGTGTCGGCCTGCATGTGCGCCTGCTGATCCCGCAGCATAATGGCCCTGTGGTCTGGCCCAGCATGCGCCCGGATGGCCGCGTGGCATGGCCGGATGAAAAGGATATCGCCGTGCGCATCTATACGATCCGCAGCGTCGATCGCGAGCGCGGCCAGCTGGATATCGATTTCGTGCTGCATGAGGGCGATGGCGAACCGATGCCGGGTGCTGAGTTTGCCGTTTCGGCCAAGCCGGGCGATGTGATCGGCATCATGGGTCCGGGTGGCGATGGCGTGGCGCATGCCCGCTCGATCATTCTGGCCGGTGACGAAGCCGCCCTGCCCGCGATTGCCCGCATGGTGGCGGAAGCGCCAAAAACCTCGACGATCCGCGTTTTTATCGAGATCGACAATGCTGCGGAAGAACAGCAGCTTGCCTCCCCGGCGACGCTCGAAATCAACTGGCTGCACCGCAATGGCGGCAAGGCCGGCACGATGCGTCTATTGGAAGCCCGCGTGAAGGAAGCCGCCGAGGCAGCACCCGAAGGCACCTATATCTGGGGCGGCTGCGAAAAGACCGAGGCCCGCGCCATCCGTGATTTTCTGAAAAATCGCGGTCACGACCGCAAGCGGATGAGCATCAGCGCCTATTGGCAGAAGCCGAAGGTGAGGGCCTGACGGTCGTCAGGGCAGGCTAAACACGCCTGCCCTGCCACTGCCGGACCCGAAATCCGGCACATCATAAGAAGCAACAAGCCGCAAACTATCCTGTGGCAGATGGGCACGAAAAGGATCGCCGATCAGGACGGTTTTGCCCGCCGCCCGGCAAGCCTGTAGCCACGGCAACATCTTTTCAGCCGTCTCACGATCATAAAACAGATCGCCGACCAGAACGATATCGGCCTGTGGCAGCGGACCGCCGATCAGATCACCTTCCGCAAGATCGATATCGACCTCGTTCAACGCCGCATTGAGCCGGGTCGCGGCAAGCGCGTTGGCATCGATATCCGACGCCGTGACACGCACGGCACCGGCCTTTGCCGCCGCGATGCCGACCACACCCGAACCGCAACCGAGATCGAGCACCCGCCTGCCCCGCACCGTCTCGGGAAAATCCAGCACATGCCGCGCCAGAACCGTGCCGCCGGCCCAGCCATAAGCCCAGTAAGGCGGCTCGCCCTCATCCCCGATCAGCAGACTCAAACGACTGCCGGGATGCGCCGCATAAAGAGAGATTTCCGGCAAGAACCGCGCCGGTTCGACGCGCAGGTTTGTGCGAATGAAATCCTCGGCAAAAGCACTCATGTCAGTGCCGGCCTGACCTCGCTCTCAAAGGACTTGAGTGCCGCCGCAATCGCCTGATGCATGTCGAGATAACGATAGGTGCCGAGCCGTCCACCGAAGATCACACCCTTTTCCTGTTCGGCCAGCGTCTTGTAGGCAAGGTAGGTGCGTTTGTCTTCGACTGTGTCGATCGGGTAATAGGGCTCGTCGGCGCGCGTCGCAAAGCGCGAAAACTCTTTCACGATCACCGTCTTTTCGCTCTGGTAATTGCGCTCGGGATTGAAATGGCGGAATTCGAGGATGCGGGTATAAGGCACGTCCTCGTCGGCATAGTTCATCACCGCCGTGCCCTGGAAATCGCCGACGGATAACACTTCCTGCGCAAAATCGACCGTGCGCCATTTCAATTCGCCGGCGCGATAATCGAAATAACGGTCGATCGGGCCGGTATAAACGACGGGAACGCCTTCGGGGATCTGCGCCTTCACATCGAAATAATCGGTGCCGAGCCGGGTTTCGATCAGCGGATTGCCCAGCATGCGCTCGAAAATCGCGGTGTAACCATCGACAGGCAGGCCCTCGTAAGGGTCGTTGAAATAACGGTTGTCGAATGTGTAGCGCACCGGCAGGCGAGTGATGATGCTTTCCGGCAGTTCACGCGGATCGGTCTGCCACTGTTTTGCCGTGTAACCCCGAATAAAAGCTTCGTAGAGCGGACGGCCGATCAGCGAGATCGCCTTTTCCTCGAGGTTTTGCGGCTCTCGGCCGTTCAGTTCGGCCGCCTGTTCCGCCACCAGCGCCCGCGCCTCATCAGGGCTGAAATGCCTGCCGAAAAACTGGCAGATCGTGCCGAGATTGATCGGCATCGCATAAACCTGTCCCTTGTGGGCGGAGAAGACCCGGTGGCGATAATCGGTGAACTGAGTGAAACGGTTGAGATAATCCCACACGACACGGTTCGGCGTGTGGAACAGGTGGGCACCGTATTTGTGCACCTCGATGCCGGTTTCGCGGTCGTTCTCGCTATAGGCATTGCCGCCGATATGGTGGCGGCGATCGATCAGCAAAACGCGCTTGCCAAGCTCGTTCGCCACCCGCTCGGCAATGGTGGCACCGAAAAAACCGGCACCGACGATGATGATGTCGTGGTTCGAAAAACTCATATACCCGCCCGCCTTTATCGGCATCGACCATAAGGGCGGACAGGCGCATGGCAAAGCCACTCTTGTCGCTTCCAAGAATCCATGAACAGAAAACCCGCCGCCACATGAGGTGGCGACGGGTCCGGATGTCGGCGGTTCAGCAATGATCAGCTGAAGACAAAATAGTCGTGATGCTGCTGCAGGGCGGATATCGTCGACTGCTTGATCAGGATCGAGTTCTGGTCGTTGAAGGTGATCAGAACGTCATTGCCCTGTTGGCTCATGTTCAGGTCATCGAAGCTCGCTGCCCAGCTGCTGTCGATATCGATGTAATCAGGACCGCTGGCATCGTTGTTGAAGTTGAACACCGTGTCCTTGCCACCTTCATAGAGCATCTTTCCGTCGCTGGTGGTGCGGAAGTAGAAGGTGTCGTTGCCCGCACCACCATCCAGCGTCTGGCCGTTGGCATAGGCATAGAGATCGTGGCGGCCGTCGGTATGGGTAATGTCCCGCGACAGGATCGTACCGCTGGCGCTCATATGGTCGCTCCAGATCTGGCCCGTGCCATCCTGCTTGTAGGCATGCACGACACGCGAGCCATCGGCCTCGATCTCCGAATTGTAGAGAAGCGTGCCCTTGGCATCATAGGTGCTGACGTCCTTCGATCCGTCGGCAAAACGCTGCTCCTTGTAATCGTAGGAGCCATCCTCATGGAAACGCGCGATCAGCAGGATCTTGCCGCTCGCATCGGTGGACTGATGCTCGGTGACATAGGTCTTGCCGGTGACGTTATAGGCCCAGTTGTCCATCGTGCCGTCAGCATTCAGAATGTTCTGCTTCATCAACTCGCCGCCGACATAGGTTTTGTTCGTCGCGCTGCCGTCGGTGTTGAGCACGTAATCGGTCAGCATCACGCCGGCCTTGTCATAGGTCGTCGTCTGCTTGTCGCCGAGGTGGCCAACATAGGTGTAACCGGTGCGGATACCGTCCGTGTAGGTGGTCGTGAACAGGTCGCCATCCGGCTCCTTGACCATTTTCGAGACCATGTCACCGCTGGCCACATCGTATTTCAGCGTCGTGTTGGTGCCGTCGGGCGCCACCGTCACGTCGTTCTGAAGTCTGCCGGCGGTGTCGTAATACATGTATTCGCGCGTACCATCGGTCGAGCGCACCTCGCGGTAATCATAGGTGCCGTCGGTGTGTAGCCGTTCGATCAGCAGGATATTGCCGGCCGCATCGTTCTTCTGGTGCACGGTCACATAGGTCTGGCCGGTGATGTTATAGGTCCAGTTGTCCAGCGTGCCGTCGACATTCTGGGTGTTCACCTTGGTCAGCACACCGCCGACATAGGTCTTGTTCGTCGCGCTGCCATCGGCATTGGCGATGTAGTCCGTCAGCATGGTGCCGGTTTTGGCATCATAGGTGATGGTCTGCTTCCAGCCCTCATGGCTGGTGGCGACGTAAAGCGTGCGCACACCGTTGACATAGGTGCTGGTGAACAGGTCGCCATCTGGCTCCTTGACCATTTTCGAAATCACGGCTCCGCTGGACGGATCGTATTTGAACGTGGTGTTGGTGCCGTCGGCCGCCACCTGCACATCGTTCAGCACACGGCCGGCCGTATCGTAATAGAGATACTGCTTGGCGCCATCGGCGCTACGGATTTCGCGGTAATCATAGGTGCCATCCGCATGCAGGCGCTCGATCAGCGTGACATTTCCATTGGCATCACTCTTCTGGTGGATGGTCACATAGGTCTGGCCGGTGATGTTGTAGTTCCAGCTGTCATAGGTGCCATCGGCATTCTGGGTGTTTTCCTTGGTCAGCACGCCGCCGACATAGGTCTTGTTGACGGCACTGCCATCGGCATTGAGCTTGTAATCGACTAGAATGACACCGGTCTTGGCATCATAGGTGATCTGCTGCTTCCAGCCTTCATGGCTGGTGACGGCATAAAGCGTGCGCACGCCATTGACATATTGCGAGGTGAAGATGTCGCCGTCGGTTTCCTTGACGACCTTGGAAATCACCTGCTCGGTGGCCGGATCATAGGTAAAGGTCGTACTGGTGCCATCTGACGCCACCTGCACATCGGTCACCAGCTTGCCGGCGGTATTGTAATAGAAAAACTCCTTCGAACCGTCAGGCGCGCGAACCTCGCGGTATTCATAGGTACCATCGGCACGCAGACGCTCGATCAGCGTGATATTGCCGGCCGCATCATTCTTCTGGTGAATGGTCTCATAGGCCTGGCCCTTGATGTTGTATGACCAGTTGTCAAAGGTGCCATCGGCGTTCTTGGTGTTCAGCTTGGTCAGCACGCCATCGACATAGGTCTTGTTGGAGGCACTGCCATTGGCCTGCAAGACATAATCGGTCAGCATCTCGCCGGTCGTGGGGTCATAGGTGATCTGCTGTTTCCAGCCTTCATGACTGGTGACGGCGTAAACCGTGCGCACGCCGTTGGTATATTGGGTGGTAAAAATATCGCCATCGGCCTCCTTCACCATCTTGGTGAGGAGATTGCCGGTTACAGGATCATAGATCAGCGTCGTGTTGGTGCCATCAGGCGTCACTGTCACATCGTTCACCAGCTTGCCGGCGGCATCGTAATACATGTACTCCCTGGTACCGTCGGCGGAACGGATTTCGCGGTAATTGAACGAGCCGTCCTCATGAAGACGCTCTAGCAGGGTGAGATTACCGTTCACATCGAACTTCTGATGGATCGTGGCAAAGTCCTGACCCTTGATGTAATAATTCCAGGTCTCGTGCGAACCGTCAGTGTAATACATCACCTTGCTGACCGGGATGCCGCCATCGATGCCATAATCCGTCGTCAGCGTCAGTTTGCCGGCTGAATCGAACTCCTGCACTTTCGTCCACTGCGCTTCGCCGTAAGTCACGGAGAAGGAGAAACCGCTCTGCACCTTGGAAAGCAGCGCGCCGTAATTGGCGATCATGTAGGCCATGGTCTCGACAGAAGAGACGGCAAGCACATTGCCATCCGTCAGCGTCACGGTTTCGAGGCCCTGCGCATCATCGAGCTTGTGCATCTGCGAGACGAAATCGGCAGCCGTCATGGTGAGATCGGCATCGACCGTGGTGACCGGTTCATGCACGGCCTCGGGCGCGCCGACCTCGATGATGAGAGGGCTGTCGCTGAGCGGGATCGTGAACTCGCTGACATTCTGATAGACGGCAATCGGCGTCAGGCCCTGCATCGGATCATAAACGCGGATGATGCTTTCGACACGGCCGAGATTGACGGTAACGGTCTGGGGTGGATTGACGATATCCGTATCGGTGATGTCGTTGAAGACCAGTGCATCCCGCCAGACGACCAGATCATAGACGTCACCCGACTTTTCCATCAGCATCGTGTGAGTGTCGGCAGGCTGGCCGGTCAGCGTGAAATCGACATCGAGCACGCCATCAGCCGTGCCGTCATCGCCAAAGCCGAGAATGGTCGTGAGATTGTGCAGCGCAATCGCTGCCTCCTTCGGTGTGCCATCCTGCTCGAACAGGCCGAAATAGACTTCCTTTTCGCCACGCGGCCGGCTCGCCTCGTTGTCGAACAGTTCGTAGATATAGGTTTCCGACGCACCGTTTTCGTAAGACAGCAGCAGGTCCGACAGCAGCAGCTTTGCCTGGGCGGTTTGGGTCGTGCCGATGCCGGGCTCGGTCTTAAGCGTCGTGTGGCCCGTTTCGGTGACGATCAGGCGGTCACCGATAGAGGCGCCCTGGGCGAGACCCAGCGTATATTCCACCTGCCCGTCGGCCACCTTGCCGGTATGGGTGTAGGTGTGGGCGTTGGCCGCATCGGAATAGTCACCGAGATCACCAAGCTTGGCGTAATCGGCGAGATTGTCGTAGGCGAGGCTGAGATTGATAACGGTCACGCCATCCAGTTCCGGTTCGGCGCGGATTGCCGTGTAAAGCGCTTTCTGGAAGGCGATGGCCGCATCGAGACCGACCTCGCCGTTGAACGTGACGCTGTTGACATTGGCCTCGTTGACACCCTCAACCGCAATGACGGAGCCGGGATGTTTTGCCATGAATGCCTTGAGGCCGGCGATATGGCCCTCGATGCCCTCGTCGCCCTTGGCCGGCAGCGTGTAGGTCACCCGGAAATCGAACTGTATGCCGGCATCCGCCAGGGCATCGATGATTGGCGAGGCCTTGCCATGTTCGGCAAAGGAATCGCGCACCTTGCCGATCCCGAGATATTCGAGGCTCTCGACGATCAGGCTCGAATTCTTGTAGCCGTCGCTATAGGTGGATCCCTTGGTGTTGATACCAATGGAGTTCACGAAAGTGGAAGCACTGACCACTGTATGATTTTCCGACATCATTCATCCCCGTTCGATAAATTAGTGAAACATCAACTGCTGAATTGCCCCTTTTGGGATTGGGTTGCATCTTAACGACCGGACCCTGATCGCTTTTCGGACACTTGCGCGCCGCGAAAACGGAAAACGTACCGCATGGGTACGCGGCAGCAGCCGGGGACACGACCATGCGGTCCCGCGCAGCTTTTGCCCAAATCTGCCGGCCCAAAGCCGGGACGCGATGCACCCTTGGATGCGGATCGCGGTCGCCCTCCCCGGTAAATCTGCCGGCAGCACGGAACTCTTTAATGGTCCGCTTGTTCTGCTCCGGCTCGGCCGGCCTTGCGCCGCCGAAATCATCACCACCCGATTGAAAATCGGGAGTAAAAAGTCTTACTTAATTGAAATATCTACTGAAAAATCTGTACTATTATGTTTTGCGAGCTCCACCAGAACCGGTGTCGCCCCTATTTCGAAACTCTTGTCACCGGCGAGAGGCTCGGAGGCGCACAAGGCCTGCGCCTTTGCCACCTCGCCCGCCGGTATCGACATATCGGCCCGGATTTCCGCCCGCGTCGTCCATGCCGCCAGTCGTGTCGCCTTGCCGTCATCCATGGCCAGTACAAAAACGTCCGGCATCGGACGGCTCAGGTGAAAAGCCTTGGCCTGTTTCACCAGACGGATGACCTCGCGCACGGCGCAGGCTGCCGGCTTCGGTTTGTAATCGTAATCGAAGAGACCGAAATTGGCCTCCAGATCGTTTGCGTCGCGGCCCTGATCCTTCAACTGGTAGACCCAGGCACCCTTCATCCAGGGTGTCGCGGCCGACCACAACAGAAACTGCGCGATATTGTCGGCCTGCGCCCGTGTGCTGATCACGCAGGGCTTCTTGGCCGTCGGCCATCCGAATTCCGTGACCGAGATCGGAACCTGTTTGCCGTCTTTCTCAGACAGCATTTTCTGCAGGTCTTCCAGCCGATCGACCAGTTCGGTCGCATTGCGTTTGGTCTCGTCCGGCTCGCAGTGGTTATACATGTGCACCGACAGACCGGCGGGGGTCATTACGGCACCATCATCGACCACGGCCTTCGTCCACTGCCAGCCTTCATCGACACCCACGGCACCGACCAGAAGCGGCGCGCCGGGTGCTGCCTCGGCAACCGCCGGAATGGTGGCTTTCGCCAGTGCCGAATAGAACTTTGCTGCGCGCGGATCATCCGGTTTTCCGGGCCCGACCAGAAACGGCAACGAAAAACGCGCCGTCAGGTTCCATTCGTTCCAGATTTCGTAGATCGGATCGAACGGTTCGGCGGCGGCGGCGGCCCGCGCGGCAAAATCGGCAAAGGCCTTGCGCCCTGCCTCGGTGAGCGGTGGATCGCCTTCCTTGACCTGCGGATTGCCATGGCCGAGGATCAGCAGCGGTCGCGCCGGCCGCAATTTCATGAAATCGAAAAGCTGTTTTGGTTCTGGCCTGCCCTGTTTCGCACCCGGCTGATCGAAGGCCGGCCAAGCCAGATCATCACGATAGGAGCCAAAGCCCATATCCCTGATGAGTGCGGCGGTTTTTCCCGCCACGTAATTATACTCGCCACCAATGCCGAAATGCACGCCAACGCCGATGGTGAGAGGCTCCGGCCGGGCAACAAGATCGGCCCGGTCGAAGGAAACGGAAGCGCTGTCGGCAGAGAATACGACACCCGACTGAAGCATCAGCATGGCTGTTACCGCTATGCAGGCTTTCGCCACTGTCTTCCGCATCCAGCGCTCCTTAAAGCCGTCAGATCAGCGTCAGGCGAGAGCCTGCTACACCGATCTTCCGGCAAAAGTGTGACGGTATCACGAATTTTTAGCTGTAAAATTCCTTATACCATTCCGCAAACCGGCGCACCCCGTAATCGAGATCAATTTCCGGTTTGAATTTCGTGAGCGCCACCAGCAGATCCGGCGAAGCAAAGGTGCGTGGCACATCGCCCTTCTGCATCGGCAGCATGTTGCGGATCGCCGGCTTGCCCATGGCTTCCTCGATCGTCTCGACAAAGCGCATCAGCTCGACCGGTTGGCCACCGCCGATATTGACGACGCGGAACGGCGCATGCGCAGATAGCGTGTCGGTGACGCCATCGGAAACGACGCGGTTTTCTTCGCAAGGCGGCACCGCCATAAGCCGGACGATACCCTCGACGAGGTCATCGATATAGGTGAAGTCGCGGCTCATCTTGCCTTCGCCGTAGATATCGATCGGGCGATCGTTGCGGATGGCATCGACGAACTTGAACAGCGCCATGTCCGGACGGCCCCATGGACCATAGACCGTGAAGAAGCGGAAGGCGGTGGTGGGCACCTTGAACAGATGCGCATAGCTGTGCGCCATCAGCTCCATCGACTTCTTGGTCGCGGCATAGATGGTCATCTGCTCGTCGGCCTTGTCGCTTTCGGCAAACGGGATCTTTTCGTTGGCGCCGTAGACGGAGGAAGTCGATGCCAGAAGCAGATGCTTCGGCTGGATCTGGCGGGCAAGCTCGATGATGTTGAACGAGCCGACAAGGTTGGAATCCACGTAGGAACGCGGGTTTTCAAGGCTGTAACGCACGCCGGCCTGGGCGGCGAGGTGAACGATCACGTCCGGTTCGGCAAGCTCGGCGGCCTTGTCCAGCGCATCCTTGTCTTCCAGCTGCGCGACAACCGCCTTGAAGCCGTTGGAACGGGCAAGGATCTCGTGGCGCTTTTCCTTGAGCTTGGTGTCGTAATATTGCGTCATGCCGTCGAAACCGACGACAAAATGGCCCTCGTCGAGCAGCCGCTTGGCCAGGTGGAAACCGATAAAGCCCGCAGTGCCGGTAATGAGATAGCGCATGTTTACCCTTTCGCGCGATGTGGGGCCAAAACGACCCCCACCAGGTTGATCTGGCTGCCGCCGCAATGGGTCGTCTGACGGACAGCTAAAACGTACATCAATGATTCAAGCCCTGTCTACCGCAATGCAGCAAAATATGCGCAATTGTCATCTTTCGAGGAGGCGATCATGGCGCCACCCCGATGGTTTTGGAGAACTTGAAGAGGAAGATGGCACGGGCGATGGCGACAAGGATCGCCGTTGCGAGTGCCGCAATGCCGGTGCCGGCAAACCCGAAAATCTCGATCATGGCAAAGGCCATCGCCACCGACAGGATGACGCCGAGAAGGTTGATCGTGGCGTAATGATTGTCCTTTTTCATGCTGGTCAGGCCGACATTCAAGAGATCCGAGCAGGAGCGGATGACGGCGGCGAGCAGCAGCATGATGAAGATCGAGCGATATTCGGTGACATCCTTCATATCGAGAAAATGGATGAGGATTTCGCTGGCGACAAAGACGCCCGCCCCCAGCACCACCGAAAGCGCCGCCACCTTGATGAACTGGTTCTTCATGATGTGCTTCCACTCGGAAGCCGAGCCGGCATTATAGGCCTTGAACAGGACAGGCAGCGCCAGTTGCACCACGGCGGTGGTCATCAGCGTCTGCAGCGCATTGGTGAGCGACCAGTAGAACGTATAGACACCCGTCAGCGTCAGGCCGAGCATGAAGGATACGATGTAACGGTCGGCATAAACCAGACCGACAAGTCCGAGATCGCTGAAATAGATGAACCAGGATTTTTTCAGTCGGCCCCTGATCCACTCGCCTTCGAACGGCGCCTTGGCAATCTCGCCCAGCGGCCATTTGCGGATCAGCCAGTAAAGCACGGCGAACACCACGACATAGCTCAAAATCCAGCTGGCAAACACGGCTTCGAGACTGCGCAGCTCCGGCAACCACAGGCCCAATCCGACAATGACCGGCACCCACAAGGCGGAACGGATGAACACCAGAATATTGGCCTGCAAAGCCATTTCCATGGCGATCATCGGCACATGCAGGTCGAGCGCATAGGTTTCCAGCCAGACCAAAGCGATGATGAGAATGTAGATGGCAGTGAGCGGATAACCGGTGGCAAAGGCCAGTCCGATGGCCAGTAGCGTCGCCAGCGTCAGCGAAATGGTCGTCACCACCAACCGCGTCTTGATTTTTGCCGCAGCCGTCACGACCGGCACGCCGACCGCGTCGCGGGCGACGAAATAGTTCAGCCCCCAGCCGATGAGGGCCGGCATGATGCCGACGGCGCCGAGCGTCAGGCCATAGATACCGGCCGCCTCGTATCCTAAATATTTGACGATGTAGAAGGTGAGCAGGAAGCGAAAGACCAGCGTCGAGGCGCGCAGGCCAAGGTTCGCAAAACTGTTCAGCTTCTTCAGAATTCGCATCGATGGTTCATGTCCTAAAGCGCGACCGCGCAGTCGCTGTTTCCTGTCAGCGAATGCCGACGCTGGTGGGGTCTGAAATCCTGTTGTCGTGCTCGACGTCACCGATCATGGCCAGCAGCCGTTCGGCACTCTTCTTCCAGGAAAAATCGGCGGTCCGCGCCAATCCCCTCTCCCGCACGGCGGCGATATCGACCACGCCATCGACAACATCGCGCATGGCGGAGGTAATCGACGCCACATGATGCGGATCGAAATAGATGACGGCATCGCGGCAGACTTCGCGCACCGGCGGGATATCGCTGGCGATCACCGGGCAACCGACCGCCATCGCCTCAAGCGGCGGAATGCCAAAACCTTCGTATATGCTCGGAAACACCAAGGCCGCCGCCTTACGGTACAGCGCCTGTATCTCCTCATCGGTCAGACGACCGGTGCTGACGACATTTTCCGGCAATTCGCCGAGCAGCGATTTCGCAAACGTGTTCGCCGCCCCGCCGACCATGACAAAAGCCACATCTGGCTTGTCGAGCGCGATGAAAGCGCGGATGGCACCGGCGAGATTTTTGTTGTTGGCAGGAGAACCGACGAACAGGAAAAACGGCCGCGTTTCGAGATCGAATTTTTGCAGCACCGAAACATCCGGCTCGACGCTGAAGACGTGATCGATGGCGTTCGGCACCAGCCCGATCCCATCCGCCGCCACGCCGAGAAGTTTCGACAATTCCTGCCGGGAAAAATCAGACACGGTGGCCAGATTGGCGCGCTTCGCCAGCAACCGCCCGAGCAGACGGTGAAACGTACCGTAGCTACGGGAAAAGTTTTCGGGATGACGATAGACCAGCGCATCATGCAGCACGGTCAGTTGCCGCCCATGCAGAACGGGGCCGGAATTGCACAGGTTGACCAGCACGCCATCACGGCTGGCGCGCCAAAGGTCCGTCTGTTCCCAGGCATGGCCGGTGCGGCTGCCGGTATTTTCGAAGCCGAGATTTTTCAGCCAGGCTGGCCGCGCAACACCCTGCGGTGCCAGCACGGTGAACCGCGAAATATGCGTTGACGCGAGTGCCGCATCGATCTCGCCGAGAATGGAACCGGCAAAACGTTCGACCCCGGTCACCGGGCGGCCGAGAAAGCGCCCGTTGATAAAAATCCTGGCGGAAGAAGCCGACCTCAATTCAACGGGCATTGGCACCCTGTCCGATCGGGGCGCGCACGCCGGTCATGCGGTTCGAAAGCCGGTTGAAGAATTTGCGACCCGGTTCCTCGACGAAATAATAGGTGAAGCAGGCGCAGATGATAATCGCCGCCAGATATCCCAGCGCCATAAGGTCCATCAGCCCGGCCGGGCCAAAGGCAAGCCTGTCATGCACGCCATCGGACGCAATCAGCGTCATGCCGATCTTGCCTTCGATAATTTTGGCACCGGCAAAAATGACCGCGAAAACGATGAAATGGACGAGATAGATCGAATAAGAGAGTTTTCCGAGAAACAGCAGCGGCCGTGCGCGCAGCAGCTTTGCGACTGTGCCGCCCTCATAGGAAAACAGCAGAATAGCCGCTGAAAAACCGATTATGTTGAAACTCGTGTAATGCGGTTTGAACCAGAACAGCAGCAGCATGATCGCCGTTGCCAGCAGTTCAGGCGCGGTGCCCTGCACGGCACTGTTTTCCCGCAGCTTCAGATAAAGCTCATAGGTCAGGTTGCCGGCGAAAAAGCCGAATATGCATTGCACGAGGCCGAGGCCGGAGGCGAGGTTGAGATCCGGATGATAGGTATCGAGCCAGACCAGCAGCAGGCCCGAAGCGATAAAGACCGCGACCGCCCCCCACATGCGATATCGCCCGAGGCCGAGAAACACCGCGACGAAAACGAGATAGGTGTAAAACTCCGTGCTGATCGACCAGCTCGATGCATTCCATGTCAGTTCCGGAAAGGGAATGACCGCCTGCAGCAGAAAGACGTTGGCGATCAGTGACGGAATATCGTTGGTGCCGGCGAACGCTCCCTCACTACTGTGAAGGCCCGCGCGCGCCGCCATGAACAATTTTGCCAATTCCAGAAGAACGAAAATGCCGAGCGTAAAAATGTGCAGCGGATACAGCCGGCCGAACCGGCGGGTCACGAAACGCCAGCCGTCACTGCCGCTCGAAAGCGACGTCCGATAGGCATGGGTGATGACAAAACCGCTCAGCACGAAAAAGAAGGGAACGGCCAGATTGCCGTTCCGGATCAGCGGGAAATCGTAAAAAAATCCGGCTGCCTGAAAATGGAACAGCGCGACCAGAAGGGCGGCAATACCCCTCCAGGAATCGAGGGCGTCGAACCTGATCTGCCCCTGTTTCATGCGCCATACTCCCCGGATCCGGTGTATTTGCAGCGCCAGTCTTGGTTCATGCGTGAGAACCCGTCAAGCGGAATGCTGCGTTGCATATAATTCCCGATCAGATATCGTCCAGAGCAATCGGCGACCTATATCGAAACAAAATTCGAGCGACACATCCCAGTGTTAACCAATGTTGTTACGTGCCGGACCGGGCGAAATTGCGGTCTGGTACACAAGTTTGCGGAGACAGGATCGACATGACGGAAACGCCGTTCCAGAAGGTGAAGGCCGATCTCAAGCGTTATGCCCTGCGGGAAAACCGGACATCCGCCGGCCTTGGCTTCACGCTGCGCATGTTCCTGCTCACCCCCGGCTTTCAGTTCGTGTTTTCCCGCCGCCTGCAGGAAATGGTGGTGAAAATTCCGCTGGTCGGCCGTCTTCTGCGGCGTATTCTCTGGTGGTGGAGCTGCGTGTTTTTCGGCTCGGAACTGGCCATGGCCGCAAAGATCGGCGGCGGTTTTTATGTGCCGCATCCGTTCGGCATCGTTGTCGGTGCCGCCACGCTCGGCCGCAATGTGTCCATCCTGCAGAACGTCACCATCGGCCGCAAGGCGGCGGAAGATCCGCGTGATCCTGTCATCGAGGATGGCGTGTCGATCTCGGCCGGTGCCGTTGTGGTCGGAGCCATCACGGTCGGCGAAGGTGCCACGATCGGCGCCAATGCGGTCGTCACCAAGGATGTGCCGCCCCATTCGGTCGCCATGGGCATTCCGGCAAAAATCCTCGGCCCCAAACCGGTCGCAGACCAGCCTGTCGTCGCTGCCGATCCTGCGGCTTAAGGAAACCGGCCGATGCGGATCGCCCTGTTCAGCGCCCTTTATCCGACACCAAAACATCCGAAAATCGTCGGTGGCGCGGAAGTGTTTGCCCGCCAGTTTGCCGAGGCGCTGGTCGCCGGTGGTGACGAGGTGATGGTTGTTTGCAATTCGCTGGAAGGCAAACGCGAGAGCGAATTCGTCAACGGCGTGCGCGTGGAATTCATCCCCGTGCGAAATCTGTTTCCACCGTTTCAGGACCAGAAAAACCCCGCCGCGCGGGTGCTCTGGCATGTCATCGATGACTGGCAAAGCGCCCATCCCGATATCGGCAGTTTGCTCGATGATTTTCGCCCGGACGTGATCAATTCCAACACGATCAACGGCCTGACCGCCGACATCTGGCGCGTGGCGCGAAAGCGAAAAATCCCCACCGTGCACACACTGCACGATTATTACCTCACCTGTCCGCGCTGCTCCCGCTTCCATGGCGAAAACTCCTGCGGCATAGCCTGCACCGCCCTCACCACCGGTCGACGCCGCCGTGCAAAAAGGGTCGATGCCGTGGTCAGCGTCAGCCAGCGCACGCTGGACATCCATCTGCAGGACGGGCTGTTTTCCGGCGCGGAACAGCATGTCGTGCGCAATGTGCCCAATCCCGCGATAAGCTTCTCTCCCCGTCCGCTGCCGGAAAAACCGCTGCGCATCGGTTATCTCGGTCGTTTTTCGCCGGAAAAGGGCGTCGGCCTGCTGGTGGATGCCGTCGCACGGCAAAAACCGGGCACGGTGACGCTGGCGCTGGCCGGCAACGTGCCAGAGGATGAAAAGGCGCGACTGCGGGCGCTCGCACCGGATGCCGATCTCGATTTTGTCGGTTTTGTCTCGCCGTCGGAGTTTTACGCGACCGTCGATGTCATCGCCATTCCATCCATCTGGGAAGAACCCGGCGCGCTGGCGCTGGTGGATGCGCTGGCGGCGGGCCGCCCGGTCATCGGCACCCGTTTCGGCGGCATTCCGGAAGTGATCGAACATGGTGTGACGGGCTGGATCGTACCGCCGGGGGCGGATGGTTTTGCCAAGGCGATCACCGCTTTGGTCGATGATCCATCACGCGTTCTCGCTGCGCATGAAAACCTGCGGAACCGTCCGGGCCGCGTCTTCGATGACGTCGTTCGCGAATATCGCGCGATCTACCGCTCGCTGATACCGGCCGTGGCTGAAGCCACCTGAATTGGAGCTTTCGGCTTCGTTAGACGCGATAGCCATGCGCCCATCGGCTTTTCCAGAAGCAGATGCACGACGATCGATCCGATGATCGAAGCGACCAGTCCACTGACAAAAATGCCGATCAGCGGCAGGCCGATTTTCGCGCCCACAACGCCAAAAATTTTCAGCGCAAACGGATGCGACAGATAAAGCGCATAGGACGCATCGCCACCCAGCGCGAAAGCCCGCGTCACCCGGCCATCCGGCGCGGATGGTCCAAGCACGACGGCTGCGGTGATCAGGATCGCCGGAATGCCGCCGGTGATCAGCCGCGTGACATGTTCATAAGCCGAAATCTGGTACAGCCAGATCGCCAGAACCAGACCGGCCACGATCATCGCCACCATCACACTGAGCGGCAATCGAAAACCCTTGAGGTAAAGCGCCGCCAGAGCGATGCCGAGCAGGAATTCGCCGATAATGCCATTGCCCCAGAATTTTATCAGCCACACCTGATCGGGCACCAGCACCGCCGCCGTACACAGAACGGCGAACAGAACCAGCATGACCGCAATACCCACCGCACGCCGCAGGCACAGCGCCAGCGCGAAGATGGCGTAAAACAACATCTCGTAATTCAGCGTCCAGCCGAGCGAGAGCAGCGGAAACAGTTCGCCATCGGCGCGCGGCCATGGGATGAACGCGTAGGAGGCGATGATGTGGCGGATATCCAGCCCGTTATTGTTGATCAGGCTGCCGGCAGCGAGGATCGACACCAGCATCAGCGTCGAAAAAATCCAGTAGAGCGGCACGATGCGCACCAGCCGTCTGCGCAAAAAATCGACCGGCGCACCTGCGCGGCCAAAGCGGTCATGCATCATAAAATACATGATGAAACCGCTGATCACGAAAAAGATGTCGACGCCCAAACCCCAGTCGAGAAGGCCGATGCCACCGAACGTGCCGCCGCTACGTGCCGCAACATTCAGCACCTCCACATGCGCATGCGCGAAAACCACGAGGAAGGCCGCGAAGAACCGCAGGATCTGCACGTTGACGACGTAGTTTCCGATTCCACGGACTTTTGTCTGCGACATGGTTTTTCCCATTCATCGCGCTATCTGACAGCGCTGCCGATCAAAATCTTTTCGCAATGCAAAGCTAACATGACGATGACATAGATTCGAGCGATTATGCCTTTTATCGGGCGACAGAATGCGATTTTCGACAGATATCCTCGAGAAATCAACGGTTTCGCCAGTCAACGAAGCCCGCAGCCATCTGTCCCGAAACGGATCAAACCGTTGACATTCACGGTCAGACGGCTACGAAACATAACAGTCCTTCGCAATTGCGAGATGGAAACAGACGAACAGGAAGCCTCATGAAATTCTGGGATGTCGTCAAGGCGGATCTGCACATCAATGCCGGCCACCGCAGCATGAAAAAGATGCCTTTCACGTTTCTCTTCAATCCCGGTTTCGCCACTGTTTTCCTGCATCGCGTGGCCACGCATTTTAACAAGGGCCGGCTGAAACGCCTCGGCATCATCGTCTGGCGCTGGAATGTCACGCGCAGCGGCTGCCACATCAATCTCGGCAGCCATATCGCGCCCGGCCTGTTCCTGCCGCATCCTGTCGGTATCGTCATCGGCGAAGGTGTCGAGATCGGTGAAGGTGCTGCGATCTACCAGACGGTGACGATCGGCAAGACCGCCTCGCCAAAATATCCGGTGATCGGCGCGGGCGCGACGCTTTATCCGAATGCCATCGTCATCGGCCCGATCACGGTGGGTGAAAAGGCCGTGGTCGGCGCCGGTTCGGTGGTCGTGAAGGATGTGCCGGCCCACGGCATCGTTGCCGGCAATCCGGCAAAACTCATCCGCGTCGGCAGCGGAGACTAATGCGGGCCTACCAAGCCCGATCGAATGAAGCCTTGAGCTTTCACGCGAACAACCGAACACGGGGGTGTTTTTGGCCATGGATCAGGTGAAATCGCGCAGCCAGCTCTACCAGCTGAACTGGGTTCGTGCCATCGCAGCGCTGATGGTCGTCGGTTACCATCTGGAAATCACCATGGCGCTGTCGAAATATTTCGACCGTGCCGTGTTTCCGGTCTTCAAGGCAGGCTCCGCCGGTGTCGAACTGTTCTTCGTGCTGAGCGGCTTCGTCATCTATTACGCCCACCATCGTGACCGGCAGGGCGATGCCGAAGCGGTGAAAAAATTCATCTTCAAGCGGTTTCGCCGGCTTTATCCGCCGCTGTGGATCGTGCTGATCGCCACAACGGCGATGGCCCTCGCCGCCGGCGCGGACGTGTCCGCATGGGATGTGATCGCCGCCTATCTGATCCTGCCGGTGGAAAAGGAAGTGCTGCTCGGCGTCGAATGGACGCTGCGCCACGAAATGCTGTTTTACGCGACCTTCCTCGTCTATCTCTGGAACCGCAAGATCGGCCTTGCGGCTCTGATCGGCTGGGGCGTGATCGGCTCGATTGCCGGCGTGTTTTTCGATGAACCGTGGCTGCTGAAATTCCTGCTCAGCCCTTACCACCTGCTGTTCATGACCGGCATGGGCATCGGCTGGCTGTTTGTCCGCGAGGACATGACCTATGGTTTGCCGACCTTCATTGCCGGCGTGATCGTGTTCGCCGGCACATGGTGGCAGGTCAGTTATGGCGGTGGAGCGGACCCGGATTACCTGATCCTGCTGTTCGGCCTTGGCGCCACCGGCATCATCTACGGGCTCTGTGCGCTGCCCTCCTGGAACCGGCCGTGCAAGCCGCTGGATATGATGGGTGCTGCCTCCTATAGCCTCTATCTCATCCACTATCCGCTTCTGTCGCTGCTGTTGAAGATCACCATGATCGTGCATGCCTATGTGCCGCTGCCGCTGGAGCTTTATTTCATCGGCATCGTTTTCGCCTGCCAGGTCGCGGGGCTGCTGTTCCATTATTACGTGGAGAAGCCGGCGCTGAACCTGACGGGTAGGCTGATGCAGAGACGTCAGCCGCAGCCAGCGGAGTGAGGCTTTAAGGATTTGCGAGGGTGCGCCCAGCCGATCTCCGCCGTAAACGGTAGGGCTATCGCATATGGATTTGAGGTGGTGCGGCTTGCTCCCAATGATCTCCCCCCTTGAGGGGGAGATGTCACCGAGAGGTGACAGAGGGGGGTAAAGCACGGTGCGGCAAGTGGGTTGAAATCTGCATTTGCGCAGCAACACCCCCCTCTGTCCTGCCGGACATCTCCCCCTCAAGGGGGGAGATCGGCTGAACGGCACCCTCCAAATTCGATCGAAAGCGCCCTACCCCTGAGGCCGCGGCACCATATCTGCCTGACCACTCGCCAGTCCCGGTTCCGCGCCGCCCTGCCCCATCGGTTTCAGCTTCGGCTGCTTCGGCACACGCGACTTGTTTCTCACGTGATAACCGAACATTTCGGAGAAGATGTAACCGAACATCAGCGTCGCATAGGACGGACCGTAACACTGGATGGTGATGCTGTAGAAGTTGAACATCGTCATCAGCGACAGTTTCACCGGATCACGCGCATGCCGCACCATCAGGAACTGCATGGCGATGAACAGGATGAAGGGCATGCCCATCATGATCAGCGTCGACATGTAGAAATTGTCGAGCGGCAGGTTGTAGTCGGCAAGCGCCGTGTAATCCATCGGATAACTGAAACAGCCGAGCCCGCAGCCGAACACCACGCCGGCCGGGAAGATTTCCGCAACCGTGCGGAAGGGGCCGGGCCATGTGTTGTCGATACGGTCCTGCAGGCTGAACAGCGTCGATGACACCTTGCCGAGATCGGCGCCATAAAACATCAGCATCAGCAATGGCGGCACCAGCAGGCACACGAAGGACCATTTGGCGACAAGCCGCAGGAAGGCGATGTTCAGCGCCCGGTCGCGCAGGAAATAGACGGTGAAATAGATGCCGACATAAAGGAAATAGACACCAAGCGCCGTCTTGCTGGTCGAAACCTGGATCGCCCAGAGAATGATCGGCAGGCAGATGACATTGGTCAGAAAGCTGTAATGCGGTGACAGCAGGATGAAGATGAAGATGACCATATAGGCGGCCATGGTGCTGTCGCCGGCAAGCCCGCCGTAACGAATGCCGCCCTCCTGCCACCACAGTTTGGTCGCCTCGCGCTCCATGCCAAAGCTGCTGATCGTCTGGCCGACCCAGGGATATTCGACATAGGGATTGGCGAGAAGACCGAGGACGGAGGCGCCGCAGATGACGATCAGCACCACCCGCACCCATTGCCTTTCCGTGACCGAGCGTTGGTAGAAGCAGAAACCGACGAACATCGGAATGAACATCTTGATCGACGAAAACAGCGAAAACGCCGAATTGTTCATGAAGAAGATGCTGGTGATCGTCGACAGGATGAAGATGTAGCAGAGATACATCCCGATCGCGTTCTTCTTGACGAAGAACTGCTGGTAGAAAAACAGGCCCATGGCCACGAACGACATCAGGTCCGGCACGAACCACAGGAAGGAAACGTGCAGAAGCTGGAACAGATAACGAATACTACCGGTCAGGCCGTCGCGGATGGCGAAGAGGATGAAGGTGATCAGCAGGAAATTGTAGATCACCTCATCCCAGTCGATCCTGGGCGTATCGCTTTGATACCGTCTTGTCGTCATACGGGCTGTGGCTCCGGAAGCCGGCTGGGGAGGATCGAGACATAGACGTCGTCGATCTGCCTGACCATCCGGTCTGATGTGTAACATGCGAGGAACCGCTTGCGCCCGATCTCGCCAAATTCCTCAAGCGTTTCGCGCGTCAGGCCGGCAAGGCAATCGCGCAGCGCATCGGGATCTTCGGATGGCACCAGCATACCGTATTTGCCGTTGCCGAGAATTTCGACCAGCCCGCCGACGGCGGCGGCCACGACCGGCTTCTGCATGCGCATCGCCTCGATCGCCACCAGCCCAAAACCTTCCCAGCGCGATGGCACGACCAGCACGTCGCAGGCCTTCATCTGCGCATAAACGCCGTCGCGATCCATCCAGCCGAGCTGGGCGATATGGGCGGGCAGCGTTTCCGGCATGTTTTCCTCGCTGACGGCAAACCCGCCGACCAAACGAACGCTCAAGTGATCGCCCAGTCCCTCGACGGCTTTCAGCAGAATATCCACGCCCTTCTGGTAATCGAACCGTCCGGCATAAAGAAGGCGGATGCGATCATCCTTCCACTCGGCTGCCGGCACCGGCGGCACATTGCGGTCTATGCCGCTTTCCACCAGCGTCACCTTGTCCGGTGAAAGGCCAAGCTCCATGGCCCGCCGGTATTCGTGTTTGGAGATGACGATGATGCTGTCGGCGGCATTGCCGAGCTTGCGTTCCATCATCTCGGCGATGCCGCGCACATACCGTGCGCCCTGCATATCCACCGACCAGCCATGCGGGCAAAAGACGATGCGGTAGTTCCGGCGCAGGCCAAGCACGCGAACGATAATGCCGGCGACGGAAGAATGCGCATGCACCACATCGGGTTCGAATGTGCTCACCGCCTGCAGATAACGCTGCACCAGCAGGAAGGAGCCGAACAGACGAGTCGGACGCTTGAAGGTGACGATCTGCGCGCCGCTTTCGCGGATGGCCGGATCGATGAAATCGAAATGGGTCTCGGGCACCAGAAGCTGCACGTTCTCGCGCCCATAGGCTGCGACCTGATGCGGGATCAGTTCGGCCAGATAGGAGCCGGTACCACCGATAATGCTTTCGCAGACGTGAAGTATCTTCATGGTCTAGTTGCGCCAAACAAAACGAACGGGTTCCACGGCATGTGTGACCAGTGCCGATCGCCTGATTGGTCGCGTTTGTCGGTGCATCGCGACGCTGTTGGCTGCGTTGACGTGTTCCGACAAACGAAATCCCCCCAAGGTTGATAGGTGTCTTACGATCGCATGATCTTTTTAAGGCCGGGCGAGCGGATAAGAGGCAGCGAGAACCGCCGGCCGAACATGACAAGGCTTCTCAGGTGAGCACGACCGGCAAAACTGAAGGGGCTGGCAGCACTGGACCGCTGGTGATCATGCACCAGCTGCGCACCCGGATAGCAGATCACCTTCTTGCCGGCGCGCCACACACGGGCGCAGAGATCGACGTCTTCCATATAAAGGAAATAGGCCTCGTCCATGCCGTTCAACTGCGCGTAAAGGTCGCTGCGGATGACGAAACCGGTGCCCATCACCCATTCGGCCTCGAAGGGTTTTCCGTCACGCCAGGCTTCGCGCATGAGATGGCGATCGATCCGGCCGGCAAACATCTTTCCCAGCATGTTGACGCGGCGCGCGCCGATATCGAGGATCGAATAAAAGCGCCGCGCCGAATACTGGCGGCTGCGATCCGGATTGACGAGATCGAGACCCACGAGACCGACGCTCGGATCACGGTTCATCAGATCCATCACCCGCGCAACGCTGTCGAACTCGAAATAGGTATCCGGGTTCAGCACCAGCAGATAATCCGCATTGGTGTGTTTGTAACCTTCGTTGATGCCCGCGCCGAAACCGGCATTGCGGTCGGAGGCGATCAGCCTGACCCCGATCGGCAGCTTGGCGCGCAGCACGGGCACGCTGTCATCGCCGGAAAGATTGTCAACGACGATGATCTCCTCCGGCTTGGCGACGGCTTGCGCGATCATCGATTCCACGCAGCGGATGGTAAGACCGGCAGTGCGGAAGTTGACGACAATGACGTTGAGAGGCGATTTGTTTGTCATCTGTGACCCATGTGTTCGTGATGGGATGAAGTGCGCTGCCGCAACGTTTGCAGGGTTGGCAGCTGAAGCATTCGGCGAAGATTTTTTTGTTGTAAATTCATGATCATGCCTTCCCCGCTGCGCCCGGCAGAAAGCCGGTTGAGGTGGTGAAGGCCGCGTCGGCATCGGCGGGCGTATCGATATCCAGCGCGCCGAAGAAGATGTTGGCCTGCGCCACGGAACGGCGATGCATGGCCGCGATATGCGCGCGTCCGGCCTCCGCAATCGCCTGTCGGTTGGCGGCGAGATCGGTGATGGCGCTGTCGAGCAGTGCCGTATCCCGGTCGAGATCGAAGGACATGAGGCGGTCGCTCGTGCGCAGACGCTCGGGGATGCAGCCGGTCGAGGAAGCGAGGATATCGCAGCCGTAACCATAGGCTTCCAGAATGACCAGTGGATCAGCCTCGTCGATCAGCCGCGACGGCAGCGCGAACATGTCGAGCCGCTGGTAGAATGCATCCTTGGCATCGTCATAAACGGGACCGAGATATTCGGCACGGTCGGGATATTTTTGGCAGAAGGCCAGGATTTCTTCCCTGAGGCTTTCATCGCGCACCGGACCTGCCAGCACGAAACGAAAGTCGTCGCGTTTGGCAAAGATGCGCTCGGCCAGCGCGATCAGGTAATCCACGCCCTTTTCGCGGGTGAGAACGCTCAGGTGCCCCATGGTAATCGGGCCTGAGCGCACCGCACCTGCCGGCTTTTCCTCGAAAAACAGATAGGCATTCGGCAGCACAAAGCTGCGCGCCTTCAGTTCCGGGGAAAAATAAAGATCGGCATAACGATCCCGCATCTTTTCCGACAGAAAGACGTGACGCTGATAAGGACCGCTGACGGCCACCAGCGCACGCGCGGAACGGGTGGGCCCAAGATTGATCGGCCGGAATGAATGGTGGTGGATAAAATGATCCAGCCGCTTGAGACGCAAAGCCGCCAGGCACCCCATGAACAGCCACAGACCGTTCTGGCCGGGCGGCGAGGTATAGACATGGTCGGTGCGCGGGATGGAAAACAGCACGATTAACGGCAGCACGAAGGCAGCCGCGATCTTTTCCGCACCCGAGCCGCCAGTCGGCAGCACGGTCACCGGCGCATGTTTTTCGAACTCGGCGACGATGTGGCGATTGTAATTCGTCTGGCCATTGAGCGGCTGCGGCATCGGGCCGATCACCCAGATACGGCTGCGCCCGCCGGATGTGGTCTTGGCCGCACCGGCTGCCGAAAACAGCGATCGAACGAAGGAAAGAATCGACATTATTTCTGCACCTCGCTCAGCTCGCCCACCTTGATTGTGACCGGATCCTGCGTGGAAAAATCGAGAACGACAGGCGCCGGGCCGATGCGGCCGGGCTCTGCCTTGGCGAGACCTTGAGCCTCGCACATGGCCTCAGCCTTCACCGGCTGCGTCGAAGACGAGTAACCCGCCTTCACCCAGTCGCCTTTCGTCCACATGACGATTTTCTGGCCTTCGCCGGTGCCAAGCCGTGCGACAAACACATCCGGTCTCGGTTCGCGGATTTCGACGCTGTCGGCCGACTTCACCAGTTCGGCAGCGGCCCCCATGAAGCAGGCAGCGGGCTTGGGCTCGTCCTCATAGGAAAAGAGGCCGTAATTGCTTTCACGATCCACCGGGTCCGGTGAAATGTTCTTCAATTCGTGCATCCACACACCCTTGATGTAAGGGATGCTCGCAGAATGCAGGATGAACTGGGCAAAATTATAGGCCGATATATCAAGCGGCATGCCGCAATTGCCCTTCGAGGTCGGCCAGCCGAACTCGGTGATATAAAGCGGCGTCTCGGTGCCATCGCGCACCTGTTTCAAATCCGCCTGCAGTTTCTCGACCCGCTCGATCATCTCTTCCGCCGTGCGGTCATGCGGATTGGCGGAGCACTGATTGTAGAGATGCACGGAGAGGCCATCGGCGCCTTCCATCACGCCATCACGCACGATCGCCTTGGCCCAACCCCAATCCTCATCGTCGCCAACGGCGCCGACAACGATCCTGGCTTTCGGGTTCACCTGCCGGATTTTGTTCACGGCCACCTTGGCAACGCGCACATAATGGCTGGCCGAACGCGGATCATCGACCGGCCCCTCTCCCATGATGCGCGGCTGCGGCTTGCCGGTGCCGATATACATGTTCCATTCGTTCCAGATCTCGTAGATCGGATCGTATTTTTCGGTCAGCTCCACGGCCTTGCCGACATAGTCCTCGAAGACCTCGAGCGCTGAATCGCTGATCGGCGGCACGCCGCCTTTGACGCCGGAATTGGCAAGGCCGAGATTGATCATCGGCGTGATGCCGGCCTGCGGCAGAAAGTTCATCAACCGACCGGACTTGGCCAGAACCGGGCCGGAGGGCGGGAAATTAAACGACTGCCACGGCATGTAATCGCGATAGGAGGTCGCGCCGATCTGATTGAGCTGATCGCGCACCTTGTGGGCATCCTTGTAACCAAGAATGCGGACCGTGCCGAAATGCGTGTTGGCGCCGATGATCGGGGCGACAAAGCCCTTCTCCGCCGGCTTTTCGAACGTCACCGACTGGGCCAGAGCCGACGACGCGAACACACCAAAGCAGGCGCTGAAAAACGCGGTGCGAAAAGCCGTCTGTCCAATCGTCTTCATGTCGTTTTTCCTGCCTTTGCGCATGTCACCCGGCTGTTTTTCCGAAACCGCATGCGACGCATGGAATCTTGGGATTGGCCTCAAACGGCCACCCGCCCGTCGAAATTTTTGATCTGGTCGATGAACTCGAGATAACGCCCGCCGAGATAGTCCTGATCGAACTCACCGGCCTTGGATGCGGCATTCGCCTTGTATCTCTCCAGCTTTTGCCGGTCGGCCAGCACCTCTTCCAGCGCATCACGCCAGGCGTTTTTATCGCCCGGCGGCACCAGAATGCCGTTCTCGTCATGCTGCACCAGTTCCGGAATGCCGCCGACGCGGCTGCCGATCACCGGCACGCTCATGCCCAGCGCCTGAATGACGACACCCGGCGAGTTTTCCATCCAGATCGATGGGATGCAGAGCACGTCGCTGGCACCGATATTGTCGATCGCCGTCTGCAACGGCACATGGCCGGTGAATTCGAGCCATTTGTGATGGCCGAACCGGGCCTTTAGCGCGTCGGCATCCTGACCGGAGCCGACCACCTTGAAGGTGAACGGCCATTTGTCCGCAAGTTCTTCCGCCGCTTCCAGCAGGACATCGACACCCTTGGCGGATTCCAGACGACCGGCATACACGAAACGCACGATATCGCTCGGTTCACGCGCGGCCGTCGGCGGCGGATATTTGTTGGCGTTCAGGATATGCGCCATCGGGTAATCGGCCAGCGGTTGAAACATCGCATTACGCTCCAGGTTCGCCCTTGAGGGGGAACAGAAGCCGATGCGGCGCATGGCGCGGATGCCGCGACGCTTGTAACCGGCCGACATCTTGCACGGCCCGCATTGCGTTTCGCAGGTCTTGCCGTCCACGAACATCGTCAGCTTGACGCAGGAGAGCGCCATGTCGGGCATCACATACATGACCGGGATATCGCGCTTGCCCAGTTCCGGCAGCACGTTATGGCCGATGCCGGTGATGTAATGCACGTTGCAGAAATCCGGCTTGAACTCGTCCAGAACCTTGGCAACCATTTTGGGATTGCGCGGATCGAGATGGTCCTGCAGATGCCAAAGCGGCTTCTTGAATTTCGAGACGCCACGGCCCTGCTTGAAGATCGGGTAAGGCCTCGGCATGTAGAGCGCCCAGATCTTCATGCCGTCGACCATCTCGCCGTATTTCACCTCCTCCGGTGATTTGGCAGCCGTCAGCACGCCGATCTCGTGGCCCTGTTTCTGCAGCCAGGTCGTGAGGTTGAACGCCGAAATTTCCGCGCCGCCGAGAATGTTGGGCGGGAACATCGCCGAGATCACCAGAATACGCATTCACACCTCAAATTGTTGCCGGATTGCTTTGTGCCGGTCGTGTCGCCCTCCTCCCAAAGGGCGTTATTCTCGACGTTTCGGGTCTCAGAAACCCAGGTCGTATTTGGTCTTGGCAAGCTTCATCAGGTACTGGCCATAGGCGCTCTTGCCGAGCTTGACGGCCAGCTTTTCGAGCTGTGCTTCATCGATATGGCCCATGCGGTAAGCGACTTCTTCCGGGCAGGCGATCTTGAAGCCCTGACGTTTTTCCAGCGTGCCGACAAAATCGGCGGCATCGAGCAGGCTGTCCGGCGTGCCGGTATCGAGCCAGGCATAACCACGGCCCATCAGTTCCACCGAAAGCTGGCCACGCTCGAGATAGATGCGGTTGACATCGGTGATCTCGAGCTCGCCGCGTGGCGAAGGCTTCAGGTTGGCGGCGATGTCGATGACCTGTTCGTCGTAGAAATAAAGACCGGTGACCGCCCAGTTGCTCTTGGGGATTTCCGGCTTTTCCTCGATCGACAGCGCCTTCATGTTGCCGTCGAATTCGACAACGCCGTAACGCTCGGGATCGGTGACGTGATAGGCGAACACGCGCGCACCTTTTGCCGTATCGCCCTTCGGACGCATCAGTTGCGGCAGGCCGTGACCGTAATAGATATTGTCGCCGAGGATCAGCGCCGACGGGTTGGAGCCGACAAAATCCGCCCCGATGATGAAGGCCTGCGCCAGACCATCCGGGCTCGGCTGCACCGCATATTCGATCGAGATGCCCCACTGGCTGCCATCGCCCAGAAGACGCTTGAACGCCTCGTTGTCATGCGGCGTGGTGATGATCAGGATTTCCTTGATCCCGGCCAGCATCAGCGTGGTCAGCGGGTAATAGATCATCGGTTTGTCATAGACCGGCATCAGCTGCTTGGAGACGGCCATGGTGATCGGATAAAGGCGTGTGCCGGAGCCGCCGGCGAGAATGATACCCTTCATGCGTTTTCCCTTACTGTCAGGCCCGCTTGGTTCGGGCACAAATGCGTCAGGCGCGAACCGCGTTCGCACCGATCGTTAGAGAAGGCGGTCGAGCACGACCTTGGTGGACTGTTTCCAGTCCGGCAGCACGATGCCGTAGGTGTTTGCCAGCTTGTCGTTCGACAACCGCGAATTGGCCGGCCGCTTGGCCGGTGTCGGATACTGATCGGTGGTGATGCGGCCGACGGAAATTTGCCTGCCGCTTTTCGCCTTCAGACCGGCAAAGATTTCATCGGCGAAATCCGCCCATGTCGCCTCACCGCTGCCGGTGAGATGGAAAACGCCACGCAGTTTCGGATCGGCATCGGATGCCAGACGTTTGGCGATGGCGATCACCGCATCGGCGATATCGAGCGCGCTGGTCGGCGTGCCGTGCTGATCGGCCACGACATTCAAGGCATCGCGGGTTTCCGCCAGCCGCAACATCGTTTTTACGAAATTGGCGCCGAAGGGTGAATAAACCCAGGCGGTGCGCAGGATGGCATGATTGGGTGTGGCTGCCGCAATGGCTTCCTCGCCCGCCAGTTTCGACTTGCCGTAAACCGAAACCGGACCAGTCGCGTCGGTTTCGACATAAATGCCCTGGCTATCGCCCGGAAAAACGTAATCGGTCGACAGATGCACGACGGGAATGCCCAGCTCATCCGCCACTTCGGCCAGCGCCTGCGGACCCTTGGCATTGACGGCAAAGGCCAGCTCCTGTTCGCTTTCCGCCTTGTCGACCGCCGTATAGGCGGCGGCCGAGACGATGGCATCCGGCTTCAGTTCGGAAAGAACACGACGGATCGAAGAGGGATCGGCAAGATCCAGCTCAGGCCGGCCGACGGCGACGATTTCGACGCCGGCTTCAGCGCCGCGCTCGATCAGCGCGGTCACCACCTGCCCCTGTTTTCCCGTGACGGCAATCCGCATGGCGGTCAACCCTTCTTCAGAACGCCGAGACGCTCGCCGGAATAGACGCCTTCGCGCAGCGGCTGCCACCACCATTCATTGTCGAGATACCAGCGCACGGTGCGCTCGATGCCGCTGTCAAAGTTCTCCTCAGCCTTCCAGCCCAGTTCCGTTTCCAGCTTGGTGGCATCGATGGCGTAACGCGCATCATGGCCCGGACGGTCGGTGACATAGGTGATCAGGTCGGCATGCGGCGTCGCCTTCGGACGCAGCTCGTCCATCAAAGAGCAGATACGCTTGACGACATCGATATTTTTGCGCTCGTTGCGGCCGCCGACATTATACTTCTCGCCGAGACGGCCACGCGAGGCGATCAGGTCGAGCGCGCGTGCGTGATCCTCGACATAAAGCCAGTCGCGGATGTTGACGCCTTCGCCGTAGACCGGCAGCGGCTTGCCATCCATGGCGTTCAGAATGATCAGTGGGATCAGCTTTTCCGGGAAATGATAAGGCCCGTAATTGTTGGAGCAGTTCGACACCACGACCGGCAGGCCGTAGGTGCGGTGCCAGGCGATCGCCAGATGGTCACTCGCGGCTTTCGAAGCGGAGTAAGGCGACGACGGATCGTAAGGCGTGACTTCCTCAAACAGGCCTTCGTCACCGAGAGAACCGTAAACCTCGTCTGTCGAGACATGCAGGAAGCGGAAAGCCTCCTTACGGGCCGGCGACAGGTCGTTCCAGTAATGGCGGGCGGCCTCCAGCAGGGAAAACGTGCCCATGACATTGGTCTGCACGAAATCGGCAGCGCCGCTGATCGAGCGGTCGACATGGCTTTCCGCCGCCAGATGCATGATCCGGTCCGGTTTGAACGAGGTCATCGCCTCGGACATCTTTTGCAGATCGCAGATATCGGCCTGCAGGAACTGGTAGTTCGAAGCGCCCTCGATCTCCTTGAGCGATGCCAGATTGCCGGCATAGGTCAGCTTGTCGACATTGAGCACTTCGGCACCGACATTTTTGACCAGATGCCGGACGAGTGCTGAACCGATGAAACCTGCTCCGCCGGTAACGAGAATACGCATGGATTTTGTCTCCTGTCTCATCAATGACTGGGGTTTATCGATACTGGAAGGAAGGCGGCAGATCCGCCAGTTTCGGCTGTTTGGTATCCTTGTCGGACAGGATCGCATTGTCGAGCGGCAACGGCCATTCGATGCCGATTTCCGGATCGTTCCACAAAAGGCCGCGATCGTTTTCCGCGCTATAGGGCGCCGTCACCTTATAGAAGATGACACTGTCCGGCTCGAGAGTGGCAAAACCATGGGCAAAACCGGCCGGCACCCAAAGCTGCTCGCCGTTTTCCTTGGAAAGCTCCGCGCCATACCATTGCCCATAGGTCGGCGAACCGACGCGGATATCGACGGCGACATCGAAAATCCTGCCCGCGAGACACCGCACAAGCTTGCCCTGCGCGAACGGTTCCAGCTGGAAATGCAGGCCGCGCACCGTGCCGACAGCCGCCGACAGGGACTCGTTTTCCTGCACGAAATCCACATCCGCGACATTTTCGCGGAACCAGCCATCCTTGAAAACCTCCGCAAAATACCCGCGGTGATCGCCCAGTCTTGTCGGAATAATCTTGGCCAGTCCGGCCAGCGGCAATCGTTCGATTTTCATCACGCACCCGTCAGTTTCATGAGGTCCCTTTTTGGCAGAAAAAGGCATTCAGGACAGAGGCATTCGACATAAAGAAACGCTTGCCTCTTGAGAATTGTCAGTTTCCGAAAACCCTCTGCTCAAGGGCGTTCCGGCAGCTTGAATTCGTTGCATTCAGCAATTGCCATAACGGCAGGTTTGCACTTTTCATGCTGCATGGCAACATTTTCTGTCTGCCTGTCAACTTTCGGTCTTCACCCTTTCTTCACCACCCCGCCGGCCGGAATTAGGCGTCGAAAAGCAGATGGCAAGGGTCACTCAGATATTTAAAAACCGACCATAATTGGAAACAAAGGTGAATTTCTGTTCACCGGTCCGGATTGCCTTTCGCTTCATCACGTGACCCGGCCGGGATCATAGGACGCAAATAAAACATTTTTGTATCAAAGACATAAAAGGCGGCACGAACATGAGCCTCATTCAGCTCGCTCATTTTGCGGCAGAAAAGTCACGCCGCAAGGGTTAATTTGGCCTGACGGGAAAACTCGTTTAGAAGAGCGGATTGAAAGAATGGACTTACGCCCCAGCTATGGTGGCGCCAACAATCGAATTCTCTGTCAGAAAGTGGCTTTTTGTCGTTGTCCTGAAACACAATATGACACAATAATGCCGCGCTGCAGCATCAACCTAGTCCTAACACGCGAGGGAATATGCGTATCACCATGATCGGTTCCGGCTATGTCGGTCTCGTCTCCGGCGTCTGCTTTGCCGACTTCGGCCATGATGTCATCTGCGTCGACAAGGACAAGTCCAAGATCGACGCACTCGAAAAGGGCGTCATGCCGATCTACGAGCCGGGTCTCGACCAGATCGTCGCTGAAAACGTGAAGTCCGGCCGCCTGACCTTCTCCACCGATGTGCAGAACAGCGTCAAGGATGCGGACGTGGTGTTTATCGCCGTCGGCACGCCGTCGCGTCGTGGCGATGGTCACGCAGACCTCTCCTATGTCTATGCCGCCGCGAAGGAAATTGCCGAGCATTGCACCGGCTTCACCGTCGTCGTCACCAAGTCCACCGTGCCGGTCGGCACCGGTGACGAGGTCGAGCGCATCGTCAAGGAAGCCAATCCGAACGCCGATATCGCCGTCGTCTCCAACCCGGAATTCCTGCGCGAGGGTGCGGCCATCGAGGACTTCAAGCGTCCCGACCGTATCGTCATCGGCCTTGACGACGACCGCGCCCGTGGCGTGATGACCGAAGTCTACCGCCCGCTTTATCTAAACCAGGCACCGCTGCTGTTTACCGCACGCCGCACGTCCGAGCTGATCAAATACGCCGCCAACGGTTTCCTCGCCATGAAGATCACCTTCATCAACGAGATCGCCGACCTGTGCGAAAAGGTCGGCGCCAATGTTCAGGATGTTTCGCGTGGCATCGGCCTCGATGGCCGTATCGGCGCAAAATTCCTGCATGCCGGCCCAGGTTACGGCGGTTCGTGCTTCCCAAAGGACACGCTGGCGCTCGCCAAGACCGCGCAGGACCATGAAAGCCCGATGCGCCTGATCGAGACCACCATCTCGATCAACGACAACCGCAAGCGCGCCATGGGCCGCAAGGTCATCTCGGCGCTGGAAGGCGACGTGCGCGGCAAGAAGATCGCCGTGCTCGGCCTCACCTTCAAGCCGAACACCGACGACATGCGTGATAGTCCGGCGATTGCCGTCATCCAGACCCTGCAGGATAGCGGCGCCACGGTTGCCGCCTACGATCCGGAAGGCATGGAAAACGCCAAAAAGCTGATCGAAGGCATCGAATATGTCGCCGGTCCGTATGAAGCGATCGCCGATGCCGATGCCATCGTCATCGTGACGGAATGGAACCAGTTCCGTGCACTCGACCTGCCGCGCGCCAAGGGCATGATGAAGAGCCCGGTCCTTGTCGACCTGCGCAACATCTACCGCCCGGCGGAAGTCGCCAAGCACGGTTTTGCCTATCACGGCATCGGCCTGAACTGAGCCGAACCCGAGCCGGGTCGGGCAGGCTTCAAAACCTGCCCGGCAGAACGGCAAAAACCGCAGAAAAATGGCTCCGGCATGTTTCCTTTAGGCTTGCCGGGGCCATTTCCTTATTTTCGTCAGAGATGGCATGATGATTGCCTCTCTTATGGAAGACCGGACAGACGTGGCCGGCCAACACGGCACCACGCGAAACCCAGATCCCTGATCCGCATGTGTTGCGGAGAAAGCGCCTAAAGCGTTCCGGGGACCATGAGGAGCACTTGATGAGGGTACCAGACCAGCTCTCCTTCCAGCAGGCCCAGGGTCCATTCGGCCAGGCAGGGGATGATCCGGAAATTACTCTGATCGATTTCGACGCGATCCTGGCGATGATCCGCCGCCAGTGGCTGATCATGGCGGCGATGATCGTCGTTTTCGCGGCGCTCGGTTTTGCCTATCTATCGACCACCGTGCCGCAGTTCACCGCCTATACCAGCCTGATCATGGATCGCGGCAATAGCGGCGTCATCTCCGACATGACCGAAAACCAGTCGCGGGTGACGGTCGATGACGAGGCGACCATTCTCAGCCAGCTGGAAATCATCAAGTCCGACAGCGTGGCCGATGCCGTCATCGACAAGCTGAACCTGACCCAAAACGAAGCCTTCATGGGCGTCTCCGGCTTTTCGATCGGCAAACTGCTCGGCCCGCTCAATATCGCGAACTGGTTCCGCTCCGAAGAGGACGTGGCCGAAGACAACAAGACCATCGCCCGCACCATTCTCCTCAGCAACATGGCGGTGGCCCGCAGCGGCCAGTCCTATGTCATCAATCTCGGCTACACGTCACCTTCAGCGCAACTCTCCTCCGATATCGCCAACGCCTATGCCAGCACCTATCTGCTGGACAAGTTCAACGCCCGTTTCGAATCCACCCGCCGCGCCAGCGAATGGCTGGAACAGCGCCTTGCCGAGCTGAAGCAGCAGGTGATGGATTCCGATCTGGCGGTGCAGAAATTCCGCCGCGACAACGGTCTGATCGCCGCCAAGGACGGGCTTCTCGTCAACGAACAACAGCTTTCCGAACTCAACAGTTCGCTGATCGTGGCGCAGGCCGATACCGCCCGCGCCCAGGCGAAATACAATCGCATCCAGACCATCGTCAACGAACGCCGTTCCGACGCTCTCGTCACCGATGCGCTGGTCAACTCGATCTCCGCCAACCTGCGCGACAAATACCTGACGGCATCGCGCAAACAGGCCGAGATTTCCCAGAAATTCGGTGAAAACCACGTTCAGGCGGCGCGCCTGCGCGGCGAGATGGAGCAATACGAACAGCAGATGTTCGATGAACTCGGCCGCATCGCCGAGAGCTACCAGAGCGAACTCGACGTTGCCCGGGCCAAGCAGAAATCGCTGGAAGAGAATGTCGCCAGCCTCACCTCGGTCTCGGCCATGGCCGGTGAAACACAGGTACAGCTGCGCGAACTCGAACGTTCCGCCGACAGCTATAAGAACCTCTACCAGACGTTTCTCGCGCGGTATCAGGAAGCGATGCAACAGCAGTCCTTCCCGGTAACCGAAGCCCGCGTGATCACGCAAGCCACGCCGCCATTGAAGCCGAGCAAGCCCAACAAGCCGATGCTGATGGTACTGTTTGCCTTTTTCGGCCTGATGGTCGGCGCCTCGATCGGTGGTTTCCGTGAATTCCGCGACCGCTTCTTCCGCACCGGCGATCAGGTGCGCGACCAGCTGGGTCTCGAATATCTCGGCCTTGCCCCGCTCATCACCGATGTGCGCGCACCGGCCAACAGCAGCGAACCGGCACACCCCAACGTCATCCGACCACTCAACAATGCCTATCGTTATTGCGTCGACCACCCCTTGTCGCAATTTGCCGAGACGCTGCGCAGCGCAAAGATCGCCGCCGATCTGTCTTTTTCCGGCGAAGGCGCCAAGGTGATCGGCGTCGTCTCCGCGCTTCCCGGCGAAGGCAAGACAACGGTTTCCGCAAACCTCGCCGGCCTGCTCGCCATGCAGGGTGCCCGCACGCTGCTGCTCGATGCCGACCTGCGCAATCCCGGCGCCACGCGGGCGCTTGGCCAGCATGCCGAACGCGGCATTCTGGAAACGCTCACCAATAACGAGCCACTCGACCAGACATTGATGTTCGACCCGCAGACCCGCCTCGCCTTCCTGCCCGCTGTGGTGCGCCGCCGCGTGCCGCATTCGTCGGATCTGCTGGCATCGCCTGTCATGGGTCGGGTCATGGACACGCTGCGCCGCAATTTCGATTACATCATCGTCGACCTGCCGCCGCTTGGCGCCGTTGTCGATGCCCGCGCCATCAGCCCGATGCTGGATTCCATCGTGATGGTGGTGAAATGGGGGGAAACCTCTCCGGCCGTGGTGCGCAACACGCTGTTTTCCGATGCCGAACTGCACGCCAAATGCGTCGGCGTCATCCTCAACAAGGTCGACATGGAAAAGATGAAACTCTACGGCCAGCACGGTTCGAACGAGTATTATCACAGCCAGTTTTCCAGTTATTATCACGAGAAGTGAGCCCGCCCCCGGGCTCCACCTGCCTTCCGGATCGCTCCTGACGGCATGAAGGCCGTCAAAGAAATGACAAATGCCAATTCCAGCAAGTCTTTGTGCTTGTTGCGAAATCCTGCATAAAGCCGGGTTTGCGGGCGATCTCGATGACAACAGAAACCCTGTCACAAAAAATACGAAAATTATTCGCTTTACCGCTTGTGCGAGACAAGAGGCTCGATTATAGAAACCCCCGCTGGACACGGAGTGTAGCGCAGTCTGGTAGCGCACCACGTTCGGGACGTGGGGGTCGCAAGTTCGAATCTTGCCACTCCGACCAGCCAGAATAACCCCGCTCACGCGGGGTTTTTTCGTTTCTGGACCAGCCTCGCAATCTCTCTCGAAAGCACAGGCTTCCTATCCGCAGGCCGATCCCAGATTGGCCAATATCCGGTCACGAAAGCATCACTTTTCGTTCATTCACGGTTCACCGGCCAGGGCGCCAAATCCCCTCACCCCAAAAGGAGGGATATGATCATGCGCGGATTGATCTTGAGCGCCGGAATAATTCTCGGAACCCTGTTTGGCAGTGGCGCCAATGCGATGCCGATGGGCCAGCCTGCAGTCCCATCGACCTCGGCAGTCCAGAATGTCGATTATTATTGCGGACGCGGTTTCCACCTGTCGCCGCGCGGCTTCTGCCGCCCCAACAGGCCGCCTCCGCGCTACGAGCGCCGCTGGGATCGCCGCGAACATTGGCGTGACCGTCGTGAGTGGCGAGATCGTCGTGAATGGCGTGAACGCCGCGATCGTCGCGAGTGGCGCGAGCACCGCCGCCACAGAGATTATCGCGATTACCGCGAATGGTAAGACCATGGCCCCGCCCGAAACGGCGGGGCCTTTTTTTGTTGGCGAGAAAGTGCGACCAGCCCGCGTAGACCGCCAGAACGCACACTCCTCCTGTGATTGTGATCACTAGACCCTTTGCAATCCATCATGCATCACACAATATGAATATTCGTTGCCGGACGTGACGGAGGACGATTATGAAACCCTGGATTGTCATGGGAATACTGGTCGGTGCTGTCGCAGCAGGGCGCCTGTTTTTATGGGCCTATCCCGATGTTATCGAGGCATCGGCTCATATCGGACGATATTTCAAGGAATTAACGGTCGGCTGACCCCATCCACAGGACAACGTAACAGACTGTTACGTTAAGTGATTAAACTTTAAGGATGAATGCGCGTTATAACCTGCATCGTAAAGGAGCAGCTATGAACGACAAGCTTAACCTTGAAGTGTGCGGTTGGATCATCGGCATGGCCGTCACGGTCGCATGGATCGCCATGCCAATCTGGTATCCCGGTTGATAGACCCGGATTCGGCGGGATGATGTTTCCCGCCGATGATGAAATCCCGCCATTGACGCACCACGGATGATACACCGTGTTCTGCCGTTCTCGAACCGCAGACCTGCATTTTGACAGCGCCGGCCGGCGCCGATTTTCCCAATCCGCAACAAACTCGGCTCACGGCATTCGCCACGGCTATGACTGCGCGCGATCGATCGCCTACAACGCGACATGATGTTCGGACATGACGATGACGGCGGAACTTCTAGGACCTGTCGGGGTTGACATGCGAAGGCCTTTCTTCGGCCCAGCATGTTCAATAGCGAGGAGCAGCTTCATGCAGAACAACAATCATCCCGAAGCCCGCCGCGGCATGGTCAAGTTCGTGCTGACCATCTTCTTCATCGCCATCGTGATCGCCGGCATCTATCTTCTCGGCTTCACGCCGGGCGAAGCCTGATCAGCGAAAAACTCATCCATTCAACGACAACAGCCCCGGCGGTCACCCGCCGGGGCTGTTGTCGTTTTGATCAGGCTGCACTCACACCGTGCCGGCACTGTCCGAACTGTTGTCCAGCGCGCGGCTGACGCCAAGCGCAAGAAGCGTACAGATCGCACCGGAGATCAGGTAACCACCGATGAAGATGATGCCGAAATTGCTGGCCAGCCCCAGGGCCACCAGCGGCGCGAAACCGGCACCCAGCAGCCATGCAAGGTCGGATGTGAACGCCGCACCGGTGTAACGATATCCCTGGCTGAAGCGGAACGACACCGAACCGGATGCTTGGCCGAAAGACAGGCCGAGAATGCCGAAGCCGATGATGATGAACGCATCCTGACCGGCCGGACCGGCATCGAGCAGGAAGGGCGCGGTAAAGCTGAAGATGGCGATGATGATGGCGCCGATCATCAACTGGCCACGGCGGCCGATACGATCAGCCAGCATGCCAGACAGGATGATCGTCATCACGCCGACGACTGCGCCGGCGATCTGCACGAACAGGAAACTCGCCGGCGACTGGCCACCATAAAGCGTCACCCAGCTGAGCGGGAAAATGGTCACCAGATGGAACATGGCAAAGCTTGCCAGCGGCACGAAAGCGCCGAGCAGGATATCGCGGCCATGCTTGTTGATGGTTTCCAGAATCGGTTGGGCTTCAAGCTCGTGATTTTCCAGCTGCGTACCGAACTCCTTGCTGGCGACGATGCGCAACCGTGCGAACAGCGCCACGACGTTGATGGCAAAAGCCACGAAGAACGGGAAACGCCAGCCCCAGCTCAGGAAGTCTTCCGACGACAGGTTGGCGACGAAATAGCCGAACAGCATGCTTGCCATGGCAAAGCCGATCGGCGCGCCGAGCTGCGGGATCATTGCATACCAGCCGCGCCGGTTTTTCGGCGCGTTCATGGCCAGAAGCGAAGCCAGGCCATCCCATGCGCCTCCCAACGCAAAGCCCTGGCCCATGCGGAACAGCGCCAGAAGCGCGACCGACCACATGCCGATGGATTGATACCCCGGCAGGAAGGCGATCGATGCGGTCGATCCGCCAAGGATCAGAAGCGCGATCGTCAGCTTGGTGCCGCGGCCGTAAACGCGGTCGATCCACATGAACACGACCGAACCGACCGGGCGGGCCAGAAATGCCAGCGAAAAGACGGCGAATGAATAAAGCGTTGCGGTGACCGGATCGGGTGCGAAAGAGAACACCAGACGCGGAAACACCAGAACGGAAGCGAGGCCGTAAACGAAGAAGTCGAAGAATTCGGACATGCGGCCGATGACGACGCCAATGGCAATATTGCCTGGCGAGACCGGCTTGTCCTCATACATGTGCCTGACATCGTTTTCGGCAGACGTGGACGAGGGTATTGCGACAACGGGCATGAATTGCGTCCTCCTTCGCTTTCAATTCCGGTACCAACATCGTGATGATGGCGGCGAACGGGGCAGGCAATCAAGTACATTCTTAAAAAGTCAGGTAGATTTAGATTATTTGACCAATTTCAAATGGCCTTTTGCCATGGAGTTGCCCGATTTCCGCCTTATTTGAAAAACGCTTGCAGTCTGGGGTTTCTTGGTCACGCAATGATCGTGGGAGCGGTTCGTTCCCTTGCGGAAGCGCATTTTTTGTTGCGATGCGACGAAACACCTCATAGAGGCTACGGCGACGCTGCATTAGTCAAAATGAACAAATGCGAATTTCGAACAGAAAGATGCCTAGGTTGTTGAAGCTTGTTTCTCGCCTCTGTGCGCTCGCCGTCCCACTCGCCCTTGCAGGCTGCGATATGGTTGTCATGTCGCCGTCGGGTGATATTGCGGCGCAGCAGAGGGATCTCATTGTCGTATCCGTGCTGTTGATGCTCCTCATCATCGTACCGGTACTTTTCCTGACCCTGTATTTCGCATGGCATTATCGCCATTCGAACACCAAGGCGCGCTATGAGCCCAACTGGCATCATTCGACACGCCTCGAAGTCGTGATCTGGTCGGCACCGCTGGCCATCATCATCGTACTCGGCGCAATCACCTGGATCAGCACCCATAAGCTCGATCCATACCGCCCGCTGGACCGGCTCGATGCAGAGCGCCCGATCCCGGCAGATGCAAAGCCGCTCGAGGTTGAAGTCGTCGCGCTCGACTGGAAGTGGCTGTTCTTCTATCCGGAATACGGCGTTGCCACCGTCAACGAGATGGCTGCTCCTGTCGATCGTCCGATCACCTTCAAGATCACCGCTTCGTCGGTCATGAACTCCTTCTACGTTCCGGCGCTGGCAGGCATGATCTACGCCATGCCTGGCATGGAAACGAAGCTGCACGCCGTCATCAACAAGGAAGGCGTGTTCGACGGTCTGTCGGCCAACTACTCGGGCGCAGGTTTCTCCCACATGCGTTTCAAGTTCCACGGCGTGACCAACGAAGGTTTCGACGGCTGGATCGCCCGCGTCAAGCAGACCGGCACCGCGCTTAACCGCGACACCTACCTGAAGCTCGAAAAGCCTTCCGAGCGCGAACCGGTGCGTTATTACGCGACCGTCGAGGATGGCCTTTACAGCCGCGTCCTCAACATGTGCGCCACGCCCGGCAAGATGTGCATGAACGAAATGATGCATATCGACATGATGGGCGGTGCCGGCGTCGAAAGCCACGAGAACCGCGAGAAGCTGAAGTATGACAACCGTCATGCCGGCGAAGCGGGCCACGGCCAGCAGACCGCTCCGGGCGCCACCGTGCCGGCCACAGGTGTACCGGCACGCAGCGAAGCACCGGCTGCAGGCACCGAAGGCAATGCAGCCACACCGGATCATGGCAGCCATCAGCCGCCAGCCGAACCGCAGGCAGGCGAGAGCAATCCGGCTCCCGCACAGTTGAACAACAACGGCTCCAGCCAGCCCTGACGCATTCAGAAAGATTTTGGAACGAACCATGTTCGATAACTTAAGTCTGGCGCAGATCATTTTCGGGCGGTTGTCCTTCGACGCCATCCCGCATGATCCCATCGTCATCGTCACCTTCTTCGCGGTCTGCCTCGGCGGCATCGCGGCCCTCGGCCTCATCACCTACATGAAATGGTGGGTTCCGCTCTGGCGGGACTGGATCACCAGCGTCGATCACAAGAAGATCGGCATCATGTACATCATCCTGGCCATCGTCATGCTGTTCCGCGGCTTCGCGGATGCCATAATGATGCGTGTCCAGCAGGCGATCGCCTTCAACGGCAACGAGGGTTACCTCAACTCGCATCACTACGACCAGATCTTCACGGCCCATGGCGTGATCATGATCTTCTTCGTGGCAATGCCTTTCGTCACCGGCTTCATGAACTATGTCGTGCCGTTGCAGATCGGCGCACGTGACGTGTCCTTCCCCTTCCTGAACAACTTTTCGTTCTGGATGACGACGGCCGGTGCGATCATCATCATGATCTCCCTCTTCGTCGGTGAATTCGCACGCACCGGCTGGCTGGCCTATCCGCCGCTTTCGGGCGCTGATTACAGCCCCGGCGTCGGTGTCGACTATTACATCTGGGGACTTCAGGTCGCCGGTGTGGGCACGACACTGTCGGGCATCAACCTGATCGCCACCATCGTTAAGATGCGCGCTCCGGGCATGTCCTTCATGAAGATGCCTGTCTTCACCTGGACCTCGCTCTGCACCAACATCCTGATCGTCGCCACCTTCCCGATCCTGACCGCAACCCTCGTGCTGCTGTCTCTGGACCGTTACGTCGGCACCAACTTCTTCACGAACGACCTCGGCGGCAACCCGATGATGTACGTGAACCTGATCTGGATCTGGGGCCACCCGGAAGTCTACATCCTCATCCTGCCCGCCTTCGGCATCTTCTCCGAAGTCGTCTCGACCTTCTCCGGCAAGCGCCTGTTCGGTTATGCCTCGATGGTCTACGCAACCTGTGTGATCATGGTCCTGTCCTACCTCGTATGGCTGCACCACTTCTTCACCATGGGTTCGGGCGCATCGGTCAACGCCTTCTTCGGCATCACCACGATGATCATCTCGATCCCCACCGGGGCCAAGATGTTCAACTGGCTGTTCACGATGTATCGCGGCCGTATCCGTTACGAAGTACCGATGTACTGGACGGTCGGCTTCATGGTCACCTTCGTCATCGGCGGCATGACCGGCGTCATGCTGGCAATTCCGCCAGCCGACTTCGTGCTCCACAACTCGCTCTTCCTCATCGCCCACTTCCACAACGTCATCATCGGCGGCGTGCTGTTCGGCCTGATGGCGGGCGTCACCTACTGGTTCCCGAAGGCGTTTGGTTACAAGCTTGATCCTTTCTGGGGCAAGATGTCCTTCTGGTTCTGGCAGATCGGCTTCTTCTTCGCCTTCATGCCGCTCTACGTTCTCGGCCTGATGGGTATCACCCGTCGCGTGTCGCAGTTCGAAGACCCGTCCCTGCAGATCTGGTTCATCATCGCCGCCTGTGGCGCCGGTATGATCGCACTCGGCATCGCCTCCTTCGTCATCCAGCTCGTCGTCAGCTACTTCAAGCGCGAACAGCTGAAGGACGAAACCGGCGACCCGTGGAACGGCCGTACGCTCGAATGGGCAACGTCTTCGCCGCCGCCGGACTACAACTTCGCGCTCACCCCGATCGTCTACGATCATGACAGCTGGGATGACATGAAGAACCGTGGTTACGTGCGTCCGACCGAGGGCTTCCGCAAGATCCACATGCCGAAGAACACCGGCACCGGCGTGATCCTCAGCGGCCTCAGCGTCGTGCTCGCCTTCGCCCTGATCTGGTACATCTGGTGGCTGGCGATCGTGTCCTTCATCGCGATCATCGGTTACTCGATCGCCCATACCTTCAACTACAATCGCGATTACTACATCCCCGTGGAAGAGGTTATCGCGACGGAAGGCAAGCGCACTGAACTGCTTGCGAAGCAGGTGTAAGAACCATGAGTGAGATCAACACACAGACGGCCGAAAAGCCGGAATTCTACCTCAAGGGCGACCATCACCCGGAAAGCTCCACCAATCTGGGTTTCTGGCTCTACCTGATGAGCGACTGCCTTATCTTCGCAGTCCTCTTCGCCACCTACGCCGTCGTCGGCCGCAATTATGCGGCCGGCCCGGCACCGGCCGATCTGTTCGACCTGAAGCTCATCGCGCTCAACACCGCGATGCTGCTCTTCTCGTCGATCACCTACGGTTTCGCCATGCTGCAGATGGAGCGTAACGCCAAGGCGGAAACGATCTTCTGGCTCGGCATTACCGGCCTGTTCGGCCTCGCCTTCCTCGGGATCGAAATCTACGAATTCTACCACCTGATCCACGAGGGTGCGACGCCGCAGCGTTCAGCCTTCCTGTCGGCCTTCTTCACGCTGGTCGGCACGCACGGTCTGCACGTCACCTTCGGCCTGATCTGGCTGGTGACTCTGATGGTGCAGGTCAAGAAGCGTGGCCTGATCCCGGAAAACCGCCGTCGCCTGATGTGCCTGTCGATGTTCTGGCACTTCCTCGACGTCATCTGGATCGGCGTCTTCTCTGTTGTCTATCTCATGGGAGTTGTCGGATGAGCTCGAACGCACACGAAGAGCATCACGGTCATGACCATGGGCACGATCACGGCCACGGCCATGACGCCAGCCACGGTTCGCTGAAGAGCTACGTCATCGGCTTCGTCCTGTCGGTCATCCTGACGGCGATCCCGTTCTGGCTGGTCATGGGTGAAGTGATCGAGAACAAGGCCGCTCTGGTCGCCGCGATCATGATCCTCGGCGCTATCCAGATCGTTGTTCACATGGTGTACTTCCTGCACATGAACACCAAGTCGGAAGGCGGCTGGACGATGATGGCCCTGATCTTCACGATCGTCATCGTTGCCATCGCGCTGGCCGGTTCCTTGTGGGTCATGTACCACCTGAACACCAACATGATGCCGGCGATGTCGCCGGAAATGATGCGAAACCTGCCCTGACGGGCGGTTCTTCCAAGGGCGGCTTCGGCCGCCCTTTTCTTTTGGTGTTGCGGTATGTGCCGCACATAGTTTTACGGCATTCCTTCATGTCTTCGGAAAATACAAAACCGGCCGGCAAGGCCCGCATCATCCTTTTCGTGGCAATGCTGCTCGTCACGGCAGCGACCACCGCGCTCGGCGTCTGGCAGGTGCAGCGCCTGATCGCGAAACGCGAACTGATCGCCCGCGTCGATGCCCGTGTACATGCCGAACCGGTCGCCCCTCCCCCGGCCTCCGCAAGCGTCACGGCGGCGAACGACGAATACAAACACGTCCGCGTCGAGGGTACCTATCTGAACGACAAGGAAAGTTTCGTTCAGGCCGTCACCTCGCACGGTCCCGGCTTCTGGGTCGTCACCCCGCTGCTGACGGCAGACGGTTCGCATATTCTGATAAACCGGGGCTTCGTGCCTGCCGACCGCCGTGACCCTGCCAAGCGTGCCGAAGGTCAGGTGGAAGGCCAGACGGAGGTTACCGGCCTCTTGCGCATGAGCGAACCGGGCGGCGGTTTTCTGCGCGAAAACGATGCCGCAAACGATCGCTGGTATTCCCGCGATGTCACCGCAATCGCCGCCGCAAGAGGCGTCTCCCCGACAGCCGCCTACTTCATCGATGCGGAAGCCAATCAGGCCGCAACTGCTGCACCCGTTGGCGGGCTGACCGTGATAAAATTCCCCAACAACCACGCCTCCTACATTTTTACGTGGTTCGCGCTCGCCATCATGTCGGCAGCGGCGGCATTCTATGTGCTGCGCGGCCACTGGCCGTTCATGAAGCCCAAGGCGAAGAACTGAAAACAAAGCCTGAAAATACAAGGGGCGCTCGATCCTTTCGGAGAGCGCCCCTTGCCGACCCGGACGGTTTCGAAAACGATCGCTGAAGCGCAGAGGCGCTCGCGGTGTCGCAGGAAACTATCGAAACGGGTGGTAGGCCTTAGATGCGTATGGCCGCCATCCTTTTCAAGACCTCCCCGCAGCCCACCTATTGCAGCTTGTAGCTTCGCCAGGTGCTCGGCGTCATGCCGGTCTCGCGCATGAATGCACGTGAAAAATGGCTGTGATCGGTAAAGCCGCAGCGATGCGCGATTGTCTGCAGGCTGAGCGAGCGCTGGCCGAGCAGATCCTTGGCGCGACCAATGCGCATCTGCATCAGCCATTGATAGGGCGTCACGCCCGTCGCCTGCCGAAAGCCGAGCGACAATTGCCGCGTCGATACGCCGGCGGCCGCAGCGATCAGCGATACGGACAGGTTCTTCTGCAGGTTGTCCAGAACGTAATCCTTGGCGGCCTTTTCCTGCATGTCCGACAGAATGCTTGGCTCACTGCCGCAGGCTGCATCGATGTCCGGCATGCGGCCATAATCCTGCAGAAGGTGGGTACACAGCGCGATGGCCACATGACGGAGCGTCGTCGTCGCGATCGGATCACTTCGCCCGAACAAGGGCAACAATGCCTTGCCCATATGATCGATCATCATGTCCGCCTTGCCGCGGCGGCATTGAAGGCTGCAGGCAGCCAGATCCGTCATCAGTTCCCCGAGCTCGTCGAAGACATCATAGGGCACGACAAAGGCGAGTGAATCCAGCCGCGACTGCAGCATGATCGATACACCGTCCTTGAGATCGACAAGGCATATCGAACCACGAGGGTAAAGCCGCGCCGCCGTCAGCGAGCCATCAGGACGAATGTCACAATGGCTGACATCGTCGAGATAGAGCATCACGAAATACGCATCGTCTGCAGGCAGCCGAACGGGCACCGGCACACCCTGGGACACATTGCAGCGAAGCCTGGTGACCGAAAAACCCGCACTTTTAACGGGAACGACATTCAGGCAGGGCGCATCAGAAAGCCCAAAGCAATGGCCGACCTGCGGCAAATCATGAGCAAGTGTTTCCAATGACTTCACCAGAAATCCTGTGAGCGGAAGGCAATCGATGAATAGGACAGCGCTACCATAGTGCAGTGCATTCGGCCGCGCAACAAAAAGCAAAAACAATTAATAATTGTATCACTGAACAACAACAAAAACATTCAATTCAAGGCATTTCGCAAGTATCGGATCAGGCGCAGACAGCATCGGCCCTGCCGCTTCTGATAACAGACAATTCCGTCACAGTAACATGTTTTTGCGCAATATCATGAATGCGACGTCGGGAACTGACATTTCCGTTCAAGGCAGGTTAGCAATCCATGACGGGATCAGCCATCGGCCAATACAGGATCGTCCGGCAGCAGACAAAACCACCCGGCCAGAAGGCACCAATCCGTTTGAAATATCGATTTTCGACAGCCTTCCAGGCTCGATCAACATCTCGTTGGGTGCAAGCTCGGCTGCTTGACTTAATTGTCGCAGGGGTGGATTCTGCCAAATTAGAAATGGCTTAAGTTGAGGAGAATATTCATGAATATGGATCTCTCGCGGCGCAGCTTTTTAAAGCTGGCCGGAGCGGGAGTGGCGGCAACATCGCTGGGTGCGATGGGCTTCAGCGAAGCGGAGGCGGCAGAAGTCGCACATGTCCGCGCGTTCAAGCTGGCAACGACCACCGAAACCCGCCAGACCTGTCCCTACTGTTCCGTCGCCTGCGGCATCATCATCTATTCCAAGGGTGACGTGCGCAAGGGCGACAAGGCGGAAGTCGTTCACATCGAAGGCGATGTCGACCATCCGACCAATCGCGGGACGCTCTGTCCCAAGGGGGCGGCCCTCAAGGACTTCGTGAAGTCCCCCACCCGCCTCCTTTACCCGATGCACCGCAAGCCTGGCTCGGACAAGTTCGAACGCATGTCCTGGGACGAGGCTCTCGATCGCATCGCGCGGCTGATGAAGGACGACCGCGACGCCAACCTTCTTCTGAAAAACGAGAAGGGTCTGGACGTCAACCGCTGGACGACGACGGGCATGCTCGCAGCGTCGGCTACATCCAATGAAACGGCATGGGCGACCTTCAAGTTCGCCAAGTCGATAGGCATTGTAGGTTTCGACAATCAGGCACGCGTCTGACACGGCCCAACGGTGGCGAGTCTCGCCCCAACATTCGGCCGTGGCGCAATGACCAACGCCTGGACTGACATCAAGAATACCGACCTCGTCGTCGTCATGGGCGGCAACGCGGCGGAAGCACATCCCTGCGGTTTCAAGTGGGTGACGGAAGCAAAGGCCCATCGCGGTGCCAAGCTTATCGTCGTTGACCCGCGCTACACCCGCACGGCCTCCGTATCAGACTTCTATGCCCCGATCCGTCAGGGTTCGGACATCGCTTTCCTCAACGGCGTGATGAAGTACTGCATCGATAACGGCCGCGTGCAGTGGGATTATATGAAGGCCTTCACCAATGCGTCCTACATCGTCAAGGACGGCTTTGGATACAAGGATGGCCTGTTCACCGGCTACAACGAGGAAAAGCGCGATTACGACCGCTCGACCTGGGATTACGTGATCGGCGAGGACGGTTTTGCCGTGACCGACCCGACGCTGGAACATCCGCGTTGCGTCTGGAACCTGCTGAAGGAGCATCTCGCACCTTACACGCCGGAACTGGTCGAACAGGTCTGCGGCACCCCGAAGGACAAGTTCCTGAAGGTGGCCGAGATGATCTCGGAATGCTCGACGCCGACGAAAACGATGACGTCCATGTATGCGCTCGGCTGGACCCAGCATTCCAAGGGTTCGCAGAACATCCGCGCCATGGCGATGCTGCAGCTGATCCTCGGCAATATCGGTGTACGCGGTGGTGGCATGAACGCCCTTCGCGGTCACTCGAACATCCAGGGGCTCACCGACCTCGGCCTGATGTCGCACCTTCTGACCGGTTATCTGACGATGCCGAGCGAGAAGGACACCGACTTCGAGACCTATATGTCGACGCGTCAGTTCAAGCCGCTTCGTCCGGGTCAGACCAGCTACTGGCAGAACTACAGGAAGTTCATGGTCTCCTTCCAGAAGGCCATGTGGGGCGATGCAGCGACAGCAGAAAACGGCTGGGCGTTCAACTACCTGCCAAAGCTCGACGTTCCGGCATACGATGTGCTTCGCATGTTCGAACTGATGAACAACGGCAAGGTCAACGGCTATATCTGCCAGGGTTTCAACCCGATCCTCGCCTTCCCCAACCGTACCAAGGTCACGTCTTCACTTTCGAAGCTGAAGTTCATGGTGACGATGGATCCACTGGAAACGGAAACAGCGCGTTTCTGGGAAAATCACGGCGACTTCAACGATGTCGATACGGCCTCGATCCAGACCGAAGTGTTCCAGCTGCCGTCCACCTGCTTTGCGGAGGAAGACGGCTCGCTGACCAATTCGGGCCGCTGGTTGCAGTGGCACTGGCAGGCAAGTTCGCCTCCGGGCGAAGCCAAGCATGACTCGTGGATCGTCGCGCAGATCTTCCTGAGGATGCGTGCACTGTACGCCAAGGAAGGCGGCGCCTTCCCCGATCCGATCCTCAACCTGTCCTGGGAATACGAGGACGAGAACGAACCGACGGCGGAAGAACTGGCGAAGGAGATCAACGGCCGTGCGCTGTCTGATGTCATGGACCCGACCGATCCGACCAAGGTTCTGGTGGCCGCCGGCAAGCAGGTGGTCAACTTCTCGCAACTGAAGGACGATGGCTCCACCATGTCCGGCTGCTGGATCTATTCCGGCTGCTGGAACGAGCAGGGCAACAATATGGGGCGTCGTGACAATCACGACCCGGACGAAACCGGCGCCTATCTGGGCTGGACGTTTGCCTGGCCGCTGAACCGCCGCACGCTCTATAACCGTGCGTCTGCGGACATCAACGGCAAGCCCTGGGACCCCACCCGCAAGCTCCTGGAGTGGGATGGTGCAAAGTGGACCGGTTATGACGTCCCGGATATCGCCCCTACGGCGAAACCCCAGGATGTCGGCCCGTTCATCATGAACCAGGAAGGCGTATCGCGGCTGTTCGTACGCGGCATGATGCGTGATGGTCCGTTCCCGGCCCATATGGAGCCTTTCGAAAGTCCGGTCGAAAACGTCTTCAATCGGAAGATGCGCGGCAACCCGGTTGCTCGTGTATTCGCCTCTGATGCGGCACAGCTCGGCACGTCGGCGGAGTTCCCCTATGCGGCGACCTCCTACCGTCTGACCGAACATTTCCACTACTGGACGAAGCACAACCGGGTGAACTCGGCGCTTCAGCCGGAATTCTTCGTGGAAATCTCGGAAGAGCTGGCAGCAGAGAAGAACATCGCTCACGGCGGCTGGGTCCGCGTGTGGTCGAAACGTGGTTCGGTAAAGGCCAAGGCCGTGGTGACGAAGCGCATCCGGCCCCTCATCTGCGACGGAAAGCCGGTTCATATCGTCGGCATCCCGCTGCACTGGGGCTTTACCGGCTCGGCGAAAAAGGGCTTTGGCCCCAATTCGCTCGCAGCCTTTGTCGGTGACGCCAATATAGAGACCCCGGAATCGAAGGCGTTCCTCGTCAATATCGAACCCTCGACCGCACCCAAGGACAAGGAGGTGAACGTCTGATGGCCAATACCATGGACAGCCCACGCACCGCCGTCAGCAATCCGCCGGTGCAGCCGATGGAAACCAACCTGACGCAGCGCGACCTCATCCGTCGCTCTGCAACCTCCGAGCTGCCGCAGCCTGAGCGGCAGCTCACCCCCGTCGCGAAACTCATCGACGTGTCGAAATGCATCGGCTGCAAGGCCTGCCAGTCGGCCTGCGTGGAGTGGAACGACACCAATCCGGCTGTCGGCGAAAATGTCGGGGTCTATGAGAACCCGCATGACCTCACTGCCGACATGTTCACGCTCATGCGGTTCACCGAATGGGTCAATCCGGAAACCGACAATCTGGAATGGCTGATCCGCAAGGACGGCTGCATGCATTGCGCCGATCCGGGCTGCCTGAAAGCCTGTCCGGCACCCGGCGCAATCGTGCAATATTCCAACGGCATCGTCGACTTCATCCACGACAACTGCATCGGCTGCGGTTATTGCGTGAAGGGCTGTCCCTTCAACATTCCCCGCATCTCCAAGGCGGATCACCGTGCCTACAAATGCACGCTCTGTTCCGACCGTGTTGCCGTGGGTCAGGGCCCTGCCTGCGCAAAGGCCTGTCCCACCCAGGCAATCGTCTTCGGCACCAAGGAAGACATGAAGAAGCACGCGGAAGGCCGCATCGCCGACCTGAAGTCGCGCGGTTACGCCAATGCCGGGCTCTACGATCCTCCGGGCGTCGGCGGCACGCATGTCATGTATGTGCTGCACCATAACGACAAGCCGCAGATCTATGCCGACCTGCCGGTCGATCCGAAGATTTCCGCCGTCGTGCAGACATGGAAGGGTGCGACCAAATATGCAGGCCTCGCCGTCATGAGTCTGGCCGCTGCCGGCACCATCCTGCACGGCCTTTTCGCCAAGGCCAACCGCGTGTCGAAACACGAGGAGGAAGAGGCGAAGGAACTGGTCGACGAAAGCGTCGAACATGCTGAAAAGCGCGAGGAGGATGCCTGATGAGCACGCCTGCCGGCACAAAACATACGAAACTCGGCAGTGAGGATTCGATCCGTCGCGGACCGCCCGTCGAGGTGGTCCGTTACGGACCCGGCAAACGCATCAACCACTGGGTGACGGCGATCAGCCTGATCCTGTTGCTATTGTCCGGCCTTGCCATGTTCCATCCGTCGCTGTTCTTCCTCACCGAACTGTTCGGCGGCGGGCAGATGACGCGCTGGCTCCATCCATGGATCGGCGTCGTGCTGTTCATCTCCTTCTTCATCCTGTTTGCGCAGTTGTGGAAGCTGAACCTGCCGAACCGAGACGATGTGAAATGGGCCTCGCGGATCACCGACGTGATCGGCGGCCATGAGGAAAACCTGCCTGAACTCGGCAAGTACAATGCCGGCCAGAAGTTCATCTTCTGGGGCATGGCGGCCCTCATCATCGTGTTGATCGTCACCGGCATCATGGCCTGGGAACAGTATTTTGGCCACCTGACGAGCATTCCGACGCAGCGTATCGCGCTGCTTCTGCATTCGCTCGCAGCCGTTGCCATCATTCTGGTCTTCATCCTGCACGTTTATGCGGCCATCTGGACGCGCGGCACGATCCGGGCCATGACCCGCGGCACCGTGACGGGCGGCTGGGCATGGCGACACCACCGCAAGTGGCTGAAGGACATCGCTGGACGCGGCAGGATTGATCCGGCAGAATAACCCCCACAGACGGCAAAAGCCGCGCGCCTTCTTTTTTGGCGCGCGGCTGACCATATCCCTGAAGTGCGTGTCGCGAGCCATCAAGGCCGGTACGCTTGATTAGCGAAAGCTGTGGCCGGTCGGCCCTGCGAGGTTTTATGTCCGCATCTTCCATTCAGCCCGATCCCTCAATGATCGGCGGTATTTCCAAGGCACCCTTTGCCCTGATGCCGAACACCGCCCGTTTCTTCAAGGAACGCGCCACCCGTTTCAAGATCCTTGCCGAGACGAGCAATCTCGGCCCTTACCTGAAATTTCTGAGCGCGATCGCCGATCTGCAGGCGAAGCTCATCGAAGAACTGCCGCCGGTGACACCGATTGACGCCGATCAGGTCGCTCGTGCCCGTGAAAACACCATGCCGCCGATCGATCGTGCCGCCATGGTCAAAAGCGAGGATTTTCGCAGGACGCTCGCTCTCTTCCTCGAACGCGCCAAAACAATCGAGAAACCGGCAGCGGCACAACAGGCTCTTGAGGCTGTCATTGCCGCCGGTGAAGACACGCTCGAATGGATGATCGGCAATGTCATCGCCGATACTATGCCGGTCGAGGGCTTGGCCCATCACCTCTATATCGCCGCCGCGACGCAGGTTCATGCCGCACGCCTCGCAGCCGGTCTCGATGCACTGAAACTCGTGCCGGTCGCACCGGGCGTCTGCCCCTCCTGCGGCGGCAAGCCGGTTGGCTCCATGGTGATCGGTGTGCAGGGTGCCGAGGGCGCGCGTTATGCCTGCTGCGCCGGATGCGCCACCATGTGGAACGAGGTGCGTGTGAAATGCATCGCCTGCGGCACCACCAAGGGCGTCGGTTACCGCGCCGTCGAGATCGAGGGTGATCCGGAAGGCAAGACCGCCGTCATCAAAGCGGAAGTCTGCGACGAGTGCAAAAGCTGGACAAAGATCCTCTACCAGAACAGGAACCCGTCGCTGGAAATCATCGCCGATGATGTCGCCAGCCTCGGCCTCGATCTGCTGATGAAGGACAGCGAATACAAACGCGCCGGTTTCGATCCCTTCCTCGTGGGGTATTGAGACCATGGCGAATCTTTCGAGTTTGCGCCACCTCCCATCGGTGGACCAGATTTTGAAAACCCCGGAAACGGCGCCGCTGCTGGACACCTATGGCCGCGCCACCGTCACCGAGGTGTTGCGCACGCTTCTCGACGAGATCCGCACCGCCGTGCGCGGCGGCGCGTCCCTGCCGGATGCCGCCGCCATTATCGCGTCACTGACGAGCAAACTCGAATATCGCGACGGCTCCAACCTGCGGCCGCTGATCAACCTCACCGGCACCGTGCTGCACACCAATCTCGGCCGTGCGCTGCTGGCCGAGGAAGCGGTGAAAGCCGCCGTCGATGCCATGCGCGAAGCGGCAGCACTCGAATTCGACCTCGACACCGGCAAACGCGGCGAACGCGACAGCCACCTGCGCGAACTGCTCTGCGAACTGACCGGCGCCGAGGACGCCACCATCGTCAACAACAATGCCGCCGCCGTGCTGATCGCCTTGAACGCCGTGGGCGCGGGTCGTCAGGCCATCGTCTCACGCGGAGAACTGATCGAGATCGGCGGCGCCTTCCGCATGCCCGACATCATGGAACGCGCCGGCGTGCAGCTTGTCGAAGTCGGCACCACCAACCGCACCCACCCGAAGGATTACCGCAACGCGATCCGTGAAGAAACGGCGCTGATCCTGAAGGTGCACACGTCCAATTACCGCATCGAGGGTTTTACGGCTGAAGTTTCCGGCGCGGACCTTGCAAAGATCGCCAGAGATGCAGGCATTGCCCTGCTGAACGATCTCGGCTCCGGCACGCTGGTAGACCTCTCCCGATACGGTCTCGCCCGCGAGCCGACCGTTCGTGAAGCCGTCGCAGAGGGCGCGGATCTCGTCACCTTCTCCGGCGACAAGCTTTTGGGCGGCCCGCAGGCCGGTTTCATCGTCGGCCGCCGCGACCTGATCGCCGAGATCAACCGCAACCCGCTGAAGCGGGCGCTGCGCGTCGACAAGATCCGCATCGCCGCCCTTGCCGCGACACTGAAACTCTATCGCGACCCGGATCGGTTGGGTGAACGCCTGCCGACCCTGCGCATGCTGTCGCGCCGCCAGAGCGACATCGCCGAACAGGCCGAACGCCTGTTGACATCCGTCTCCGAGACGCTCACCCGTTTCGGCTACACGGTCGAAACCTGCCGCTGCTCCAGCCAGATCGGCTCCGGCGCGCTGCCTGTCGATACGATCCCGAGCGCCGGTCTTCGCATCGGTCACACCAGCGGCAGCGCCCTTGAAAAGCTGGCCGCAGCGTTTCGCGCCCTGCCCCGCCCCATCCTCGGGCATATTCGCGATGGTGCCTTGATCCTCGACCTGCGCTGCCTCAACGATGAAACCGCCCTCCTTTCCAGCCTTTCGTTCGTGAATGCCGATGCGCTGGCTTGACCGTTTCCGCCGCAGCACCACTGAGCCAACACCGGTCGCCGATCCCACCACCGAACAGATGGACGCGGCGCTGGCCGCTGCCAAAGCCGGCGACTACGACACCGCGCTGGCGCTGTGGGAACCGCTCGCTCGCGCCGGCAATGCCCGTGCGCAAAACAATATCGGCGCCTGTTTCGCCGAAGGTCTTGGCGTGCCTTCCGACCGGCCGCTCGCACTGAAATGGCTGACACTCTCCGCAGACGCCGGTGATCCCGTCGGCCAGCGCAATTGCGCGGCCTTCCACATGCAGGGCAGCGATGCCACCGGCTCCGATGCCGATCCGGCCAAGGCCGCAAAACTCTACCGGATGGCCGCCGAACAGGGCGATGCGGAATCACAGGACATGCTGAGCTGGCTGCTGCTCGAAGGCGAAATCATCCCTTCCGACCCCGCAGAAGCGAAACTCTGGGCCGAACGCGCAGCCGAAGGCGGTGTTGCCGCCTCGATGACCCGTCTCGGCATGCTCTATCACAACGCCATCGGTGTGGACCGCGACCCGGCCAGGGCCGTGATCTGGTGGCGCAAGGGTGCGGAAGGCGGGGATGCCGACGCGCAGGCCATGCTGGGAGCCGCCTGCCACATGGGTGCCGGAACGCCGGTCGATCGTATCGGGGCTCTGGCATGGCTTATCCACGCCATGAATGGCGGCAGCGCCCTTGCCCAACCCTTTCTGACACCCGTGCGCGAAAACCTGTCCGCACCGGATATCGCGGAAGCCGAACGCCGGGCAAAACTGCCGCTGGCCGAAATGATTGCGGGAGACACCCCATGATCATCGGCACCGCCGGCCATATCGACCATGGCAAAACGACGCTGGTGAAAGCCCTCACCGGCACCGATGCAGACCGCCTGAAGGAAGAAAAGGCGCGCGGCATCACCATCGATCTCGGTTTCGCCTATGCGAAATTTGCGGGCGATGCTGTCACCGGGTTCATCGATGTGCCCGGCCATGAAAAATTCATCCACACAATGCTGGCCGGCGCCGGTGGCATCGATTTCGCGCTGCTGGTGATCGCCGCCGATGACGGCATCAAGCCGCAGACCCGCGAACATCTCGCCATTCTCGACCTTCTCGGCATTTCTCGAGGCATCGTTACTCTCACCAAAGCCGATCTGGTTGATGCCGACCGCATCGCGACCGTCACCAACGATATCCGTGCTCTGCTCGCCCCGACACGGCTGAGAGGCATCGACATCCTGCCGGTCTCCGCCGCGACAGGCCAGGGCATCGAGGAACTGAAAAAAATCCTCGCAGAAGCCGAGCGCAACACGGTCGAAACCGCCACCGAAGGCCGGTTCCGCCTCGCCGTCGATCGCTCCTTCACGCTGTCGGGTGCCGGCACCGTCGTTACCGGCACGGTTCTCTCCGGTTCGGTGGCCATAGGCGATGCCGTCACCGTCTCGCCCTCCGGCCTGTCCGCCCGCGTGCGTTCCATCCATGCGCAGAACATGGCCGTCGAGCGCGGTTTTGCCGGCCAGCGCTGCGCCCTCAACCTTGCCGGCGAAGCGATCGCCAAGGATGCCATCCACCGCGGCGACATGGTGGTCGATCCCGCCCTGCACGCCCCGACCGACCGTATCGATGCCGAACTGAGGGTTCTTGCCAGCGAACCAAAGGCGATCGGCCAATGGTTCTCCGCCCGTTTCCACCATGAAAGCGTCGAGGCCGGCGTGCGTATCGTGCCGCTCGAAGGCCCGGTCGCCCCCGGCGCCACCGCCCGCGTGCAACTCGTACTCGACCGCCCGATTGCCGCCGCCGTCGGTGACCGATTTATCCTGCGCGATGTTTCAGCCCAGCGCACCATTGGTGGTGGTTTGCTGGTCGACCTGCGTCCGCCGGCCCGAAAACGCCGCACGCCCGAACGGCTCGAACACCTGACGGCAGCGGCCAAGCCCACGGCCGCCGAACAACTGTCGGCCCTCATCTACACCGCCTCCTATCTGGTCGACCTCAACACATTTGGCCGCGACCGGGCCATGTCGCCGCAGCAACTGAACGCTGCGACAGAAGCGGCAGGCATCGTGCTGGTCGAAGCCGGCGGCATTGCCTACGCCATGTCGGCCAAACACCGTGCCGCCTTCACGACACAGCTCACCGACCTGCTGACGGCCTTCCACACGGAAAACCCGGAACTGCAAGGTCAGGGCCGCGAGCGTCTGCGTATGGCGATGACACCGCGCCTGCCCGCCCCCGCTTTCCTCGCTGTGATGCGTGCGGAAGCAGCCCTTGGTACGATCGTTCTCGAAGGCGCCTTCGTGCGTCTGCCCGGCCACATCGCCCAGCTGGGTGAGATGGAAGACGCGCTTTACGCCGAAATCCTGCCGCATCTCATCGGCGAAAACCGTTTTCGACCGCCGCGCGTGCGCGACCTTGTCGATCTCATCGGCGGCGATGAACGCGAGATCCGGCGTGTCTTGAAACTCTGTGCCCGGCTCGGCCGTGTCGACCAGATACGCAACGATCACTTTTTCTTGCGCTCCACCACCGCCGAAATGGTCGAGATCATTCGCAACGTGGCGGCAGAGGCGGAGCATGGCGAATTTTCCGCTTCCGCCTTCCGCGACCGGGTGACGAGCGGCCGGAAGGTTGCCATCGAAATCCTCGACTTTTTCGATCGACATGGTGTAACCCTTCGGCGCGGCGATCTTCGCCGTATCAATCCACATCGGCTCGATCTGTTCGGCCCGTCCGTTCATGATGCTGAAAATGGAAGAGATTCGTCCCCGGTGGGGCGTCCGGACTTCAAATCCGGGTGGGGCAGCGACGCTGTCCTGGGTGGGTTCGACTCCCATTCTCTTCCGCCATCAGGAGAAAAATCGTGAGCAATCCGGCAACTGACACCGATTTCGACGACTGGGTGATCGACACCTATGCGGATGCCGGCTCCTTCACCATGTTGTTCATTCTTGTCTCGATCAGCGAGACAAAAGTGGAACTGTTGCGCTCCGCCTATCTGCATGTTGTGGGCGACGAGCTGCGTTGGCCGGACATGGTGAAAGTCTTCAAGGGCGCTGGCGTCAACTGGTCCGGCGTCGTGTTTTATCGCGCCGGCCGTGAAGGCTTGGTCGAGGACAAAGAGGCCAAGGCGCGACTGGCATCTCTCGTGCGCAAGCTGGACGAGGACCGTTCGCTTATCCGCGATGGCGAGTTTTTTAATGAAGACGGGCTGCGATTGATGATCGAGGAAATCAAGCCGCATTGAATGGGTGGCTACGCCATTGCTCGTCATCCTCGCCTTCGGGCTTAACCCGAGGGCGAGGATGACGACGCAGAGGTTTTAGGCAGTGATTTCCTTCGAGGAAATCGAATAGGCAAAGGTCTTCGGGCTCAGGCAATCCACTTCACCGCGCGACGTAAACGCTGCCGGATACATGAAGAAGTTCTGGCGGATCTCGTTGCCCGGAAGCGTGATATCACGCGCCGTATTATACCCGATCCAGTTCATCTCCCAATTGCCGAAAGCCTTTTGGCGGAAAGCCTGCACGGCATCGTTTTCGAGCGGCAGCTTTTCCTCCAGCACGACCTTGCGCACATCGGCCGGATCGACCGGCACCCAACCCTGGCCTTCGAGGTAGACTTCGGCTCGACAGTGCTGTGCACCGGTAATGTCGCCGGCGCGGCCGAGCGTCTTGAAGTCTGCCGAATTGGCAACCCGCACGCCAAAAACATCGCGAGCCGGCAGGCCGGCAGCGCGGGCAAGTGCCGTATAGAGGCTGTTGATGTCGGCGCATTTGCCGCCGAAATAGCCGGTTTCCAGCATGTCCTTGACGTTGCCCACGCCGCAACCGGCAATATTGGCATCACGAAAGGTGTTTTCGACAACCCAGTCATAGATGGCACGGGCCTTGTCCTCGTCCTTCTCGCGGTTGCCGATGATGTTCATCGCCGTGTCCTTGACAATGCCGTCGATCGGTGCGCTCGGGGTGCCGACAAGAGCGGCATCCAGTTCGGTCCTCCCGACGGCTGCGCCATCGGCAGTGCGGTTGCGGGTTTCGATCGTCTGGGTGAATTCGATCGTCCGCGTGCCGTCGGCCTGCCATTCGACCGAGAGGATATCGGCGCCTGACGTGGCGTCCTTCTTCATCTCGACCTGTTTCGAATCCGACGTCCAGTGCGGCGCGGAAGCCTTTTGATATTGGCCGGCCGACTGCGCAACCGGCAGCCAGAGTTTCGCCGGACCGGTTACGTCGGTCAGGTCAACCTTGGTGATCACTTCAAACCTGCGCCATGCGGCACCATCAGTCACCTTGTCGGCGGCAAAAACCGGGCTTGCGCCACGGGAAACGAAGGCGGCGGCAACGGATGCCGTGGCAGCATGACCAAGGAAACGGCGGCGGTTCAACATGATTGTCCAACTCCTGTCGGCAACGCACTGCCCGAAAGACGATGCGCGTTCAGATCGCGATAATCTATCGCTTTGATTTACTCCCTTTGTCGCGCGCAGGAAAACAGGAATTGCTGTCATCAAGCAATTTTGACGCAGATGTCAGCAATTCTCGGTCGTTTTGCCCGGCTTCGGCTCCGGGTTCGGCATGGCGAGATCGAGGCCCCGCGCGGTCGGCGGCTGCCAGGTTTTCGATTCCGGAAGCGCACCCTGCGGATTGGTACTGGTGTGCTGTCCACCGGTGCCGCCGGTCCAGCCGGTGGAACCGGTATTGCCCGGAGCCGTGCCGGCCGCTGAATCCGTATCGGCGGGTGTCGCCGCTTCGGCCGTGCCGGCAGCATTGCAGGCAGTCTTGTTTTCAAGGCTTTGGGCGGAAGGCGGCGAACCGGTGTTACCGGTGGTCTGGGCAGCAACAGGAGAAGCCGCAAGCATCAGGGCCAGCGCAGGTGCTGCGACACCGCCGAGAAACGTCACGGTTTTCAATCGGGACACGGGCATGGGGAAACCTCCATCAGTTTCCCTTTCAAACGCCCGTCCCCAAAGGCTTGTTCCTTTGAGAACGCCCGGTCAGCCGTCAACGACGATACCGGGAGCCCCCTCTTCCGCAGAACCGACGATCGATGCCAGCGGATAACCGGCGGCGCGCACCTGCTCGACCAGCGCATCCGCCTTGTCGGCCGATACCGAAACCAGCAGGCCACCCGAAGTCTGCGGATCGGCAAGCAGCATACGTTGCCATTCCGGCATGTTTTCCGGCAACGTGATCGCCTCGCCGTAACTGGCCCAGTTGCGGACTGAAGCGCCGGTAATAAAACCCTGCTGCGCCAGTTCTTCCGACTTGCTCAGGAAAGGAATGTCGGCAAGCTTCAGTCGCAGTGTCAGGCCGGAGGCGCGCGCCATTTCCAGGCCGTGGCCGAGAATGCCGAAACCGGTGACGTCGGTGATCGCATGCACATCCGCACTGGCGGCAAGCTCTGTGCCCACCTTGTTGAGCAGCGTCGTGGACGCAATCATCTCGTCATAGGCGGCCGCCGGCAGCGCGTTTTTCTTGATCGCCGAGGAATAGATTCCGATACCGATGCCCTTGGTGAGGACCAGCTTGTCGCCCACCTTGGCACCGCCATTGCGGCGCACCTGGCTCGGATGGCAGATGCCGATGACGGCAAGCCCGTAGATCGGCTCGACGCTGTCGATCGAATGGCCGCCGGCAACCGGGATGCCGGCGGTGGAACAGATGGCCGCGCCGCCTTCCAGGATCCTGCCGATGGTTTCCGGCTCGAGCTTGTTGATCGGCATGCCCAAAATGGCGAGCGCCAGGATAGGCTTGCCACCCATGGCATAAACGTCGGAAATGGCATTGGTGGCGGCGATACGGCCGAATTCGTAAGGGTCATCCACCATCGGCATGAAGAAATCGGTGGTGGCGATCACGCAGGTATTGTCATCGATCTGCCAGACTGCGGCATCATCGGCCATCTCGTTGCCGACGAGCAGTTGCGCGAATGGCTGAGCGGCCGGCTGGCCCGCCAGCAGTTTCTGCAAAACGGCTGGCGCTAGCTTGCAGCCGCAGCCACCGCCATGCGCCAGTTCGGTCAAACGAAAGGATGTTTCTGCCATGATCTCGCTCCCGAGCCGGTCATGGCTCGCCTCGTTCAGGGCGCTTCGAACCGCGAACCGGCACCGAAGCCCATATCGGCTCTATCATTCCGACGAAGGTGCTGTCAGCGAAAACCGAGCGGCTAACACGATTTTGAAGGAGGCGCGAGCTTGCGCAGACGCGTAGATCGCAAAAGGGAGGGCTGCAAAACAGCCCTCCCTTCAATTGCATATCGCGTGATACCGCCCGACCTCGCCGGGCGGAAAAATCAGAACTCTGTCCAATTCTGCTCCACGGCCACGGCAGCATTGCCGTTAAAGGCGCTGGCCACCTTGCGCACCATGGAACGGGCCGGAGAAGCCACCGGCGCATCCTGTCGGCTGGCAACACGGGCAAGCTGCGCTTCACCCAGCTTGAACTGCGCGAGCAGCTCGTTCAGCGAAGCAACCTCGCGGGCAAGGCCGTGGCTGGCAGCGGTCTGTTCTTCCACCATCGCCGCGTTTTTCTGGGTCTCCTGGTCCATCGAGTTGACGGCCGTGTTGATCTGCTGGAGACCCGTCGATTGCTCCTGCGCGCTTTCGACGATCGCCGCCACGTGACGATTGATCTCCTGAACCTCGACCACGATCTTTTCCAGCGCCGTGCCGGTCGCACCGACCAGATCGACACCTTCCTGAACCTGTTCGTTCGACGTGGTGATCAGCGTCTTGATTTCCTTGGCCGCATTGGCAGAGCGTTGCGCCAGTTCACGCACTTCCTGCGCCACCACCGCAAAACCCTTGCCGGCTTCACCGGCACGCGCCGCCTCGACACCGGCGTTGAGCGCCAAAAGGTTGGTCTGGAAGGCGATGTCGTCGATCACGCCGATGATATTGCCGATCTCGCTCGAAGATTTTTCGATCTTCTCCATGGCGATGACGGCACGGCGAACGACCTCACCGGAATGCTCGGCTTCGGTGCGGGTACGCGAGACCAGCGCACCGGCTTCCTGCGCCCGTTTGGTCGAATCCTTCACCGTGGTGGTGATCTCTTCGAGAGCTGCGGCGGTTTCTTCCACGGCTGCAGCCTGCTGTTCGGTGCGTTTGGCCAGATCGTCGGCCGCAGCCTTGATCTCGTTGGCGCCGGCATCAATGCCGCGGGCATTGTTGGCAACGCTTTTCAGTGCGTCCTGCAATTTGGAAGCGGAGGCGTTGAAATCGGTGCGTACGCCATCCAGCGAAGCGGCAAAACCGTGGTCGATGCGATAGGCGACATTGCCGTCCGACAGCTGCGACAGGCCGGTGGCCAGATTGTCGACAGCGAATTTGACGTCTGCGGCTTCACGGGCCTTGGCGGCCTCGCGCTCCATGCGCTCCTGTTCCGACAACGAGCGATTGGCGACAGCTTCCTTTTCGAGATTGATGCGCTCGATGGCATTGTCGCGGAAGACCGCAACGGCTTGCGCCATCTGACCAACTTCATCCTTGCGCTCAAGCCCGGCGATGCCTTCTGCCGTCTCCCCACCGGCAAGAGAAATCATCCGCTGCTGCAGGCGCGCGATCGGGCCGGAAATGCCGCGCGAAGCAACGAACAGCGACGCGACGATGGCGGCCAGAAAGATCACGCCAAGGCTGGCCAGAAGCGTGGTGATGGTGCTGCTGACGGAGGCGCTGATTGCATCCGCTTCCGCAATCACGGCCTTGGTATTGGCAATGTTCCAGTCGCGCAGATCGTCACGCAGCTTGCCGATGTCCGGATCGACGCCGGCCATGATAGCCTTTGCTTCGGCAAGGTTGCCGTCGTTGATCATCGCCACGGCCTTGTCCGTTTCGACCGTGATGGCGCGGGCGCGGTTTTCAAAAGTGTCGATAGTGGCGGCCTGCTCGGGAATGAGCTTCTTGGCGCTGGCAAAGCGGGCAAAAACGGCGCCCTTGCCGCTTTCATAGTTCTTGGCGACGTAGGCGCGGAATTCGGCCGCGCTGTCATAGGTCATCAGCTGATAGGCGCTGTAGGCCACGGAATTGATCGAGGTTGCGGCACGGGAAACGTCCGTCGCGGCAACGTTGTCCTTCGAGATGAAAGAATAATATCGGTCGTCGGAGCTACTATAATTGTAGGACAGCACGCTGACACCGGCGATCCCGACAAAACAGATGGGCAGTATCAGGGACAGTATCTTCGTGCGGATTTTCGCGTTGGATAGAAAAGACATGGCACACCACGGGGCGGGCGAGCACCGTGACGCCGCACGGAAACTCGCAAGGTGAAGGGGAAATTTCTGAAAGCTGACATCGCGTTGGGACAAGCCGGTCATCGGCTCGACCGGACGCTAGAAGCAAGATGATTAATCGCCGATTAAATCAGGTTTTAATCGACTGAAAAAAGTTGAATCACTGAAGATTTCTCACCCAACAATATACTTAGGGTGAGTCAATGAGCCGGAAACACGCTCATTGCGAGCATATCAGAGCCTTACCAACTCACATCCGGAAAAGCGTTGAGCGGCAGCTTCAGATAACGCCGGCCATCGTCTTCCGGCTCGGGCAGCGCGCCGGCATTGAGATTGACCTGAAGCGCATGCAGAAGAAGTCTCGGGAATGGCAGCGTCGCATCGCGCTCCTTGCGGGCTGCGATGAAATCTGCGCCCGTTCCCTGCAGATGGATGTTTTTCACCTTCTGCTCCGCGACCGTGCTTTCCCAGAGTGGCGCACGGCCGTCGGGACAATAATCATGGCCGGTGAACAGGCGAGTCTCATCCGGCAGCGCCAGAATCCGTTCAATCGATGCCCATAAAGTCTCGGCACTGCCGCCGGGGAAATCGGCGCGGGCCGAACCGCTATCGGGCATGAACAGCGTATCGTGAATGAAAGCCGCATCGCCGATGAGATACGTGATCGAGGCCAGCGTATGACCGGGCGAATGAATGACCTCGACCTCCATTTCGCCGATGGCAAAACGCTCGCCATGGCCAAACAGCCGGTCCCATTGCGATCCGTCACCGGCAAGACCCGGCATGTTGTAAAGCTTGCGCCACAAGGCCTGCACCTTCACGACTTCCGCGCCAATCGCCGTCGGCACACCGGTCCTTTCCTTCAGGTAAGTGGCAGCGGAAAAATGGTCCGCATGCGGATGCGTGTCGAGGATCCATTGCAGGACAAAACCCTGTTCCGCGATATAGGCGAGGATCGCATCGGCATGGCGTGTTGCGGTCGAACCGGATTTTTCATCGTAATCCAGCACCGGATCGATGATCGCGCAGGCTCGCGTCTTCGGACAGGCAACGACATATTGAATGCTGCCGGTTCGTTCATCGTAAAACCCTTTGACCAGCGGATGTACCGGAACCGTCATGCATATGCCCTTCGTTATTTCGGTCATATCCCTAACCGATTGGCCGAAAAATCGGAAGGCGCCTGCACTGATGCAAAAAAGGCCCCGACGAGCAGGGCCTTTCGCACAGGTTAGCGCCGTCTCTTAGAGGGCCAAGCCCGGAGCCATCTTCACCTCGCCGGCCGGTGCCGCCGGCTTGCCGTAGGCGGCCGGGTCCATGGCAGGCGATGCGATGGCGAGTTGCAGGCGCTCTTCGGTCGCCGCCCATTCCTTGGCCAGCATGTCCGGGTTTTCGTTGAGCTTCTGGCCGTAGCTCGGCACGATCGCATGCACGCGCTCCTGCCATTCCGGCGTCTTCAGCTTTTCGGCAAACACCTTCTTCAGCACGTCGAGCATGATCGGGGCGGCGGTGGACGCACCCGGCGAAGCACCGAGCAGAGCCGCGATCGTGCCGTCTTCGGACGCAACGATTTCCGTGCCGAGCTTCAACTGACCGCCCTTTTCCGGGTCGTTCTTGATGATCTGCACGCGCTGACCTGCCTGCCAATAACGCCAGTCTTCCGACTTGGCATTCGGGAAATACACTTTCAGCGCCTCGAAACGGTCTTCGTCCGACATCATCAGCTGGCCGGCGAGATATTGCACGAGGTTGAACTCGTGTGTGCCGACCTGCAGCATCGGCCAGATGTTTTCGAGCGTGACGGACGCCGGCAGGTCGAACAGCGAACCTTCCTTCAGGAACTTTGTCGAGAAGGTCGCGAAAGGTCCGAACAGGATGTGGCGTTTGCCGTCGAACACGCGCGTATCGAGATGCGGAACCGACATCGGCGGCGCACCGGTTTCAGCCTGGCCATAGGCCTTGGCGAGGTGCTGGTTGACGATTTCCGGGTTGTCGCAGACGAGGAAGGAACCGCCGACCGGGAAACCGGCATAGGCGTCACCTTCCGGAATGCCGGACATCTGCAGCAGCGGCAGCGCGCCGCCACCGGCGCCGAGGAAGACGAATTTTGCCTTTACGACGGTGGTGTCACCGGTCTTGGTGTTGGAGTAGGTTACGCTCCAGGTGCCATCATCGTTCTTGACGATATCCTCGACTTCCGAAGAGGTGCGCAGCGTGAAGGTCTGCTGGCTCTTCAGATGAGCGACATACTGGCGGGTAATCTCGCCAAAATTGACGTCGGTGCCGAGCGGGCTCCAGGTCACGGCCAGCTTCTGGTTCGGATCGCGGCCTTCCATCATCAGCGGAACCCACTTGGCGATCTGCGCATGGTCGTTCGAGAACTGCATGCCGGCAAACAGCGGGCTCGCCTTCAGCGCTTCATAACGCTTGGCCAGGAATTCGGTATTGGCATCGCCCCAGACGAAGCTCATGTGCGGGGTGGAATTGATGAACGAACGCGGGTTCTTCAACACGCCCATGTCGATCTGGTGCGACAGGAACTGGCGGGTAATCTGGAAGGATTCGTTGATCTCGATTGCCTTGGTAATGTTGACATTACCCTTGGCATCCGTTGGCGTGTAGTTCAGTTCGGCAAGCGCCGAATGGCCGGTGCCGGCATTGTTCCAGCCGTTGGAGCTTTCCATGGCAACGTCATCGAGGCGTTCGATCATCTCGATCTTCCAGGTCGGCTCGAGCTGCGAGAGCAGAACACCGAGCGTCGAGCTCATGATGCCGCCACCGATCAGCAGCACGTCGACAACACCGTCGGAACCCTGTTCCTGCGCCCAGGAGGGCATGGCGCTGACACCGATTGCGGCGGCGCCCGTGGCAGCCGAGCCAAGCAACTGACGGCGGCTCAGCATCAGGCGGCTGTTGGTGGACATCTTATTGTTTTTGGAAGGCATGAAGCACCTCGGTTGGTTAGCCGCCGGACGGGTGCTTCGGAGCAGACGAGCAAGCGACACGTGGGCGCGCGACGTTCTGTCGCGCAGTGGTCTCGCGGGGTTTGCGCCTTCAAATTGACAAACGCCATTAAATTGGAATTTAAGAAATCACGCAGAAGCCGGGGCCGGTTTGGATTTCAATTGTCACCGATCGACGGTAAATAGCCGCACTCACTGCCCCTTAAGCCTTGCCAGGAAAAAACCATGACCAAGGTCGTTCTGATCGAGGATGACGCCGACACCGCACAGGATATCTGCGCCGAACTGCGCGACAGCGGTTATATCGTCGACTGGGCGGAAGATGGCCCGACCGGGCTGGAACGCGCACGCGCGGCGGACGCCGATGTGCTGGTCATCGACCGCATGCTGCCGGGCATGGACGGGCTTGCCGTCATCGATACGCTGCGCCGGGAAAAGATCCGCACGCCGGTTCTGGTGTTGAGCGCGCTCGGTGCCGTCAACGACCGCGTCAAAGGTCTTCGCGCCGGCGGTGATGATTACCTGACGAAACCGTTTGCCGTGCTTGAACTCGTGGCCCGCATCGAGGCGCTGCTGCGCCGTCCCGCCGATACCGCCGCCCAGACGCTGCGCGTCGGCCCGCTGGAAATCGACCTGATCGAACGCAGCGCCAACCGCGCCGGCCGCGAGATCGAGCTTTTGCCGCGCGAGTACAAACTGCTCGAATACATGATGCGCCACAGCGAGCAGCTGCTCACCCGCGCCATGCTGTTCGAAGAGGTTTGGAAATACAGGTTCGTGCCGGATTCGAACCTCGTGGACGTCCATATGGGCCGCCTGCGCCGCAAGGTCGATGTTTCCGGCGAAGCACCGATGATCTCCAACATTCGTGGAGAGGGTTTTGTCCTTCGCGCGCCTGATTGACTGGATCTGGAACTCGACGTTTCGTTACACCGTCGCGCTGTTCATCGCGATCGGCGCAACGATCATGCTCAGTCTCACCTTCGCTTATGTCACCACCAGCCGCGAACTCGTGTCGTTTCTGGACAGCCTGATCATTCAGGAATCGGATGGGATGGTCGCCCAGTCCAGACAGGGCCTGCTGACGCAATATGAGGAACGCCTGCGGCAGGATCCGCGCCGTTACAAGCCGGTTGGACTGTTTACCGCTGATGGCAAGCGAATTTCGGGAAACATACGCCAATGGCCGGCAGGCCTGGAAGTCGATCAGCCACCGATCCAGGTGGATATCGATCGTGTCGATCCTGACATGCAGATTATCCAGCCCTCGCGCGCATTGGCCCGTCGGTTGGCCGATGGCAATATCGTCGTTGTCGGCTGGAGCACCAAAGACAACGAACAGACCGCCTCGGTGGTCCGGCGCGGCCTGATTTTCGGTCTGCTGCCGGCCTTCCTCCTCGGCCTCGCCGCCTCGCTTCTGTTCGCAGTCCGCTCGCAGCGGCGCATTCGCGAAATGCAGATACGCGCCGCCGACATCGTCGCCGGCGATTTTTCAAAGCGACTTCCGACCCGCAACAGCGAAGACCCGCTCGACAAGCTGGCGCAGATCGTCAACGGCATGCTCGACGAGATCCAGACGCTGGTCGAAAATCTCGCGGCGATCGGCGACGACATCGCCCACGACCTGAGGACGCCGCTCGCTCGCGTGCGCATCGGGCTGGAGCGTGCCCGCCACAGCGCCACGTCCGAAGAAGAATTTCAGGCGGCCACCGACCGCGCCATATCAGGCGTCGATCACGCCATCTCGATCATCACCGCCCTTTTGCGCATCCGCGAGATCGAACAGACCCGTCGTTTTCAGGCTTTTGGCAGCGTCGATCTGGCGGAGATGATCGCGGAAGTCGGTGAACTCTACGAGCCTTTCGCCGAGGAAAAGCAGCTGGCGCTGAGCGTCCATACCGATATGCAAACCAGCATACAGGGTGATCGCGACCTGTTGTTCGAAGCCGTCGCCAATCTTGTCGACAATGCCGTGAAATACACGCCCGAAGGCGGCCGAATCGATCTCGCGCTGGTGTCAGAAAATGGCCAGACGCTGATCCGCGTGAAAGACACCGGGCCCGGCATTGCTGAAAACGAACGCGAACTTCTGGCGCAACGTTTCTACCGCTCCGACCGCAGCCGTCACACAAAGGGGCTGGGCCTTGGTCTGACGCTGGTCTCCGCCATCGTGAAACTTCACGGTTTTCGGTTCGAGATCAAATCGGGTGACGGGTTCACGGCGGAGATTGTGCTGCCTCAGGATGGTGGCTGAGCGCGGCAACGCATGAGGATCACCACTTATCGCGGCAAATCCATCACCATCTCATGCCAAGCCATTCCGCCATGATCGGAATCGGATGGTCTCACGTACCGATAGCCAAACTTTTCGTAGAGCCCGACATGCTGCTCCTTGCACATGAGATGAATGGTCTTTTTGCCCATCCCTTCCATGCGGCGGATAAACTCGCGCATCAGCCGTGACGAATAACCCTGTCCCTGAAAGGCCGGATCGATCACCACCGACATGATGACCACGTTCTGCGCGTCCGGGTCATGCCCGATCAGCTGTTTGAAATCCTCGTCGGACATCACGACGTTTTCAGCACAGCCGCTGTTGATGAAACCGACGATCCCACCATCGACCTCCAGCACCAGAAACCCTTGAGGATAGTCACCGATGCGCAGGGCGATCTTTTCGAGCGTCGCCGCCTCGTCACCCTCGTAAGCGGAAATCTCGATTTCATAACAACGCGCCGCATCCGTCGGCACGGCATGGCGAAACAAAGGCTCGGTCATCACTTGCGCACCAGAATGCCGGCCTCGACGGCGGCGGCCAGAAAGGCCTGGCGCGCATCCTCATCCGCACGTTTGCCCTTGGAGACCTCGGCAAAGATCAGCAGCGCCTTGTCGCACGCCGGTTCATCCTCGATCGGCCAATCCTCGATCATCGCCCATGAGGCTGCCTGTGTCGTCTCGATCGCGGTTTCGACCGGCGGTTCGCCGATCATCACGACAACCGGCTTGTTCCAGGGTTTCTGCATCATCTCAAGTCCCGTTCAAAAAGTTGCCTCTCATAGAACGGTTCAGCGGCGAATGTAATCGGGAAACTCGGCGCTGATCACATCGATGATGGAAAGCGTGCCGGACAGATGTTTTCGAAGCGCCGCCGTCGCCGCCTCCACCTTGCCGGAACGGATGCCATCGACGATCGCCTCATGGTCGGCCAGCACCGTCTGCATCTTGCCGGGCATGGGCAGGTTCAACCGCCGCAGCCGGTCGAGATGCACGCTCTGACGCCGCACATTCGCCCAGAGCTGTTCCATGCCCATCCGCTCGTAAAGATGACGATGGAATTCGCGGTCGATCTCATCGAACCGGTCATGGGTTTCGGGCGTCGCAACGGCCCGCTGTCTCAACAGGATCTCACTCAGTTCGGCAGCCGTGGTCGTGGAACGATCCTCGGTCAGCCGCCGCACGGCCTCAAGCTCGATCGACAACCGCAGAAACTGCGCCTGCCTTGCATGGTTGATATCGATCTTGGCGACGACGGTTGCATATTGCGGATAGACATCGACCATGCCCTCCTCCTGCAGCCGCATCAGCGCGTCACGCACCGGCGTCTGGCTGACCCCGAATTCCATCTGCAGGCTGGAGCGTGACAGAACGGTACCGGGCACCAGTTCCACTTTCAGAATGCGCTCCCGCAAAATTTCATGCACCTGCAGCGCCACCTGCCGCGAGCGATCCAGTTGTCCGCCCCGAACCATTCCGCCACCCTTCGCCATTTCACTCATGCGATATTTCCACCCGTTCGTTCGTCGCCTGCATTAAAACACAGTTTTCGGGTTGATGCACTGATGTTTTAGTGCTTCAATGCCCTTGTTCGCTTTGGGAGAGGCGAAAAGCGGGCAGCACCTGCGCGGCCCGCATCATGGAGGAGGAACCGATGCGACTGCTGATACGCGGCGAGAGAACACCTGTCGTGACCGACATGGCATCCTAGCCGGCTTTATCCTGTCACCTCCAGAAAATTATCGATAGCCGCACCCATCCGGTGGGGCATGTCGGGAAGCCCCTTCCCGCGCCTGCAAAAAGGTTGATTGCCATGTCCAGCAGTTCCCTGCCCAAGACAAAGAAACCAGAAGACCTGCGTAGCGCCCGCTGGTTTGCGCCCGACGACCTCAGATCCTTCGGCCACCGTTCGCGCATGATGCAACTTGGTTATTCGGAAGAAGAGTTTCGCGACAAGCCCGTCATCGGCGTGCTCGACACATGGTCAGAACTCAACACCTGCCACGCGCATTTCAAGGAACGCGTGCAGGACGTCAAACGCGGCATCTTTCAGGCCGGCGGTTTTGCGGTGCAGATGCCGTCGCTGTCGCTGGATGAAAGCTCGCTGAAACCGACATCCATGCTTTACCGCAACATGCTGGCCATGGAGACGGAAGAGATGATCCGCGCCCATCCGCTCGATGGCGTGGTGCTGATGGGCGGTTGCGACAAGACCACGCCCGGGCTCGTCATGGGCGCGATCTCGGCCGGCGTGCCGATGATTTATCTTCCCGCCGGCCCGATGTTGCGCGGCAATTACGCCGGCAAAATTCTGGGTTCCGGTTCGGATGGCTGGAAATACTGGGACGAGCGCCGCGCCGGCAACATTACCGACGAGGAATGGCTGGGCGTACAGGGCGGCATTGCCCGCTCGGCCGGTACCTGCATGACCATGGGCACCGCCTCGACCATGACGGCAATCGCCGATGCCATGGGCCTGACGCTGCCCGGCGCCTCATCCATTCCCGCCGTCGACAGCAACCACCAGCGCATGGGTTCGGACTGCGGCCGCCGCATCGTCGACATGGTCTGGGAAGATCTGACGCCGGATAAAATCGTCACCGATGCAGCCTGCCGCAACGCCGCGATCGTCGCCATGGCCACCGGCTGTTCCACCAATGCCGTCGTGCACCTGATCGCCATGGCGCGCCGTGCCGGTGTCGATCTGACGCTCGACGATCTCGATGCACTTGGCCGCGTCACGCCTCTCATCGCCAATGTCCGCCCTTCGGGCAAGGACTATCTGATGGAGGACTTTTTCTACGCCGGCGGGTTGCGGGCGCTGATGAAACAGATGGAAGACCGGCTGGATCTTTCGGTCATGACCGTCACCGGCCGCACCATGGGCGAAAATCTGGAAGGCGCAAAAGTCTATAACGACGACGTCATCCGCCCGCTCTCCAACCCGGTCTATCACGAGGGTTCGCTGGCGGTAGTGCGCGGCAATCTCTGCCCGAACGGCGGCGTTATCAAACCCGCCGCCTGCGATCCAAAGTACCATGTGCACGAAGGTCCGGCCATGGTGTTCGACAGCTACCCGGAGATGAAGAAGGCGATCGACGACGAAAACCTCGATGTCACGCCCGACCATGTTCTGGTCCTGCGCAATGCCGGTCCGCTCGGCGGCCCCGGTTTTCCCGAATGGGGCATGTTGCCTATCCCCAAGGCGCTGATCAAGAAGGGCCATCGCGACATGCTGCGCATTTCCGATGCCCGCATGTCCGGCACATCCTACGGCGCCTGCGTGCTGCATGTGTCGCCGGAAAGTTTTATCGGCGGTCCGCTGGCGCTGCTGAAAAACGGCGACATCATCCGTCTCGATCTCCCCAATCGATCATTGGACATGCTGGTGAGCGAGGAAGAACTGGCGCGCCGCAAGGCCGAATGGAAAGCGCCGGAGCCGCGTTTCCAGCGTGGTTACGGCTGGATGTTCTCCAAACACGTCACCCAGGCCGATCAGGGCTGCGATTTCGATTTTCTGGAAACCGGGTTCGGCCAGAAGGCCGGCGAACCGGATATCTATTGAGGAGGATGAGACCGATGAGCGACTACGTTCTGAGCGAAACAACGCGCGCAAAATTCAAGAAGATTTCCACCGCATCGCTGGCGACGGCCATGTTCAAGCGCGGCCTGCGCAACCAGTTCATCCAGGGTGTCGTGCCGGTTTCGCCGAAGACGGAAACCATGGTGGGCCAGGCCTTCACGCTGCGCTACATCGTGGCGCGTGAAGACCGCAACCCCATCACCGTGTTCCGCAATGCCGATCATCCGCAGCGCGTCGCCATTGAAACCTGCCCGGCGGGCCATGTGCTGGTGATGGACAGCCGCAAGGATGCCCGCGCCGCCACGGCCGGCTCGATCCTGATCACGCGGCTTGCGTTGCGGGGTGCCGCCGGCGTTGTCACCGATGGCGGTTTTCGCGATGCGGCGGGCATCGGCGCGCTCGAGATGCCGTCCTACCACGCCCGCCCGTCCGCCCCGACCAACCTCACCCTGCACGAGGCGATAGATATCAACGTGCCGATCTCCTGCGGCGATGTCGCGGTGTTTCCCGGCGACGTTCTGGTCGGCGACAATGACGGTGTGATGGTCATTCCCGCCCATCTGGCCGAGGAACTGGCGGATGAATGCACGGCCATGGAAAGCTACGAGGATTTTGTGCTCGAGCAGGTGAAAGCCGGCACGCCGATCATCGGGCTTTACCCGCAGACCAAGGATGAATTCCGCGACAAATACGAAGCGTGGCGCAAGGCGAACGGCCGTTGACCACCTGATCTTTTTCAAAAGCTCAAGAGAAGCGCATGGCCCAACCCGGTCATGCGCTTTTTCGTTTCCGGCCCGGACGCTTCACCCGAATTCTCGAAAAGCTGCAATTTCAGGGCACTCACGCGCCCGTCGAAATTTGCGCATATGCAAACCATAATTTGTCATACTAATCGGCATGAAATATTGACATGCAAGGGTTTTTTAGTGGTATAAAGATTACAACATAAACGTGGTACCATGACATGCTCGCCATTCTCGCAGATGATCTGACCGGCGCACTCGATAGTGCCGCCCCCTTTGCCGGGCGCGGTCTTCGCACCGAGGTGGCGCTTGCCCGCGAAGCAATTGCCGGTATCGTCGCGGATCGCCCGGATGTCATTTCCATCAATCTCAACACACGCGAAATCGGCGCGGATGCCGCACGCGAAACGACGGCAGCCGTGATTGCCCTGCTGCCCTCGGGCACGCTCCTGTTCAAGAAAATCGACTCCCGCCTCAAGGGCAATATCGTCGCTGAACTCGACGCCATCCCCTTCTCCCGCGCACTGGTCGCACCGGCCATCCCGGAATTCGACCGCATCGTCGAAAATGGTGCTGTTCGCGGTTTCGGCGTCGACACACCGATCGTGATCGCCGAAAAACTCGGAAGCCACGCCGCCCGCGCCAACACACCCGACACCCGGTCCCCCGCCGACATGGATGCCGTGCTCGACGCAGCACAGGGTGACGGCACCGATCTGCTGATCGGCGCACGCGGGCTGGCTGAAGCACTGGCCCGCCGCATGACCACAGGACGTGACGCACAGCCGGCAAAGATCCCGACCGGCCGCGCCACTTTTGTGATCGGCTCGCGCGACCCGATCACGCTTGCCCAGATCGACGCTCTACGCGCCGGCCATGACCTCGATTACCTTGCCGCACCGAATGGTGAACTCACCGGAACACCCGAGACCGATGCAGCATTGACGCTGATTCAGGTCACACTGGGAGCAAACGAAATCAATCCGGTACTCGCATCCGAGGCGCTGGCAGAAGGTCTCAAGGACAGCCTTGCCGACTATAACGGCACACTGCTTCTGTCCGGCGGCGCAACGGCCGAGGCGGTGATGCGTGCGCTTGGCGTCACCCGCTTCACCCTGCATGGCGAATGCCTGCCCGGTCTCGGCCTTGCCTCCAGCGAGGGGCGCTGCATCATCGCCAAATCGGGCGGTTTCGGCGGGCCGGACACATTAAAGACGATTGCGGACATGGTCCTGGGGAGGGCAATTTGAAGATGGGACTGGAAACGGGAACCGCCCGCAGAGGGCTTGCCGACATCGTGTTCGAGCGCATGTTGCGCGCCATCAAATCCGGCGCCTACAAGCCGGATGAACGCCTGCCGACCGAACATGATCTGGCCGCCGAATTCGAGGTGTCGCGCCCGGTCATTCGCGAGGCGCTAAAACGCCTGCGCGACCAGAGCCTGATCTATTCCCGCCGCGGTGCGGGCAGTTTTGTCCGCTCCACCGGCCTGCGCAATCCACTCGGTTTCGGGCAACTGGAAAACGTCGCCGACCTTTTGAACTGTTACGAATTCCGCCTGACGCTGGAGCCGGCCGCAGCCGCAGCAGCAGCCACCCGCCACGATGCCGACAGCCTGAAGGCGATCCGTCAGGCGCTGGAACTGCTGCGCGACGCCACCAACCGCCAGTCACACCGCGAGGACGCCGATTTCCAGTTCCATCTGGCGATCGCCCGCGCCGCCCAGAACAACTATTTTTCGACCGCCATGGAAGCGTTGAAGGACCATATCGCGGTCGGCATGAAGTTTCACGGTGCGTCAATCAAGCGCGAGGCATCGGGCCTGACGCGCGTGTTCGGCGAGCACGAGGCGATTGCGTCGGCCATCGCCAACCGTGACGAGGACGAGGCGCGAAAGCTGATGCTGGAGCACTTGAAAGGCTCGCGCGAAAGGCTGTTTCAGTCGTCGCATCAATAAATGATCAAGCCTGCCGATAAAGCGCCACATGCATAAACGCACGCTCCGATTTTTCTTCGACCCAGGCGCGGGAGGCTGCTTGTGGGCCTGCGAGGAATCAATACGCCTCGGCGCAAGAAGCGGGCCGCTGGATGCAGCAACGTTCGATCTCGACGGCCAAATCTCGCAACCAGCCATGATTTCACTGTCTGAAGAAACGCAATCGCTCTTGCGCCGTCTCGATGAAGAATATGCCAGCCATCTGAACCCCACATATCCAGCCGACCCCAGTCTCTGGACGCAGGCGAGATGTGATCGGTTCAACGATGAACTGGACCAGCTTCTGCTTTTGATCCGTAGAGAACTGGATTACGCATTTCGTATTGACGACCGACAGGAACGCCTGAACGAGGCCCCTTCCCTCCCGGATTTTCTCGCCGCCGATCCTCAACAAAAGCCGGTTTTGTAACCCCTTGCAAAACACGAAAAGGCGGCAAGGTCAGGAGCGTTTGACGGGATCACAGGAAAGGCTGTTTTCGGAACATCGTTGCCCCCCGGCGGCGAAAGCGGTATCTGGCGGCATGGAGCCCGTATCGATCAGAGCGATATGAGCGCTCGCGTGTATCCTCTATAAGAAATGGCAGAAGACCGATGGCCCGCAAGATCAGAGAGGATTTCGCTTCGTCGCAGGTGGAGGAGCAGCCGACGATTTGCCCCCTGTGCGAACGTATGATCCCGGCCGGCGATGAAGATGCCCATCATCTTGTTCCGAAAAGCAAGGGCGGCAAGCAGACCGTTCTGCTGCACAAGGTCTGCCATGACCAGATCCATGCCGTCTTCACGAATGCGCAGCTCGCCAAGTCATTTTCGACGATCGAGGCCATCCTCGAGAACCCCGACATCCAGAAATTCGTTGCCTGGATAAAAAGCAAGCCTGCCGGCTTCTCCGGCTCGGCAAAGGAGCCGCAGCAGGGCCGAGGACGGCGATAAGCGACGTTCACATGAAACCGCCAGAACTTAAAAAGGCGGCACGATCGCTCGCACCGCCTCCCTCCTCCAAACCAGCCTCCTCAGAAGCTGGCCCGGTAAATCCCGAGCACATCCTCGACGCTCATATCGGCCGGATTGTGATCCATCAGCCGGCGAATGGCATGCGCATCGGCCGCAAAGCGCGGCAGGCCCGCTTCGGTAGCGCCGTGTTTTGCCAGCGACATCTCGATGCCGAGGTCGGCACAGAAACGATGCGCCGAAGCGCTCAGATCCGCCTGCGAAAGTCCCTTGCCGAGGCCGAGCGCTTCCGCCACTTCCGCCGTCTTGGCCGATACGACCGGCTGGTTGAAGGCCAGAACATGCGGAAACACGATGGCATTGGCGAGCCCGTGCGGCAGGTGCAGCAGCGTGCCGAGCGGATAGGCGATGGCATGACCGGCCGCCGTATTGACCGGCCCAAGGCAGATACCCCCGTAATAGGAGGCGAGCATCATGCCCTCGCGGGCCTCCCGGTCCGACCCGTCCTTGACGGCGCGGCCCAGAAATTTGCCGACGAGCGAAAAACCCATGCGGGCAAAACCGTCGATCATCGGATGCGCGCGTTTGCTGGTAAACGCCTCGACGCAATGCGCCATGGCATCCACACCTGTCGCAGCGGTGACGGCTGATGGCACCGAATAGGTCAGTTCCGGATCGAGCACGGCGAGATCGGCGATCAGGTACGGGCTTTCGACCGCGATCTTGGCTCCGGAGGCCGGGTCGGTGATCAGCGAACGGATACCGGCTTCCGAGCCGGTACCGGCCGTTGTCGCCACCTGCGCCAGACGGGTCTTGCGGCCCGCGACCTTGTTTGGGCCGGCAACATCGGCAAGCACCTGCTCGCCATCCCAGAGCGCCGCCACCAGCTTGGCGACATCCATGACCGAACCGCCACCGAGACCAACGACGAGATCGGGTTTTGCCGCGCGCGCCGCAGCCAGTGCAGCATCGAGCGTGGCGATTTCCGGCTCGCCGGGAATGGCATCGAACAGAGAAACCTTGCCCGGCAGTTTCAGGCGATCGACAAATCCAGCGGTGATCGGCGTTGCAATCACCAGGGTCGAGGAGACGTCTGCGGCCCAAGGACCGACCTCGCCGATCGTGCCGGCACCGACAATCAGCCGCTTCGGCTGATGCAGGATGATGACGGGAGCGGTGCTCATGCCTTGCCCCCTTTACCGCCAGTCACCAGCTTGCGGGCATAGGCGATGGCTTCCAGCATGTTGCCATGATTGGCGATGCCCTTGCCGGCAATGTCGAAAGCGGTGCCGTGGTCGACCGAGGTGCGGTCGATCGGCAGATCGACGGAAACGTTCACAGCCGTATCGAAAGCGACGAGCTTGATCGGGATATGCCCCTGATCGTGATATTGCGCGACGACCAGATCGAACGCGCCGGAATAGGCGCGGTGGAACACGGTGTCGGCCGAGATCGGACCATAGGCATCGATGCCCTCGGCACGCGCCGCTGCAACGGCCGGAGCGATCTGGTCATCATCCTCGGTGCCGAAAAGACCGTTTTCGCCGCAATGCGGGTTGATACCGGCAACCGCGATGCGCGGGGCGGCATAACCGGTGCGCTTCAGGTGGTCGTTGCCGGCCTTGATCGTTGCCAGAACCCGCTCGGTGGTGGCACGACGGATCGCTTCCTGAAGCGAAACGTGAGTGGAAACGTGGATGACCTTCAGTTTTTCCGATGCCAGCAGCATATAGGCCGCCGCCGATTTCGTCAGGCTGCGCAGCATGCCGGTATGGCCGTCGTAATGGTGGCCGGCAAGGTTGAGTGCTTCCTTGTTGATCGGTGCAGTGACGACGCAGCCGATCACACCGGCCTCGGCATCCCGCACCGCTTTTTCGATGAAACGGAAGGCTGCATCGCCTGCCACCGGCGACAGCGTGCCCCATGGCAGCGGCGCACCTTCGATCGGCAGATCAACGACGTAAGGGGTCAGATCGATATCAACGTTGAGCGCCTTGCGGGCGGCTTCCAGCGTCGGCAGGTTGCCGTAGATGCGGGTATTGGCGCGGTCCGCGTCGCCCATTTCGGCCAGCGCCCGAATCGTGATTTCCGGTCCGACGCCGCACGGGTCACCCATGGTGATGCCAATGATATTGCTCATGATTATTCTCCCGCTTCAGTCTTGGCCCAGCCGGGGGCCAGACGAACATATTTGATGGCGCGCCTGTAATAGGTGTAGGCGATGTGAAGACTGCCGTCGGTGCCTTCCAGCAGCCACGGATAGGACATTTCCTTGTTGTGACCGTCGATGGAATTGTTCGACATGCAGGTGCCCAGACCGTCTTCGATGACGATCCGCTGCGAAAAGCTCTTTGCCCCGTCATCGGACGGGCAGACGGAAACCGGTGCACGCGGCACGCCCCAGATCGGCACGCAGCCGCCATCCGGGTTGGCATCCGGGCGGTCGTCATCCTCGCCCAGCTCGTCGTAAAGCGAAGCCCGGCGGTCGCTCGACATTTCGGCGTTCACCGGATTGCAGATCATCGCGATACGGCCATCCTTGAGGGTGATCGCGGCAACCGAAGAGTTGTTGTTGGGCACATCCGTCGCCTGCGGCACGGACCATGTACGTCCGCCATCGGCGCTTTCGGTGCGATAGACAAAATCGGCCTGACGACGGCGGAAAACCGCCGCCAGCCTGTTCCCGCCGAGCGAGACCGGGCCCATGTGGACGCAGCCGGTCGACTGGTCGAGATCTTCGAGCACCCAGGTCTTGCCCTGATCCTGCGAAATGCCGACCGCGGCGCGGTCATGGCTGCCGTTCCATTTCTGGCCTGGACGCTGGATGCAGCGAAAAATCGGCAGAAGCCATGCGCCGTCTTCGCGTACGACAAGCGGCGCACGAACGAAACAGCCGCGCGGCAGGTCGAGATAGTCGCCCTCGCCCGCAGTCAGTTTGGTCGGGTCGGAAGCATCGCGGAAAACTTCCGCCATGCGGATGCGGCATTCGTCCTGATTGCCGGAAGGCTGCGAGGTATGAAACAGGAACAGCTTTCCGCCCGGAGCAGCAAACAGAACCGGGTTCTGCTCGGAATGTTTCGGGTCAAAGCTCAGCCGCTGCGGTTCGCCCCACTGGTCTGAACCGTCGGCGAGAACAGACGCGAAGACGGAAATGTCCGACTTGCCTTCCAGCGTGCCGCCGAACCAGGCGCAGATCAGCGCGCCGTCATCGGCCAGATGCAGGAAGGATGCATGGTTCTGGATCATCGGCGAGGCCAACATGGCCTCATGTCGTCCGGGGCCAACGGCTTTCACCGTGCCGTTCATGACGGTTGCAATCTGTTCAGGCGTCATCGGGGTCTCCTCTTATCCCCATGAAAATCACCCAAATAACAAAGTTGTCAAGTTTGAAAAATTTGTCGATTTGCCATTGACGATCACATTAATAGACACATGTTATTGAAATTAAATCGTTTTATGAAAGGCAATTTTGTACAAATTGACAGTTCCGAATATTTAATTTGACAAACTTGCAAAGAAATCAGATGGTCTCGATCAGCCCAACAGGCGCCGATCAAGGGACGGAGGCATCCCGGTCGAAGCAAAGGGCCAAGGAGGAATGCCTTCAGACCTCGCGGCTAAGAACAGCTGGCGCGTCATGAACAGCAAGCGGTGCACGTTTGCACCCAGAGGGAGGAGAATGACATGAAGACTTCGAAATTGCTTGGAGCCCTGCTGGGGTCCGTTCTCGCACTCGGCACCGGCATCGCGCCGGCTCAGGCCGCGTCGACAGATATCAAGATCGTCCTGCCGGAAGAAGCCGACCTGCTCGAGCCCTGCATGGCGACCCGCTCCAATATCGGCCGCGTCATCATGGAAAACGTCAGCGAAACGCTGACCGAGCTCGATGTGCGGACCAAGAAGGGCGTCATGCCCCGCCTGGCTGAAAAATGGGAACAGACTGCCGATGGCAGCTGGCGTTTCCATCTGCGTCAGGGCGTCAAATTTTCCGACGGCAAGACATTCGGCGCCAAGGATGTCAAATACTCGTTCGACCGCATTTTCAGCGACAAGAACATCTGCGAATCCCGCCGTTATTTCGGCGGCATGAAGTTCGACGTGAATGTCGTCGATGAAAACACCATCGATTTCAAGGTCGATCCGGTTCAGCCGATCCTGCCGCTGCTTCTGTCGCTCGTTACCATCGTTCCGGAAGGCACGCCGCTGGAATTCGTGCGCGAACCGATCGGCACCGGCCCGTACAAGCTGTCCAACTGGACACCGGGCCAGCAGATCGTTCTCGATGCCCGTGACGATTATTGGGGCACGAAGCCTGCAGTCACCAAGGCAACCTATCTGTTCCGCTCCGACCCGGCCGTTCGCGCCGCCATGGTCCAGGCCGGTGAAGCGGATCTCGCACCGTCGATCTCACAGGTCGAGGCCACCAACGACAAGACCGACTTCTCCTATCTCGACAGCGAGACCGTCTATCTTCGTATCGATGGCAATATCGCGCCGCTCAACGATGTCCGCGTCCGCAAGGCGCTGAACCTTGCCATCGACCGCCAGGCCTTCATCGGTACGCTGGTGCCGCAGGATGCCGTTCTCGCCACCGCTCTGGTGCCGCCGACCACGCTTGGCTGGAACCCGGATGTGAAGGTACCGGCTTTCGATCCGGATCAGGCCAAGAAGCTGCTTGAAGAAGCCAAGGCTGCCGGCGTGCCTGTCGACACCCCGATCACGGTTGTTGCCCGCACGGCCAACTTCCCGAACGTGACGGAAATCATGGAAGCCATCCAGGCACAGTTGCAGGATGTCGGCTTCAAGATCGACCTGAAATTCGTCGAAGTCGCCGAACACGAGGTCTATTACTCGAAGCCGTTCAAGGAAGGCCGTGGCCCGATCATCGTCGCTGCCATGCACGACAATTCCAAGGGTGATCCGTCCTTCACCATGTTCTTCAAGTATGACTCGAAGGGCACCCAGTCCGGTTACTCCGATCCGAAGGTCGATGATCTGATCGCCCGCGCCTCGGCCGCCACCGGTGACGAACGTGCAAAACTGTGGTCGGAACTGATCGCCTATGTCCACGACGATCTCGTCGCCGACGTCGCGCTCTTCCACATGGTCGGTTACTCGCGCGTTTCTGAACGTCTCGACTTCAAGCCCAGCATCGCCACAAACTCCATGCTGCAGCTCTCCGAGATCGGCTTCAAGAACTAACCACCCCAACCTCAGAAGCGATCCCGCACCACAAATACCGGGATCGCCCAAATCGAAGCGAAATGGGCGGCGGCTGCGTCGCCGTCCATTCCAGCAATCGAGGTCACCATGCTCAGTTTCATCCGCAAGCGCGCCTTTGCCAGCCTCATCTCCCTTATCGGGCTGCTGGTCATGGTGTTCTTCCTGTCGCGCCTGACGGGCGACCCGGCATCGCTCTTCCTTCCCGTCGAAGCTTCCGCCGAAATGAAGGCCGAGTTCCGCGCCCTTCACGGTCTAGACCAGCCGCTGCTCGTGCAGTTCGGCCAGTATGTCGGCAACGTTCTGACCGGCGATCTCGGCGAGAGCCTTCGCAAGGCCCGCCCTGCCCTCGACGTCGTGCTCGAAGCCTTCACCTGGACACTCTGGCTCGCCGTCATCACCATGACGCTGGTCACCGTCTGCGCCATCGTCGTCGGTTCGCTCGCCGCCTTCCGCACCGGCGGTTTTTTTGACCGCTTTTCCTCGATGGTTTCGCTGATCGGCGCTTCCGTGCCGGATTTCTGGCTCGCCATCGTCGCCATCGTCGTGTTTGCCATCCAGCTCTCGTGGCTGCCGACGTCGGGCACCGGCTCGCTCGCCCACTGGATATTGCCGATCTGTGTGCTCTTCGTGCGCCCCTTCGGCATCATCGTTCAGGTCGTGCGCGGTTCGATGATCACGGCGCTGTCGTCGGCTTACGTGAAGACGGCCCGCGCCAAGGGCGTCAAATCCGGCCCGATCATTTTTGTCCACGCGCTGCGCAACGCCATGCTGCCGGTCATCACCGTCATCGGCGATCAGGCAGCCAGCCTCCTCAACGGCGCCGTCGTGATCGAAACCATCTTTGGTTTCCCCGGTGTCGGCAAACTGATGATCGACAGCATTTTGCAGCGTGACTTCAACGTCGTGCTGGCGGCGATCCTCGTTACCGCTTTCGCCATCTTCCTCATGAACCTCGTGATCGACCTTGCTTACGCACTCCTCGATCCACGCATCCGCTACTGAGGATCGATATGACCATGGCCATTCAATCCACACCCACCAAAGAAACAATCGCGGAAGAACCGAGCGCTCTGGTGCGCATGGGCCGCATGCTCTGGGCCGACAAGTTCGCCCTCTGTGCCGCGATCTTCCTCGTCTTCGTCATCATCATGGCGATCATCGGCCCGACCCTTCTCGATGACCTCGCCACCAAGCAGAACCTGCGCGGCCGCAACCTTGCGCCCTTCATGTTCGACCGTGAATGGTTCATGTGGCTCGGCGCCGATGCACTCGGCCGCCCGCTCTGGCCGCGCATCATCGTCGCCACGCAGAACACCATCATGGTAGCCGCCGGCGCCGTGCTGATCTCGGCCATCGTCGGCACGCTGCTCGGCCTGATCGCCGGTTTCGCTTCCGAGCGCACCAGCCAGATCATCATGCGTCTCGCCGACGTCATCATGTCCTTCCCGTCGCTGCTGGTCGCGGTGATCGTGCTCTACATCCTCGGCTCCTCCATCATGAACCTCATGCTGGTCCTGTCGATCACCCGTATCCCGGTCTATCTTCGAACGACACGCGCCGAAGTTCTGGAAATCAAGAGCCGCATGTTCGTGCAGGCCGCCAAGGTCATGGGTGCATCGTCGAAACGCATCCTGTTCCGCCACATCCTGCCGGTGGTTCTGCCGACGCTGACCACGCTTGCCACACTCGATTTCGCCTATGTCATGCTGGCGGAAAGCGCGCTCTCCTTCCTCGGCATCGGCATCCAGCCGCCGGAAATCACCTGGGGCCTGATGATTTCTCAGGGCCGTCAGTACCTCACCAATGCCTGGTGGCTGTCCTTCTGGCCGGGTCTGGCGATCATTCTCACCACGCTCTCGCTCAACCTTCTGTCCAACTGGCTGCGTATCGCGCTCGACCCCGTCCAGCGCTGGCGCCTGGAAATGAAAGGACCGAAACATGGCTGATCATCTTCTCGAAGTCCGCAACCTCTCGGTCGATTTTCACACCGCATCGGGTGTTGTGCATGCCGTGCGCAACATCTCCTATTATCTCGACCGTGGCGAAACGCTCGCCATCCTCGGCGAAAGCGGTTCCGGCAAGTCGGTATCGTCCTCGGCGATCATGAACCTGATCGACATGCCGCCGGGAAAAATCTCGTCCGGGGAAATCCTGCTCGACGGCCAGGACCTGTTCAAGATGAGCAGCGAGGCTCGCCGTGAAGTCAATGGCCGCCGCATCGCCATGATCTTTCAGGATCCGCTCAGCCATTTGAACCCGGTCTATACCGTCGGCTGGCAGATGCGCGAGGCGCTAAAAACCCACGGCATCGGCAATGCCAAGGCTCAGGAAGAGGCGCTGCGCCTGTTCAAGCGCGTTGCCCTGCCCGATCCGGAACGCGCGCTCGACAAATACCCGCACGAATTTTCCGGTGGCCAGCGCCAGCGTGTCATGATCGCCATGGCACTTGCGCTCAAACCCGACCTCCTGATCGCCGACGAGCCGACCACGGCTCTCGACGTGACGGTCCAGGCGGAAGTGCTGAACCTGCTGAAAGAGTTGCAGCGCGAAACCGGCATGGGCGTGCTGATCATCACCCACGATCTCGGCGTGGTCTCGGAAGTCGCAGACCGCGTCGTTGTCATGGAAAAGGGCCAGCTTGTCGAAAGCGGCACGGTGCGCGAGGTCTATCACAACCCGCAGCACGCCTATACGAAAAAGCTTATATCAGCCGCGCCCGGCAAGGGCGACATGCACGAGCCGGCAACAGCAGGCGAACCGATCCTCAGCGTCAAGGATGCCCGTAAATTTTACGGCGGCTTCGAAGCTCTGAAAGGCGTTTCATTCGACCTGAAGGCCGGCGAAACCGTTGCTGTCGTCGGCGAAAGCGGCTCCGGCAAATCGACGCTTGCCCGCATCCTTCTGCGTCTCGAAGAGGCCGATGGCGGCACGGCAAAATGGAAGGGTAAAGACCTTTTCACCATGTCTCCGGGCGAACTGTTCAAGCTGCGCCGTGACCTGCAGATGGTGTTTCAGGACCCCACCCAGTCGCTCAATCCGCGCATGACGGTCTACCAGCTGATTTCCGAGGCCTGGGTCATCCACCCGGAAATCCTGCCCAAGGCGAAATGGCGCGAACGTGTCGCCGAACTGCTGGGTCAGGTCGGCCTTTCCGCTGAACATATGGGCCGGTATCCGCACCAGTTCTCCGGCGGCCAGCGCCAGCGTATCGCCATTGCCCGTGCGCTTGCGCTCGAACCGAAACTGATCGTCTGTGACGAGGCCGTCTCGGCGCTCGACGTTTCGGTGCAGGCACAGGTGATCACGCTTCTCGACAAGCTGCGCAAGGAGATGGGCATCGCCTTCATCTTCATCGCCCACGATCTCCCGCTGGTGCGCGATTTTGCCGATTACGTGATGGTCATGCAGAAGGGCGAAGTGGTCGAATTCGGCACCGTCGCGCAGGTCTTCGACAACCCGCAAAAACCCTACACGCAGGCCCTTCTCGCCGCCAGCCTCGATCCCGACCCGGATGTGCAGGCCGCCAACCGCAATGCGCGCCTAGCCAGCGCTTCCTGATCTGATTACCGGAGTAGAATGATGACCAAAAAAGCTTTTGTCGCGATCGTGACATGCTTCAACGACGACGAAACCATCAATTACGAAGCGACCCGCGCGCAGGTGCGCCGTCAGGTGGCGGCCGGCAACAACATCATGTGCGCCGGCACCAATGGCGATTTTTCCGCCCTCACCTTCGGCGAGAAGGTCAAGCTGCTGGAAGAAGTCGTTGATGAAGTCGGCGGCAAGGTCGATGTCATCGTCAATGCCGGCATGCCGGCCACATTCGAGACGCTGCAGCTGGCCAAGGAATTCGACCGCATCGGCGTCACGGGCATTGCCGTCATCACGCCCTTCTTCATCGCCTGCACGCAGGATGGCCTGATCCGCCATTTTTCGACCGTCGCCGATGCCGTCAACACGCCGGTCTATCTCTACGACATCCCGGCCCGCACCCAGAACCACATCGAGCCGGAAACCGCGCGCAAGCTTGCCACCCACGGCAACATCGCCGGCATCAAGGATTCCGGCGGCGCGCAGGAAACGCTGGCCGCCTATCTGCAGGTCTCCAAGGACGTCGAAGGTTTTGAAGTCTATTCCGGCCCGGACCATCTCGTCCTGTGGTCGTTGCAGAACGGCGCCGCCGGCTGCATTTCAGGCCTCGGCAATGCCATGCCGGATGTTCTGGCCGGCATCGTCGGCGGCTTCAACTCGGGCAATATCGCCGAGGCCGAACGCCAGCAGGACATCTACACCGCCTTCCGCACCGACCTCTACCAGCACGGTTTCCCGCCGGCCATGGTCAAGCGTGCGCTCTACCTGCAGGATAATTCCGTTGGCGCCAGCCGCCAGCCGGCCCTGCTGCCGAATGCCGAGCAGGATGCCAAGATCGGCGAGACGCTGAAGAAGTTCGGCCTGCTGTAATCAGCTGGACGAGACCCAAAGAAAAAGGCGCTGCGAAGAAATCCGCGGCGCCTTTTTTGTTCTCAGTTTTTGCTTGCCGTCCTCTTCGGGCTTGTCCCGAGCATGACGACAAGCAATAGTGTCAGGCAGCGCTCGCCTTCTTCGCAGCAATACGCGCCCGGATGGATTCCACGTCGGACTTCGGCGTCGCCTTGAACAGAGTCTGGGTGTATTCGTGCTTCGGGTTCGAAAACACCTCGTCGCGCGTGCCGTATTCGACCGCTTCGCCAAAATACATCACCATCACCTCGTCGGCGATGTAACGCACGACCGAAAGATCGTGACTGATGAAGACGTAAGTCAGGTTGAACTCGTCCTGCAGGTCGGCAAGCAGGTTGAGAACCTGTGCTTGCACCGAAAGGTCGAGCGCCGAAACCGGCTCGTCCAGCACCAGCAGCTTCGGGTTCATCATCAGCGCGCGCGCAATGGCGATACGCTGGCGCTGACCGCCGGAGAACATATGCGGATAACGGTTGTAGTGTTCCGGACCGAGACCGACCTTGATCAGCATTTCGGTGGCGCGGTTGCGACGCTCGGCAGCCGACAGGTCGGTGTTGATCGCCAGCGGTTCCCCCAGAACATCGCCGATTTTTTGACGCGGGTTCAGAGAGCCGTAGGGGTTCTGGAAGATGATCTGCACCTTCTGGCGCATGTCAGAGGTCAGGTGGCCCGGACGCGTGTCCATCTTCTTGCCGTCGATGATCAGGTCACCGGAGGTCGGCTCATCGATGAAGGTGATCATGCGCGCCAGCGTGGACTTGCCACAGCCGCTCTCGCCGACGATTGCCAGCGTCTTGCCGCGTTCCAGCTTGAAGGACACGCCCTTTACGGCATGCAGCGTCTTTTTCGGCTTCATGAAGCCACCCGGCAGTTCGTAATCGCGCTTGATGTCGCGGACTTCGAGCATGGTGTCAGTGGTCTTGATATCGCTCATGCCGATGCTCCTGCAGAAGGTGCCGGTTCCGGATTGCCGTCAAAGAAGGCGGAAACCGTGGTCAGGCGATCGCCGGTGGCGTTTTCCGGCAGGGCCGCCAGCAGCGCCTTGGTATAGTTGCTCTGCGGGTTTTCGAAGAGGGAAAGCACATCGGCCTCCTCCATCTTGCGGCCCTTGTACTGCACGACAACGCGGTCGGCGGTTTCGGCCACGACACCCATATCGTGAGTGATCATGATCAAGCCCATGCCGGTGCGTGCCTGCAGGTCCATGATCAGATCGAGGATCTGCTTCTGGATGGTCACGTCGAGAGCGGTTGTCGGCTCGTCGGCGATCAGCAGTTTCGGGTCACAGGCAATCGCGATGGCGATCATCACGCGCTGGCACTGGCCACCCGACATCTGGTGCGGGAAGGCATGCATGCGCTCTTCCGCATTGGGCAGGCCGACCAGCTTGAACAGCTCGATGGCGCGGGCGCGGCGGGCCTTCTTGTCGAGGCCGAGATGGATGCGCAGAACTTCCTCGATCTGGAAGCCCACCGTGAAACACGGGTTGAGGCTGGCGATCGGCTCCTGGAAGATCATGGCGATATCCTTGCCGATCAGCTTGCGCCGTTCGGAGCCGCTGAGCTTCTGGATATCCTGGCCTTCGAACAGCATACGGTCGGCAGTGATCTTTGCCGTTGCCGGCAGAAGACCCATGACGGCCAGCATCGAAACGGACTTGCCGGAGCCGGATTCACCGACGATGGCAAGAACTTCGGCCTTGTCGACCTTGATGGAAACGCCATCGACGGCGCGGAACCAGCCGGTCGAGGTTTCGAATTCGACGGTGAGATTATCGATTTGCAAGAGCGACATGATCAGGACCTCTTCAGCTTCGGATCAAGCGCATCGCGCAGGCCGTCGCCCATCAGGTTGATGGCAAGAACGGTGATGAGGATTGCAAGCCCCGGGAAGGTGACGACCCACCAGGCGCGCAGGATGAATTCGCGGGCTTCGGCCAGCATCGTGCCCCATTCAGGAGACGGCGGCTGCACGCCCATGCCGAGGAAGCCGAGAGCGGCCAGATCGAGAATGGCGTTCGAAAACGACATCGTCGCCTGCACGATCAGCGGCGCGGTGCAGTTCGGCAGGATGGTGCGGAACATCAGACGCAGCGGGCTTGCACCGGCGATGCGGGCAGCTGTCACGTAGTCACGCGACTTTTCGGCCATCACGGCGGCACGTGTCAGGCGCACGAAATGCGGCTGCAGGGTGACAGCGATGGCGATCATGGCGCTGTTCAGACCGGCGCCGAGAATGGTGACGAGCACAAGCGCCAGAAGCAGCGACGGGATGGCGAGGATCATGTCCATCAGGCGCATGATGATCGTGTCGACCCAGCCACGGTAATAACCGGCGATGACACCGACGATGATGCCGGCGGCCAGCGACAGCGTGGTGACGACGAGACCGACGAACAGCGAATATTGCGCGCCATAGATCAGGCGCGAAAGGATGTCGCGGCCGATCGGATCGGTGCCGAGAATAAAGGTCCAGCTGCCGCCTTCGACCCATGCCGGCGGCTTCAGCACGGCATCACGATACTGTTCGAACGGCGAATGCGGCGCGATCAGCGATGCGAAGATCGCAACGAGAACCAGCGCGACGAAAACGTAGAGGCCGATGACGGCACCACGGTTTTCGGAAAAGTAGAACCAGAACTCCTTGAGCATCTGGCGGCGCATCTGGGCGCTGGAGACGGGCTCCGCGGCCTTTTGTGTGAGAGTGGCGTCGGCCATGGGATTTTGCTCCTTCTTAGTGGCGAATACGCGGATTGACGAGACCATAGAGCAGGTCGACGATCAGGTTGACGGTCATGATGATCGCGGCGATCAGCAAGAGGCCACCCTGGATGACGGCATAGTCACGGCGGAAGACGCTATCGAGGATCCACTTGCCGATACCCGGCCAGGAGAAGATCGTCTCGGTCAGGATGGCGCCGGCAAGCATCACGCCCACCTGCAGGCCGACCGTGGTGACGACCGGGATCATCGCATTGCGCAGCGCATGGACGCCAATGACGCGGAACGGCGACAGACCTTTCGCACGGGCGGTGCGGACATAGTCTTCCGACAGAACTTCCAGCATGGCGGAGCGCGTCTGGCGGGCGATGACGGCCAGCGGAATGGTCGAAAGCACGATCGACGGCAGCGCCAGATGGCTGAGCGCCGAGGCAAATGCGCCCTTCTGGCCCGAGATGAGGCTATCGATCAGCATGAAGCCGGTGACCTGCGGGAAATAGAACATCAGCGAGATGCGGCCCGTGACCGGGAACCATTGCAGGATACCGGAGAACAGGATGATGAGAAGCAGGCCCCACCAGAAGATCGGCATGGAATAACCGACCAGCGCGATGCCCATCAGGCCCTGATCGAAGATCGATCCACGCTTGACGGCGGCGATGATGCCGGCCGGAATGCCGAGCGCGACCGCGATGATGATGGCACAGAAGGACAGTTCGACGGTCGCTGGGAACAGCGTCAGGAACTGGTCGAGAACCGGCTTCTTGGACACGATCGAGGTGCCGAAGTCACCGGTCAGAACGCCGCCGAGATAGTCGAAATACTGGATGACGATCGGCCGGTCCATGCCGAGCTGCGCGGAAATCTGCGCATGGCGCTCCGGCGACATGACGCGCTCACCCGAAAGAAGCGCGACCGGATCGCCCGGAAGGAGGCGGATGAACGAGAACGCGATAATGGAGACCCCGATGAACGTCGGGATCAGGACGGCGAGGCGCCGCAGAAGGAAGCCAAACATTTTAAGCCTTTGCGGAAAGGGGGCGGACCGGATTCATGTTTATTGTCAAGCCATGCATCAGGCCATTTCGGCGTCACCGCCATATTTTTGGGCATCTCATAAGAAAATGCCGCGGGAAACGCAATGTCTCCCGCGGCAAAAAGTTGTCAAACTGCCAGATTACTCGGCGATATCGACGGCTTCGAAGGTGAAGTCACCGAGCGGGCTCTGGGTGAAGCCGGTTACGCCCTTGCGCATCGGAACGACGGACAGGGAGTGGTCGATGGTCGCCCAGGGAGCTTCCTTCTTGAAGATGACCTGCGCCTGCTCATAAAGCTTCGTGCGCTCTTCCTGGTCGGACGTGATCTTGGCCTTCTTCACGAGGGCGTCGAATTCCTGGTTGCACCACTGCGCGCGGTTGTTGCCGCCGACGGCATCGCAGCCGAGCAGTGTATCGAGGAAGTTGTCCGGATCGCCATTGTCGCCGGTCCAGCCGAGCATGGCGGCGCCGTCACGGTCCTTCGCCTTGGAACGGTCAAGATATTCGGCCCATTCGTAGGACACGATCTCGACCTTGACGCCGATCTTGGCAAAGTCGTCCTGCATGATTTCAGCGGCGCGACGTGCGTTCAGCATGTACGGACGCGAAACCGGCATGGCCCAGATCTTCATCGACAGATCCTTGACGCCTGCTTCTTCGAGCATCTTCTTGGCGGCATCGAGGTCGTACGTGTCGTCCTTGGTCTCGTTGTTATAGGACCACATGGTCGGCGGGATCGGGTTGATTGCCGGTGTCGCCATGCCCTGGAAGACGGCATCGACGATAGCCTGCTTGTTGATCGCCTTGTTGAGAGCGATACGAACTTCCGGCTTGTCGAACGGGGCCTGCGTGGTGTTGTAGGCGAGGTAGGCGATGTTGAGGCCTTCCTGCTCGAGAACCTGCAGGTTCTCGTCAGCCTTCATGGCCTGCACGTCGGCAGCGTTCGGGTAAGGCATCAGGTGGCATTCGCCGGCCTTGAGCTTCTGGTAACGAACGGCAGCGTCGGTGGTGATCGCGAAGACCAGATCGTCGATCTTCGGAGCGGTGCCCCAGTAATCGGCGTTCTTCTTGTAGCGGATGATGGCATCCTGCTGGTAGGCGACGAAGGTGAACGGACCGGTGCCGACCGGCTGCTGGTTCAGCTGTTCCTTGGTGCCGGCCTTTTCGAGGCTGTCGGCATATTCCTTCGACAGGATCGAAGCGAACGGCATCGCGATGTTGGCAAGGAACGGCGCTTCCTGACGGTTGAGCGTGATCTTGACGGTCAGGTCATCGACCTTCTCGATCGACTTGATCAGCTTCGGGAAACCCATGCCCTCGGCATATTCCCAGCTGCCGCCGGTGATGTATTTGTTCCAGGCGTTCTTTTCGTCGATCTGGCGACCGAGCGAGAAGATGACGTCGTCAGCGTTGAAATCGCGGGTCGGGGTGAAGAAATCCGTGGTCTGGAACTTTACGCCCGAACGGAGCTTGAACGTGTAGACCGTACCATCCTCAGAAATCTCCCAGCTCTCGGCAAGGCCGGCTTCCGGCTGCGTGGTGCCCGGCTTGAATTCCAGCAGGCGGCTGTAGATCGGATGGCCCGAGGCATCGAAGGTCGTGCCGGCGGTGTAGAGACCCGGATCGAAACCTTCCGGCGAACCTTCAGAGCAATAAACGAAGGTCTTGGCCGCTGCGGCGGTCGAAAACATTGGCAGCGCGGCCAGTGCAAGTGCGGCGATAAGCGCGCGTTTCATGGAAAACTCCCCTTTTGTGACTTCTTGCCTCTGAGGCACCCCAGAGACAAACACCCGGATCGAAGCCGTGGTGTGTCCTCTTACCTTCCCCTGGTGCCAGTGCTTTGAGTCGGTGCGACAGATACAGAACTGTAGGCGGGGGTTGTCAACACACAATCGCGGAGTTGGCAGTCCTGCCGCAAGATTTACGTTAATGTATCATGTCATTTGCCAAAGCAGATGCCGGTTTGATCGGCATTCGCACCGAATTTGCTCAGCGCCACAACTAATTAAGGGCAAGCTTCAACAGAAGTGACCAAACAAGACCGGCAGGTCTTGTCTCGTATCATCACCTATTGTTCCGCAGCATGGTTGAGATTGGCGATCAGCCGGTTGATGGTCGACAGCATATCGTCCCCCTCCTCGCCATCCACCGCAGCCGCCCGCGCGATACATTGCATGACCGCCTCCGACTTCGCCTCCAGCGCCCTGCCCTCGTCGGTCAAAAAAATGTCGACGCGACGTTCATCATCGGCGCGCCTGGCTTTTTTCACCAGTCCCATGAGGCTCAGCCGTTTGAGAAGTGGTGTCACCGTACCGGAATCGAGGCCCAGCCTTTCGGAAATCTCACCGACGGAAAGACTGCCCTCACTCCACAGAAGACGCATGGTCAGGAATTGCGGATAGGTCAGCCCCAAAGGCTCAAGTGCCTGACGATACACACGATTAAAGGCCTGCTCTGCCTTGTAGACGGCGAAACAGAGCATCTGGTCGAGGCCGATCTGCGCGGCCGTTTTTTCGGTCGTAGACATGGAAGAAAGATAAATGGTGCGCAATCCAATTGCAAGACATTGACATCGGCCACACGGCAAACTATATTGTGCACAATAGATTTGCGAGCAATACAAAAACGATCCGTGACGAAGTCACTCAACCAAGGAGAAGACCTATGTCTGTTGATGCAAAATACAAGGTAAGCGCAACGGCCCATGGCGGCGGCCGCGATGGCAAGACCGCGCTGGATGACGGCACACTGGCGCTGCAGCTGGTTGTTCCGAAGGAACTGGGCGGTCCAGGCGGCGATGGCGCCAACCCTGAAAAACTCTTTGCGCTTGGTTATTCGGCCTGCTTCCTCGGCGCGCTTCGTGTCGGTGCCCAGCAGTTGAAGACCAAGGTTCCGGAAGGTTCCACCGTCGGCGCCACGATCGGTATCGGCCCGCGCTCGGAAGGCGGTTTTGGCATCACTGCAGCACTTGACGTCTATCTGCCGGGCCTCTCGGAAGAAGATGCGCAGAAGCTGGTCGAAGTGACCCACGACATCTGCCCCTATTCCAACGCCATCAAGGCCAGCGTCGACGTCGGTTTCACCGTTCGTACGTAAAGACACCAGGTAACACGGGCGGTTCCGTCGCCCGCAAGCCGGTCATCCTCCGCCGGGATGGCCGGCTTTTTCGTGTCTGCATCATTCCTTGCAAGCGCACAGACGCCTTCAGGCACGCTCGCCGGCGGCTTTCGGTCTTGCCGGCAATTCCTGTGCCGCTGCGACCTGCTCCCTGGATAGATCGCCACTGAGGACGCTGCGATTGCGCCCACCCGCCTTGGCGAGGTAAAGCGCCGTATCCGCCGCCGCCACCACATGCGGCGGCTCCTGCCCATCGCCATTGTCGGCAATGCCGATGCTCACGGTTACCCGCACGAACTGGCCACCTGCCTCGACGGAAAGTCCGGCGACCGCCTGACGGATTGTCTCTGCCAGCTTCAGCCCATCCCGTGACGGCGCGCCGGGCACAAGAGCGACAAATTCCTCCCCACCCAGCCGAAAGGCCCGCCCCCTGCCACCCAGCGTCTCCGAGACGCAGGCTGCGATGGCTTTCAGAACGATGTCGCCGGCATCATGGCCATGGGTATCGTTGATATTCTTGAAGTGATCGACATCGATCACCAGAATGGAAAAGGGAGAGGTCTTGCCGGAGAGCGCGGCCGTGGCTTCATAAAAAGCCCGTTTGTTGGCAAGCGAGGTCAGGGCATCGGTATAGGCCTGTTCCTGCCAGAGGCGCGCTTCGCTCAGATGGCGCATCTCGCGGTCGATGAACGTGCCGAGGATCAGCGCTGCGGCGAGTGATCCGACAAGTGTCGCCGGATAGGTCTGAAGGAACAGCGACACACCCTGCCCCGAAGCTACGAAAAGCAACAGAAGTGCCAGAGCGGAAACGATCAGGCCAAGCAGAAGAAGACTGCCGATCGACATGCCGAGCCGCGGATAAACGAAAAACCGCCAGCCGAGCCCGACCACGCCCGCGCAAAGCGAAGGCCGGAGGGCCTGCCCGACGCCGAGATCCGTGAGCTCCATGTGACCGACAAGCGCGATCAGGGCGGCCACCAGATACGGCACGACACCACCGAAAGCGGCTGCGAAGGCCAGAAACAGCGAGCGCCCGTTGATCACGGTACCATCCGGCAGCACCATCGGCATCATCATGGCGATGCAGGCCGCAGCGGCAAACGGCAGGCCGAGAACAAAACCTTTAAGCAAAGGAGGCAGATTGAGCCGTTCGGTACTCCCCAGACACATGGCGACAAGCGCCATAAGGCCGATGATATTGAGAAGAAGGGGAAGCAGAGACATGCGCAGACCTGTTGAATTCGGTCAGACACATAGTGCTTATGTAAAAAGGTACGGTTAACGACGGATGTGAGAAGCTGTAGCACCGATGCGCCGGCCGTGCCGGTCACGCTGCCCCCTCCCCTCTTCTGGGTCAGAAGTTCGACAGACAGTTTTACGCGCTCGAATGGCGGGTATCCGGATTTGATTTGAGCGTTACTATTTGTTTGTTTCGGGAGATTTGGTTGCGGGGGCAGGATTTGAACCTGCGGCCTTCAGGTTATGAGCCTGACGAGCTACCGGGCTGCTCCACCCCGCGACGAGCACAAACGGAAGGTTTGTGCGAGTTGCCAACGCGAAGGCGTTGGCTGACTGCCGGAGCAACGAGCGCAGCTCGTTGTCTCCTGTAAGGTGGGCACCGGCTTGAGCCTGTGAGCCATCCTTATTCGTTTTTGTTTCTGCTTTTCCCACAAACGACGAAGGGTCGCTTTGGGCGACCCTTGGTGTTTGGCCAGGGGCCGTTGTTTTCGTGCTGAGAAGATTTCATTGCCTTTAAAAGACCTGGCAGCGACCTACTCTCCCGCGTCTTAAGACGGAGTACCATTGGCGCTGGGGCGTTTCACGGCCGTGTTCGGAATG
>NZ_JAUSRF010000001.1 GCF_030811685.1 Neorhizobium huautlense | reverse complement strand
GGCCCTATCAGCATTCCGCCAATTCTCTAAAGATTTTTGAGACAAGAACTTCGTCGCCAGCAGCGCCGCCGCCCTCGTCAGTGACCGGGTTATAGTCCGAGCCACTTCTCCAAGTCAACGGCCAATTTCGCAAATCTGTCACTTTTCTCCAGGGAAAACCCGGCACCCCTTGCCCACCAAGGGTTTTCGGCCAGAACTTTTAGGAAAGAAGCTATTCGCCAGACAAAACAACATATCACTTAACGCGAAACCGGGGCGCGAACACACGCCCCGGCAGCAGAAATGTGCCGATCCGGCCTTATTTCTGCCAGCTCTTCACCAGTTCGTCGTAATTGACGGTGATCGGCTTTTCCTTCTCGTTCTCGATCTTCAGCTGCGGTGCAAGATTGCCCTTCGAGACGGCATCCTTGTTCCAGTATTCAAGATCGTGCTCTTCCGCGAGTTTTGGGCCCATCTCACCCTGGACGCCGGCACGCTCCAGACGCTGCAGCACCTTCTCCTGTTCGGCGCACAGACTATCCATCGCTTCCTGCGCCGTCTTGGCGCCGGAAGACGCGTCACCGATTGCCTGCCACCAGAGCTGCGCCAGCTTTGGATAATCAGGGATATTGGTGCCGGTCGGCGACCACTGCACACGGGCCGGCGAACGGTAGAACTCGATCAGGCCGCCGAGTTTTGGCGCACGCTCGGTAAAGCTCTTGTGGTTGATCGAGCTATCGCGGATCAGCGTCAGGCCGACATGGCTCTTTTTCACATCCACCGTTTTCGACACCACGAACTGCGCATAAAGCCATGCGGCCTTGGCGCGGTCGTCCGGCGTGGATTTCAGCAGCGTCCAGGAACCGACGTCCTGATAACCGAGCTTCATGCCTTCCTTCCAATAGACGCCATGCGGGCTCGGTGCAAAACGCCATTTTGGAGTGCCGTCGTCATTGACGACCGGCAGACCCTTTTTCACGAAGTCGGCGGTAAACGCCGTATAGGTGAACATCTGCTGGGCAATGTCACCCTGGCCCGGAACCGGACCGGATTCCGAAAAGTTCATGCCATTGGCTGCCGGCGGGGCATAGGCCTTCATCCAGTCGAGATATTTTTGGATCGAATACACGGCGGCCGGGCCATTGGTGTCACCGCCACGCGCCACGCAGGAACCGACCGGCTGTGACTTCTCATTGACCTTGATGCCCCATTCATCGACCGGCAGGCCATTCGGCAGGCCCTTGTCGCCATTGCCGGCCATGGAGAGCCAGGCATCGGTGAAACGCCAGCCGAGCGACGGGTCCTTTTTGCCATAATCCATATGGCCAAACACTTTTTTGCCGTTGACTTCGCGGCCGGTGAAGAACTCGGCGATATCCTCATAGGCCGACCAGTTGACCGGCACGCCCAGATCGTAACCGTATTTCGCCTTGAAATCGGCCTTGTTCTTTTCGTCGTTGAACCAGTCGTAACGGAACCAGTAGAGGTTGGCGAACTGCTGGTCGGGCAGCTGGTAGAGATCACCATCCGGCGCCGTGGTGAATTTCAGGCCGATGAAATCATCGAGATCGAGGCCGGGATTGGTGACATCCTTGCCCTCTTTCGCCATCCACTTGGTCAGTGAGCGCGCCTGCTGGTAACGCCAATGGGTGCCGATCAGGTCGCTATCATTGACATAGGCGTCATAGACGTTTTCGCCGGACTGCATCTGCGTCTGCAGCTTTTCGACGACGTCGCCTTCACCGATCAGGTCATGGGTGATCTTGATGCCGGTGATTTCGGAAAAGGCTTTTGCCAGAACCTTGGATTCATATTCATGCGTGGTGATGGTTTCGGACACCACCTTGATATCCATGCCGGCAAAGGGTTTTGCCGCATCGATGAACCACTGCATTTCCTTTTCCTGCTCGGCGCGGGAGAGCGACGACTGGTCGCCGATTTCCGCATCGAGGAATTTTTTGGCTGCATTCATGTCGGCGAAAGCCGAACCTGTCATTGCCAGCAGCATGGCTGCCGTCGTCGTCATCAGATGCCGTCGCATATCAATATCCTCCCGGTTGATGCGATGCAGTCCCAAAAAATCTGGCGGCCGGACCTCCTCCCGCCGCCGTATTCCCCAAAACCTCAGACGAAGCGGAATACGCCGATCGCGTAGACCACCGATAAGGCCAGAGCCCACCACAGGCTGGGGCCTCCAAGACCCAGCCATGCGAGATGAATGAAGGCGGAACCGAGCAGCGACACAAACAGGCGATCGCCGCGTGTCGTTTCGAACCGCAGGATGCCGACCCGCGGGTCACCGCCCGGCGAAAAAAACTCCCAGATGCCCATGGCCGCGATGAGCAGGAAAATGGTGATGAAGAACAGAGCCGTCGGCAGCGTCCATGCCATCCAGGAAAAATTCATGACGTCTCTCCCTTCTCACACACGGCCAAGGGCAAAACCCTTGGCGATGTAGTTGCGGACGAAATAGATGACGAGCGCGCCCGGAATGATGGTGAGCACGCCGGCTGCCGCCAACACGCCCCAATCCATGCCGGAAGCGGACACGGTTCTTGTCATGGTCGCAGCAATCGGTTTGGCGTCGGTCGTTGTCAGCGTGCGGGCGATCAGAAGTTCGACCCATGAGAACATGAAGCAGAAGAAGGCGGCGACACCGATGCCCGATGCGATCAGCGGCATGAAGATTTTGACGAAAAAGCGAGGGAAGGAATAACCGTCGATATAGGCGGTTTCATCGATTTCCTTCGGCACGCCGGACATGAAACCTTCGAGGATCCACACCGCCAGCGGCACGTTGAACAGGCAATGGGCGATGGCGACAGCGATATGCGTGTCGATCAGGCCGAAGGCGGAATAGAGCTGGAAAAAGGGCAGCGCGAAAACGGCCGGTGGCGCCATGCGGTTGGTGAGCAGCCAGAAGAACAGGTGCTTGTCGCCGAGGAACCGGTAGCGCGAAAAGGCGTAGGCCGCCGGCAGCGCCACCAGAACCGAGATGACGGTGTTCATCACCACATAGGTAATGGAGTTGATATAACCGTTATACCAGGCCGGATCGGTGAAGATGACCGCGTAATTGCGCAGCGTCGGGTTCTGCGGAAACAGCGTCAGTTGGCCGAGGATTTCGCTATTGGTTTTAAAACTCATGTTGACCAGCCAGTAGATCGGCAGGGCCAGGAAGATGATGTAGATCGTTGGAATGAGGAAACCGAAACGGGCACCGCTGCTATTGTTGGTCACATTGCTGTTCATGATCGCCTCCCCTTCAACTCTGCTCGGCATCGCTCTGGGTCATGACGGTGTAGAACACCCATGACAGCAGAAGGATGATCAGGAAGTAGATGATCGACATGGCCGCCGCCGGCCCGAGATCGAACTGGCCGATCGCCATTTTCACAAGATCGATGGACAGGAACGTGGTGGAATTACCAGGCCCGCCGCCGGTGACGACAAACGGTTCGGTATAGATCATGAATGAGTCCATGAACCGCAGCAGCACGGCGATCAGCAGGACACGCTTCATTTTCGGCAGCTGGATATGGCGGAAGACCGACCAGCGTGAGGCGCCGTCGATACGCGCGGCCTGATAATAGGCATCGGGAATGGAGACGAGGCCCGCGTAACACAACAGCACGACGAGGCTCGTCCAGTGCCAGACATCCATGACGATGACGGTTGCCCAGGCATGCGCCGTGTTCTGGGTATAATTGTAGGAAATGCCGAGCGAATTGAGAAAATAACCGAGCAGGCCGATATCGACGCGGCCAAACACCTGCCAGATGGTGCCGACGACGTTCCATGGTATCAGCAGTGGCAGCGCCATCAGCACGAGGCAGACCGGCACGCCCGGACCATGTTTTGGCATGTTGAGCGCAATCAATATGCCAAGCGGCACTTCGATGGCGAGAATGACGGCGGAAAAGATCAGGTTGCGCCAGAGCGCATCCCAGAACCGCGGCGAAGTGAGGATTTCGACGAACCAGTCGGTACCGGCCCAGAAGAACTGGTTGTTTCCAAACGTATCCTGAACCGAATAGTTCACCACCGTCATCAGCGGAATGACGGCGGAGAAGGCGACCAGAACCAGAACCGGAAGGACCAGAAACCAGGCCTTGTTGTTCCACGTCTTTTCCATGGTTTCAGCCCCCCTGCCGTGATGATCGGTTTTCAACCCGCCAGCTATCGGAAAAAATGCCGATGGCATGTTGGTCGAAAGACACCTTTGCATCCGTCGGGATGTCGTCGTCCTCGGCCAGCACGATGGAAAGCGGCTGACCGCAGAATGTGGCGCGTACGATCTTCTGGCGGCCGATGTCTTCCACCTTGTTGATCGTCACCGGCATGCCGTCGCGCCCGAGTTTTATGAATTCCGGGCGGATGCCGAGTTCGATTTTGCCGTCACTCCTTAATATGGGCGCGTTCGCGAGAGCGATCGTCTGGTCACCGACGCGGGCCGTTACTCCTTCCACCGAGGCCGGCATAAAATTCATCCCCGGCGAGCCGATGAAATAACCGACGAATGTATGGCTCGGCCGTTCGAACAATTCGGCCGGCGTGCCGATCTGTACGATCTGGCCGTCATGCATGACGACGACCTTATCGGCAAAGGTCAACGCCTCGGTCTGGTCATGGGTGACATAGACCATGGTGAAACGCGATTGCCGGTGCAGGCGCTTCAATTGCGAACGCAGCACCCATTTCATATGCGGATCGATCACCGTCAGCGGCTCGTCGAACAGGATGGCATTGACGTTTGCGCGCACCAGTCCGCGCCCAAGCGAAATCTTCTGTTTCTGGTCGGCCGTCAGCCGCTGCGCCCTGCGTTTCGCCATACCAGCGAGATCGGTCATTTCGAGGATTTCGTTGACGCGTTTTTCGACCTCGGCTTCCGGCACCTTTCGATTGCGCAAGGGGAAGGCGAGATTGTCGAACACCGTCATCGTGTCGTAGACGACCGGGAACTGAAAGACCTGCGCGATATTGCGCTCTTCCGTCGAAAGCTCCGTCACATCGCGGCCGTCGAACAGGATGCGCCCGTCCGATGGATGCAGCAGGCCGGAAATGATGTTGAGCAGCGTGGTCTTGCCGCAGCCGGAAGGTCCGAGCAGCGCATAGGCTCCGCCATCTTCCCAGTCGTGATGCACTTCCTTCAGCGCGTAGTCTCCGGCCGCCTTGGCGCGCGGGCTGTAGGCGTGGCGGATATGTTCGAGCGAGATGCGTGCCATATCGTCCCCTCCCTCACGCCGCGATCGGCGCGGCGACCAGCGCCTTGCCGGTGGCTTGGTCGAACGCCATCAGATGGCGGCTGTCGAGATGGACCTCTATCTGCCGGTCCTGCTCGATGTCGTGAATGCCATGCGCCAGCATCACCCAGCGGTGACCGGCAAACTCGAGATGGATGAAACTTTCTGATCCGGCGATTTCCGACACCAAAGTGCGTGCCTTCAGGGGCGTGGTGTGGCCATTGGCGGGATGGAGGAAAAGATGGTGCGGCTGGAAAGCGAGCATCACCTGCCCCTCCGCCACCGAAGCGAGATGCGGCGGCACGACCATGACCGGCTCTCCATTCAGGACAAAACTGTTGCCCGAACGGACAAGCGCAATCGTGTTAAGCGGCGGATCGGCGAAGATTTTGGCGGTAACGAGATCGGCAGGCTGACGATACACGTCAACCGTCCTGCCGAACTGCGTCACGGCTCCCTCGTGCAGGGTGGCTGTATAACCGCCGAGCAAAAGCGCTTCGGACGGTTCGGTCGTGGCGTAAACGAAGATAGCACCGGAAGCGGCAAAGAGTTTTGGCAGCTCCTCGCGCAATTCCTCGCGCAGCTTGTAATCGAGATTGGCGAGCGGTTCGTCCAGCAGCACGAGATTGGCGTTCTTGACGATGGCGCGCGCCAGCGCCGTGCGCTGCTGCTGGCCGCCGGAAAGATTGAGCGGCGTGCGATCGAGATAGGGCGTGAGCTTCAGGAGTTCGGCGGCCTTCTTCACCTCGCGGTCGATGGTGGCGGCATCCTTGCCGGCAATGCGCATCGGCGAGGCGATGTTCTCATAAACGGAAAGCGCCGGATAATTGATGAACTGCTGGTAGACCATCGCGACATTGCGCTTCTGTACCGGCAGGCCGGTAACATCGGCGCCATCGAAAAACACCGAACCCTCGGTCGGCTTGTCGAGCCCCGCCATCAGCCGCATCAGCGACGTCTTGCCGGCAAGCGTCGGTCCGAGCAGGACATTCAGCGTGCCCCGCTTTAATGTCAGGTCGGTCGGGCGGATATGATAATCGCCCGCCACCGTCTTCGACACGTTGCGCAATTCCAGCATAAAAACCTCGGGCCTCCCAACCCTTGGGCAAACATGCGGTCATGTCGATGGCCTCACGCGGCCCGGCGAACGCCCGCCATGTATTCCTCCAATCCCGCGGCCTCCTCCGCCGTCAGGAACAATCCCTGCTTGGTGCGGCGCCACAGCACATCTTCCGCCGTGACCGCCCATTCCTTTTCGATCAGGAAGCGGACTTCCGCCTCATGAAGCGTGCCGCCGAAATGCCGGCCAAGCCCCTCTATCGTTTTGGCATCAACGAGGATCGCCTTTGCATCGGTACCGTAACATTTTACCAGACGCGCCGCGTGGCGTTTCGACAGAAACGGATAAGCCGAAAGCAATTTCCGCTCTTCGCTGGCAGCACCCGTGACGGCAAAATCGCCACCTGGAAGCCGGCTTTTTGCCGTCCAGGGCGTGCCCTTGGCGCCGATCGCCTCACCAATCTTTTCCAGCGCATGTTCCGAAAGCCGGCGATAGGTCGTCAGCTTGCCGCCAAACACATTGAGCAGCGGCGCACCATCGGCATCGACTTTCAGCACATAATCGCGCGTCGCTTCCTGCGCCTTGGAGGCACCATCGTCATAAAGCGGGCGCACGGCCGAATAGGTCCAGACGATATCTTCCGGCGTTACCGGCTCGGCAAAATATTCGCTCGCGGCATTGCAGAGATAACCGATCTCTTCCTGGCTGATTTTAACGTCCTTCGGATCGGCGGAATAGTCGCGATCCGTCGTGCCGATCAGCGTGAAATCGGTTTCGTAGGGAATGGCAAAGAAGATGCGGTTGTCCGGGTTCTGGAAGAAATAGGCGCGCGTATCATCGAACTTCTTTTTCACGATGATATGGCTGCCCTGCACGAGGCGGACATTGTGGACATTGTTGCGGCCCATCGCGCCCGACAGAACCTGATCGACCCACGGCCCGCCGGCATTGACCAGCATGCGCGCCCGGTGGCTTGTCGTGGCACCGGATATTTCGTCACGAACCGCAATCTGCCACAGACCGGCCTCGCGGCGGGCGGACACCACTTTCGCGCGGCTCATGATTTTTGCGCCACGATTGGCGGCATCACGGGCATTGAGCACGACCATGCGCGCATCATCCACCCAGCCATCCGAATATTCGAACGCCTTGCCGAAAACGGGTTTCAGCGGACGGCCGGCCGGATCGCTTCTCAAGTCGAGCGTTTTTGTCGCCGGCAGCAGCTTGCGGCCGCCAAGATGATCATAAAGGAACAGGCCGAGCCGGATCAGCCAGGCCGGACGCACACCGCCCTTCTGGAAAGGCAACACAAAACGCAGCGGCCAGATGACATGCGGCGCCATGGCCCACAGCACTTCACGCTCCATCAGCGCTTCGCGCACGAGTCGGAATTCATAGTGTTCAAGATAACGCAGGCCGCCATGGATGAGTTTTGTCGCGCCCGAAGACGTGCCGGAGGCGAAATCGTTCATTTCCGCAAGCGCGACCGAATAACCACGGCCCGCCGCATCACGCGCGATACCGCAGCCATTGATGCCGCCGCCAATTACGAAAAGATCGAAAACCCTATCGTCCGACATGCCCTTAACCGTCCGCAGATTGTATATTGGCGCATTGCAGCATGATTTTGCGCAATTGCGAAACATCAACAGTCTAAAACGAAAGAAAAACGAATGTCAAATGAACATTAGAAATCGACAAAAGTCGCGATTTCAGCCCGTCTCAACCAGCCGTACGTCATTTTCCGCGCAGATCCGCCTGATCTCCTCCGACGGACAGATGTCGGTTATGAACGTGTGAACCTGGGAAACATGCCCCATGCGAACCGGCGCCGTCCGCTCGAATTTCGAGGCGTCCGACACGAGAATGACATGGCGGGCATTGGCGATGATCGCCTGCGCAACCTTCACTTCGCGAAAATCGAAATCGAGCAGCGCGCCATCCGCATCGATGGCAGACACGCCGATGACAGCATAATCGACCTTGAACTGGCGGATGAAATCGACCGCCGCCTCCCCGACAATGCCGCCATCCGAACCACGCACAACGCCACCCGCAATGATCACCTCGATCGAGGGGTAGACGCGCAAGCGATTGGCGACATTGATGTTATTGGTGATGACCATCAGCTCGCGATGATCCACCAAAGCCTCGCCGACCGCTTCGGTCGTGGTTCCGATATTGATGAACAGCGATGAATTGTCGGGAATGATATTGCCCGCCGCCTTGCCGATCGCCTGCTTCTGGGCGGCCGCCATCAGCCGGCGCGCTTCATATTTGACATTCTCGTTGCCGCTCGGGAAAACGGCGCCGCCGTGAATGCGGTTCAGCGCCTTGCCGTCGCACAGATCGTTGAGATCCTTGCGGATCGTCTGCGGCGTCACCTGAAAGAGATTGGCCAGATCCTCGACGAGAACCCTTCCTTGAGTTTTCGCGATCGCCAGAATTTCCTCTTGCCGACTGGAAAGCTGCATCATCCGCCCCGATTTTCGTTTTTCGCCATTTTATGGAAAAACGAAACCACGACAAGGTATTTCGAAAGCGTTTCATGGGCCGGAATGCCTTGTCGATGCGAAATGAAATGGCCCGCAAATACACCGTTGACAAGCTTCCGAATCGAGCGCATTGATGCCGACATGATCACGAAGCCATCCACCGCCCGCTCGTATTTTTGGTCGTACCTTTAAAGGGCGGCCAGACAGATCATATTGTCACAAAAGCCGCCGTCAGGCGGCTTTTTGATGAAAACAGCGTCCTGACGGCAAACCTCTCGAACAAACGCCAAGGACGAACACGATGCCAACCCTCTCTTCCGCACCGGATCTATTGAAACCGGCCGCCCTGCATGCAGGCAGCCAGATCGATATTGCCAAGACGGCGCTAGCACGCCCGCCGGTCGTCGCCATCCGCGCAGCCCGCCGCGCAGACCTGCCGCAGCTCGGCGACATGATCGCGGCACTTGCCACCCATCACAACGATGCCTCGGCCATCACGCCGGAAATTCTCGAGCGCGACCTGTTTGGCCCCGTGCCGTGGATCACCGCACTGGTGGCGGATGGCGGCGAAGGCCTGATCGGTTATGCGATCCTCGTGCCGCTTTACCGGGCGCAGGAAGGCAAGCGCGGCATGGACCTGCACCACCTCTTCGTGCGCGAAGGCCATCGCGGCCACGGCATCGGCCATCATCTGGTGACCCGCGCCCGCGATATCGCCCGCAATGCCGGCTGCGATTATCTTTCCGTTGGTGCCGCCACCGGCAATTTTGCCGCCCACCGCTTTTATGAACACATGGATTTTAAACCGCGGCCGGTGACAGGCATGCGGTATACGCAGGCGCTGGCGTAATTCAGCCCTTTCGGCGATCCCTACCTTGGCTGGGATCGCCGGACTGCCGCGATCAGCGCGATGCGGCCTTGGCCAGAACCTCGCCGGCCCATTCATTCAAGCTTTTTCCGGAAAGCTCGGCTGCCCTTGCAGCATTTGCATGCACCTGCGGATCGATGCGAAACATGACGCGGCCCGAATACGGTTTTTGCGGTTGTTTTCCGAGCTCTGCGCAAGTCGCAAGATAATCATCGACAGCCTCGTGGAATGCGGCCTTGAGATCGGCCACGTTATCCGCATGAAACCCGATGACATCATTGATCCCGGCAATATGCCCGGCAAAGACTTCATCCTCGGCATCGAACTCGATGCGGGCGGCATAACCTTTGTAGTGCATGGCATTCATGGCTCGATACCCAGTTCCTTCAGAAACATCCTGGCGTCACGCACCTGATAGCGCTTGGCGTGCCTGTCCGGATGCGGGCGGTGAAACGAGGCGATCATCCTGCCCTTTTCAAAACGAACGCGCGAGCCGCTACCCTCGACACACCGGCAACCGATGGAAATGAGCAGCGTTTCAATATCCGCCCAAACGATCGCGGGGGAAACCGGATCCCTGAAAATTGCCTCAAGAGTTTTCCGCTGCTTGGCGTTCATGTCACACTATGATGGATGCTATCATTTTTTGCAAGCATTTCTATTCACCAGCGCCCGACACGGCTTGCGCGCACTTGGGCCCGCCCTCACCAATTCTCCAAGCGCGCGGCGAATATCGCGGCTGTTGAGATTGAGATTGCGGCCTTGCGGGATGGATTGGCGCTCGATCTTCGCCCCCGCCGCCGTCTGAAATGCCTCGGCATTGTCTGCGTAATAGGCGAGGCAATCGGCTCCGACAGGATCGGAACCGATCAAGATGCGAAAGGCGCGACGATGCACGAAGCACGCCGCCCCATGATCTTTTCCTTCGAAGAAAACGGCAAAGCCGAGCGCATCGATATCGTCACGCCAGATTGCCGCCCTCTCCTCCATCACATCAGGCCCCCATCACATCAGACCGAAGGGCTGAGGCGTTTCAGGAATGTACCGCTGAGTGCGCCCAAAAGCGCCCAGAACACAAAGCTTGTGACCGTTGCCACGATGATGAAACGGCGCTCCAGCTCAAGCGGCGCCAGCGGCTCGACGCCCGCAGGCGGCAGTGGCGCTCCCACCACATGCGGTGCCGCGATAAGAATGATCGCCAGCACCGCCGCCCAGGTTTCTCGCCGCAAGACGAGCAAGCCGATACCAGCGGCAGTTGCCACCGCTGTGGCGACCCACCATGTCTGGCGCGCGGCAAGTTCCGCCGCCGGGCTGCCCGGCAATTCCGGTGGCAGGCCCACCATCGGCGCCAGCATGACCGATGCAAACCCGGCCAAGCCGAAGAAAAGGCCCGTGCGCCAACCATGCGAGACATTCGTCATGGACAGCAAGGCCGTCAGCACAAGCGAATAACCGATGGCGGTCAGCACATTGGCGCCCAGCGTATAGGCGGTGCGCTCGAAACCGTCGGCGGGCGACCAGCCGTCACCATGGTCGTGACCGGCGGCATCATGGGCTTCGGCCGCTGGCATCGCATGATCATGCGCCGGCGCGGCCGCGGCATGCGAATGCTCGGCGGGCGCCGCACTTTCCGGCACCGCCGAACCAGCATTTTCATAGGTTTCAGCTTTGAGGATCAGCGGTTCGGTGCCCACCATCTGCATCAGCGTGATGGCAATACCGGTGATGATCCCCACCGGGACGGCGGAGAAGACAATAGCTCTGAACATTTGTGAAAGCTCCCCTTAATGGCAGGGGAAGGCGTTGGCATGACGCACGTCATGCGCAGCATTGTGGACGACTTCGAGATGGGAAAACCCCACGAAGCCGATCACGAAAACCCCGAGGCAGGCGGCCATTGCGGATTGCACAAAGTTGGATGTTTTAGACGTCACGGCCGGTTTGGCCGCTTTTTCTGCGGTCTGGTTCTGCATGATGAAACCCCTCGTTACATATGCGTTGCTCACATTTGCACTGGCAGGTCTCCTGGCTCGCGGGTCGTTGTCGCGGAACGGGCCTTCCCGGTTTCCCAGTGGCCGTGATTGTTCCGGACTCGCCGCTCACAGTTGCGGGGGCAGCCGCGAATGAGGAAATTCCCTATCGCGTTCCCTTTTAATCCCCTGATCTCAAAGCGCGAAAGCAAGGGGAACCATTGCGGCACGAGTTGTGCGCCCGGGCTTTGCAGGTGTCAAGGCGCGGTTGTGCCGCCACCGCAGCACAACACGGAACCATATTGCGGGGGAGGATTATTTGCCCGGCACAGCCTTCAGATAAGCGGCGATCGCCGCAAGATCGCTCTTGGGCAGATGCGCGATGTTCTTCTGCACTTCCACCATCGAGCCGCCGACACTGTCGAAGTCCGGGGTGAAGCCGGTTTCGAGATAGTTGACGATCTCATCCTCACTCCACGCGCTGATGCCTTCCGAAGTCGAGGTGATACCGGGCACGCGGCCTTCGCCTTCCGGGTTCGGTCCGCCCGCCAACCATGCCCCGGCCTCGAAACCGCCGAGTGCATTGCGCGGCGTATGGCATTCGCCGCAATGGCCCGGCCCTTCGACCAGATATTGCCCGCGCTTCACCTGATCGGAAGCGTTAGCGAGTTCCACACGCGGGCCATCGTTGAAATAGAGAAACTTCCAGCCGCCGACGGCCAGCCGGATATTGAACGGAAACGGCAGATCGTGAGCGGGCGCGACATTGCTGCTTGCCGGCAGGGATTTCAGGTAACCGAACAGATCGTTGACGTCCTTGGGCGAAAGCCGCGCGTAGGATCCGTATGGAAAGGAGGGATAAAGATGTTCGCCATTCGGGCCGACGCCACGCGTCATGGCATTGCCGAACTGCGCAACCGTCCAGCCGCCGATGCCCGCCTGATTGTCGGAGGAAATGTTGGGAATATGGAACGTGCCGAAATCGCTCGGCAGGGCGCGGCCACCCGACATGATTTTCAGCGCATCGCCTTCGGCGCCGGGCGCGGCATGGCAACCGGCACACCCGCCTGCCCAGAACAGCTGTTCGCCATTGGCAAGATCGGGGCTGCCGAGATCGGCCCAATGGCTTTCCGGCTGCGGATCCGGTGCCGTCAGCGCGTAAGCGCCACCAAGGCCCACCGCTCCCACAACAACCACTGCCGCCACGATTTTCGTGAAGGTCGATGCCATGTCATTCTCCTGCCGCAAGGCGTCGCGGCAGCCGAACGCATGCCCGGCTGCCGGCTTTCATCAACGCTTCAGACGGTAGGTCTGATGGCACTGGCCGCATTCGGCGCCCAGCGTCTGCATGGCATTCATCACGCCTGCAACATCGGTCGGTGCTGCCGCCAGAACCGCATCGGCATCAGCGGCGAGCTTCAGAGACTTGGCGCGGAAATCCGATGGGTTTTCCCAGATCTTTGGCGAGGCCTCGGTGTCATGACCGGTTTCGCTGCCGACCGGGAACTGGTCAGGAAACGCCTTGGCCGAGGTGCTGATCGTCGTCAGCGCCGTCTTCACGGCTTCTGCGTCGAAGGGCTTCTGCTCCTTGGCAATGGCGGCAAGCGCCCCCATGGAAGCGCCGATCGCCTTCATGCCGGCCTGACGCTCAACCTGCGGCTCGGCCGCAAAAGCCGAACCGAAGCCAAGACAGAGCGCCAAGGCCGTCGCGGCCAGGTTCTTGATATGCATTAAAAATCTCCCGGTTTATCGGCCCGCATCACACGCAGCCCAAATATCTGCGTCGGCAGAATGACAAGGCCAAGCGACGGAAAGAAGTCACGTTTCTGTCAGTTCACCGAAGACATCACCCTTAAGCGTTGACACTGCGTTCACCGGATAAATACGCCAAACAGACTCAACTTACCGTGAGAGGCCGTCTTTCACGCCTTCCCATAACGTCAGAACGGAAACGAGGACAAGCAACAGCCCTGCCATCCTGCCGACCCAGATCGTCGCAGCGGCATTGCCGACCAAGGCTTTTCGCGCACGACCGGCCGCAATCGCAAGACCGCCGTAGACGGCAAGCTGCGTGCCCGCCGTCATGGCCGCCATCACGGCCGCCTGCGGCGCCAAGGCCCCGAAATCAGGACGTAGGAATTGCGGGTAGATGGCCAGCATGAAGAGATAGGCCTTCGGGTTCATCAGGCATGTCACCGCGCCACGGCGAAACGCTTCCCAATGCGAGTGGCTGTCCGCCGGCCCGACATGATCGACGGTGATCGCACTGCGCATCAGCGTGAAACCGATCCACGCCATGTAAAGCGCACCGGCGATCAGCAGCGGCTTGAACAGGACGGGCATCAGACTGGCCAGAAGCCCGACACCAAGCGCACCATAAAGCGAATGCACAAGCCCGCCCGCCATGATTCCGGCCGTGGCCGCCAGTCCCGATGCCCGCCCGCGCGTCAGGGAATTTGCAAGAACAAAAATCATGTCCATGCCGGGCACAACGATGATGCCGAAAAGAAGCGTAAAAAAGAGCCAGAGATTTTCCGTATAGGTCATGTCAGTTGTCCACCCGCGTCCGTTGATCCGCAAACAAGCAGGAGCTTGTTTTTCAAGCGCATATGCGGCCCTATACAAAAACGCTCCTGACAGCGTTCTGTCAGGAGCGATGGGGAGACGGGCAAAAAATGCGCAAGGCGTCACGTCTGTTCGAGATCATCCAGATCCTGCGGCTCGCAAAAGGGCCGGTCACCGCCGCCAACATTGCCGAGCAGCTGGAAGTCACCGTTCGCTCGATCTACCGGGATATTTCCGCCCTTCAGGGCATGCGCGTGCCGATCGAAGGCGGGCGCGGCATCGGTTATATTCTGCGACCGGGCTTCACGCTGCCGCCGCTGATGTTGTCGATCGAGGAAACGGAGGCCATCGTGGTGGCATTGGCGCTTCTGGAACGCACCGGCGACAAGGGCCTGAAACAGGCGGCCCGGCAGGTCAACCGCAAGATTTCGGCGGTTGTGCCGCAACCGCTTGCGGGCACGTTCTCAACCAATGCGCTGCATGTCTGGGGCAGCGCGGCACCGGTGCCTGATGGGGTTGATCTTGCCATGATACGGCAGGCCATTCGCGATGAGCAGAAAATCCGGATCGGCTATCGCGACGAGCAAAACCGGGACAGCGACAGGACGATCCGGCCGATCGCTCTCATCTATTATTCGCAGACGGCCAATATCGTCGCATGGTGCGAATTGCGTGAGGCAATCCGCAATTTTCGCACCGACCGGGTGACGCAATGCCATCCGGTCGATGCATTTTTTATCGGCGAAGGCGAAAGCCTGCGCAAACTCTGGGTCGATGGCTGGCAAAACCAGTGACCGACCCAATTCGTCTGCGCTGCGTCCCCGGCCCGGTCAATCTTGGCGATTGGTCGGCATCATCGCTTCGATCGTATCGTCCTTGTCGATGAAATGGTGTTTTAGCGCGAAGGCGAGATGGCCGGCGACAACGATCGCAAGCGCCCAGGACAGGAACCAGTGGGCGGTGACGAGATAGGGCGTCAGTTCCGGGTTTTTGCCACCCAGGCCCGGAATGGTGAACAGGCCGGCGACCGGAATGCCGTAACCGGCCGACGAGGAGTTCCACCAGCCGGAGACAGGCACGGCGACCATCAGGAAATACAGGGACCAGTGGCCGAGATGGGTGAAGGTCTTCATGATCGCCGGCATTTCGCCCAATGGCGGCGGGCTGTGGAACAGGCGCCAGACGATGCGCAATGCAATCAGGAACAGCGTCGTGGTGGCAATGTTCTTGTGCAGCGTGATCGCCCACACTTTTTGCGCGGTCTCGATGTCGTTGACGCCATAATGCAGCATGGCGCCGCCGTAATAACCAACGATCCAGGCGACGATGATGATCGTGGCCATCAGCCAGTGGAAAAATTTCGAGGTCGGATTGAAATTGCGGACCTTTGGAGCACGGACAGAAATCCCGCGTTCGATGGTCCCGGTGTCTAGCGTACTGGCCATATCATGCCTCCCGGACAGATTGATCGCATCGTCAATAAATCTCTATAATTTTCGCTTCCGGGCATCGTCGATGAATTGATTTTTGTAATTATTTGCAAAAATCAACAACAACGCCGGATTTATCTACGAAAATATTATTCATACATGCGGAGGCGATCGCCAATAGTGGCAAAAAGTCGCTGACAACCGTCAATTATACTTTTTAGGTGGAAATAAATTGCAATCCGCAACGATGAAAAAGCGGCAGCAATCAGAGCGGCAGCGTGCGGCTCTCTTCGCGGCCATGGCCGATGATCTCGATGCGATCGGCAAACACTTCCACGACCGAGAACGCGTTTTCATCGGGCGTATCGACCATGCCCTTGAAGTTGACGAACCAGGTCCTGCCCAACTGGCCAAGATTGCCTGAGTGCTGGTGACCGTTGAGATAAGCGACGACATTGCTGTAGGAGGCAATCATGGCTGCCACCTCCGCACTATCCCACAGGTTATGGTCGCTATCTGGATAAAGCGGATAATGGCCCATGATGACGACCTTTTCGCCATCCCAGGCGGCACGGTCGAGCACATCCCGCAGCCACTCGAACTGGGCACGGCTGATGCCGGCATTCCAGTCCTTTGCGTTGATGGCGCCCTTCGCCTCCAGTCCGGCCAATCGATCCACGGCCTGCGCGTGCCGCTCCGGATCATGCCGGGTGGCAAACAGGCTTTCCTCGCAACCATCGATGATCACGAAGCGAAATCCATCGCGGGCAAAATGATGATAGGGCGCGGGCATGCCAAGCCTGTCATGAACCTTGGCAAGATGCTCCGGCTCCACAAGGAAATCGTGATTGCCGGGCAGGAAAAAGCACGCATGTTGCGAGGTTTCAAAGAGCGGCAGGACCGCGTCGAAATTCTCCCAGCCACGATCGATCAGATCGCCGAGTGTCACGACAAAGGCGAGTTCCTCGCCATCCAGAACCTCGAGCGCCTGCGCGATCTTGGCCTTGCTCGCCTGATAATGACGGTTCAGCGTCGGATGCGGGGGAAGCGCTGCATATTGAGGATCGGCCAGAACGCCGAAGCGGATGAGAGGAGTTTCGCGGGACATGGGCGCGAGATATGACGTCGGCATGACAGGCGTATGACGATGCCAACTTGCCCCACAGACGCCTCCAACCTTATGAAGGTAAGCGCGGCCATTTCGCCGACGATCTCACATGAAAGGCGTCACCTTGCGCGATTTCATCTATGCATTCTGGGCTGTTTTCTGGCGCTCAGCGATCATTTTGATCGTCAATGCCGTGATTTTACACGGGGCCGCGCAGTTGATGCATCTTCTGTTCCTGCAGACAGACACGTCAGTTAAAATACGACTGTCCCTAAGCCATCTGCCAGCCGCCGTATTTTTCACTCTGTTGGCGCTGCGGCACTCCGCTTCAGGAACACTCACGACGCAAAACTCCTCACCTGCTTGGCGTCACGTCTACCTTGCTCTGGCTGGCGCTTGCGCCCTCATTATCATCGCGAAAATGGGCATGGCATTCTCGTTTCCGCCGGAAACATGGATCATGACAGGGATGTTTCTGCCTCCATTTTTGTTTCTGGTATTGTGGCTGGCCTTGGCTTTTTACCTGATGCGATCCCGCCAAAAGCCCGGCACAACAATGGCAACGGACACCTGAAACGCAAAAGCCCGGCACAAAGGCCGGGCTTCCATCACGGGTTTTCCCGCAAACTTACTTCGTGGCAGCTTCGTAACGCTCCAGGACGTAGTCCCAGTTGATCAGGCTGTCGACGAAGGCTTCGAGATATTTCGGACGCGCGTTGCGGTAGTCGATGTAATAGGAGTGTTCCCATACGTCGACGCCGAGGATCGGCTCTGCGCCGTGAACCAGCGGGTTTTCGCCGTTCGGGGTCTTGGAGATTTCCAGCTTGCCGTTCTTGACGGACAGCCATGCCCAGCCGGAGCCGAACTGCGTGGTGCCGGCAGCAACGAAATCGGCCTTGAACTTGTCGTAACCGCCGAGGTCGGAAGTAATGGCGCTTTCCAGCTTGCCGGGCAGCTTGTTGCCGCCACCGTCCTTCTTCATCCACTTCCAGAAATGGACGTGGTTGTAATGCTGGGCAGCGTTGTTGAAGAGGCCGGCATTGGTGCCGAAAGACTTCTTCACGACTTCTTCCAGCGAAAGGTCAGCCATGCCGGCTTCAGCGGCCAGCTTGTTGCCGTTGTCGACATAGGCCTTGTGGTGCTTGTCGTGGTGATACTCAAGCGTCTCCTTCGACATGAAAGGCTGCAGCGCTTCGTAATCGTAGGGAAGTTCGGGAAGTTCAAAAGCCATGATCTTACTCCTTGGGCAAAAACAAGCTGGGTGAAGATGAGCGGGAACATAGGTTCAAGGCGGCAGCGTGGCAACGTCTTTCGGACCAAAATTCTGGCAAAAATCAATGCCCCCGCAGTGTGGTGTTCTTCTCTAACGCCTGTTCTTGGAACATCGTTCCGAATGCATCGGCAGGGCATCGAATATCACCGATCTCTTGCCCACCGCCATGGCGATGCCGCACAGTTGAGACAGACGTGAGACGTCAACGGAGGAAATGATTCGATGAAACACACCATGCGCCTCGTGCCCGTTCTCGTGGCCGTCCTCGGCCTTGGCAGCGCCGCTCACGCCTCGTCAGATGGTGCCTGGGCGGAATTTTCCGCGGCCGTCGAAAAAGCCTGCATCAAGTCCGCGTCCAGCCAGATCGAAAACGGCCGCGCCGTTGTCGACCCCTATGGCAGCGAGAAATACGGCCTTGCCATCAATACCGGCAGACCACTGGGCGTGAAGACAAAAAAGGTCGCCGACATCAGTGTCATCTGCGTCTACGACAAGAAGACCAAGGTGTCGGAGGTCGGTGGAGAAATCGAGATTCGCAAGGTGGGTGCCGCGGCATCCAGAAAATAGAGCGGTCGCCCCGGCAGCGAAAGACAATTTCGTCGCATGGCATTGCGACCCGGAACCTCATAAATGGTCATTTCGCAAATGGGATCACTTATGAAATCCGCCATACGCCCTGCGCTGCTGCTTCTGCTGGCGCTCATGCCCATAAACTCGGCGGCCCTCGCACAGGACGCCGCTCACGGACGCCAGGTTTACCGCGTCTGTCTGCCCTGCCACGTACCGAATGCCGAAACCAACAAGCTCGGTCCGCATCTGAAGGGCGTGTTCGGTCGCACCGCCGGCAGCGTCGCGGGCTTTCGATATTCACAGGCCATGCGCGATGCCGGAGCCACCGGCCTCGTTTGGGACGAAAAAGCCCTCTCCGAATTTCTTTCCAGCCCCAAAGGCAAGGTCCCCGGCACCAGCATGCGCTTCTGGGGTTTCTGGAGCCAGTCGGACATCGATGATGTTATCGCCTACCTGAAAACCACCCCATAAAAGCCCACGCGGTATTTTTACGCCAAACAGGACTTTCAGTCAGCTTTGCGCAGGCTTGGCCGGCTATCCCTTCCTTCAATTGATTTTAGAACGGATCATTTGAACTCACGAAGGGATTTCGATGCGGGACGAATTGCATGACACCGCATATTCTCCGGATACAGGGCAAACGGACGCGCTCGACGCACTTTTGAGCGAGCTGATTTCACAGGCGCCGGCCACTTCTCCCTGCATCCCCGACACGCCGGATGTCGAGACCGAAGCAGAGCGTGCGCCGCTAGCGGACACGGCAATGGTCGAAGCCATGCCGGTCGACGACTGTTCGCTCGAAACGGAGCCGGCGGCGAAAACGACGTCAACGCACACCACACCGCCTGTGGTCACCGCGGAACCGGAGCCGACACCTGAATCTGCACCGGCCGGGGAACCGATGCCCGCCCGCGCCTACAGCATGGGCGACCTGATGCTGTTCGAACAATTGACCGGCTACAGGCTGGTCGCACAGCGGCAGTTGTGGCGCTCGGTCGACAAGCTTGGGAATCGCGCCGTGGCCAATGACCGGCTGTTCACGGTTCTGGCAGAAGAAACCTTTCAAATGGCAGACCGGCAGCGTCGCAACGGCCCGTTGCCACATGCTGACCTGACCCTCCACGACCTTGCCGCCGCGATGAAACCGATGCGCGGCATCGCGGCCCATCTGGGCGAGCGCGGCATTCAGGCTTGGGACAGGCTGGAGATTGTTGTTCTGGCGACCCTCGATCGCCGCAGGGCCGCCTGAGCCTCGCCCCTTCATTCCGTTCGTCGCGCCATGCAACAGCGCGACGCCCCTCCCGCCGCCGCCAGTCGTTGCAACTCCGGCGGCGGGAACTTTTGCTCGATGATCCCGATCGCCGCCGCCTGTTGCTTCGCTTGAAATATCGTCCACCTAAATTATTATATCCTAATATTTCGAGGATAGATGCTATAGTGCGGTCGGTTTGGAGGAGCTTCCGAGTGGTCACGGCACCGTCAGTCAATCAGGGCACCCATGAGGGGCTGCAAAGTGCGCTTCAGGCTGCACTGGACCAATTGCCCGTCGGAGTGGCGCTTTTCGACCTGCAGGGGCACACGGTTTACTCCAACGCCGCCTTCCAGCAAATTCATGCACGCCACCCCGGCTGGGTGAACGGGACGGAAACATTCGCGGACCTTATCAAGGAAGGGCGGCTGACGGACTGGAAACAGGACCCGCAGGCCTTTCTTGATCATGTAAGGCGCGAACTTTCAGCCGGTCGGGCCGTACGGGAAGAGATCGAGATCGGCGACAAGGTCATCGCGCTGCATGACATCTTGCTCGACGGTCAATATATCCTGACAACCCAGCAGGACATCACCGCACGCATAAGGGCGGAACGACGCGTCTCCTACCTTGCCCATCACGACCCTCTCACCGATTTGCCGAACCGCACGCATTTCTCGACCCATCTCGCCAACCTGATCGAGGAGAGCAGGGTCACTCGCCGACGTTTTGGCGTCATGAGCTTCGACGTCGATCGCTTCAAGGATATCAATGATCTGTTCGGCCACAATGCCGGCGACACGGTGTTGACCGAACTGGCACGGCGGTTGAAGCGGTTGCTCGGGCACCAGGATCTGGCCGCCCGCCTTGGTGGTGATGAATTTACGGTCATCAGTGTCGGCGACGGCCAACCGGAAGCCGTGACACGGCTAGCGGAAGCGCTCACTCAATCCATGGAGGAAGAAATAGAGATCGATGAACGGTCCCTTCATGTGGGCCTGAGCATCGGCGTTGCCATGTTCCCGCAGGATGGCGACAACGCCGTAACGCTGCTCGCCAATGCCGATGCGGCGCTCTACCGCGCCAAGGCGGAAGGTCGCGGTCGGTTCTGCGCCTTCAACGCCGGCATGGACCGGCGCATGCATGACTGTCGCGTCCTGCAGCAGGATCTGCGTCATGCCATCAAGCGCCATGAACTGGCCCTGCATTATCAGCCTCAGGCTTCCGTTTCCGGCGAAATTTTCGGTTTCGAGGCCCTGTTGCGCTGGTATCATCCCACCCGTGGGCTGATCTCACCCGATCAATTCGTGCCGCTGGCGGAGGAAAGCGGGCTGATCATCGAGATCGGCCGCTGGGTGCTGCGGGAAGCCTGCCGGGAAGCCGCCAGCTGGCCGAACCGGCTGAAGATCGCCATCAATGTTTCGCCCATCCAGTTCCGTCAGGAAAATCTGGTCGGCGACGTCCATACGGTTCTGCTGCAGACCGGGCTTTCACCCGACCGGTTGGAACTGGAAGTGACGGAAGGTGTTCTGGTGCAGGATTTTGCCCGCGCCCTGCAGATCCTGCGCGGTTTGAAGGCGCTGGGCATCCAGATCGCCATGGACGATTTCGGCACCGGTTATTCGTCGCTCTCCTATCTGCAGGCCTTTCCGTTCGATACGATCAAGATCGACAAATCGTTCACCGCAAAGCTCAAAACCGATACCAGCGCCGACGAGATCGTACGGGCCGTGATCGGCCTTGGCCGTGGTTTGAACATTCCGATCGTCGCGGAGGGCGTGGAAACGGAAGAACAGCGCGCTTTTCTGGAAGACGCGCAATGCCAGCATATTCAGGGTTATCTGATCGGCAAGGCGGAACCGATCGCGCAGTATTCCGACCTGACCGGCGCAACACACGCGCCCAGGCCCGCACCTCCCGAAATGCCATCGGCCACGATCACGCATCTGCATCGCCGTTGATCCATCGCAATCCATCGCATTTGTCGGGATCGGACGGTGTCGCCATGCGTTACCGTTGAACGGAGCGGTCACCGACCGCTCTCTATCACACACCGTGTTTTCCGTCGTAGTAAGTGGGATGCAAGGTGCGGACAGTCCGCCTCGATCGCGCGCAAGGGTTTATCATGACGATTTCGCAGAACGCATTTCTCGCCATCCTGCTGCATGGCGTCGGCTCCAACGGCGACGATCTGGAACCGCTCGGAAAAAGCTGGCAGGCCCGCGTGCCGAACGTCACCTTCGTTTCGCCGAACGCGCCAGAACGTTGCGATTTTTCCTCCGGTTATCAGTGGTTCAGCGTGGCCGGCGTCACGCCGGAAAATCGCCCGGCCCGCGTCAGCGCGGCGCGGCCCGCATTCGACGCAGTCATCTCATCGATCGTCGAAGAACATGGTTTTTCCGACAAGCTGGACCGGGTCGTGTTCGTCGGGTTTTCACAAGGCACGATCATGTCGCTCGATGCGGTGGCCAGCGGTCGCTGGCCGGTTGCCGGCGTGATCGGTTTTTCCGGGCGTCTCGCCAGCGAAAAACCTCTGACCCCGGCCAAGGACACGAAAATCCTGCTGGTGCATGGCACATCCGACAGTGTCATCCCATCCTGGGAAACGGAAAAGGCAGAAACCGAATTGAAGGCTTTGGGCATGCAGGTGGAAACCGTGATCGAGCCCGGCCTTGGCCACACGATCTCGATCGGTGGCGCGGATCGGGCCTGCGGCTTTCTCGAAACACTTGTGAAAGCCTGAAACGCAGACGGCGCCCGAGGGCGCCGTCATCATTTTTATGTTTCGGACCTGAAAATCAGGCTGCGGCCTTACGGGCGGCATTCGCCCATTCCATGTAAAGCTCCAGCGCCTTGGCAGCGATCGGGCCAGGCTGCAATTCGCGATCCTCGAACTTGTTGACCGGCACGATCTTGGAATAGTTGCCGGAGGTGAAGATCTCGTCGGCCTTGGCAACATCCTCAACCGTAACGGTCGCCTCACGCACATCGTAACCGGCCTGACGCAGCAGGCCGATGACGCGCGAGCGGGTGATGCCGGCAAGGAAGGTGCCGTTGGCGATCGGCGTGAAAACGACGCCGTCCTTGACGATGAAAATGTTGGACGAGGCGGTTTCGGCGACATTGCCGTTCATGTCACGCGCCAGTGCATTGTCGAAACCGCGCTCGCGGGCTTCGATGATCATGCGGCCGCTATTCGGGTAGAGGCTGCCGGCCTTGGCGGCGGTCATCGCCACTTCCGGGTTCGGGCGGCGGTAAGGCGAAACGGTCAGCGAGGAGGGCTTTGCCGTGTTCATCGGCGCTTCGAACAGGCAAAGCGCGAAGCGGGTCGATTCCGCGTCCGGGGCAACGACGCTGAAGGACGTCCCGTGTTCGGTCCAGTACATCGGCTTGATGTAGATGGCGGTCTTGCCGTCGAATTTCTTCACGCCTTCAAGCGCCAGCGCCTCGATCTCTTCCGGCGTCTTGGTCGGCTTCATGCCCATGTTGATGGCCGAGCGGTTGATGCGCTGGCAATGCAGCTCAAGATCGGGCGAAATGCCATCGAACCAGCGGGCGCCGTCGAACACGGTGGAGCCGAGCCACATGGCGTGCGAGGTGGGGCCGATCAGCTTCGGGTTGCCGGAAAGCCACTCGCCATCAACGAAGGTCCAGGTGGTGCTTTTGGGCGATGTATCAACAGACATGGCATTCTCCTTGCAAATTCCGTGCCCGGAGTGAAGTCCCCTCAAAGCGCTCAGGTCAAGGAGATTTTTGCCGAAAAAAGCCTCGCATTACCAAAAAGCGGAGAGTTGTGACGGCAGGTACAGCAATCCAGTTTCGGCATAAATGGGTGCATCAGCTTCTGTGATGAAAAGCCGTTCGCCACGAACAAAGACAGATCGATGCCCTTGCCGATCTGCATGATCCCATATCCAATGCCAGCCCTAGGACACGCATCAGACAAGGGAGCGAGACATGGCATGGTCCTCACAACAATATCTGAAATTCGAGGACGAGCGCACCCGCCCGGCGCGTGATCTGATGGCGCAGGTGCCGCTTGCCACCGCCAGCCGCGCCTTCGATCTCGGCTGCGGGCCGGGCAATTCCACCGATATTCTGGTCGAACGTTTTGGCGCGGCCAATGTCACCGGTCTCGACAGCGACGAAAACATGCTGGCTGCCGCGCGCCAACGCCTGCCGGCCGTCACCTTCGACAAGGCCGATCTTCTCGACTGGGTGCCGGATGCCCCGGTGGATCTGCTTTATGCCAATGCAGTGTTCCAGTGGGTGCCCCACCATGTTTCGGTCCTGGCAAAACTCATGGATCATCTGAAACCCGGCGGCGTGCTGGCGGTGCAGATGCCGGACAACCTTTCCGAACCTTCGCATCTGATGATGGAGGAGGCCGGTCTGGCCGGACCATGGAAACAAGCGTTCGAAGGCGAAAAGGTCCGCCGCAAGCGCCTGCCGCCGCCATCGACCTATCTCGACCGTCTGGGTCCGAAATCGCTGAAGGTCGATGTCTGGCACACCGTCTATTATCACCCGATGGCGGATGCGGCAGCGATCGTCGAATGGGTGAAGGGCACCGGACTGCGCCCCTATCTGGAAGCTGCCGGCGCGGAAAACCGGGATGCGTTTCTGGCCGATTATGAGGCCCGCATCGACACGGCCTATCCGCCGATGGCAGACGGCCGGCGGCTGCTGGCCTTTCCGCGATTTTTCCTCGTGGCGGTCAAGGGTCAGGCCTGAAACATCCCGGAGACATCATGGCTGCCCCGGCGGCGGCGCCAGCGGATTTGCCGGCGCCGGCTCCGTCTGGCCCGGTTGCAGGCTGGGTGGTGCGGGGATGCGTGTATCGATCAGCAGGATACTCAAAACCATCGCCACCAGAATTCCGATCAATAAAAACCACGTGATCCGCATGTCCCCAACCTCCAGTCCGTTTTGGCCGCCCTTACCGGCGGTTCATTCCAATCTGCTTGAATATGAAACAGAGACTTGGGCCACGATGCGATGAAAAGAAGGAATGTGGCGCCTTTTTTATTAACAGCCGTTACATGGCGTGAAACACCGGTGCCTAATACGCCTTGATGGCCTCTGAGTTTGCTGCGCCGCAATAATGGTCGCCGGTTATCTTTGCCCTATATGCCCCACCAGCAGATTATCAGGCACGAGGGGCAGATGCACGACATACTGAAGGAAGGCGAAACCTGTTGGCGCATTGCCAAGGCGGAACGTCTGTCGATCATCGTTGATGCCGCCGACTTCTTTCGTGCCGCCAAAAGCGCCATGATCAAGGCAAAACGGTCGATCTACCTGATCGGCTGGGATTTCGACACGCGCATCAGGCTGGAACCGGATGGCGAAAAACACGGCGAATGGCCGGACCAGCTCGGTTCGTTTCTGAACGCGGTCGCCCGCCGCAACGAGGAAATCGACGTCCGCATTCTCAAATGGGATATCGGCCTCATCAACTCGATCACGCGTGGCGAAACGCCGTTCTACATGCTGCGCTGGATTTTCGACAAACGCATCCATCTGAAACTGGATGGCGCGCATCCGACGATATCCGCACATCACATGAAACTGCTCATCATCGATGACCGGGTCGCCTTCTGCGGCGGGATCGACATGACGGTGGGGCGCTGGGACACCCGCGACCACGCCGAAAAAGCGCCGGCCCGACGCTCGCCCATGGGCTTTGCGCAGGAGCCGTGGCACGACGCCACCACATGCCTTTCCGGCCCGGCGGCGGCAGCACTTGGCGAAGTTGCGCGCAACCGCTGGCAATATGCCACCAAGGAAAAGCTTGAACCGAAGGATTGTGACAGCGATCCATGGCCGGATGGGCTGGAGGTCGGTTTTCGCGATGTCGATATCGGCATTGCCCGCACCGCCCCGGAATATGACGAGCGCAAGCAGATCGTCGAAATCGAGACGGCGAAACTTGCCATCATCGCGGCGGTGAAAAAGACGCTTTACATCGAAAGCCAGTATTTTGCCTCGCGCCGGATCGCGACAGCGATCGCCGAACGGCTGAAGGAAGAAGACGGCCCGGAGATCGTGCTGATCAACCCGGAGGGCTGCGAGGGGTATCTCGAGGCCAAGGCGATGGACAGCGCCCGCATCCGCCTGATGAAACTGGTGAAGGATGCCGATCGTTTTGGCCGCTTCCGTCTCTATTATCCCGTCAACGATGCCCGCACGCCGATCTATGTTCATGCCAAGATGATGTTTGCCGATGACCGTATCATCAAGATCGGTTCCGCCAATCTCAACAACCGCTCGATGGGTTACGACACCGAATGCGACGTCATCCTTGCCGCCCGCGATGATCAGGAGGTTCTGCGGAACAAGATCATCACCACGCGCAACGATCTTGTCGCCGAACATCTCGGCCGTTCGGTCGAAGAGGTGAGTGAGGCGATTGCCGCGCATGGTGGTTCGCTGATTGCCGCCATCGAGGCATTGAACCACGAAACCGGCCGTGGCCTCGTCCCGGTGCCCGCCCGCGAGTTGACTGCCGACGAGGAATTGTTCGCAGAAAGCGACATTGCCGACCCGGAAAGACCGAGCGGCGTGCGCTACCGCGCCTCGCGGTTTCTCAAACGACGCTTCAGCCACAAGCTGAAAGCTGCCCTCTAAACCTGGATTGCTTGACCTGGCGGCTTGCCAATGGCCAATGGAGTGCTACGATCGAACCGGTTTCAATTCGCAATCGGTTTGGGAGGCCATCATGCGAACCGTTCTCTATTCGCATCCGTTCTCGTCCTACTGCCAGAAAGTGCTGATCGCGCTCTACGAAAACGGACTGGATTTCGACACCCGCACACTCGGCGAGGATGACGGCGCCTATGAGGAACTCGTCGCGGCATAGCCGGTCAAACGTTTTCCGATGCTGAAGGATCGCGGCCGGATGATCCACGAGGCCACGACCATCATCGAATATCTGCAGGTGCATTATCCCGGCCCGGTGCGGCTGATCCCGGTCAACGAAGCCTTTGCCGTCGAGGTGCGCATGCTCGATCGCGTGTTCGACAACTACATCTCGACGCCGCAGCAGAAGATCGTGTTCAACGCGCTGCGAAAGCCGGAAGACCGCGACCCCTATGGCGTTCAGGAAGCGCGCAACATGCTGGATGCCGCCTATGGCTGGCTGGACCGGCACATGGAAAACCGGCAATGGGCGGCGGGCGACGCTTTTACGCTGGCCGACTGCGCTGCCGCACCATCGCTGTTTTACGCCGACTGGTCGCATCCGCTGGGCGATCGTTTCCCCAACGTCACCGCTTACAGGGAACGCCTTCTGGCACGGCCATCCTTTGCGCGTGCGGTGGATGAAGCGCGACCATACCGGAAAAACTTTCCGCTCGGCGCTCCCGACCGTGACTAAAACGTCGGTGGAGTACAGGCGCTGATGACCTCGCAGGGCACCGGCCCGACGCAACGAAAGCGATGCGGCCGACGGCTTTCGAAATAATAGGCGTCACCCGGCCCCAGAATGCGCCTCTCATCCTCTACCGTCACTTCCAGCCGGCCGGAAAGAACGATACCGCCCTCCTCGCCTTCATGCACGAGTGGCACTTTTCCGGTATCGGCACCCGGCTGGTAACACTCTTTCAGGATCTGCAGGCTGCGCCCAAAAAGGTTGTCACCGACCTGTTTGTAGGAGATCGGTCCCTTACCGATCTCCACCAGATCCTCGGCCGCATAAAAGGCCTGTCGCGATTTTTCAGGCTCGAAGGCAAAAAACTCGGCCATGCCGATCGGCAGTCCGTCGAGGATCCGTTTCAGCGCGCCGACGGAAGGATTGGCGGCATTGGATTCGATCAGCGAAATGGTCGAATTGGTGACACCGGCGCGCTTGGCAAGCTCGCGTTGAGACAGGTTACGAGCCATGCGCAACTGCCGCAAACGGCCTCCGACATCCAGCGACATGACCACCTCCTGTTCTCGATGTTCGAAATATCGAAAACAAGTTGCCACCTGTCAACAAAATCAGTCGCTTGCCGCCGCCAAGAAAACGACTTGTTCAGAACAGCCGAATTGCCGAACCTCACATCAACCAATGGAGGCAGTCATGGATCACGTCAGCAAGGCAAACACGGTCAATCTCGAAAATTTCTGGATGCCGTTTACGGCCAACCGGCAGTTCAAGGCTGCTCCCCGCCTGCTCGCAGCGGCTGACGGCATGTATTACACCGATGTCGATGGCAACAAGGTGCTGGATGGCACGGCAGGCCTGTGGTGCTGCAATGCCGGCCATGGCCGCAAAAAGATCAGCCAGGCCGTCGAGCGCCAGCTGGCGACGCTGGATTTTGCGCCAACCTTCCAGATGGGCCATCCGATCGCCTTCGATTTTGCCGCCAAGCTCGCCGAACACGCACCGGGCGGTCCCGGCGCCAAACTTGATCGCGTTTTCTTCACCGGTTCCGGCTCGGAATCGGTCGATACGGCGCTGAAGATCGCCATCGCCTATCAGCGCGCCATCGGTCAGGGCACGCGCACCCGCATCATCGGCCGTGAGAAGGGTTATCACGGCGTTGGTTTCGGCGGCATTTCCGTCGGCGGCCTCGTCAACAACCGCCGGGTTTTCCCGCAGATCCCGGCCGATCACATGCGCCATACGCTGGATGTGGAGCGCAACGCCTTCACAAAAGGCCTGCCGACACATGGCGTCGAGCTTGCCGATGACCTGGAGCGGCTTGTCCAGTTGCATGGCGCGGAAACCATCGCCGCCGTCATCGTCGAACCGATGTCCGGTTCCGCCGGTGTCATCCTGCCGCCCAAAGGGTATCTGGAGCGCCTGCGCACGATCGCCGACAAGCACGGCATCCTGTTGATCTTCGACGAAGTCATCACCGGTTTCGGGCGCCTCGGCACGCCCTTCGGCAGCGATTATTTTGGCGTGACGCCGGACCTGATCACCACGGCGAAAGGCATCACCAACGGCGCGATCCCGATGGGGGCGGTGTTTGCCGGCCGCAAGATCTATGATGGCCTGATGACCGGTCCGGAAAACGCCATCGAGCTTTTCCACGGCTACACCTATTCCGGCCATCCGGTCGCCTGCGCCGCCGGTCTCGCCACGATGGAAATCTACGAGGAAGAAGGCCTGCTGACCCGCGCCGCCGATCTGGCTGCCGATTGGGAAAACGCCCTGCACTCCCTCAAAGGCCTGCCGCATGTGGTCGATATCCGCAATCTCGGCCTTGTCGGCGCCATCGAGCTTGCCCCGCGTGAAAACGCTCCGGGCACCCGCGCCTATGATGTCTTTGTCGATTGCTTCCACAAGGGACTGCTGATCCGCGTCACCGGCGATATCATCGCGCTGTCACCGCCTCTCATCGTCGAGCGCGAGCAGATCGGCACGATCGTGTCGATGATCGGCGACGCGTTGAAGCGGGCGGCCTGATTTTTTTTCGGGCCGGTGCTCTGCGCCGGCCCTTTTTCCCAGCTTGGACGCAGGGCTATCGCATAGGGAATGCAAAGGGCGCCGCTTGCTCCCAATGATCTCCCCCCTTGAGGGGGAGATGTCACCGAAAGGTGACAGAGGGGGGTGAGCAACGGTGCGGCAGATACATTGGAAGCGGCATTTGCGCCAGAACCACCCCCCTCTGTCCTGCCGGACATCTCCCCCTCAAGGGGGGAGATCGGCTGGGCGCGCCCTCGCAATTCAATATGCGATAGCCCTTCGGCTCGACCGATAGACTAAAGCCGTTCCGCCAGAAAATCGATAAACGCACGGATGCGCGCCGCGAGATGTTCGTGGCCCGCATAAACCGCATGGATTTCCTCGATATCTTCCGGGTTAAAATCCTCCAGCAGCGCCACGAGATGGCCTGCCGCGATATCCGGCTCGACATGAAAACGACCGACACGGCCGATGCCGAGACCATCCAGGCACAATTGCCGGATGATCGAACCCGTCGAGGCTTTCAGATTGCCGGAAACGGGGAGCAACTCGGTCTTGCCCGTCTTCGGATCACGAAACGGCCAGCCCTCCACCGAACGCCGGAAATTGAAGTTGATGCAATTGTGCCTTTCCAGATCGACGGGGGTTCCCGGCACACCATGTGTTGCGACATAAGCCGGCGAGGCGATCACCACCTGCCGGCTCTGCCCGAGTTTTCGCGCCATCAGCGATGAATCGCGCAACGGTCCGTGGCGAATGGCGATATCGACGCGCTCGCGGATCAGGTCGACCGTATCGTCGGTCAGCGTGATATCGAGCTGCACATCCGGGAACATCGCCAGAAAGTCACCGACCATGGGGAGGATGTAATGCTCGCCGAACCCGACCGAGGCATTGACCGACAGAGGTCCGCGTGGCCGCAGACGCCCGCCGCCGGCCACCATTTCTTCCGTATCGGCGATTTCCGCCAGAATACGGGAAGCGCGGGCGAGATAGGTCTCGCCCTCCGGCGTCAATTGCAGCAGACGCGTTGAGCGCACGACGAGACGGGTGCCGAGCCGATCCTCCAGCCGTGTCACCAGCTTGCTGACTGCCGATGGCGACAGCTTTAGCCGCCGTCCGGCTGCCGAAAAGCTTTTCAACTCGGCCGCCAGAACAAACACTTCCATTTCGCCGGCACGGTTGTCCATCGCATCACCTGTGATTTTAATTCACAAATGATTATCCGCCTGTGCCGCTACCGGCGCAAGTGCTTCACGACGATATTGCGACGCATCAAACAGCCCTCCTCCCAAGGAACTTGAAAAATGCCTCTCGCTCTCTACGCCCTGACGGCCGGTGCCTTCGGCATCGGCGTCACGGAATTCGTCATCATGGGATTGCTGATCGATGTCAGCAAGGATCTCGGTGTCTCCATCTCCGCCGCCGGTCTGCTGATTTCCGGTTATGCGCTCGGTGTCGTCATCGGCGCGCCTATTCTCGGCGCCATTTCCGGCAAGATGCCGCGAAAAACCCTGCTGCTGGCGCTGATGGTGGTCTTCACCGTCGGCAATCTCGCTTGTGCGCTTGCACCGGACTATTGGACGCTGATGGCCGCCCGCGTGCTCACCGCCTTCGCACACGCCTCCTTCTTCGGTGTCGGTTCGGTGGTTGCCACCGGCCTTGTCGCACCCAACAAGAAGGCTTCGGCTATTGCCATCATGTTCACCGGCCTCACCGTCGCCAACATTCTCGGCGTGCCCTTCGGCACATGGCTGGGACAGGCCTATGGCTGGCGCGCCACCTTCTGGGCCGTCACCCTCATCGGCATTCTCGCCCTTGCCGTCATCGCGCTTCTGGTGCCCAAGGATAAACCTTCGGATACAGTAGAAGAAACCTCGCAGGGCATCGCTGCCGTGCTCGGCCGCCGTGGTGTCATCCTCGGCCTGCTGACCACCGTCCTCTCCTGGGTCGGCGTGTTTGCCGCCTTCACCTATATCGCGCCTATCCTGACGCAGATCACCGGTTTTTCCGAAAGCGCCGTCTCGCCCATCCTGCTCGTCTTCGGCGGGGGTCTGGTGATCGGCAACCTTTTTGGCGGCTGGCTGGCTGACCGACATCTCGGCCCGACCATCATCGGCAGCCTCGTGGCGCTCGCAGCCGTGCTGATGGCCATGACCGCCGCCCTTCACCAGCCGGTTCTCGTGGTGATCACCATCGGCCTGTTCGGTGCAGCCGCTTTCGCCACCGTCGCACCGCTACAGATGTGGGTTCTGAAACAGGCGGAAGGCGCCGGCCAAGGTCTCGCCTCCTCCTTCAACATCGCTGCCTTCAATCTCGGCAATGCCATCGGTGCCTGGCTTGGCGGCGCCGTGATCGACCACGGCCCGGGCCTCGGCTCCGTGACTTTGGTCGCCGGTCTCGTGCCGATCGTCGCTCTTGCCGTGGCGCTTGCCGCCATGCGCCTCGACCGACAGAATACCGGCAATGCCGCCCGGCTTTCACCGGCCGAATAAACTCGGAAAGGATCACGGTCATGGAATACCGCAATCTCGGCAAATCCGGCCTGAAAGTGCCGGTCCTCTCCTTCGGCGCCGGCACGTTCGGCGGCTCCGGCCCGCTGTTTTCCGCCTGGGGAAATACAGACGTGGAAGAAGCCCGCCGCCTCGTCGACATCTGCCTCGAAGCCGGCGTCAATCTCTTCGATACCGCCGACGTCTATTCCAGTGGCGCTTCCGAAGAAGTGCTGGGACAGGCAATCAAGGGCCGCCGCACCGACGTGCTGATCTCGACAAAAGCCAGCCTGCCGACCGGCGACGGGCCGAATGACTGGGGTTCGTCCCGCACCCGCCTGATCGGCGCCGTCGAGGCATCGCTGAAACGGTTCGGCACCGACCATATCGACATTTTTCAGTTGCACGCCTTCGACGCCTCGACACCCGTTGAAGAAGTTGTCTCGACGCTCGACCGCCTCGTGCAGGACGGCAAGCTGCGTTACATCGGCGTGTCGAACTTTTCCGGCTGGCAGATCATGAAATCGCTGGCCGCCGCTGAAAACCACGGCTGGGCGCGTTATGTCGCCAATCAGGTCTATTATTCGCTGATCGGCCGCGATTACGAATGGGACCTGATGCCGCTGGGTGAGGATCAGGGCCTTGGCGCACTGGTCTGGAGCCCGCTCGGCTGGGGCCGCCTGACGGGGAAAATCAGCCGCTCGAAACCGATCCCGGAAGGAAGCCGCCTGCACGAGACCGCCAGCTTTGGCCCGCCGGTGGACGACGACCATCTCTACCGCGTTGTCGATGCGCTGGAAGAGGTTGCCGCCGAGACGGATAAGAGTGTGCCGCAGGTGGCGCTCAACTGGCTGATCTCCCGACCGACCGTCTCGTCGGTCATCATCGGCGCGCGCAACGAGGAACAGTTGCGTCAAAACCTCGGCGCCGTCGGCTGGGAGCTGACAAAAGAGCAAATTTCCAGACTGGATGCGGCAAGCGCCGTCACCCCACCCTACCCGCATTTTCCCTACCACCGGCAGGAGGGTTTTGCCCGCCTCAACCCGCCGATATCAGGCTGAACCGCAAAAGATTGCGGTTGAACCACAGGTCAAAAGACCCATGTAAAATGGGTCTCATCCAGCCCGGCGTCCTGCCGGGCTTCCTTTTCAAAGGAGTTTTTTATGCACAGTGTCAGCGCAAACGGCGCCAACATCCCCGCCCTCGGTTTCGGCACCTTCCGCATGCCGGATGAAGACGTCCACCGTATCCTGCCGCAGGCCTTAAAACTCGGTTTCCGCCATGTCGATACCGCCCAGATCTACAAGAACGAACAGGCTGTCGGCGATGTTCTGGCCAAGTCCGGCATCCCGCGTCAGGATATTTTTCTGACCACAAAGGTCTGGGTCGACCGTGTCGGCCACGACGCCTTCATCGCCTCGGTGGATGAGAGCCTGAAGAAGCTGAAGACCGATTATGTCGATCTTCTCCTCCTGCATTGGCCGCAAAGCGAAATGCCGCTGGCGGACCGCATCGGCGCGCTCAACGAATTGCGCAAGGCAGGCAAGGTAAAAAACATCGGCGTGTCGAACTTTTCGACGGCGCTGATGGCGGAAGCCGTAAAACTGTCCGACGCGCCTATCGTCAATAATCAAGTCGAGTACCACCCCTATCTCGACCAGTCCAAGGTTCTGGCCGAAGCCAAAAAGACCGGCATGTCGCTGACCGCCTATTACCTGATGGCCGATGGCGCCGTGCCGAAGGATGAGGCGTTGAAGGATATCGGCGCCAAACACGGCAAGACCGCCGCACAGGTAGTGCTGCGCTGGGCCGTACAGCAGAAGGATGTGATCGCCCTCTCCAAAACCGCGACCGAAAGCCGCCTGCCGGAGAATTTCGAGATTTTCGACTTCGCCCTGTCGGAAGATGAAATGGCCGCCGTGCACAAGCTCGCCCGCGCCGATGGCCGCATCGTCAGCCCCGGCCATCTGGCACCGGATTGGGATCGGTAATTCGACATTTCGTCGTAACCACAAAGCGCCCCGCCTGATCTCTGGCGGGGCGCTTTGTTATGCAGGAACGAACCCTCTACCGACGGCCAACATCAATCCTTGGCAAACGTGGTCGCGGACTGCGAAGTGGTCACCATCATGTTGTAGTCGTTGACCAGCCAGTCGAGATCACGGCCGGCGCCCTTGCGGGCATCACCCTTTGCCTTCTGCAGCTTTTCATCGATGTCGCGCAGTTTCGACAGAAGCGAAGCCGGGGCGGATTCGAAGACGTGAAAACTGTCCGGATGGTCGATGGCATAATCATCGAATTCACGCACGGCGCTCGCATAGTCATCGAGTGCCGGCTTGAAGGCGACCATGTCGACCACAGGCTTTTCGTTGCTGGGCAGCAGTTCCATGATCGCCTCGGCGCGCAGCATGACATTGCGCACATGCCAGCGCGACTTCTTGCCCTCGGCCTTTTCGAGAGCATTCAGCGAAGCGAGATCGACCTTGACCTTCTCCACGCGCAGCGCCGCATCGGCAGCCGCGCGGCGCTCCTCGAAGGCCGGGGCAAGCGCTGCAATCTCCTTATGGAAAGCCTTGGCGCCTTCCATCTTGTCGGACTTGTAGTCCTGCCGTTCATAATATTTGTTGGCCTTTTCGATCACCGGCGCCAGCTGCTGATAGGTCTGCGCATAAGCCAGCATGGCGGCATCGAGTTCCGGCAGTTTCGGCTCGGCATTGGCGGCCTGTTCGACGGCGGCGATCTTGTCGCGCACGTCATACAGCGAATAAAGGCCGTAGACATTGCGCTCCTTGCCGGTCGGGCCCTTTTTCATGTCGACCCAGCTTTCGTAACGCTGCAGCGATTCCGATGCGCGCAGCGAACGGTTGAGGAAATCGACATAGGTGTTCATCTTGTCGATCGCCTCGTCGGAGGCAACGTCATCGACTTGCGCCTGTGCAAAGGCGGTCGCGGGCAGCAGGATCGGCGCAGCAAGCGGCCCCTGCAGGAAAATGGCAATGGCAGCCGTGGCAAGCGCCTTCGACAGAAAAGACCGCATGGTTTTTGACCCCTGATATACGGATTATTCAAATACCGGCGCATCTGGAGCGGAGAGCGCCAAGGTCAAGTCAGGCCGTGAACTTATATCGTCAAGTAAACACGAGAAAGCGCGAAGGGCGTTGCTTGACAGCAACAAGTCCCCTCGCAGCTTGTTCATGGCATCACAGCCAGCCCTTGCGCTTGAAATACAGGTAGGGCAGCGCCATCGAGGTGATCATCATGGCGATCGCCATGTGATACCCGTAATGCCACTGCAGTTCCGGCTGGAAGGCGAAGTTCATGCCATAAACCGACGCCACCAGCGTCGGCGGCAGGAACACCACTGAGGCGACGGAGAAGATCTTGATGATCTGGTTCTGCTCGAGATTGATCAGCCCCAGCGTCGCATCCAATAGGAAATTGATCTTTCCCGACAGGAAGGCGGAATGATCCCCCAGAGACGTGGCATCCCGCTGCAACAGTTTTAGGCGCTGGCGCACTTCCTTCGGCAGCTTGCGGTCTACCCCGTCAATCGCCGAATAATAGGCGACGACACGCGAGACGCTGACGAGGCTTTCGCGCACCACCGTAATGAACTCACCCTTAAGGCCGATTTCGCGCATCAGTTCCTGCAGGTCACGGGTTTTCTTGTCGGCTTTCGATGCCTTGGCATCAAAAACGTCACGGGAAATCTGGTCGATATCGTTGCCGAGCCGCTCCAGCGTATCGGCCATGCGGTCGATGATGGCTTCCACCAGACCGGTCATCACCAGTTCGCCATAACCACAGTGAACGCCGCCACCGCCACCACGCCGGGCACGTGCCATGAAGGCATCGAAAGGACGCGGCTCGGAATGGCGCACGGTGACCAGAACCTGGCCCTTGATGATGAAGGTGACCGGCACTTTTCGCGGCGCGCCGGCATCCGGGCGCGTCAGCACGGTCATTGTCATGAACTCGGCGCCGTTTTCCTGATAAAGCCGGGCAGAGAGTTCGATATCCTCCATCTCGTCGGCCGTCGGCACGGCGATGCCGAGGAGATCGCCGACAAGGCACTCTTCTTCGGCAGTCGGCTCGACCAGATCGTACCAGACGGTATTGGTGAGAGCATCGGCAACCGGCAGTTCCACCGGGTCGGTGGCGACGGTGACGAGGCGATCGAGATCGTGGGCATGGATGCGCAGCATGTCAGCTCCTATCGGGGACCATCGGTTCCCCGGGAGCCATGACCGGACAAGGTCAGGGAACCAGAGAAACGGGTCGGTATGGTGACGTCGAACTTCGACTGTCGGGGTTCATCTCGGTTGTCCTTTGAAAGAACGGCACCCGGTCGGGCTCCGTCATGGCGGTGGCATGCGCCTGATCGCGGCAGGAGTCAACGGCTTTTATGCGCGACCTCTGATGTGCGCGAAAACATTGAATCCCACTCGCATTTGCGCCATTCAGAACGCTGGCAGGGAGACAGGTTTTTGGATTCTCGAAAACGCGCGCCGATCATTTCGGAAGCGCAGATCATGACACAGGCAGCGGTGATCGCGGCGGATCGACTTGGTCTCGATACCGCGACATTTGCCGCCACGATCGGCGTCAGCGAAACCCATGCCGTCGACATGACGCGGCTGGATCACCTGTTGCGCAAAGGCACCGGCCCTTGCGACCGCGCGCTTCTGCTCATCCGGCTTTTTCGTGCGCTCAGACATGCCGGCGACGAGGCGGCAGCGCGTGACTGGCTGCATGGAGAGAACAACGCGCTCGGCTGTCGTCCGGTCGAGATGATCGGCGGCGAGGACGGGCTCGGCGAGATCATCCGGCATGTGGAGACTGCGGCAATGACAGCGCGCAACGAGCGCTGACATCGACCTGCAGCCATTTTCGCGCCGGTCGGCGGCAACCGGCAGGGAACCCGACCGCGCAACCAGCGTTTTCATGACAACAGCACTCTTTCGCCGGCTGCGAATGGCACATGGCTTTTCGTTTTCAGCCGCATCAGGAGGACCAGAGCATGAGCAAGGACGAACGCGCCCGCAAGGCCATCGAGGAAACCGACCGCAAGGCACCGGAAGCAGACAGCCCGCCGGCCGGTCCGCATGCCAAGCCACACCTGACCGACAAGGACAAGACGCCCGGCACCGGTTCGCTACCGGACGACAGCGAAGACAGCACGACGCCGGGTTCGGGTTGATGATTTTTCCCGCGACTTGCCCGCATTGAACGACAAAGAGGAAACGATGAAGAAACCGCAGGAAGCCGCTCCGCAAGGTACAGCAAAGACGCAGGCGTCTAAAAAGGCCCCCACCAAAGCGCGCGCTGCCACCACAGCTACAACGCGCCGAACCTCAGTGTCGAGAAAGCCAGCTGCATCAAACCCGCTGGATGATATTCGCGCCCTGCGCCAGGAAGTTGCCGAACTGAAACGGCGACTGGAGGCTCAGCAATCCACGGCGGCTGCCATCCCCTCACCGGATAACCTGCAGCCATGGCTGAAGATCGCGGCAACGGTCGGCGTCACCTTCGCGCTGGGAAAAATCATGCAGATGCTGCGTCTGCCGCCGGCTGCTGCGGTGGCCGTGCCGATGATTTCAGCCGAGGTGAACCGCCGGTTTTTCTAAAGCTGCGCCATCGGAAACTTAACCGCCTGCCCGGTCTGCGACGATTGCTGGGCGGCCAGCCCCATAAGCACTGCCCATCTCCCGTCATCAACGGTCACCTCCACCGGCCCATTGCCTCGCACGGCACGCAAAAACCGTTGATGCTGGTAGAAGGTCGAGCCGTTATGGTCGCCGGCATCCAGAAGCGTCGGATCAACCGGTATGTCGACCGCGCGTGGGCCCTGAGGTTCGCGTGGCGACACGATCACCTTGGCGACCGGCGGCGCTCCCAGATGCTCCGGCCAGAAACGCCCCGGCCCCGGCACCTTGCATTCGATCTTTCCCAGCGGCCCGACGGCGGAAATCTCCTCCTGATAGCGTGATCCTTCTGCAAACATGCAAAGTTCCAGCATGGCGCGTGCACCGGATGCGAAATCGACAATTGCATAACCGTGGTCCCAGATATCCGGCTGCAGACCGTCATATCGCTCATCGGCATGGTTCACCGCCTGCCCGCCCGACGCCATGATGCGCACCGGATCGGATTTCAGGATCAACCGCATCAGATCGAAAAAGTGGCAACATTTTTCCACCATCGTACCGCCGGTCTGATCATTGAAGCGGTTCCAGTCACCGACCTTTTTCAGGAAGGGAAACCGGTGCTCGCGGATGGTCAGCATGCGGATACCGCCGGTTGCGGCTTCAGCCTCGGCGATCAGCCGCGCCACCGGCGGCATGTAGCGATATTCCATCGCCACCCAGATCGGCGCCGGATATTTTTCACGCAGGATCTCGATCCGAGCTATGTCAGCGGCGTTCGTGAACAGCGGCTTTTCCACCAGAACCGGCAGCGGCCGGATGGCGGCGATTTCCTCCAGTTGACCGAGATGAAAATGATTGGGACTGGCGATCAGCAAGCAATCAATGGCCTCGATGGCCAGAAGCTCCGCCGCCGACCCGACCATCCGCGCATTCGGAGCGACCTCGGCGGCCCTGGCCCGCATGACCGCATCCGGTTCGAAAATCGCCACCACCTCCGCATCCGGCAGAAGCGCCAGATTGCGCAAATGCTCCTGCCCCATCATGCCGCAGCCGATCACGCCGTAATGCACTGCCATAGTCTCTCCCGCTATTTCAGCCGCGACACATAACGGGCGACCGAATGGTCGATCCATGTGCGCGACACCTCCGCCCGTTTTCCGTCCTGCGCCTCGCTGACGCGCAGCACCTGCACCGCCGGTTCTCCCGCCCGGCGGCCAAATATTTCTGGCGCCCAGTCCGGCACCGTATCGAGACCGATGCTGTCCTCTGCCCGTACGATCCAGAGACCGAGAGCCTCGCGGTAATAGAGATAAAGCGACTCCGACAGGTCTTCGGCACGGATGGTTTCGACGTAATCGCCATCCAGCCAGATCTCTTCCAAAGCGGCCACCTTGCCGGACAGGAAACGAACGCGCCGGATGCGATGCGCCTCTTTAGACGTTCCGAAATCCGGCAGGTCAGCAGGTTTTGGCAGACGCCGCACATCCAAAATGTCCGCGGTCGGCAGGCCGCCGCCTTCCAGCAGTTCCAGCCGGAACATCGCATAAATGCTTTTCGGATCGCTGACGGCGCGCACATAATTGCCCGAGCCCTGCACGCGCTCCAGCATGCCGCGCGATTGCAGCTCCGCCAGCGCCTTGCGCAGCGTGCCGGTAGCGATGCCGAGCTTCTCCGACATCTCCCGTTCCGGCGGCAGCTTTTCGCCATCGATCAGCCGACCGCTGGCAATGTCGCGGATCAGAAGGTCGGTGATCTGCAGATAGATCGGCAGGCTGCCGGATGTCTGCGGCATGCTTTCTCCCACTCACGCGCAGCCAAATTGATACACTATTGATTTACATCAACCGCGATGTTACGCAAGAGGCAATCGAGGTCGGGGGCGATCTTGGGGAGGAGAATTCCGATGACCGTTGTGCCCGTCCGTTCCGCCGATCTCGATACTTCGGAAATATCGTGGTTTTCCGCGCTCTGCTCGGACGATTACGCCTATCTCGGCGTGCCCGACGGCGCCCTGCGCTCCAGCTTCGACCATTGTTCCGATATCGTCAAAAAGGCGGAAACACTGGGTTTCCGCAACATCCTCTGCCCCTCCTCCTATCAGGTCGGACAGGACACGCTGAGTTTTGTCGCCGCCTGTGCGCCGATCACCGATCGCATCAACATGCTGGCGGCGATCCGCTGCGGCGAAATGCAGCCGATCATGCTCGCCCGCACCGTCGCCACGCTCGATCACATGCTGAAGGGCCGCCTCACGCTCAACGTCATCAGCTCCGATTTTCCCGGCGAAGTGGCCGACAGCGCCTATCGGTATCGCCGCAGCCACGAGGTCGTGCAGATCCTGCGGCAGGCCTGGACGCGCGACACGATCGACCACGACGGAGAGATCTACCAGTTCAAGAATGTTTCCACCGAACCCGCCCGCCCCTACCAGCAGAATGGCGGGCCGCTTCTCTATTTCGGCGGTTATTCACCGGATGCGCTGGAGTTGTGCGGAGCGCAATGCGACGTCTACCTGATGTGGCCGGAGCCGCAGGAACAACTGGCGGACCGCATGCGCGCCGTCCATGCCCGCGCCGAAGCGCATGGACGCATGCTGGATTACGGTCTGCGCGTGCACATGATCGTGCGCGACACCGAACAGGAAGCCCGTGAATACGCCGAGCATCTCGTTTCCAAACTCGACGACGAATACGGAAAGCTGATCCGCGAACGCGCGCATGACAGCATTTCGCTCGGCGTGTCGCATCAGGCGCGCGCGAGAGAACTGGCCGATCAGTTCGGTTATGTCGAACGCCATCTCTGGACCGGCATCGGCCGTGCCCGTTCCGGCTGCGGTGCCGCCATTGTCGGCTCCACGGATCAGGTGCTTTCGGAAATCGAGGCCTATCGAAAAATGGGCATTCGCGCCTTCATCTTTTCCGGTTACCCGCATCTCGATGAGGCCGAACACTTTGGCACAAAGGTTCTGCCACAGCTGAAGACATGTTCTCTGCCGCACGAATACGGTCGTGTGCCAAAGGAAACGCCCGCCACGCCGCTTGGCATCGGCGAGCGTCGCTAACCTTTATCCGCCGCTTCCCGGATGGGTGAACAGGCGGTGGCCATTGTCGTCGAACACATGCAGGACCGGTTTCGACAGGTCGAAATGCACCCTGTCTCCCGCATTCAGCCGCTGCTGACCCGGCAGGACGGCCAGCAGCTTTTCGCCGCCGATATCGCCATGCACGACGGTTTCCGAACCCAGCGCCTCGACCAGATAGAGTTTTGCGGCCGGATGTTGCGGATCACCGCTGACGACAAGATGTTGCGGCCGTACGCCAACCGTCACCTTGTCGCCAACCTGCAATTTCGCCTGCCCTGACTGTAGGTCCGCGCGATACCCCCCGGCGAAAGTCAGCGTGGCCGAACCGGCGGACACGGCCACCACCTCGGCCTTCAGGAAATTCATGTGCGGTGCGCCGATAAAACCGGCAACGAACCGGTTGGCCGGTTCGTTGTAAAGCTCCAGCGGGGTGCCGACCTGCTCGATCTTGCCGGCCCGCATCACCACGATGCGATGCGCAAGCGTCATCGCCTCCACCTGATCGTGGGTGACATAGATCATCGTCGATCCCAGGCGGCCATGAAGGGCCGCCAGTTCCGCGCGTGTCGAGACACGCAGTTCGGCATCGAGGTTGGACAGCGGTTCGTCCAGCAGAAAGGCCGTGGGGCGGCGCACGATGGCGCGGCCGATGGCGACACGCTGCCGCTGGCCACCGGACAACTGGCCGGGACGGCGATCCATATAGGCCTCGATCTCCAGCATGCGCGCCGCTTCGTTGATGCGCTCGGTAATCTCCGCCTTCGGCATGTTGGAATTTTCCAAGCCAAACGCGAGGTTTTGACGCACGCTCATATGCGGATAGAGCGCATAGGACTGGAACACCATGGCAAGGCCGCGATCGGCGGCCGTCACCTCGTTGACGCGTTTGCCGTCGATCTCGATCTCGCCACCGGAGACCTTTTCAAGGCCCGCGATGGTGCGCAGAAGCGTCGATTTTCCGCAGCCGGATGGGCCGACAAAAACGACGAATTCGCCATGCCTGATATGCAGGTCGATATCTTTCAGAACCGCGAGTGCGCCAAACGATTTCTTGACGTCGGTGAGTTTGATTTCGCCCATCGGTGTCCCTTACTTCAGGCCGGTGCCGGCAATGCCGGTGGTGATGAAACGCTGCAGGAAAATGAAGACCAGCACGACCGGGATCATGGTGACGACGGTCATCGCCAGAATGAAGTGCCATTGCACATTCAGTTCGCCGGAATAGATGCTCAGCCCCACCTGCAGGGTGTAAAGCTCCCGCCGCGAAAGCACGATCAGCGGCCACAAAAAGTCGTTCCAGCGCCAGACGACCGAGAAGATCGCCAGAACCGCCAAAGCCGGTGCCGTCAGCGGCAGCACGATGCGCCAGTAGATCTGCCATTCCGACGCCTTGTCCATGCGCGCCGCATCGAGCAATTCATCGGGAATGGTCAGCATGTATTGCCGCAGGATGAATACCCCGGTCGGTGTCGCCACCGTCGGCAGGATCACGCCCCAGAGACTGTTGAACAGGCCAAGCGTCGAGATGATCGAATAAAGCGGCACCATGATCACCGAAAGCGGCACCATCAGCGTCGCGAGGATGACGAGCATGGCGAGCGATCGGCCCTTGAACTCGTATTTCGACAGCGCGAATGCGGCCATGGAATTGACCACCAACGTGATCAGCGTCGCCACCACCGTCACGAAAACCGAGTTCCAGAGATAGCGCAGGAAATCGAAATGCACGAAGGGCTCGGTATAGTTGTTGGTGGCGAACGACATGGTCCGCACCGGCGAACGGTCGTTGATATTGACCTTGACGATTTCGCCCGGAGCATTGGGATCGACCATCTGCGCCACAAGGCCGATGCGCCGCACTTCAGCCAGAACCCGCGTCGAACCATCCGGCATCGTCGCATTGTAGAGCATCAACGGCTTGTCATAGCCTTCGACAGTCGCCTGGCTGGTGACATAGGGCAGGATCGACGGCGGGAATTCGGCGAGCGCCGCCGGCGTTTTCAGCGAGGAAAATACCAGCCAGACGGCCGGGCCGAACATGATGATCAGGCCACCGATCAGCCACACCCATGTAAACACATCGGTCCAGTGCCAGCCCTTGCCGCTACCATGGGCGCCTCGCCGGCGCAGGATGAAACGCGCAACATTTCCCATCAGCGTTTCCCCTTGCTTTCACCGCGCCTGCCGATGCCGAGCTGGATCAGCGTCAGCACCACCAGCACGCCACCCATCAGGATCGAGGCCGCCGCCGCCAGACCCGGATTGCGCAATGCCGAGGCAAAGCCGGTTTCATAGATATATTGCGTCAGGAACAGCGTGCTGGTGCCCGGTCCGCCGCCGGTCAGCACGTAGATCTCATCGAACACCTGCACCGACTTGATCAGCGCCAGCACCACGACGACGAGCAGGTTGGGCGCCAGAAGCGGCAGGGTGATACGCCAGAAAACGCGCGCCGGTTTCGTGCCGTCCATCTCGGCCGCCTCGTAGAGATCCTTGGGGATCGCCTGCAGGCCGGCCAGAATGATCAGCGCGTAAAAACCCATATGCGCCCAGAGAGACACGCCGATCGTCGCCGCAAAGGTCCAGTTGCGGTCAGTCAGCCATGTGTATGGGTCCATGCCGAACTGGTAGAGGCCGAAATTCAAGAGGCCCTGACGTTGCAGAATCCATTTCCAGATCAGGCCGACCACGACCGGCGACAGCAGCACGGGAAAGAAGAACACGGCGCGCCAGAAGGACCGGGCGGCAAGTTCGCGGTTGAGAATGAGCGCCGTGATCAGCGCCGTCAGGATCATCAGCGAGACCTGCAGGACCACGAACCAGAACGTGTTGCCGACGGCGGTCCAGAAGGCATCTTCCTGGCAGGACATCGGATCGAGATAGTTCTGGCACTCGAACAGCCGCGAATATTGCGCGCCGCCGATAAAATCGCGTTCGGAAAGGAAGAAGGCTGTGCCGCCGGTCATTGAGTAGACGAAGTTGATGACCAGAGGCAAGAGCACGAAGATGCCGAAGATCAGCATGTTCGGCGCCAGGAAAAACGCCGCCATACCGCCGATGCCGGTCGCCTTTTGCAGGCGACGCAGCGGCGCTTCGATGATGCGCATGACAGCGTTGACGGGTACCATGAGAAGGCTGGAGAGAGATGGGGTTGTCATGGTCTGCTGTCTTCTCCTCCGTCGCCGTCGTTTTTGTTGTTTGGCCCACCTCCATTCCGGGAGGGCATATGAAGCATGGACCGTGCGCCCAGCCGATCTCCCCCCTTGAGGGGGAGATGTCCGGCAGGACAGAGGGGGGTAATGCTGGCGCAAATACCGCTTGTCCTGTCTTCGCCGCGCCGTTGCTCACCCCCCTCTGTCACCTTCGGCGACATCTCCCCCTCAAGGGGGGAGATTATTGGGAGCAAGCGGCCCCACCCCAACTCCGTAGGCGACAACCCTGCAACCTGCGAGGAAAGGACGTGAACCTCAACGTCAGGACAAATTACTGCCCCGCATCCTTCACCTTCTGGGCGATATCCGAATCGATCCGCGTAAACGCATCGTCGATCTTCATTTCGCCCGCCAGCGTCTGGCCGATACGCGTCACGATCGCGGCATAAACGGTGTCGGACCAGCGCCAACCCGGCAATTTCAGCGCCGCTTCCGATGTCGTCTTGGTGGATTCCACAAACACATTCAGCGCTGCCTTGGCCTGCGCATTGTCCGACTTGAAGTCGAGACCGCCCTTGTCGACCACACCCTTGTGGCCGGGCAGGAACAGCGTGCGTTCGGAAAATTCCTTGACGATTGCTTCCTGCGCGAACCAGTCCATCACGGTCGCGACATCCTTCTGGTTCTTTGTGTATTTCACCGCAACGAGCGCTGCACCACCGGGCAGGCCGGTGCAGGCGACCGGGCCGCAGGGGCTGCCGACAGCCACCCAATCAAAATTGTCGCCGATCTTGGTGGCGAGGTTCGCCACCTGCCAGGAACCGGAATAATAGAAGGCAAGCTGGCCGTTGATGAAATCGTCCGCCGCAGCGCGATAGGTATTGCCCGCCGCAGACACCCAGACATCCTTGCTGACCGTACCATCTTCCGCCCAGCCGACAAACTTCGACAGGTAATCCTTTGCGCCCTTGTCGAGCGGAGCAGGCTTGCCATCAGAGCCGATATAATTGGCGCCGTAGGAGACAAGCGGCGCGGTGATGCGATGGCCGGAACGGTCGATCGCCATGGCAAACGGCACCTGCTGGCTCTCCTGCACCTTCTTCGAGGCGGCAGCCCAGTCTTCCCATGTCGCCTTCGGGCCGGGGATCGGAACGCCCGCCTGATCGAACAGGGTCTTGTTGGCATAACCACCGGTCAGGGTGATCTGCGTCATGAAGCCGGAAATCTGGTTGGAACCGTCCGGACTCATCCAGTCCGCCTGGAGACCAAAATTGTCGTCCCAGTATTTGGCATCCTTCACCAGCGGACGAAGATCCAGCCAGTGCCGCGCCAAATCCTTGATTGCTGTGACACGCGCAATATCCGGGCCGTTGCCGGCCTCAAGCTGCACCGGCAGCTGTTCCTTGATGACGCTGTAGGCGACATTGTCGAGAATGACGTTGATGCCGGGGTTTTCCTTCATGAAACGCCCGACGAGGTCTTTCATGACCTCACCTTCGACGCCATCGGAATACCACATGATCCGCACGTCACCGGCATGAGCCGCTGTCGAACCGAGAAGTGCGAGCGCCAGGCCCGCGAGAAGCGATTTGGTCTTCATGCGCATTTCCTCCTCTTAAAGGACTAAGGCCTCCCAACCCGTCCGTTCACCACCCAAACATCGGCCTGTTTTGCAGGCTTGCGATGCGCTCTCGAAGTGACACCTGTTCTGTCATCTCAGGCCTGAAGCAGTTTTGCCTCGCCCTTTACACGATAGTCCGACCGCGCAATGACGCGACCTTCCGCCTCGACGCTGCCATCAGGCAGGAAGCGTACGCTACCATAGTCCGGGTCCTCGATAATGATAGTACCATCGGCTGCATGTTCGGCCGCAAGGCCACCGAAACGGTTTTCCACGGAAGCCAGATCACCGGCCTCGCAGACCCTCACGATCCAGCGGGTTTTCTGGCCATATTGGCGCAGTTCGGCACCGGCAGACGGGCCCTCCGTCGTCGCATGAAGCTCGGAGCCGGCGCGCAAAAGCACCGCGCCCTCACCCGAACGGGCCAGCGCCAGACTGCCCGAAACGCGGCTTTCATCGAATTCGGCAACCGGGAACCAGGCATGGGTAAAGTCCGGCTGTTCCTCGTATGTGGTGAATTCCAGCACTGCGAGGCTACGATATTGCTGCACGCGCGGAATGGTGCCGCAACCGCCCCAATAGGACGGGCGACCATAACCGAACTGGATGGTTTCGCCCGGATGATTGATCCAGATCGCCGCTTCCAGCTTGTTCCCGATGCGCAGGTGCAGCACGGTTTCCTGATACCCCCATTCGTCCCAGCGGTAATGCACCGTCGAGCCCATGGCGAAATTTTTGCCCTTGTAGTGATAGAGCGCGGCAAAGGAGTTTTCACCCTGCGCAAACCGCCATTCCTGATGCTGATCACCCTGATGATCGGCTATCTCGGCAAACTCCTCCGGGATCACCAGACCATGGTCACGCAGGCACACCGCCATCTGCGGCAGGCAATGCACGCGGCGGCCATAGAATCCCTTGCCCCACAGCAGGCGGGCAACCGCTGACAGTTCCAGCGAACGACCAGCGCACAGCGTGTGTTCGTAAGACCGGCCCTGCGCCGCCGTCACCATGCCATGATGCGCCGAACGCGCGATGATTTCCGCAAGCCGCACGATCCCGGCCTTGGCGCGGTCGGCGATATCCTTGTCCGGCGAAAGCGCCGCCAGCGCCGTCAGGCCCTTCAGATCGATCGGGAAATAGGGAGCGGAATTGAACTCTGCCATTTCCCAATGCTCGAAATGGTCGAGCCAGGCCCGCACTCTCGCAGCACCAACCTTTGCCTGCTCCGACCCCTTGCGGCCGGAACGGACAAAAGTGGATTCGGGGAGAAGATGACCGGCAAGATAGGCCGAGGTATGAAACAGCAACGCGTGGTTTTCCGAAAAATACCACTGCACGTCATTGCCCGGCTCATCCATCCAGTACCGATAGTTGAGGATGGCGGCATCGATGCGGGCACGCGTCTTTTCGTTGATATCGCCGCCCCATGTGGTGCGCGACCAGATCAACGGCACCAGCGAAAAATCGGCGCAGTCGTGGCAATCCTCGATCGACGGCAGGATTTCCTCGATCATCGCATCGGTATCGGCACCACCACGACCGCTCGCCAGCCGGGCAAAAGCGCGAACAGTGTCGCGCTCGGAATAATCCGAAACCTCGGTCAGCGTGTCGGTAATCCGCTGTGCGAGTGAGGCAGATGCATCGCCCTGGCGCGCCGCGTGGCAGATTTCCACGCCGACCGAACGCGAGGCGATAAAACCGCCGGCATTCAGGGTCACGCGCAGATGGCGAAAATCCGCCGGCGCATTTTCCGACGCGCCGACATTGAGGCTGGCGACACCGGCGGCCAGTTCGAAATCGTAATCGAAGCGTTCACGCGACATGAAATCGCCTTCGATGGCGACATTGACCTTGGCCTCGACCGGCAGGGCCTTGGCGAACAGCACGGTAATATCGCCGCCAAAATAATGCTGGCGGTCGAGATGCATGCCGTCCAGCGCCTCTTCCAGACTGTCCGCCACGTTGCCTTCCACGGGAACAGGCAGTGCGACGTTGACGGCGGGGCCGGAGAGATAATCGAACTGGTAGAAATAGCGGGCATCACGTTCGGCAAGATCATCGAAGAACAGCACGATCTCGTTCAACCCGGCCGTCAGTTCCAGCTCGAATTCCTGCTTGGCTTCGAGATTGCGGCTATAGGGCGCCATCCAGCCGACTTCCGAACCGTTCAGCCACAGAACAGCACCACCGCAGGTGCCGAGCCGGATTTTTGCCGTGCCCGCCGCCTCAGCCTCGATATAGGTGCGTGTCCATGTCGCGAGCCGCGTCGGGCGAAACCAGAAGCCGGACAGATCGAGCCGTGGCGAACCGAAGGGCAGCCACCAGCGCGACGCCTCGAATTCACCGCGCACATCCGGCCTCTTGCCGCGATAGGTGTCGGCAAAGATGGTGCGGCAGGGATATTCGTGCGGAATGAAATTCTTCACCTTGGTGAGGAAGAAGAACGGGTCCATCTCGCCCTTCATCGGCGCGTCGGCCACGTCGAACCGTTCCTCGGCGATGCGGCCAAGCTGCCAGTAACGCAGGGCGTCACCCGGCTTCAATGTCTTGCGCATCCAGTTCTGTTGCGGGTTCATGATCGCCTGCCGCCTTATCTGAGTTCGCTCAAGGCCACCGGGGCCACGTCGTTATATTCCTGGTTTTCGCCGGTCATGCCCCAGACGAAAGCATAGCCGTCCGTGCCCGCCCCCATATGGATGGACCATGCCGGCGACAGCACCGCATCGAAATCCTTCACCAGCAGATGCCGGGTTTCCTCCGGTCGTCCCATCAGGTGAATGACACGTTCTTCCGGCGCGAGATCGAAATAGCAGTAGGCCTCCATGCGCCGTTCATGCAGATGCGGCGGCATGGTGTTCCAGACCGAACCTTCGGCCAGATCGGTAATGCCCATCAGAAGCAGGCAGGAGGGCGCCACCTGCGGATGGATATACATCCGCAAATTCCGCTTGTTGGAGCGTCTGGCCTCACCGAGATCGAGCGGCTTGGATTCCGCCCTTTTGATCAGCCGATGCGGGATATCGGCTCCGGCCGGAACCGAATTCATGTAAAACCGCGCCGGCTTTTCCGCCGAAACGCTGGCGACCGTAATCTCCTGCGCACCCCGGCCGATATAAAGAATATCGCGATTTTCCAGCTCGAAATTTTGGCCATCCACCGTGATCGTGCCGGCACCACCGAGATTAGCAACACCCATTTCACGCGCCGAGAGCAGATATGGCGTGCCGATATCCTCGCCCGAACCGAAGGTCAGCGCCATCGTGCCCGGCACCGCACCACCAAGGATAAGCCGGTCGACATGGGTATAGGTAAAATTCACCTCGCCCGGAACAAAAAGGTCCTCGACCAGAAATTCCTTGCGCAGCCGCGCGGTATCGAATGTCTTGATGTCATCCGGACCGGCGCCATAAAGAACCTTCATCGTCATGCTATCTCCTCGACATGGTGCAACGCCTCGGACAGGCAGAGGATCGCCAGCGCCTGACCGTAACCGGTCGGCTGGATCGGGATGTCGCGATAAAACTGCAGGTCATGACCCATGCGGGTACCGTAGGACACGTTCAGCACCGTGCCGCTCTCATCGATATTGGCAAGCAGCGCCTCGACGGCGCGCAAACCCGCCGCCCGCCATTCCGGCGTGCCCAGAGCCAGTCGGTGGCCCTTGAGCAGGCCATAGCCAAAACCGGCCGTCGCGGAAATTTCCTCATAGGAGGTCGGATCGTCCAGCAGCGTGCACCATGCGCCGGATGCGGTTTGCGTTGTCAGCAGCGCATCCACCTGCGCCACTAGAACACCGGTCAAAAAGTCTTTCACCGCCACGGGCAAGTCGGCCAGATCGAAAAGATCCAGCATGCCGGCGGTGATCCAGGCATTGCCGCGCGCCCAGCGCGCCTCGGCAAAATTGTGGTGCCCCTGAAACGTCCAGCCATGGAACCAAAGGCCGGTCTTCCTGTCGGCCAGATATCGCGTATGGACGAGAAACTGTTTGACCGCCTCATCGACCAGTTCGGTGCGGCCGCTCGCCTGACCATAAGAGGCAAGGAACAGTGCCACCATATAAAGCGTGTCGTCCCACAGCTCGTCGTCATTCACCTTGTCGGAGACGTGATGCGCAAAGGCGCCCTCCTTTGTCCGGCCCATTTCGCTCACGGCACGGTTCGCCCAAACATCCAGAACAGGCTGCCACCGCGGATCGCGGGTTTCGCGCCAGAGAACCGAAAGGCCCAGCATCGGCGCCGTGGTGTTGACGTTCAGTTTTGGCAGACCAGCATCTATACGCGCGGCATACCAGTTCTCGATCACGACTTTCAGGTCATCGCGGCCGGTGAACTGCCACATGCGGATCAGGCCATAAAGGCCCACACCCTGCGGCCATTCCCAGCTATCGAAGGAAATGTAATCGCCGGCCGAGCCATCGAGATTGGGTTCGTGAAAACGGCCGTCATCGCGCAGACCGGTCATGCCGGTGACGAGCAGATCGAGTTTCTCACGGATATGCCGGGCTGAAAGGCCCATCGTCACTCCTCCTTCCACCCTCTTGCGAAGGCAGTCCTCCAATCCGCTTCTCCCGAGCGGTGACAGGAATGTAATCACCGGATTTGCGATTGCGCAATCTGAAAATTTTTTGCAGTCTGATGCCAATTTTCGGAGAGGATCGATGGCGGACGCGACAATTCCCAACAAGCGCGGCAAAAAAAGCCGGCGTGTGCGGCTGGAAGATATCGCTGAAAAAGTCGGCGTTTCGCTAAGCACCGTGTCGCGCGCCCTGACCGGCGAAAAGGGTGTGCGCGACGATATCCGCCAGCGCATTCTCGAAGCCGCAAAAGACGCCAATTATCCGATGCCCGCGCCCGTTCCCGGCAAAAAGATCATGATTGCCGCCTCCAGTGCGGCGATGATCGATTACGTGCGCAACCAGTTCACCCTGCATGTTCTGGAAGGCGCCCGCGACCGCGCCCAGATGCTCGGCCTTGATATCATCACCCGCCCGATTGCCGATGCCAGCGACGAACGCTCCGTTCTCGACGAGGCGGGCAGCGATCCCGACGTGACGGGCCTCCTGTTCCTGACGGTGGATGACGAACGCATGCTGGCCGCCACCCGCGCCTTCGACAAGCCTGTCGTGCTGATCAATGGCGACGATCCGCATATGCGGCTCTCGAGCGTCACGCCCTGCAACCGCTCGGCAGCACAGCTTGCCACTGACCGGCTGCTCGATCTCGGCCACCGCCGCATCCTGTTCCTGATGCGGCCGGGACGGCGCACGATCGAACGCCGCCAGGAAGGTTTTTGGGACGCGCTTCGCCATCGCGGCATCACCCCGACACCGGACATGACCGTCACCGTCGACGATTGGCTGCCGGAACTGGCGACACAGGCGATCGCGGACCGCATCGCAGCAAGCGGCCTCGATTTCACCGCCATCCTCACCGCCGGCGACAGCCTAGCGGCCGGCGCGATGATGGCCGTGCAACAGGCAGGTTACAGCGTGCCGGACGATGTGTCGGTGATGGGCATGGACGACCTGCCGCAGGCCGCCTTTCTCAATCCGCCGCTCAGCACCGTGCATATCCCCATGCGCGAAATCGGCATGACGGCGGTCGACCTCCTGCGCGATCTCTGCACCGGCGTGCCGGCACTCTCACGCCGCATCGAACTTGCCTGCCATGTGGTGGAAAGGCGATCTGTCAGTGCGCCGGCGGGGATGCGGTAGGTTTTCGGCTCATACAGTGGCGACCGTCGAAGCACGCCGCGCAGTGTTTCTTATCCGGCTCGCTGTCGCTCCGCCGGTCTCTCCCCGCTATGGAGGAAATGCCCACGGTAAAACGCCTGATCACGCCAAGGGGGCATCAATGCGCCAACAGCGTCCATTGTGCCTTGTCGGAAATCCCCTAATCTCTTCTCGCCTGACCTTTCGAAATCAGACAGAGGATCAACCTATGGCTGGGATAGATGCCGAATACGCCGATGTTGTTGAATGGCGACGTGACCTTCACGCACATCCGGAGCTTCAGTTCGACGTCCACAGAACAGCCGAATTGGTAGCAACAAAGCTCAGAGAATTCGGCTGCGATGAGGTTGTGACAGGCATCGGCAAGACGGGTGTCGTGGGGGTAATCCGTGGGCAGAGGCAGACCAGCGGAAAAGTCATTGGCTTGCGTGCTGATATGGATGCCTTGCCAATCGACGAGGAGACCGGAGCCAAGTGGGCATCGACCAACAAGGGGGTTATGCATGCCTGTGGACATGACGGACACACAGCGATGCTACTTGGTGCCGCGCGTGCTCTTGCGCGAACACGCGCATTTGACGGCACAGCGATAGTCATTTTCCAGCCTGCAGAGGAAGGCGGTGGTGGTGGTAGGGCAATGGTTGACGATGGTCTGATGGATCGCTTCAAAGTCAACGAAGTCTATGCCATGCATACGGAGCCGGGATTACCAATTGGCCAGTTTACCACTGCGAGTGGCCCTCTAGCAGCATCCGCAGACGGCTTTAGGATCAGGATAGATGGCAAAGGTGCACACGGGGCATCACCGCATGTCAGCGTTGACCCGCTCGTAGTCGGGGCGAATATACTTCTGGCCCTGCAGACAATCGTATCGCGCAACGTCCACCCGCGCCAATGCGCGGTCGTCACTGTTGGTTGGATAAGTGGCGGCAAGGCCGGAAACGTCATTCCCCAGTCCGCCGAAATGGGGGGAACGGCAAGAACCTTTGATCCTGCGACACGCGACCTGATTGAGAAGCGTGTGACTGAAATCGCCACGCATGTCGCGGAAGCTTATGGTGCAAGGGCTACGGTCACATACAAGAGGATGTTTCCGCCAACCGTAAACCATCCAGATGAGACTGCCTTCGCAGTCAATGTGGCGAGATCGATGGTCGGAGCAGAAAACGTGAACGGGGCCATGGAGCCACTAATGGGATCAGAGGATTTCGCTTTTATGCTGGAAGCTCGTCCAGGCAATATCATGCTCATTGGGAACGGAGATGGACCGTCCGTTCACGATGCCCGGTTTGACTTCAACGACGAGGCGATTCCGTTCGGAGTGTCGTATTTCAAGGCCATCGTGGAGCAGGGGCTACCGTTCGCATGACCGGTTTGGGCCGACAGCAGACTTACACATTCCATGTACGACTTCGATGTCGTAAAAAGAACATCATCGAAGCAAAATCCGCTCGCCCTGAAAATATACCCAAGCTAAATCAATCACTTGTAAAATAGTTGGCAACAACTTCGTCCACCCTCCCAAAAGCCATGCCGACAATTCTCCCGTTCCATCGTGGATACACCGGGAGGCGTCCCGGCGAGTTGGAGCCGGCGCTGGTGTTGGAGAAACGACGTAAGTCTCCATCCTCAGGGTTCGCGGAAACTGGTTCTCCTCCGGCGACACGGGGGAGGTGTTGCGGGCGTTAAAACCTCGCAATGCCTCTGAGGCCCGAAAGAAGCGCGCCGGGCGTGCCTGTGCGGCACACATGATCGCCAGTCGGTGGAGCCACCGGGATGGCTTTTGCAGAGGAACCGAAGTCGCGGACAAAAACCGTCGAACGGGGCACTGAGAGGTGTCAATTACTAACTCAATTACGAGGCAGCTTTCAGTGCCCCGACCACATGCCCCGCCCAGAACACAAAATCGCCGCGGGTGTTTTTTGAAAACCGAAGATCACCAAGGGGTGAGTCCGCCCTGTTTGAGCGTGCCCCCATTTCCCCTTGAAAAGTGCTAGGCGATCTCGGACAGCACCTCTTCCAGCGCACCGAGAAACACATCGGCATTGTCTCGACTAAACGGCAGCGGCGGACGGATTTTCAGCACATTGCCTTCTTTCCCCGATGCGCTGATCAGCACGCGCCGATCCCGCAACGCGTTGACGACTTTTAGCGCAAGCGCTCCATCCGGCGCGCGGCTTTGTCTGTCCGTCACGAATTCCAGCCCGAGAAACAGGCCGATGCCCCTGACATCGCCGATCGCCGCGAATGTTTCCTGCAGTTTGCGCATGCCGGCCAGCATGTAATCGCCGGTCGCTGCCGCATTTTGCATCAGACCTTCATTTTCGATCACATCCAGCACAGCGGAAGCGGCGGCAATCGACACATTGTTGGCGCCAAAGGTGTTGAAATAGCGGATATCCTGCCCGAACCGCTCCTGGATTTCCGATGTCATCACGGCAGCCGCAATCGGCATGCCGTTGCCCATCGGCTTGCCCATCACCACGATATCCGGCGTGACGCCATGGCGCACGAAACCCCACATATGCGAACCCAGACGCCCGAAACCGGGCTGAACTTCGTCGGCGATGTAAAGCACGCCTTCGTCTTTCAGCAGGCCTGCGACAGGTTGCAGGAAACCAACCGGATCGGAAAAAATGCCATCGGTGGAGAAGATGCCATCGGCGATAAAGGCCGCCGGCGTGATGCCGCGACGACGAAAATGCGCGATCGCCTTGGCCACATCCTGCGCCAGCGCCATGCCGACATCGCGGCCATCCGCCCGATAGGTATCGGGCGCCGGCACGGTCAGCACATGCTGGCCAAGCGGCATGTTTGGCCCGAGCGACGGCGAGATCTCAGCCGCCGAAGTGGTGACGCCGTGATAGGCGTTTTCCGTGATGATGATGCCGGTGCCGCCGGTGTAATAGCGCGCCAGCCTGAGCGCCAGATCGACCGCTTCGCTGCCGGTGCAGGTATACATCACACGGTCGAGTTCTGCTGGAAACGTCGCCAGAAGCCGTTCGGAATAATCGAGGATCTGTTCGCCGAGATAACGCGTATGCGTGTTCAGCTCCGCCGCCTGACGCGCAATCGCCTGCGTCACATGCGGATGGCAATGGCCGACCGACGGCACGTTGTTATAGGCATCAAGATAGGCCTCGCCATCCGGACCATACAGCCAGACACCTTCGGCGCGTGTGACATGCACCGGCGTTTCGTAAAACAGCCGATAGGATGGCCCGAGCAGCGCCTGCCGCCGTTCGATCAGTTTTCGCTCACGCTCCGGCAGGCTGCCCAGCCGCGAGGCATCGAAACCGTTGACCATGGTCGCAGTCTGTTTGCCGGAAACGGGCTTGTTCATCGTATGGGTCCTTATCGGTTCGCCGCGCGCAATCGATCGATTGCCTGCGACTTCGGAATGGCGTCAAGCCTGGCCAGCTGTTCCCACACGCTGGCACTGCGGATGGTCAATCGCTCCGCATCCTCGGGAAACAACCTTGCCCGCCATTGCGGAATGGCAAGCCGCATGACCAGCCGCATCACGGCGGCGGTATAAACGAGATCGATTTCAACATCGGACAGGGTGCACTCACTGCGATAGCCTCTGATGAGATCGCACATCGCCTCCACCGGATCAGCCTCGGCACCCATCTGATAGGCCGCCGCAACACCGACATCGAAAAGAACCGGAGCAAACACCATGTCACCGAAATCGATGATGCCGGTAATCTCGTCCGGCCTGTCGGGATCGAACAGAATGTTTTCCATGTTGAAATCGTTATGGATCACCTGCGCCGGCAAAGCCGCCATCACCGGCACGATCTCCGTCTCGAAATCGTCGATAGCCTTTTCCAGCCTTGCCCGCTGGCGCGCACCCGTGAAGGCCGGCATCAGATCGTGCATGCCCATCGCATGGGTCATGTCCCAGGTGATGCGATGCGAGGCTGCTTCATGCGAAAAGCTTTTCAGTGCCTTTTGCATGCGCCCCAGCAACACCCCGATTTTCTGGCGCTGCACCGGCGAATGCGGCGCGGTGCGCTGCGCCATGCCGGGCACGAATGTCACCATGCGCACGCCACGCTCGCCGCCATCATCGGCGACGAAACGGAAATCGGCAGCGCCGTCGCGGGTGCGGATGATGCGCTGGACCGGAATGCCGGGGTCCATCGCCTCCACATGCAAAAGCGCCTGGGTATGCATGGAGGTCACCTTCGGATCCTCTGCCGGGTTGAGGATTTTCAGGAGATAGGCCGTGCCATCCGCAAGCGTCAGCCGGTAATTGCTATCCTTTTCGCCCCACAGCCATTCGGCCTTGCCGGTGAGACCATAATGATCGCGCGCAATCCGTTCCGCCTGATCCGGCGGCACGGCAACGGCACCGGTTTCAAGCTCGGCACCGAGAACGCGTGCGGCGGCAGTGTTTGTCATGGTCGTTGCTCCCGCTTGTCCTGCCAGTACACTGGTCGGCAATCAGACGTGCTGGCCACCATTGATGTGGATTTCCGCACCATTGATGTAGGACGATGCCTCGGTGCAGAGGAAATAGATGGTCTGCGCCACTTCACGCGTCGTGCCGAGCCTGTTCATCGGCACCTGCGCGCTCACCAGATCCGCAGTGCCGGGGGACAGGATGGCCGTATCGATTTCACCCGGTGCGATGGCATTGGCACGAACGCCCATCGGGCCGAACTCATGTGCGAGTTCACGCGTCAGCGCCGCCAGCCCTGCCTTGGACGCAGCATAGGCAACGCCCGCAAACGGATGCACGCGCGAGCCGACGATCGAGGTGACATTGACGATCGATCCCTGCGCCGCCTGCAATTCCGGCATCAGGGCGCGGGCGAGAAGCGCTGTCGAGATCAGGTTGACGTTAAGCACGCGGGACCATGTCGAGGCATCCGTATCGGCCACACCGAGACGCGATCCGCCCGGCCCCTTGGGCGATATGCCGGCATTGTTGACCAGAGCGGCCAGTTTGCCGGAGGGCAAACGCTCCCGGACAATTGCCGCCAAGGCTTCGATGCTGCCGAGATCCTCGAGATCCGCTTGAATGTGGCTTTCGCGCGCGGAAGGCCAACGGCATTCCTCCGAAAACGGCTGCCGCGACACAGTCAGGATGCGCCAGCCATGCTCCATGAAAAGTTTCACTGTCGCGTGGCCGATACCACGGCTGGCGCCGGTGAGAAGCATATAGTTGGTGGTCATGGGCACTCCGCATTGCATGCAGTTTAACTGCGATATGTGCATGCTAGCGTGCGGGCTTTCCTTCTCAAGATATTTCTTTACGCGGCTGCGAATGAAAACAACCACAGGAAGTTCGCAACCGCAGCACACACACCTATGAGAGAGCATCAAGCCACAGGCCGTTCGTCGACAACTCAGAAAACCATCCCCAAACGACACCATAAAATTCGCGTTCGCAGAAAATTATTATTCTTTAAAAGGATTAAATGGCAATTTATTGCCGCCAAATGCAGTAGGATTATCAAAAAGAAATTCTAAACAGTCGGTAGATTTTAGTCGTTGGACCCCTCCCGGCACGCTGCATATCGTTCCCCTAACAACAAGCAAGGCCCAAAGCTGACAAGGGGAATACCGATATGAAACGCATTTCCAGACATGTCCTTTCTGCCACGCTTTTCGCAGCGACAATGCTGTCGGGAGCTTATGCGAACGCCGCCGATATCACCGTTATGGGGTATCGCGGACCGTTCGAAGACAATTACAAGAAGGCCGTCATCGAGCCCTTCATGAAAGCCCATCCCGATATCAAGGTGAACTATTACGGTGTCCAGAACGCCGCCACCTCGCTTGGCAACATGCGCGCCCAGCGGGATGCGCCGCAGGTCAACGCTGTGATCTATGACCTTTCGGTCGCGAAGATCGCCAAGGAGGAAGGCCTCGTTGCCGACCTCGATACATCCAAGCTTTCGAACTATGCCGACGTCTCCGATATCGGCAAGGATCTTGGCGGCGCGGCCATTCCGCTGACCTATGACACGTTGACGCTGATCTACAATTCCAAGGCTTTTCCGACCGCACCGACCAGCTGGGAAACACTTTGGGACAAGGCGCAGGCCGGCAAGGTCGTGCTGCCGGCACAGGGTGGCGGCGACATTCAGGCCATCCTTCTGACGATCATTTCCAACCGCCTTGCCGGAGAGCAGGATTACAAGAACACGATCGACCCGGGCGTCGACAAGCTGGTGGAACTGGCGCCGCGCGTCCAGACCTGGGAGCCGAAGCCGGACGCCTACACGCTGGTCGCCAACGGCACCGCCACCGTCTCCATCGGCTGGAACGCCCGTTCGCAGTTCTATTTCGACCAGACCGAAGGCCGCATGGGTTCCGTCGGCCCGACCGAAGGCACCGCCTCGCAGATCAACGTCGTCAGCGCCATCGAAAAGGCATCCGAACCGGAAGCGACGCAGACTTTTATCAACTACGCCATCGGCCCGGAAGCACAGGCCGCCTTTGCCAAGGCGATGTTCTACGCTCCGGTGAACACCAAGACGCAGGTTGACGAAGCAACAGCCAAGCGCATTCCGATGATGGACCCGGCCCAGCGCGAAAAGCTGATCCCGGTCGACTGGATGACGATCGGCGACATGCGCGACGACATTCTGCAGCCGTGGCGCCGCAAGATCATCCCGGCCGGACGCTGAACCCAACACTCCGGGCCTGCAAAGGCCCGGAATCCGTCCACTTTCCCAAGAAAACCCTGCGGCACGCGCCCCCCTGCGCGTGATCGAGCACCCACGCCATCGTGACGGGATTTTTGTCCCGTCGCCCTCGACGACCTTACATCCGCAAACGGTGACGACATGCAAACTCAGGAACTGCGACAGGTAATCCCGGCCGCTGAAACCAACACCGGCGATCAGGCCTTTCTCAAGCTGAAGGGCATCACAAAACGCTACGGCGTCGATTACATGGCCGTCGACGATCTCGATATCGATGTGCCGAAGGGCAAGCTGCTCGGCCTGCTTGGCCCTTCCGGTTGCGGCAAGACCACGACGCTGCGCATGATCGCCGGCCTCTTGGATATCACCAGAAGCAAGATCACCATCGATGGTGACGACATTTCCCACAAGCCGCCGCACAAGCGCGATATCGGCCTCGTGTTCCAGAACTATGCGTTGTTTCCGCATATGACAGTCGCGCAGAACGTCGCCTTCGGCCTCGAAATGCGTGGCGTCGGCCGCGTGGAAGCGCGTGACCGCGTTGAGGAAGCGCTCGAAATGGTGCGCCTGCCGGGTTACGGCGAGCGCAAGCCGAAGGAAATGTCCGGCGGCCAGCAGCAGCGCGTGGCGCTTGCCCGCGCCCTCGTCATCCGTCCGCGTCTGCTCCTTCTCGATGAGCCGCTTTCCAACCTCGACGCCAAACTGCGCGACGACATGCGCATTGAAATCCGCGAAATCCAGCAGCGCCTGCAGATCACCACCGTCTTCGTCACCCACGATCAGGTGGAAGCGCTGACCATGTGCGATCTCGTCGGCGTCATGCACAAGGGCAAGCTTGCCCAACTGGGCACGCCGGAAGACATTTATGAACGTCCCGCCGATCTGTTCGTCGCCGATTTCGTCGGCCGCACCAACATTCTCGACGGCGAGATCGAGGCGCTCGACCGCGTGCGCATCGGCGCCTCGGTTTATCCCTGCAACACGCGCGGCCTCACCTCCGGCAAGGCAAAGGCCGCCATCCGTCCACACCGTATCAGCCTGACACCCAGCCGCGACCGCTCGCTGGTCAGCATGGCCACCAACGCCGCGCACGGCAAGGTGACCCGCGTCACCTATATCGGCGACGTCGTGCAATACGACATCGATATCGGCGGCAACACACTGACGACCGAAGTGCACACCGCCAGCGCCGGCCACAGTTTTCAGAGCGGCGAAAAGCTTCTCTGTGAGTGGAAGCCGCAGGACATGCAGGTTTTCGCTCAAGGCTCAGGGAACTGAACCATGGCAGCGATCACCTCATCCGTCCCGTTTGCAGAGGCACCCGCCCGCCGGAAGACATTTCCCTTCCTGCTGATCGCGCTGCTTCTGCCCATGGCGATCATCAATTTTGTCGCCTTCGTCCTGCCGGTCATTCGCCTCGGCATGATTTCCTTTATCGAAAGCCGCAGCGGCGGTGTTCTGACCAACAATTACACGCTGGAAAACTACGCCGATTTCTTCACCGACAGCTTTAGCATCGAACTTGTCTCGAACTCGCTCATCCTCGGTTTCGGCGTCACGCTGATCACGCTCTGCTGCGCCTATCCCATCGCGCTTTTCCTGCACCGGGTTTCTCCGAAATGGCGCAACATGCTGTTCGTCATCACCGTGTCGCCGCTTCTCGTCAGCAGCGTGGTGCGCACCTATGGCTGGATGGTCATTCTGGGTGATCAGGGCGTCTTTAACGGCATCCTGATGTCATCCGGCATCATCGACAGCCCGCTGCGCCTCACCAACAACACGCTGGGCGTTTTTATCGGGATGGTCGAGGTACTGATCCCCTATATGGCGCTGTCGCTGATTGCCGGTTTCGGCCGCCTCGAAAACGTCTATGAGGAGGCCGCCGCTTCCCTCGGTGCCAACAGCTGGACCCGCTTTCGCCGCGTGATCCTGCCCTTGACCGCCCCCGGTATCGCGCTCGGCTGCCTGCTCTGCTTCGTGTTGTCGATCAGCTCGTTCATCACCCCGAAGCTGCTCGGCGGTGGACGTGTCTTCCTGCTGGCGACCGAGATTTACGACCAGGCCGTCATCCAGCTGGAATGGCCGACGGCCGCGGCAATCTCCGTCATCGTGCTCATCATCTTCGGCCTTGCGCTCGCGGTCTATTCCCGCGTCGTCAAGCGCTTCGATTAAGGAGGAACCTGACATGATCGGCCAACTGACCCTTCCGTTCAGGCTCCTCGTCGCCTGCATCTATCTTTTTCTGCTCGCGCCCATCCTGATCGTGCTGCCCTTGTCCTTCAGCAATGACAGCTACATCACCTTCCCGCCGGAAAGCTGGGGCCTTCGCTGGTATGCCGCGATGTTCTCGCATGCCGGTTTTGCCCAGGCGCTGTGGATCAGCTTTGTCATCGCCATCACGGTGACGATCCTCGGCCTTGCCGCCGGCGTGCCCGCCGCCTTCGCCATCCGTCGCCGCCAGTTCATCGGCCGCGAGTTTCTGCTCAACCTGTTCACGGCGCCGCTTCTGCTGCCGTCGATCGTGCTCGGCCTCGCCATCCTTCTGGTCTTTGTTCAGGCCCGCCTGCTCGGCACCTATACCGGCCTGATCATCGCCCACCTGATCATCACCACGCCTTATGTGATCCGCATCATGCTGACGGCGTTTTCCACCCTGCCGCCATCGGTGGAGGATGCGGCCACCATGCTCGGTGCCTCGCCCTTCACGGTGGTTCGCCGCATCACCCTGCCCCTGATGATGCCGGGTTTCATCGCAAGCGCCGCCCTTTCCTTCCTTCTCTCCTTCGACGAAGTGGTGATCTCGCTGTTCATCACGGGCCCGCGCCTGCGCACCCTGCCGGTCGAAATCTTCGACTATGTCGAAAGCCAGACCGACCCGATGACGGCCGCCGTTTCCGTCGTCCTCGTCGCCGCCACCCTTCTCATCATCTTCCTGATCGAACGCACCCTTGGCCTCTCGAAGACCATCGGCAAGTGACCAAAATTGCAATGGAGACACCTGAAATGGACAATATCGCGCTCTGGATGTCGCAGCCGCATTTCGGCTTTCTGGAAATCGCCAAGACTTGCGGCGTCAGCCAGCTGGTCATCGAACTGGAACACGGCACATTCGACCTCGCCACGCTCGACCAGTTCCTCGCCTTTTCCAAATCGCTCGGCATTCCGGCCCTGACCAAGGTGATCGCGCCGACCACCGAAGCCATCCAGCAGGCTCTCGATTTCGGTTCGGATGGCGTCATCCTGCCGCATATTCTCGGCGTCGATCACGCCCGCGAAGTGACCAAGGCGGCCAAATACCCGCTGCTCGGCATCCGCTCCTATGCCGGTGGTCGCGTGTTCGGTTACGCCCGCCCGTCTTCCGACGCGTTCGAGAAGGAAAACAAGCGGACCAAGTGCTACGCGATGATCGAAACGGCCGAGAGCCTTGCCGATGTCGAGAAGATCGCGGCACTCGAAACGGTCGACGGCCTGTTCCCCGGCCCGTCGGACCTCGCACTCGCCTGCGGCCGTGGCGCCTATGCCTTCAACGATGAAGACCGTCGTGACCTCTCCCGCATCGCCAAGGCCGCCCGCGACGCCGGCAAGACGTGGATCATGCCCGCCTGGACGCCTGCGGAGCGCCGCTTCGCGCTGGAAGAAGGCGCGGAAATGCTGGTCGTCGCCACCCAGAACATGGCGCTGCGCGCCGGCATCATGTCCACCATCAACGCACTCAAGCAGGAAAAGATCGTCGCCTGAGCGACATCACAATTGGAGGAATTTCCCATGAAAATCAGCCTGATCCAGACCAACCCGCAGCAGGACCGCGAAGCCAACCTGAAGATCACCCGCGATCTGATGACGGAAGCCCTGAAAAACGACCAGCCGGATCTGATCGTCCTGCCGGAATATTTTGAAGTCTACGGCACCACGACGGAAGAAAAGCTGGCGCTGGCCGAACCGGCCGGTGGTGCCGCCTACACGATGGCGCAGGATTTTGCCCGCGACAACAAGGTGTTTGTGCATGCCGGCACGATCATGGAAAAGGTCGAGGGCGAAAACCGCATCTACAACACCTCCTTCGTGTTCGACCGCGAAGGCAAGGAAGTCGCGGCTTACCGAAAAATCCACATGTTCGACATCGTCGCACCCGATGGCACGGCCTACAAGGAGTCCGCCACCGTCAAGCCGGGCGAGGATATCGTCACCTATGAGATCGACGGCATGAAGGTCGGTTGCGCCATCTGCTACGACATCCGTTTCTTCGAACTGTTCCTGCAGCTCGAAAAGGCCGGTTGCGACGTCATCGTGCTGCCCGCCGCCTTCACCCTGCAGACCGGCAAGGACCATTGGGAAGTGCTGGCTCGCGCCCGCGCCATCGAAACCCAGACCTATTTTGCCGCCTGCGGCCAGACAGGCAGCGTCACCGTCAATGGTGAAAAGCGCGCCTGCTACGGCCATTCGCTGGTCTGCGATCCGTGGGGCCACACGATTGCCCGCGCTTCCGATCCGGTCGGTTACGTCACTGCCCGCATCGAGCCCAAGGAAATCAAGCGCGTGCGCAACCTCATCCCGATGACCCAGCATCGTCGCCTCGCCTGCGCTTAAACCAAGGAGAATTCGATCATGTACGTCATCAAGGACATGCCCGAGCAGATCCCCCAGGAAGATCTCGATCTTCTCTCCGGCGTCGAAACCGCAACCGTCGGCCATTGGCGGCTGATGGGCTTCATGGACCGGCAGATCCAGCCGCTGCTTCCCGGTCGTCGCGTTGTCGGCACCGCCGTGACGCTCGCCATCGCTGGGCCGGATTCAACTCTGCTGCATCACGCCACCGGTCAGTTGCGCCCCGGCGACATTCTCGTTGTCGATCGTCTCGGCGATGACAAATATGCCTGCTGGGGTGGCGGCGTCACCGTTGCGGCAAAGGCATCCGGCGCGGTTGCCGGCATTGTCGATGGCCCCTGCACAGACCTCACGGAAATCCAGGATTCGGATTTCCCGATGTGGTCGCGCGGCCTCTCGCCGATCACGACGCGGCTTTACGATCTCGGCGGCGGTTTCAACATTCCGGTCAGCTGCGGCGGTGCCGTGGTGATGCCGGGCGACGCCATCCTTGCCGATGAAAGCGGCGTTCTGGTCATTCCGCGTGACGAGGTGCGTGCTGTTTCCGAAGAAGCGCTCAAGCGTCAGGACAGCGGCAAGAAGCGCGAGGCCAGCGTTCGCGACAAGGTCCAAAAGCTCGGCGACATGACGGGTGCCACCGCGAAGGTTCTGGCCAAGCTCGCCTGAGCTGTTTGACAAACGAGGTCCGAGCGAAAGTCCGGGCCTTCTTTTTGCGATGAATGAGCATTCTCTACCGACCCGGCGTTGCCATATCGCCTCCACGGTGTAACCTGACAACCGGGAACATAGTCTGTGTAAAACAACAGCTTACGACAATCTGGACGCGAATAATGCGCATGATCGGTCGATAAAACGGTGAGGCGCGTTCACGCGATGAATATTCGTTTCCTTGAAACCGTGGTCTGGCTTGCGGAACTTCGAAGTTTTCGCGTCACCGCCGACCGCATGAACATCACTCCAGCCGCGATTTCCAACCGCATTTCAGCCATCGAACAGGAACTCGGCATCCGCCTTTTCGAACGCGATACGCGCGACGTGCACTTGACCCGTGAAGGTCGATCCTTCGTGTCCGGCGCCCGCGATATCATCGCCCGCTACAATCGCCTTGTCGCGGATGTTGCGCCACCCGAAACGGTCGAAGGCACCGTGCGTATCGGCCTCGTTCCTTCGATGGCATTGGCCATTCTCCCCGGCATCATGGAAACGCTGAAACAACGATTTCCGCGCGTGCGCGTGTCGGTGACGACAGACGCATCCCAGACCATCCTCTCAAAACTCGAAAAGCGCGAACTCGACATCATCCTCGGCTTTCACGGTCCGGCACTGGAAAAATTCAGGATTGTCGATCTCTGTACGCTCGGCATGTTCTGGATCGCCAACAGCGCCTTTCCTTCCGACGAAGACGCAATGACCCGCGCCGACCTGATGCTCAACCCGATCATTTCCTATGAGGTCGGCACGCAGGCTTACAAGCGCATGGTCGAATACCTGCCGACCAATTCGCTGGGTCAGGGCGTGGTGCATTATTCCAATTCGCTGGCAACGACGATCAGCATGGTGGCCGCCGGTATCGGCATCGCCGTATTGCCGCCAATCGTCATCCAGAACGAGTTGAGGCTCGGCACGCTAAAGGTGCTGAACGTCCGCCATCCCTTTCCGGCAACCGATTATTTCGCCGTTTATCTCGACAATCCGTCGTCGCGGCTATCTCCACTGATTGCCTCGATCGCCTCGAATGTGTCGGCCGAATTCTGTTCCCTCTACGACAATGCGCTCGCCGTTCACCGGTGATATCCATCAAGGAGAATTTCATGGCTCACGAACTGAAAAACGTCTCCAGCCCAGCCGTTCTGCGTAACCTGACGCTGGACAGCAACGCCATCCGCGAAGCCCGCATCGATCTCGCCGCATCCTTCCGCATGGCGGCGAAACTCGGATTACAGGAAGGCATCTGCAACCACTTTTCAGCCGTGGTTCCCGGCCACGAAGACCTGTTTCTGGTGAACCCCTATGGCTGGGCCTTTGCGGAAATCACCGCCTCGCAGCTTCTCGTCTGCGATTTCAACGGCAATGTCATCGCCGGCAGCGGCAAGCCGGAGGCGACCGCTTTCTACATCCACGCCCAGCTTCACAAGACCCTGCCGCGTGCCACCGCCGCCTTCCACACGCATATGCCTTATGCGACGGCGCTTTCCATGCTGGAAGGCGAACCGCTGGTCTGGGCCGGTCAGACCGCGCTGAAATTTTACGGCCGCACGGCGATCGACGAAAACTATAACGGCCTTGCGTTGGATGACAGCGAAGGCCTGCGCATTGCCCGCGCCATGGGCGACGCGGATATCGTTTTCCTGAAAAACCACGGCGTCATGGTGCTCGGCCCGACCATCGCCGAGGCCTATGACGATCTCTATTATCTGGAACGTGCGGCCGAAGTGCAGTTGCTTGCCATGTCCACCGGCCGCGAGCTGAAAGCCGTGCCGCCGGAGATTGCCCAGAAAACCTATCTGGAAATGCGCGAAGGCGACCCGGAAAGTGCGCGCCTGCACATGGAAAGCATTCGCCGCCAGCTGATGCGCACCGAGCCGGAATTCGCCGACTAAACAGATGAGTGACGGAAACCGTTACTCTTTGGCGGATACGGCAAACACCTCATCATGGGTGGCGACAAAAAAATCGCCATCCGAGGTCACCCAGCCGCGGAACATGCCGGCAGTGTTGTAAGGCGCGGCGACCGAACCGTCCGCGCCCACCGCCACCAGACCGGCGCCGATGTTGTACGGCTTGAGTTCTTCCATGATCAGCCCGGTCGCGGCCTGATCGACGTCTTCGCCGAGATAACGCACGCGGCTCGCCACCTCATGGCCGACCGCATAACGGATGAAAAATTCGCCCTTGCCGGTGCCCGATACGGCGCAGACGCCGTCGCGCGCATAGGTGCCCGCGCCTGCAATCGGCGTATCGCCGATGCGACCGGCCGGCTTGTTGTTGTAACCACCTGTCGAGGTCGCAGCGGCGAGATGACCGGATGCATCCAATGCAACAGCACCGACCGTGCCGTGTTTTTCGGATTCGCTGGCCTTGGCGGCCGTGCCGGCGGCAGCATGCGCTTTCATGGCGGCCAGTGCCTTCACCCGCTTGTCGGTGGTGAAATAGGATTGATCGACAACGTCGAGACCTTCGGCCTTGGCAAAAGCGTCGGCAGCAGGACCACCGAGCAGAACGGCATCACCCTTTTCCATGACACGACGGGCTGCCTTGACCGGATTGCGGATATGCCGCGCCAGCGTCACTGCGCCGGTTTCAAGGTTGCTGCCATCCATGATCGAGGCGTCGAGTTCGTGTTCTCCATCGGTGTTCAGCGCCGCCCCATGACCGGCGTTGAAATGCGGGCTGTCTTCCATGACCACGACCGCCGCCTGAACCGCATCGAGCGCCGATCCGCCGGATTTCAAGACTGCCCAGCCAGCCTGCAGTGACCGGTGCAGATCGACCCGCGCCGCCGCCCATTCAGCCTCGCTGAGGTCGTCCTTGGCCATCACGCCGCAGCCACCGTGTATCGCGAGTGCAATCTTTGTCATGGGTCCGTCTTCCACATCTATGCCGGAACATCCGGCCTGCATTGAAAAACACCCCGCACTTTCATGCGGGGTGCGGAATTACGATTTCAGGCCAGTTCGATATCACCGATAACCCGCACACGCACACGCCGCGCGCCACCCGGCAGATAGGCGATCGGGATATCCTCGACCTCCAGCGTCTTCAGGCTTGCACGGCTGGCACCGGAAGCGACGGCTGCGGCCTGTGCCTCGGCTTCCGCCGTGGCCAGAGCTTCGTCGCGGCTGATGCCGGAAAACACCTGGTCGACTTCACCCGAGACCTGCGCCATCGCCGCACCCAGCGCATTGGCGACACCGGCGTTTTCCACACGCAGCACTTCGGAAGCGCCCAAAACCTTTTCCGGGATCAGGAAGGCGCCACCGCCGACAGCGATCAACGGCACGTCCTCGGCAGAGGTCTTCATCTGGTCAAAACTGTCGGTGACCATATCGCGGATCCGCTCAAGGCTGGCCTTGACGAAGGCCGGATCGAGACCCTTCACACGGTCCTTGTCACCCATTTCAATCAGACCGGCGGCAACGGCAACGTCCGATGTCGTCAGCGTGTTGCCGCCGAACACCAGCGCTTCCGAGAGAATGCGGTAACCGACCGAACGCGGACCGATCTTGCCGGTTTCCGGATCGATGATCGTGCCGCCGCCGAGCGCGATCGGCAGCAAATCCGGCATGCGGAACAGCGTGCGCACACCACCGACATGCACGATATTGTTCGCTTCGCGCGGGAAACCGCCGACAAGGCAACCGATATCCGACGTGGTGCCGCCGACATCGACGACCATGGCATCGGTGAGGCCGGTGAGGAAGGCTGCGCCGCGCATGGAATTGGTCGGGCCGGAAGCAAAGCTGTGAACCGGATTGGCCGCAGCCACATCCGCCAGTGCCACGGTGCCGTCGTTCTGGGTGAGGAAGAACGGGGCTGCAATCGAGGCTTCCCGCAGCGCATCCGAGAATGCCTGTACCGTCGTTTTGCCGAGCGATTGCAATGCCGCATTCAGCAGAGCCACGTTTTCGCGTTCCAACAGACCGATGCGCCCAAGCGTGTGCGATAGTGTGATACGGGCTTCCGGGATGATCGAACGGACGATTTCGGCCGCAACCGTCTCGCATTCGGTCGTCAGCGGCGAAAACGTCGCGGAGATCGCGATGGAGGTGATGCCGGCGTCGCGGATCTTCATCGCCGCTTCGCGGATCTCGTCCGGGATCATCGGCACGATCGGGCTGCCGTCATATTCATGGCCGCCATGCACCATGAACACCAGCGGATCGACGGCGTTGCGCAAATCTTCCGGCCAGTCGCACATCGGCGGCAGGGAAGAACCGCTCGGCAGCGCGATACGGATCGCCGCCACACGCTCCAGCCGGGCGCGTTCGACGACGGCATTGGTGAAATGGGTGGTGCCGATCATCACCGCATCGAGCGGGCGCGGCGTGTTGCCGATGGAGCCGGACACATGCGCGAGTGCCGCCTTGACGCCGGACATGACGTCTTGCGTGGTCGGAACCTTGATCGAGGAGAGGATCGTGTCACCGTCGATCAGCACGGCATCCGTATTGGTGCCGCCAACGTCAATACCGATGCGTTTCATGGGAATACCGATGTGAATTCGATGTCATAACCGAAGGCGCGGGGGCCGACGGCGGCGATGCCTGCAGGCGTGGTCAGAAGCTCGGGCGCCGGAAGGGCGACGACCGTGACACGTTGGCCGTAACGCACGGATTCTGTGCCGATGGCGCCGCCGGAAACCGTATCGAGCAGGCAGAGCAGATCCGGTGTCATGGCGACGGGCTGGCCATCACGGAAGGCAACGGCCCATTCGTTCTGGAAGGCCAGTTCCATGCGCGAGCCCTTGTCGGCGTCGATACCCTCGATGACCGTCTTGCCGCGCAAAAAGCCGCCGGTGGTTTCACGTACCACATCGACGATCTTGCCGCGAAACAGCTGCTTGCCGCCTTCATGATCGAGCACGGCCTTGACCGGATCGTCGTGACGCGCACGTGCCTCGATGACGGCGCGGCCGAGTTCGGTTGCCTTGGTGACGGTGTAATGAATGCCCCAGTCCTTGACCTCGCGGCCGGTGCGGGGCGCCTTGCAGGTGGCGGCGGTCGAGCCGACTTCCGTGCAGACCTTTCGGGAAATGCGTTCCATCCACTTCCACGAGGCGGCGCGGGTGACAATCACCTCGTTGTCGCGGATATCGACCAGCGACAGCGGGAACATCGGCAGGTTTCCGATCGCAAACGAGGTCATCTGCGCTTCGGGATAGGCACGGCCCATCGCATCGGCATTGACGACCGGGCGGTCGAGCATGGCCCCGGCAAGGAAGGACGACAACGCGTTGGAACCGCCGATCTCGACGCTCATGATGGCGCGGAACGGGCGGCCGAGATAATCCTCCATCACCTCGACGGCGCGGGCAAGATGGACGGGATCGCTCAGACGTTCCTGACCGACGAGAGGCGCACCCATTTTCGAGACGACGGCGACCATGTCGTCATCGGCGAGATCCATCGGATCGATGATCTGGACGCGACGACCTTCGGCATAAAGCCGGCGCAGATTGAGCGTGGAGATATAGGGATTGCCACCGCCGCCGGTGCCCAGAATCCAGGCGCCCGTGGCGAGCGGTTCGATATTTTCCTCGGGGAATTCCTGAAGCATTTTTCACCCATGCAGTCGATGGCAGAAGCCGGTCCGCACAAAAATGCGGACCGGAAATTGGTCAGAGCAAAACGAAATCAGTTCGCCTTGCAGTCCCAATGGAAGTTCGAAAAATTCAGGTCCCAGCTCTGCATCGGAATGAAGGCGTAACCCTGCAGGCACTTGTTGGCGCCGTAACGACGGTTCGGAGCAACGGCCCAGACATCCGGCTGCAGATCGGCGATCTTGGTCTGCAGTTCCTTGTAGGTGGCATTCTGGGCAGCCACGTCGGTTTCACCGCGCGCCTTGTCGATCAGCGCGTCGACTTCCGGATCCTGCAGCCATTCCATCGACCACCAGGTGCCAGCAGCCTTGGAGTGATACTGGTTGTAGAACATCGCATCCGGCGAAGGGTAGCTCGGCGAGACGTTGACCTGGGTCGAGGCTGGTGTGGTTTCGACCTTGGACGACATTTCGACGATGCGGTTCCATGGCTCCGGCTTGATATCGAGCTTGATGCCGATCTGTTCGAGATTGGCCTGCATCAGCAGCGCCACTTCCGCCTCGAAGGCGAGCGAAGCGACATAGCTGTTGACCAGCCTGATCTCCTGACCGGCATATTTGGACTTCGCCAGTTCTTCCTTGGCCTTTTCGAGATCGAACACGCCCGGCGCGATGCCGTCGTTATGGGCGTCCTTGAACGCATCCGACAGCGGTCCCTTCATGTCGAAGCCGGGATAGATGACTTCCTGAATGGTCTTGTAATCGGTGGCATAAGCGATGGCACGGCGCACATGCACGTCGTCTGTCGGATAGACCTTGGTGTTGAGCTTGATGACGAAACCCCCGGCGGTGCGGGTCTGGATCAGCTTGTAGCCGTCCATCTTGCCGATCGCCTCATAAGTGTCGTTGCCGAGGCCGTGCGAGGTCAGGCCAAGCTCACCCTTTTCGGCCAGCGCCTTGACGGTGGCATCGTCGCTGGTCTGTACGAAGCGCACTTCGTCGATCGGCTTGCCCTTGGTCCAGCCGAGGAAATAATCGGCATTACGGGCGATGACCATGTCGGCCGAGCGGTTGTAGCTGACCAGCTTGTACGGGCCGGAACCGGCGGAATGTTCGCCGACATAGGCTTCGCCCCACTTGTCTTCGGCCTTGGTATTGGCCTCGATCAGCTTCTGGTTCATCGCCATGAAGATCGGCGTCACCGACATGAACGGCGAGAACTGGCGTTCCAGCTTGAAAACGACGGTCTTGTCATCCGGCGTGGTGATGTTTTCCGGCTTGATCAGGCCTACAACGAGGTTGGACGGCCCCTTGTTGATGCCGATCAGGCGCTGCACCGACCATGCGATGTCGGAAGCCTTGACGGGTGTGCCATCCTGAAATTTCGCATCGTCGCGCAGATGAAACGTATAGGTTTTGCCGTCCTCGGACACATCCCAGGATTTTGCCAGATGCGGCACGATCTCGCCCGACGGGCTGACGGTGGTGAGGCCGTCATACATGTTCACGATCGCCATATAGCCGGTGTAATCGGTCACCTTGGCCGGATCGAGCGACGAGAAGATCTGCATCGTGTTGACGGCGATCGACACTTTTTCGTCGGCAGCCGAGGCAGATGCGGAATGCATCGTAAGCGTAAGCGCGGTGCCAAGCGCAAGCGCTGTCAGCCGGGACATTTTCGAATTCGTTTTCATGCCAGTTCCTCTCTTGGATGCGGAACGCCCGCTTATGTTTAGGCTGCCTGAGATGCGATCGACGGCAGCGGAGAAAAGGTGAGTTCGGGATAACCAAATGCTTTTGGCCCGACGACCTCGAGCGCCTGGGCGCTGCGCAGCAGGTCGTGGCAGGGAATGGCGAGCACCGCGACACGCTGGCCGTAACGCAGCATTTCGGTGGTGATCGGGTAACCGGTATCGACATCCAGCAGCACGATCAGGTCCGGTACGGTGACCTCGACCTTGCCGTTGCGGCGGAAGATCAGGAACTCGTTCTGGATGGCGACGCCGGCGGTCTGGCCGGTGCAATCGTCAAAGCCTGCCAGTTCCATTTCACCGACGGCAAAGCCGCCGCGCAGATGGCGCTTCAGATCGGTGATCTTGCCGTTGAAGACACGGCGACCGCCTTCAAGCGCGCAGACGGCGGCAATCGGATCTTCCTGTGCCTTGCGTGCATCGATAACGGCCTGACCGAGGGCAATCGCCTTGGTATAGCTTTTCGGAATGCCGTAACGATGCACGAAATGCGCCTGCATCGGTGCCGTTGCCAGCATCGCGCCGCCGCCCTGCGCCACCACGCAGGCGCGGGCCATGCGTTCGTGCCAGACTTCGGAAACGGCGTGGCTGAAGATGACGGCATTGCCGTGCAGGTCGCACATGACAGATGGCGTCGAGCTGTGGCCGTAGATGGAGAAGGTGGTCATCTGCATTTCCGGGAAAGCGCGGCCCATGCCGTCGCAATCGAGGATCGGCAGACCGCCGAGTGCTGCCGTCACCAGCGGGTTGATGGCGTTTGCGCCACCGATTTCCTCGCAGACGATGGCATCGATCGGCTGGCGGATCAGGTCTTCCATGGCGCGCAGGCAACGCAGGCCCTCACGGCCTTCACGCAGACGTTCCGTGCCGACGACAGGCGCGCCGATACCACCGATGGACATGCACAAGGCGTCCGGCTCGATCTGGTCGGTGCCGAGAATCTTCAGCTCGTAACCGGCCTTTATGGCTTCCAGCGCCAGAAGCTTGCCCTGATAGGGATTGCCGCCGCCGCCGGTGCCCAGAATGCCGGCGCCGATTTCCAGCGCATCGAGATCCCCGACGGTCAGCGTGCGCAGATTGGCTTCGTCGTATTTCAGCTTGCGCGGTTCAGCCACCATGGCCTCCCATTTCTCCAACGACCTTGACGTGAATGCGCGTGGCATTGCCGGGCAGATAGGCCAGCGGCGTGTCCTCGCGTTCGATGACTTCGAGTGTTTCGGCAACGGCACCGGCAGCAATCGCCTTTTCGCGGGCCTCGGCTTCCGCTTCGGCCAGCGCGCTTTCGCGGGTGCGGCCATCGATCAACGAAAACACGCGGTCGGTTTCACCGCTGATCTGGGCAATCGCTGCGCCAACCGCATTGGCAACGGCAAAATTATCCGGGCGGATGACGTCGAGATCGCCGATCTTGTCCGGCATCAGGATCGAGCCGCCACCGACGGCGATCACCGGAACCGGGGTCGAGGAAATGCGGCTGCGCTCGACGCAGGCTTCCAGCATGGCGTCGATCTTTTTCGCCGCGGCTTCCACCAGCGCCTTGTCCACGCCGGCAACGAGTGCCTTGTCGCCGATATCGGCCTTGCCGGAGGCAACGGCGATATCGGTGGTGGTGAGGGTCGAACCGCCGAAGCAGAGCGCATCCTGACGGACACGGTAACCGACCGATTTCGGGCCGATGGTCACGCCCTTGTCGCCTTCAACCACCAGCGAACCGCCACCGAGACCGATGGAGAAAACATCCGGCATGCGGAAATTGGTGCGTACGCCGCCGATATCGACAGTCGTGGATGCCTGACGCGGAAAACCGTGCGACAGCGAACCGACATCGGACGTGGTGCCGCCGACATCGACCACGACGGCATCCTTGAGGCCGGTGAGAAAAGCCGCGCCGCGCATGGAATTGGTCGGGCCGGATGCGAAGGTGAGAACCGGGAAGGAACGCACCACATCGGCTGCCATCAGCGTGCCGTCGTTCTGGGTGATGTAGAACGGGGCCGTGATACCCGCTGTTTCCAGCGCCTTGCCGAAAGCGGCCACCGTGCGGTCGGCCAGCGACAGAAGGCTGGCATTCATGATCGCCGCACTTTCGCGCGCGAGCAGACCATGGCGACCGATATCCTTCGACATCACCACCGGCAGGCCGGGGCAATGTTGCTGCAGGATTTCCTTGGTGCGCTGTTCCATCGCATCGTTGATGCCGCTGAACACGCAGGTGACGGAAGCAGCCTTCAGGCCCTTGGCGCGGATATCGCCGGCGATGCGGACGATTTCGTCTTCATCGAGCGGGGCGATTTCGCGACCGTCGAATTCATAACCGCCGCGCACCTGATAGCCGTGATTGCCGACGATTTCGCGGATATCATCCGGCCAGTCGACCATCGGCGGCAGACCGGCGCCGGAAGGCAGGCCGAGGCGGATGGCCGCGACCTCTTCCATATGCCGGCGCTCGATCACCGCATTGGTGAAATGCGTGGTGCCGATCATCACGCCGGCGATGCGCTGCCGATCGATGCCGGAGGCCTCGATGACCTTTTCCAGCGCTTCGATCACGCCCGAGGTGACATCCTCGGTGGTCGATGCCTTTACGCCGGCAAGAACCGTCTTGCCTTCCAGAACGACAGCATCCGTATTGGTGCCGCCAACGTCAATTCCAACGCGATACACGTCAGCTCCTCTCAATCAGTCGTCTTGACGAGGAAGCGCGTGCGCTCTTCTTCGGTCACGACAGGTTTCTGGCGCTCCTCCTCATCGCTGACGACCGGGATCGCCGCGATGAGCGCGCGGGTATAGGGATGTTTGGGGTCCGCGAAGACGTCAGGCGTCGCGCCTTCCTCGATGATCTCGCCGCGCAGCATGATGGCGATACGCGAGCAGAAATTGCGCATCAGCGACAGGTCGTGGGAGATCATCAGGTAGGTGAGGCCAAGTTCCTCACGCAGCTGCAAAAGCAGTTCGATCACCGTCTTCTGCACCGACACGTCGAGTGCTGCCGTCGGCTCATCGAGGATCAGGATCTTTGGTTCCGCCGCAAGCGCACGCGCAATCGCCACACGCTGCTTCTGGCCACCGGAAAGTTCGTGCGGATATTTGCCGAGATAGGATTGCGGCAGGCGCACGAGACCCATCAGCTCGATCATGCGCGCCTCGCGGGCGGCGCTATCGAGGCCGATCGATTTCAGCGGCAAGCTGAGCGTCTGCTTGACCGTGCGCTTCGGGTTCAGCGAGGTACCGGGGTTCTGGTAGACGATCTGTGTCAACCGTTTGCCCTTGGCAGGCGCCGGCGCATCAATGGCGATCTTGCCGGTGGTCGGATCGATCAGGCCCATGACCATGCGGGCGACGGTGGTCTTGCCCGAACCGCTTTCACCGGCAAGGCCCAGAACTTCGCCTTCGCGCAAGGTCAGGTCGACATTGCGCACGGCGTGGAAACCGGGGCGTTTTCCGTAGATCTTGTTGAGGTTTTCGACCGTGACGATGGGCGGGTGTTCGCTGCCCTTCTGGTCGATGACCCGCGATCCGTAAAGCGGCGGCACAGCATCCAGCAGCGAGATCGTGTAGGGCTCTTTCGGTGCCGACAGGATTTCCGCGCATGGGCCGGTCTCGACGATATCGCCGTGATGCATGACCACGACCCGGTCGGCGACCTTGCGGACGACACCGAGATTGTGGGTGATCATCAGCAGCGCCATGTTCTCCTCGACCACCAGCTGGTTGATAAGGTTGAGAATCTCGTCCTGCGTCGTCACGTCGAGCGCGGTGCCCGGTTCGTCGGCGATCAGCAGTTTTGGCTGGTGCAGGAGCGCCAGACCGATCAGCACACGCTGGCGCATGCCGCCCGACAGTTCGGACGGATAGGCGTTCATGATGCGATCGGTATCGGCCAGCTGCACGCGGCGCAGCACGGCGGCGATGCGGGTGCGGCGTTCGGAGCGCGACGACGACTTGCCCTCGCGCTTGTCGGCAAACCGCATGACGTCATCGAGATGCGTGCCGATCTTGAAGACCGGATTAAACGACGACAACGGGTCCTGCATGATCAGCGAAAATGCGCTGCCCTTCATGCTTTCGCGTTCGCCGCGCGGCATTTCGAACACATTGCGGCCGCCAAACGAAATGGCGCCTGATTGAATGGAGGCGTTTTTCGCCAGCGTGCCGATGATCGCCTTGGCCGTCACCGATTTGCCGGAACCGGTCTCACCGATCAGCGCCACGCGCTCGCCGGCGGACACGCTGAAGGAGACATTGTTGAGAACCTGACGCGTACGGCCATAGGTGGTGAAGAAAACCGTCAGGTTCTCGACATTCAAAAGGGGCAGAAGAGGTGCGGTCATCGCTCAGTTCTCCACATCGAACATGTCGCGCAGGCCATCGCCCAGCAGGTTGAAACCGAGGGTCGTGTAAAGGACGGCCGCACCGGGGCAGAGAACCTCCCACCAGAAATCCGGCATGAACTGGCGGCCATCAGCCACCATCGATCCGAGGTCCGGGATCGGTGGCTTCACGCCGAAGCCGAGGAAGCTGAGGGTTGCGCCGAACAGGATGACGAAGGCGGCATCGAGCGTGGTCTTCACCGAAATGACCGGTACGCAATTGGGCAGGATTTCGCGGAAAAGGATGTGCATCGGACCGGCACCGGCCAGCCGCGCCGCCTCGATATAATCTTCGGACGCGATCTGTTTGGAGACGGCATAGATGAGGCGCGCATGCCAGGTCCACCACAGAAGGGTGATGGCGATCATGGCGTTCATCAGCGTCGGTTCGAGAAGGTTGGAGACCGCCAACGCCATGACGAGAGGCGGCATGGCCAGCATGACGTTGGTCAGGCCGCTGATGAACTTTTCCGTCCAGCCGCCGAAATAACCGGCCATCAGGCCAAGCACCGCACCGATCGGCACGGAAATGCCGAGCACGCCGATGACCAGAAGCAGCGAAATACGCAGGCCAAAAATGGTGCGGGTAAAGATGTCGCGACCGGCCTTGTCGGTACCGAACCAGTGGGCCGCATCCGGCGGCAGATGGCGGGCGCGAAAATCCACCACAGCGCCGACATGTTTCGGATAAGGCGTCAAAAACGGTGCGAAGACCGCCAGAAAGATCACCGAAAAGACGATCAGCGCACCGATGACGGCCGCCGGATTGCGGCTGAAGCGATACCACATCATGTAACCGGCGCTGAGGCCCCGATCACTGGCATCGAGCATCTTGATATCGGCCATCAGCGGGCCTCCTTGCGGCGAAGGCGCGGGTCGATCATCGTGATGAGGACATCAACGATCAGGTTCGCGACGATGAAGAACAGGCCGGCGACGAGCACCACGGCGGTGACGGCGTTAAGATCCTTCTGCAGGATCGACTGCAGGCCGTAGGAGGCAAAACCACCCCAGGCGAACACCATTTCGATGACGAAGGCGTTGCCGATCAGCGAGGCGAATTCCAGCCCCATGATGGTGAGCGGCGCAATGGACGACAGTTTCAGCAGATATTTGAAGATGATCACGCGCTCCGGCACGCCAAAGCTTTTCAGCGTCAGCACATGGTCCTTGCGCTGGTTCTCGATCATCGCCGAACGGGTGATGCGGGTGATCTGGCCGATACCGGCCATGGAGAGCGCGAAAGCCGGCAAAAGCAGATGCTGGAATGCATTCAGCGACACATCCGGGCGCCCCATCAGCAGACCATCGAGGATCAAAAGCCCGGTCGGGCCACCGGTCCAGCCGAGACTGTGGTCGAGCCGGCCGATGATCGGCCAGCCGGACAGGAAACGCGCGGCGATGAGCTGCAGCGTGATGGCGAACAGAAAACTTGGAATGGTGACGCCGGTGAGCGACAGAAGGCGTCCGACATGATCGACGGCGCGATCCCGGTAATGCGCCATGATGACGCCGAGCGGAATGGCAACGGCGAACATGAAGATGACCGAGACCAGAACCAGTTCCAGCGTCGCCGGTACGGTCTGGCCGAGGTCTGCGGAGACAGGACGCTGCGATACCAGCGACATGCCGAGATCGCCACGCAGAGCCTTGCCGATATAATCGACATACTGGATCGCCAGCGGCTGATCGAGACCCATCTGCTGGCGCAGCGCCTCGACCTGTTCGGTCGTGGCGGCCGGGCCAAGCGCCATGCGGGCCGGATCCCCGGGCACGACGCGCGCCAGCACAAAGATCATGATCGAAAGGGCAATCATCACCAGCACGAACGTGCCCAGTCTGGTGAGAATGGCGATCAACGGATGTTGCTGCATCGGCGGATTGGTCCTCGTGCATCACTGAACTGAGGCCAGCATTTCCGAGCAATCGCATGTCAACAATGGCTAAAAAGTATAGTTTTTAACTGTCATGGTATAGGTCATTGGCACTTTTCGCGATATTGCGTGCAGATGCCCAATTCGTTTCCACGCCCGCAGATTGTCGATCGAATTCTTTCCAAAACTTGCGCGATAACATTTCTGCGTGCCCCAGCCGGTGCCGGCAAATCCGTTATCCTGGGCATGCTCGCTGAGAAACTGGGTAACCGCATCTGCTCCATCCATCAGCCGCGCATGGACGATATAAGGGGCGGCATTCTGATCTGGGACGTGCCAGTGACGGCACGATCTGCCCGGCTTCCGGCACAGGCTCTCGACAGCACCAGCCACATCATCATCGCCTGCCGTCCCGAACAGCGGATCAGCGGTCTCGCACGCCGCATCATGCATGATGGGGCGGCAACGTTTTCCGGGCGGGACCTGAGCTTTGGACTGGAGGAACTCACCGATCTCCCGGCAACACAGCGTTTACGCCTGATGGAAGGTTATGCCGGTTGGCCGGGCTTTCTCACCATTGCCGCCGAACCGGATGACGAGACCTGCACAGCCTATCTGCGGGAAACGTTTCTGGCCTCACTATCCCCGGCGCAGACTGCCGAACTTTCGCTCTGGCTCGACAACCCCACACCCGAGGCCGCCGGCGACTGGCGGGATTTTTTGCCGCCGGCATTGACCGGTGCACCCGAGCGGCATGCCGACCTCATGCGCCTTCTTCGTATCGCCGTTCAGGACCGTCTTTCGACGCTGGTCGCCGGTGGCGCAGTTATCGATATCGCCTCCGCACTGGAGCGTGCCGGGCGGCCGCTTGCCGCCATGGACCTGCTTCTCGACCATGGCCATGAAGAACACGCGGCACAAATCCTCGAACGTGCTCATGGCCGCGAACTGATCTATCGCAGCAGCGTGGAGACGTTTCAGACAATCATCATGCGGTTTTCCCAACCGATCATGGCGACCAATGAAACGGTCCTGTTTGCTGTAGCCCGCAGCCTTCTCAAGCAGGGCGAACTGTCCCGCGTGCGACACCTGGTATCGCGGCATATGGGGCATGATTATCTCGATCCGTTGAAAGTGCTGAACCGCAACTCGCGCTTTTCCTTCGCCGCCCGCACCTTTCGTCTCAACCTGATGATCAGCGAGGATTTGACGCCATCAGATGCGATGATTACGCGGCTCGGCGAATTCATGGCCGATTATCCGCTCGGCGATTACGGAAAATGGTCGGGCTATTATAACGCCATCCTCGAATTCGAAGTCCGTCGACGCAATTTTCGCGAGGCGGAAGCCGCCGCGGCCCGCGCGCTCGTTTACCTGCGCAAACGTGGCGGCCAGCCGCTTCTGGAGTTCTTCATCCATTTGCACCAGACCGTGTTGCGGCTGATGAGCGGCGATGCATTGTTGGCACGGCGCGCTGCACAGGAAGCACGCGACCGGCTGGAGGCAGTGCCGCATCAGGCCGAGCAGGAGTTTCGCATGTTGCGACTAGTGGAAGCTTGCCTCGCTTACGAATCCGGGCGCCCGCGCGAGCTTCTGGATTTCGTGCAGAGCGACTTCGAAGCCTTCGCCGCCGCCGAAATCTGGCCGAGCCTGATGCAGTTTGCCCTGCATTACGCCTCGCAGGTTCTGGGCGATCATTTTGCCATGACCATCCGCCCCGGCTTTCTTGACGGTTTGTGGATCCATCTGTCCGAAGGATTGCAGTTCCACGCGATGATGGAGATCCGCACCGCCATCGCCTACCAGAATGCCAATCGCTGGGCCGATGCGAGCGCAACGCTGACCGCCATCCGCATGCCGATCGGCCGCAACTGGGTGGACAGCGCCACCGACGAACTGACCCGCCTTTCCCGCCGCGACGAGATCGCCCATGCCATGGCCTGGTTGCGCGACGCCGTGCACATCGCCACACCGCGCGCCTACCTGCCCCACCAGATCGGTGCGCTGATTGCCAATCCCAAAGTGACCAACCGGGAAAAGGTGGCGTTGCAGCTTTGGCAGGCTTACGTCTCACACCAGCGGCGCGACAATGCCACGGCGCGCGCGCAACTGCTGTCTGCGCTGGAAACCGCGACACGGCTCGGTTGCAACGGCGTGCTTTCCGAAGAACGGCTGTTTCTCTCGCCTCTTCTCAATGACCAGCGTATCCGCGCCTTCATCGAGACCTCGTCCGACGTTCGCATGGCGCTGTCCATCTTCGCTTCCTCCGTCAACTCACCGCAGGCAAAGGCGCTGCATGGCGGACTATCGCAACGCGAAGCGCAATTGCTGCAACTGATCGCCGCCGGCATGCCCAACAAGAAGATCGCCCATACGCTGAGCATTGCCGAGGTGACGGTAAAGTTCCACGTCGGCAACCTGTTTCGCAAGCTTGGCTGCTCGCGCCGGGCGGAAGCGATACGAGCCGCCAAGGCGCTGGGCTGGATATAATTTCAGACGCTGACCATCTTTTCTTCTTCCGAGGCGCGCAGGATCGCGGTGATCAGCCGATGTGCCTTTAATGCCTGGTCACCTGATGCCATGGGCTCGCGGTTGTCGCGCAAAGCTTCGATAAAGGCCTTGTGCAGCGCCAGATGGTTGTGATGCGAAAACGCCATCGGATCTGCACCGATACCACCGCCATCTACGGCGTCGGCCAAATCGATCCGCCGTCCATCCATCAGGGCGACCGTACCGCTATCGCTGCCGAGCCGGGCCGATCCCTTCGTTCCCAGAATTTCTATCTCGTCCGGATAACCGGGATAGGCTGCGGTTGTCGCGCTGAGGGAGCCGACAGCACCATTGTCGAAGCGCATCGTGGCATGCACGAGGTCTTCGGTTTCCATGTCATGCACCGGGCTTGTGACAGCAAAAGCGGAGACCTGCGTCGGCAACCCTGCCAGCGTGATCATCTGGTCGATCGTATGGATCGCCTGCGTCAGCAACACGCCGCCGCCGTCGCGCGTGATCGTTCCCCGGCCCGGCTCGTCGTAATAACTTTGCGGGCGCCAGTTGCTGAGCCGCATCGAGACGGAAACAATCTCGCCGAGTTCCCCTTCGGCCAAAAGCCTTGCCGTTTCGGAAAACGTGCGACGAAACCGCCGCTGAAATACCACGCCGAGCTTGATATTGGCTTTGGAGGCCAGATCGACGATCTGTTGTGAGCGTTCGTAAGTGACATCCAGCGGTTTTTCCAGCAGCACATGTTTGCCCGCATGTACTGCCCGTTGCACCAGTTCAAGATGGGTATTCGGCGGTGTGAGGATGATGACGTAATCGATCGAGGGATCATTGAAAATCTCATCGCCGCTGTCGACCACCGGCAGCCCGAACCGTTCTGCAAACGTCGCACGCCGCTCCGGGCTGGGGCTGAATGCAGCCGCGATATCAACCTCCTGGCCAAGATCAAGCAGGCTTTGCGCATGCGGCGGGCAGGCCATGCCGAGGCCGATGATACCTGCGCGGAATTTTCCGGAACCGGACACGGACAATCCTCCACCGTCGTCGTTTCAGTCGAGACTTACACTAACCGCCAGGTGCCGCCCACGCGACCAAAAAGTCATCATACATCTGATACTTTTTGGTATGTTGACATGATCAATTTTGCCTTTTACCAATTGGGTTCAACCGTAGGAGGAACGGCTGAATTAATCCACTGCTGATGCGTAAGGGCATTGCGACGGATACATCGCGATGGCGTCTCGCCGTGTGATTTTTTGTAGGAGCAACAGCGGACATGCGTCCGCGATCTGGGAGGATGAAATGTTGCATATGACCAAACTGTTGTCCGGCGTCGCCATCGCGTCGCTGCTGATGGTGGGAACGGCTGCGGCACAGACAGTGCTGAAATCGTCCGACACCCATCCGGATGGTTATCCGACCGTCGAGGGCGTCAAATATTTCGGCGAGTTGATCAAGGAGCGCACCGCCGGCCGGTATTCCGTCGAGGTCTATCACTCGGCGCAGCTGGGTGAGGAAAAGGACACGATCGAGCAGGTTCGCTCCGGTGTCATCGAACTCAACCGTGTTTCCATGGCGCCGTTCAACGGCACCGTGAAGGAAACCATCGTGCCGGCTCTGCCTTATATCTTCCGTTCGGAAGAACACATGCACACGGTAATGGACGGCCCGATCGGCGAACAGATCAAGGCCGCTTTCGAGCCGGCAGGTCTTGTTGTACTGGCATTTTATGACGCCGGTTCGCGCTCTTTCTACAACTCGAAAAAGCCGATCAAAACCGTGGCTGACATGAAGGGCCTGAAGTTCCGCGTCATCCAGTCCGATATCTTCGTCGACATGACCGCAGCACTCGGCGCAAACGCAACGCCGATGCCCTACGGCGAGGTCTATTCCTCCGTCGAAACCGGCGTCATCGACGGCGCAGAAAACAACTTTCCGAGCTACGACACCGCCAAGCATTTCGAAGTCGCAAAATATTTCTCCGAGGATCAGCACACGATCCTGCCGGAAGTGTTCGTCATGAACAAGGCCGCCTTCGACAAGCTGACGCCGGAAGATCAGGCCCTGTTCAAGCAGGCCGCCAAGGACAGCGTTGCCAAGCAGCGTGAACTCTGGGCCAAAAAGACGGATGAATCGAGGGCTATCGTCGAAAAGGCCGGAGCCCAGATCAACACTGTCGAAAAGCAGGGTTTTATCGATGCGATGAAGCCGGTCTACGACAAGCACGTCAAGGATGACGTGCTGAAGAAGCTGGTCGCCGACGTACAGGCCACCAAGTAAATTTTGCTCCCACCCCGTTTTAATGGCGGGGTGGGTCCATCGTTTCCGAAACACGCCATCTCGGACTTTCGTCCAACCTTTTCGCATATCGGAAAGGTCAGGAGACGCTTACCCATGTCTGCGCATCTCAAGACAGGATTGCCCATCCTTTCAAAACTCAACACGCTGGTTCTCTACCTTGCCGGCATCGGCCTCGTCGTGATGACGGCGATCGTCGCATGGCAGGTTTTCTGCCGTTACGTCCTGAACGATTCACCGAGCTGGACGGAAGCAGGCGCGGTGATCCTGATGAGCTGGTTCATCTTTCTCGGCGCCGCCGTCGGCGTGCGCGAGAACAATCACATGGGTTTCGACGTGCTGCTCTATGTGCTGCCACCGGCGGGCAAGAAGTGGCTGCGGATGATTTCCGACATTGTCATTTTCGTCTTCGGCATCGGCATGGTCTGGTATGGCGGCAAGCTCATCGGCCTCACTGCGGCAACGACCATGCCGGCACTCGGCATATCCGGAGCATGGGATTACGTGCCCATCGTCGGTGGCGGCGTTTTGATCACGCTGTTTGCGCTGGAACGGGTTGTCGCCCGCACGCTGGGCGCCCCGGTGGATGAGGCGCTGGACGAAATGGCACCGACCGAAATCGCGGTCGAACTAGAAAACATCGAAGACGTTCAGAAAGATGCGGCCCGGCTGAACCTGCCCGGCTCGGCGAAGGGGGAATGATAGAATGGAACTCTGGATCCTCTTCGGCTCCTTCACGCTGCTGATGCTGATCGGTACGCCGATCGCGTTTTGCCTCGGCATTTCCAGCCTGGCGACCGTCGTTTACATGGGCCTGCCGCCGCTGGTCGTTTTCCAGCGCATGAATTCCGGCATGAGCGTGTTTTCCATGCTCGCCATTCCCTTTTTCATCTATTCCGGCGACCTGATGGTGCGTGGCGGCATTGCCGGGCGTATCGTCGCCTTCGCGGCCTCCATCGTCGGCCATTTGCGCGGCGGGCTTGGACAGGTCAACATCGTCACCTCCACCCTGTTCGGCGGCATATCCGGTTCGGCTGTCGCGGAAGCGGCGGCTGTCGGCGGATTGATGATCCCGCAGATGAAGGCGCGCGGTTATGGCGCGGACTATGCCGTCAATATCACCTCGATGGCAGCACTGATCGCGCTTCTTTTACCGCCTTCGCACAACATGATCATCTATTCGATCTCGGCGGGCGGCAAGATTTCCATCGCCGACCTTTTCACCGCCGGTATCATTCCCGGCCTGCTGTTTGCCGCCGTTTTGATGGTGACGGCCTATCTCGTCGCTGCCAAGCGCGGTTATCCGACCGAGCCTTTTCCAGGCCTGATGGTGGCGCTGCATCTTCTCGCTGTCGCCATTCCCGGCCTGTTGCTGATCGCCATCATCTTTGGCGGCGTGCGCTCCGGCATTTTCACTGCCACGGAAAGCTCCTGCATCGCCGTCATCTATGCGCTGCTGATCACCACGCTCGTCTATCGCCAGCTCACCTGGAAGGATTTCGTGCATGCCACGATGGGCGCGGTGCGCACCACCGCCATGGTTCTGCTGATCATCGGTTGCGCCGCCTCCTTCTCCTGGCTGATGGCTTTCCTGCGCGTGCCGACAACGCTGGTCATGTGGATGCAGACGCTGTCCGACAATCCGATCATGATCCTGCTTCTCCTGAACGTGATCATGCTGGTGCTCGGCACGTTCATGGACATGGGCCCGACGATCATCATCACCACGCCGATCTTCCTGCCGATCGCGGTCGCTTATGGCATCGACCCGGTGCATTTCGGGGTGATCATGATCCTCAACTACGGTATCGGCCTCAACACGCCACCGGTGGGAGGGGTGCAGTTCGTCGCCTGCGCGGTCGGAAAGATATCCGTGTGGGAAGCGATGCGCTCGATCTGGCCATTTTACGGTGCCGGTATCGTCGTGCTGCTGCTGGTGACCTACATTCCCGCTCTTTCGCTCTGGCTTCCGAGCGTGTTCCGATAGGAAAAACATATGCGTGCAAACCCAACGGACATGCGCGTGGAACGAAGACCAAAACTCTTCGAAAATGTTGCGCAGCAATTGCGCACACAAATTCTCGCCGGCGACTACCTCGTCGGCGAGAGACTTCCGACGGAAACGCGCATGACCGAACTTTTCGGCGTCAGCCGGACGGTCGTGCGCGAGGCCGTCGCAGCGCTTGCAGCCGACAGCATGGTGGAAGTGCGCCACGGTGCCGGTGTCTTTGTCATCGACAATCCGACGTTAAAAATAAGCGCGATGACCTCCGACATGGGCAACCGCATCAGCCGCGCGGTCAATGTTCTGGAAGTGCGCATGGGTATCGAGATCGAAAGCGCCGGTCTTGCCGCCCAGCGCCGCAGCCCCTCGCAGGAAGCGCGCATACAGGAAGCATTTTTTGAATTCGAAGCCCTGCTGAAACAGGGCGAGCCTACCGGCAAGGCGGATTTTGCCTTTCACCGCGAGATCGCGGCTGCCACCAACAATGAATTCTACGTCGAAATTCTCGATGCGCTGGGCGACCGCACCATTCCCTGCGACCGCAGTTCGCCATGGTATTCGGTGGAGGTTCTGTCGGCCGATTATCTTGGCGGCCTGCAGCGCGAACATCTTCGCATATTGCAGGCAATATCTGCCGGCGATGGCGATGCCGCCCGGGACGCAATGCGGGCGCATCTGGTTGCGGCGAAAGACCGGTATCGCCAGCGGCTATCGGGGCAGCAGGCAGATTATTCCCAAAATCATCTGGACGCAGCGTCTAAACCTGCATTCTGAAAGCCCTATCAGGCACTCGGCGGGCCAATGAAACGCAGGGCCGCCCATGTGCCCGCGCCCGCAGCGAGGGCGGAAACGAACGTGCCCCAGATCAGGTCGGCGATCGTCAGTGAGGTCGACCAGTTTTTCAGCGTCGCCTGATTGGTCAGGTCATAGGTCGCGTAAGCGATGAAGCCCAAAACCGCGCCGTGGATGACACCAGTCCAGACCGATTCCGCCATGAGACCCGGCCGTATCGCCAAAAAGGTCAGACCGCCGATGAAAAGCACATAAAACACGATTGCCGGCGCAAGGCGGAATTTCGGCGCCAGCATGTCGCCCATGACCGGCCGGTACAAGCGATCCGCCATCGTGCTAAGCCAGACGGAATCGACGACGAGAAAAACAATCGCCGCAACGGCATAGGCAGTGACATAGGTTTTCATCGCTTGCTCCTCATAATCCCTGTTTTGCGGTATCGACGACCTTGGTCCACTCGACACTCCTGCAGATGAGCCCCGCAACCACACAGCCCTTCGTGGTCATCCGGTTGCCGTTCACCGTCATCGTCAGTTTGTAGGTCATGTCCCGTTGCGGATCGAACGCGCTGCCCGAGTAGCTGCCATCGGCACCGCGCGCGATCGTCATCACCAGCCTGTCGCCCTTCTTTTCCTTCGGCGTGCCGGGCTTGATCCAGGTGTTGGTGGCGCAGATATCCGAGCCGCAAGGTGCAATCGAAACACGTGCATTGCCATCGCCACGCGCCCATTGGCCATCATAGTCGGCAGCCCCGGCGATGCCGGCAAAACCGACGGTCAGAAACATCGAGATCGCAATCGCATTCTTCATCCCGGTTCTCCTCCACTCACCTTCAGGCGTGCTCGATCGTATAAAGCCCGACATTGACGCTGCCTTCCTCGAAACCCGCTTCGCAGTAGCAGAGGTAATAGAGCCACAGCCGGCGGAAGCGTTCGTCAAAGCCTTGCGCTGCGATGGCCGGCCAGCGCGCCAGAAAGCGGATGCGCCATTCCAGCAACGTGCGGGCGTAGGATTTGCCGAAATGCTCGACTTCGCGAAGTTTCAGACCCGCTGCGTTGACAGCAGCCGCCAAGGCTTGATCCGAGGGAAGGAAACCACCCGGAAAGACGTATTTCTGAATGAAATCGGCCTTGCCGCGATAGGAAGCATAACGCGCAGGCTCGATGGAGATGATCTGCAAGACCGCGCGGCCATCGGCTTTCATGCAGCGTTTCAGGGTATCGAAATAACCCGGCCAATAGGCCTCCCCAACCGCCTCGAACATTTCGATCGATACGATGCGGTCGAATTTTCCATGCACATCGCGGTAATCCTGCAGCCGCAGATCAACCTGTTGCGACAGGCCATTACCGGCAACCGCAGTTCTTGCCCAGTTCAGCTGCGATGGCGAAAGCGTGATCCCCGTCACATTGGCTTTGGCCCGGGCGGCAAGGTCCACGGCAAGCGCACCCCAGCCGCAGCCGATTTCCAGCACGCTTTCCCCACCTTCAAGATCGAGTTTTTCGCGGATGCGATCGAGCTTTTTTCGCTGGGAGGCTTCGAGTGTAGACGTGTCCTCGTCAAAGATACCGGAGGAATAGAGCATCGAGGCATCGAGCCATTCCTTGTAGAAATTATTGCCGAGATCGTAATGCGCTTCGATATTGCGGCGACTTCCGCGTTTGGTGTTGGCATTGAGCAAATGGCCGATGCGGTTGGCGAGCCGCATGACGACATGACCATCGATGGCAGGCGCCAGTGCTTCGCCATTTCGGGCAGCAAGGCGGATCAGCTCCGTCAAATCAGGCGTCGTCCAGTCGCCGTCGATAAAACCTTCGGCAAAACCGATATCACCGGCCGTCACAAGCCGTCTCAACGCGCGCCAGCGACGCATGACGATCGTCGCATCGGGGCCGGGTTCCGGCCCGGTCTTTTCCACCACGGCACCGGATGGCAGCACCACCTTGAGGTGACCATAGCGAAGATGGCGGATCAGCTTTTCCGTCACGCGTCCACCAAGGCCGAGCCGCGCGGTTTCACCTGGGTTAGCAAACATCATCTCGGAAAAATCGTCAGACTGGCTCATTCACTTCGACCTTCCGTGGAGATGGATTATGGCTTGAGGTGGCCCGGACATAAGACACCGGCATTTGCGGAGGCTTGGGTCGAATGCGCAGACCGACACCTTTCGCCCATATTTTCCAAGCTTCCCAATGGATGCCGCCGACCACGCGCAACGTCAGGAACGGGATGGCGAAAAAGGCTTTTAGAAGCGCCGTATCGGTCAGTTCGGTGCGCTTTGCCAGGTGGCGCGCCGTCAGCACCGGGCCGGCGGCATCGAAGGTCTCGATGCGGATGGAGAGTTTTTCCGCAGGCGGCAAAACCCGAAATGTGTAACGCAGATCCATGTCCATGAAGGGCGAGACATAAAACGCCTTGTCGCAATGCTGGACGATCTCACCGCTGGCTCCGTCCTCGACCGGGATCATGTAGCCGTGGCGTTCGCCAAAAGTGTTGTCGACTTCCCAGAGGATGGCGCGCAGGGTTTCATCGCGGCCGTAGCAGAAGAACACGCTGAGCGGATTGAAGGCCCAGCCCAGCAGCCGCGGCATGGTCAGAAGCCGGATCGGCCCGCCATCCGGTTCGATCCCCACAGAGCGCATGGACCGCTCGACCTGGCGTTTGAGATCGGAACCGGTGCGATCGCCGCGGTCCTTGCGATAGAAGGAAAACAGATTGAACCGGTCCACCGAAAACAGCTTCAGTCTTCGGTCGATTTCATCAAGTTCATCAAGATCGAGCAGCAGCGAATAGATGCGATAGGCAAGCCGGTGCTCCTTCGGCTTCAGCCGCGCATGCGTGACATGGCCGGGAAACAAGGCCGATTTCGGGGCCGATTTCTGCCCGGCACTCATGCCGGCACCTCACCCTGCAGATCGATGAGCGGCTGGCGCAAGGGCCGCGTCACCGGCCTGCGCACGATACGCGCGCTTTCCTCTTCCACCTGCCATGGACGCCTGACGCCGCCCAGATCTTCGGCCACCGCCAATCCGGCCTGAATGCCGTCCTCATGGAAACCTGACCCGAAATGCGCCCCGCAGAACCACGTGTTACGCACGCCCTGAAGCGACCAGATATCCTGCTGCGCCTTGTCGGTTTCGAGGTCGAAGATCGGATGTTCGTAAACCTCGCGACGGATGACGGTTTCCTCGCGCGGCTGAATTGAAGGATTAAGCGTCACAAAGGTCGGAGACGCGGTGCCCAGTGGCTGCAGCCGGTTCATCCAGTAGGTGATCGACGGCTGTTGCGTTTCCTTGCCCGTCATTTTCCGCGTATCGGCGACATAGTTCCAGCTGGACCAAGCCGCCCGTCGTTTCGGCATCAGGCTGGTATCGCCATGCAATACCGCTTCGTTGCGGGAATAACGGAAGGCGCCGAGAATGCGTTTTTCACGCTCGCTGGCATCCGACAACAGGCGCAAGGCCTGATCCGCGTGGGTGGCAATCACCACGTCATCGAACTGATGCTGCCTGCCATGGATATCATGAATGTCGACCTTGCCCTCGCCACGGCGAATGGCCGCGACAGGTGTGGACAAGAGAATCCGGTCTTCGAATGTCCGGGTCAGCCGTTTTACATATTCGCGGCTTCCGCCGTTGACGGTGCGCCAGACCGGACGATCCCACAGTTCCAGCAGACCGTGGTTGCGGCAAAAGCGAACGAAGCTGGCGGCCGGATATTCGCCCACCTTCACGGCCGGCGTGGACCAGATGGCAGCGGCCATCGGATAAAGATGATCCTCGCGAAAACCGCGGCCATAACCATTGCGATCGAGATAATCGTCCAGCGAAATACCGTTCATCGCTTCGAGATCGCGTGGCGCATTGCGGTAGAAACGCAAAAGATCGCGCATCATTGACCAGAACCGCGGGCTGACGATATTCGAGCGCTGCGCAAAAAGCCCAAGCCCGGTGCCCCCGGAATATTCGAAACCGCCTTCGTTGAGCGAGATGGCAAAGGACATGTTCGAGGCGACCGTCGGGACTGCCAGCATGCGGAACATCGCCGTCAGGTTAGGATAGGTGACCTCGTTGTAAACGATGAAGCCCGTATCGACCGCCACGGGGCCGCTCGCGCCCTGAAATTCGACCGTATTGCTGTGGCCGCCGACGCGGTCGGCGGCTTCGAAAACGGTCACGTCATGGCGTTGCGACAACAGCCACGCCGCGGAAAGACCCGAAATGCCGCTGCCGATGACCGCAATGTTCAAGCGGTCCCCACCGCTGCCGGTATCGTGAAATGTCATAAAATCCTCGCCGATTTCGTCTGTCATTCATCGCCTGCTTTCCATTACTGACGAGCATCGGTCGCAATAAGTTTCATCGTGTCCGGTTTTTCTCGGCTCAGCAGAGATTTTCCGCACCAACGCGAAACCAATTGTCGCCGTTCCGCGTAGATGCCGTCATGGGCGAGAAAAATCGCCAGACATGAATGCCAGACACGAGGCAATGAATGGATATGATTCTCCTTGTCGGCCTTGCGGTCGGATTGTCGTTGGCCATGACAATCGCATGGGCCGTGCAGCGCCGGACCGGACGCAGCGGCTGGATCGACACGATCTGGTCGCTGGCGGTCGGGCTGGGCGGTATTGCGGCGGCCCTTTTGTCCGATGGAGATTTTGCGCGCCGCATGTCCGCATTGCTGGTCATAACCGCATGGTCGCTGCGGCTCGGCAGTCATATCGGCGCGCGAACCCGCAGCCATGACGAGGATCCGCGTTATGCCAAGCTCGCCGAGGAATGGGGGGACCGCGCCGCGCTGCGACTTTTTCTGTTTCTGCAGATCCAGGCGCTGGCCGCTTTTATTCTCGTTCTGGCGGTCTATCTGGCTGCCACAAACGACGCCGCTTTCCCCGGCCCGCTCGACCTTGTGGCCCTTGTCATTGCCGTCATCGCCCTCTGTGGTGAGGCCATAGCCGACCGGCAACTCGCGCAGTTTCGCAAGACGCCCAAGGCAAAGACCGAGGTATGCGAGACCGGGTTGTGGCGCTATTCCCGCCATCCGAACTACTTTTTCGAATGGCTGTTCTGGTGCTGCTGGCTGCCGCTCGCGGCAAACGGCGGAGCCTGGAGCTGGCTCGCACTGCTGGCCCCGCTGATGATGTACTGGCTGCTGGTCCATGTCTCCGGCATTCCCCCGCTCGAAGATCACATGCTGCGTTCTCGCGGCGAAAAATTCCGCAGTCTGCAAAACCGCGTCAACGCCTTCTTTCCCGGCCCCCGTAAAACCGAACATCATCACCTTGAGGAGACACGCCCTTGAACATGCTGGCCTTCGCCATAAACGCCGCCGAGCGTGCGCCGCTCTCCGATAGCATGACGCTTGCGGGCATCGATTTCCTCTGTGGGCGCACCAAACGAAAGCTCGCCGCCACCCCGGCGGATGTGGAACGCGCCTTTACGCAGACGATGGGACATTTCCCGATCGCCACCCACACGGACGAGGCAAACCGCCAGCATTACGAAGTGCCGGCCGAGTTCTTCTCGCTGGCTCTGGGGCCGCAGCGAAAATATTCCTGCTGCCACTATCCGACGCCTGACACCACGCTGGCCGAGGCCGAAAGCCATGCGCTTGCCAAAACCGTTGCGCATGCGGCGATCGAGGATGGCATGAACATTCTGGAACTCGGCTGCGGCTGGGGTTCGCTATCGCTTTATCTGGCGGAAAACTTTCCGAATTCGCGCATCACCTCCGTGTCGAATTCAGCCTCGCAACGCGACTATATCCTTCGCCTTGCGGCGGAGCGCGGACTGACCAATCTTGCCGTGATCACCTGCGACATGAACGATTTTTCCACCGAAGACCGCTTCGACCGCGTCGTCTCCGTCGAGATGTTCGAACACATGTCCAACTGGCGCGACCTTCTGGCCCGCGTGCGCGGCTGGGTGAAACCGGATGGCAAACTGTTCCTGCATGTCTTCACCCACAGAAGCCGGTCCTATCGCTTCGACCACGACGATCCGGCCGACTGGATAGCCCACCATTTTTTCACTGGCGGCATCATGCCTGCACATGATCTGCCGCACCGGTTCGGCGATCTCTTTCAGGTGGATGATGAATGGCGCTGGTCCGGCACCCATTACCAGCGCACGGCGATGGACTGGCTCGCCAATTTCGACCGCGAGATTGATCGCATCAAACCGATCCTTTCGAGTGTCTACGGAAAGGATGCAACGCTCTGGCAACGCCGCTGGCGGCTGTTCTTTCTGGCGACAGCAGGCCTGTTCGGGCACGATAACGGCGACGTCTGGGGCGTCGGCCATTATCTGCTGGCACCCTCGCCATAAAAAGCAGAGCGAGAATCGCTATAGAACGCCGCCGATATTCTCCGGCCGATGGCGGGAGCTTATCTCGGCACTGCGATAGGCCGGGATGTCAAAAGCCCGGCGGCTCCGTTTCGGTTCCAGCGTCGAGCGTGGACAGCTTTCCGCCAGATCGGCAATCGTATAACAGTCCAGCAGATCACGAACCGCCGCGTTGGCCTCTTCCAGAACAGGCATCAGCACCCGTTTGATGTCACTTGCTCCGATCTCTGAGCCAAGGCTGCCGGGCTGCATGGTTGCAACCACATTTCCCAAATGCAGGTCTTCGGCGGGCACCTTCAAACTGAGGCCGCCGCCGCGGCCGCGCCGCGTCTCGATCCAGCCGGCCTGCACCATGCGCTTGAGGATCTGTGCCGCGTGATCCTTGGTGGCCTGCGCCTCGTCTGCCGCAAGCTCGGTATCGATGACCGACTGCCGCCGCGCGCAGGAGATGAGAATGCTGATGGCGATTTCCGTCTGACGCGTCAGGCGCATGAGCGCTCTCCTCCTCTTGGCATGTTTCCAGGCGACCTAGACGGCCGCCTCTCCCATCATGCCGTTTCGTATTGCCGCGCCACTGATCTGGATGCGCGAAACCTTCTTCATGGCCTTTGGCGTCGTGCCGAACTGCTTGCGGAAGGCGGCAGCGAAGTGACCGAGATTGGTATAACCGACCTGATTGGCGACCGTCGTCACCGACTGTTCGCCCTTCATCAACGCGCTGCGTGCCGCAATCATCCGGCGTTCCTTCAGGTAACCGAAGGGCGTGTTGTCGAAGAGCACTTTAAAGCCCTTCTTGAGCTTGAAGTCGTTGATGCCGACTTCGTGCGCGAGCGCGATCAACGACGGCGGATCGCTGAGATTCTCGCTCAGAATGTCGCGTGCCCGCTTCAGGCGTTCCACATCTGCGGGTGTCAACCGGCAATCGCAATTTTCGATGCTGAGACGCTCCAGGCCGAGCGCCACCAGTTCATAGGTCTTGCTGGTGAGGAAAAGCGACCGCAGCGACACACCGACCGGCGCCGCCGACATCTGATGCAGCACCGACTGGATCGATGCGCAGGAGGTGATTTCACGATAGACGCGTTCGGACGGGTCGTTTTCGACGAAGGCTTTCAGCCCATCGGGGCAAAGCTCGCCAAACACCTTGGCCATATAGGCACGCGGCAATTCCACGAACACCGCCGACAATTCCTCGCTGGCGGACAGGATGGTCGGGCCGAAGGCGAACCCGGCCGACAGCAGCCCCGCATCACCGGCACCCAGCACGACACGACCATGCGGTGCCTTGGCGGCAAGGCTGACGCTGCCGACCGCCACGAACACCATGGTCAGCGCATGGCGGCGCAACGGCAGCGGAAACTTGCGATCCTCGGCAATCTCGCCCTTCACCATGGTGAGCTTGATACCATGATCGAGTTGCATGACTTCGGCATGGAGACCGTCACCCGCTTCATGCTCGAGACCGACGACATTGATGTCGTCAAACTGTCTGATCTGCTGTTTCATGGAACACCCGATGCTAGCTGGAAACCTTGGACAGTGACTTTCCTCTTGCATTGAAATCTGCACGCGATCAGCCGCGTGCCTGTGCGGCGGCAGGATAGGAACCGGCATCGACGTCATGGCGGGATGCGACCCGCGGTTCGGCTCGGTAAAGACGGATGGAGAGCAAGCCGGCGACGATTGCGAGCACGGCAGCAATCGCCACGATGACCGGATAACCGGCAGCACCTGCCACCTGCAGCGCTATTGTGCCCGACAGAAAACCCATGAAGCTGTAAAGGCTGTACTGGACGGTAAAGTCCGTTCCCTCGCTGCCATGAGCGGTGCGATCCATCATGATGGTCAGCATGACGGTAGCGACGGGATTGTAGATGAGGAAGACCAGAACCACGCCCGGCAGGATCACGGACATGGCGGTGGCGCCCGATGCCAGCGGCAGGACGGACAGGATGATGGCCGCCTGAATGAAGGCCGTGGCGATCAGGATCGGCCGGCGCCCGATTTTTTTGATCAGCACACCGGTGACCGAGACAGCGGCCAATCCGACCAGCGAACCGACGATATTGAGCGTGAAACCGACCGCCTCAAGAGACCAGCCGATATCCACCAGCATCGGGCTGAGCATGGCAAAGATCATGCCGACGCCGAGCGGCACGATCATCATCAGCAGCGCCCATGTGCCCATGCCGGGTTCGCGCCAGATCTTCCAGATGCGGGAATAGGGAACACGCTGCTGAACGACACCCGCACTGACCGGAGGTTCCTTGAAAAACAGGATCTGCACGAGGCAGGCGCACAACACGGCGGCCATCAGCAGGAAGCAGCCGGTCCAGCCGATCTGCGGATAAAGCGACAGCGTTGCGCCGCCACCGAGCATGATGCCGATCAGCCCGCCCGCGACCTGAATGCTGTTGCCGATGCCACGGCTTTCCGCAGGCAGCAGCCGGCAGGTGATCGCATCGGTGGCGATATCCTGCGTGGCGGAAAACACGGTCAGCACAAGGCCGAGCATGACGAGGAGCGGGAAATTGCCGAGACCATCGATCTGGCTGATGAGGAGCAGCATGCCGACCATGGCCGTCTGCATGACGATCAGCCAGCCGCGATAATGGCCGAGACGTCCAAACGAGATGCGATCGATCATCGGCGCCCAGAGGATCTTGAACACCCAGACGAAGCCCAGAAGGTAAAGCGCGCCGATTTCTTCCAGCGTCTTGCCTTGCGCACGCAGAATTGCCGGCAGGCCCATGAAGAAGAACGAGACCGGCAGAAACTGCGTCACGTAAAGGCTGGCGATCAGGATCCAGTTGGATGGCTTCATGGGTATGCGTCTCCTAGAGGGTGGCCGGCGCATTTCCGCCGACCATTTTTCTGCGTCTGATCAGGATCAGAACTTGGTGGTCACGCCGATGCCGATCGTGCGGCCACGCGATACAAGGACCGAGTTGATGGAGCCGGTCATGTTGGCACCTTGCTGTTCGAGCTTTTCGCCAATCAGGTTTTCGCCGAACACGTAAAACTCGGTCTGATCGATCTTCAAACCGACACGAGCATCAACGACATGCTGTGCGTCGAGCTCGAAATTGTTGGCGGTATCGCCGGCGCGTTTGCCGACATAACGGTAGCCGACATAACCGGAGAATTCCGAATCACCCTCGACCTGCAGGAAATCCGCCGGGCCGCTATAGGCAATGCCGAGATTGCCGGACCAGCGCGGCACATTCGGTGTCTCGTTCCCGACTTTCGCCGCCAGAACGCCATCGGCCGGAATGCCGGTGATTTCCGAATGGGTGTAGGTTACGCCACCGACAAGGCTGAAGCCGTTGTCGAATTCCTTGCGCACTTCCGCTTCGAAACCATAGTTTTCGAGATCGAAATTCTCGATCGGGAAGCTGGCGGTCAGCGGATCGTAACCGAAGATCGCCTCGTCCTTCACGTCGTTGTAGAAGCCGGCGAATGAGACCGTGGTGCCGGTCTCCGGGAACTGCGCCTTCCAGCCCAATTCGTACGCCCAGATCGACGTGTCGTCATAACCCGTTTCCGGATCACCGGTGGCTGCATTGCCGGTGAAGCGCGGATAGCCGCCAGCCTTGTTGCCTCGGCTGATACTACCGTAAAGGAGGCTGTCTTCCGTCAGTTTATAGCTGATTGACATGCGCCCGGAGAGCATGTCGAAATTGCGTGAACTGTCCTGCGAATAACTCGCGACCGTGCCCGGGAAACCGGTGCCGGTGTAAAGCGCATCGATGCCCTTGCGCTCATGCGTGTAACGCATGCCGCCGCCGATCTCGAATTTTTGACCAAGCGGCTGGGCGATATCGAAGAACACGGCAGACGAGGTCGAGGTCAGGTTTACGTCACGCGTACCGTTGATCGAAGCCGACATGCTGGATGTGCCAAAGGCGTTTTCAGTGAAATCATTATAGGAAAACACACCGCCGACGACCCATTTGGTATCGGCGCCTTCCAGTGATTGCAGGCGTACTTCCTGGTAGAACTGGTTTTCGCGCTGGTTGGTGATGTTGATGTCACCGTCATAGGTATAGGCCGCGACCGGTGTCGGGATTCCATAGGCACCAAACGTGGCGCTGTTGACATAACCGTCGGAATTGTCCGTCCAGTTGTAGATGTCGTAATGGGTAAAGCCGGTCGTCGTTTTCAGCGCGAAATTTTCGAACTCGTGCGACACATTGAGTGTGGTGTAGGCAAGGCTGCGGCGGAATTCCGGCGTTTCCTGCCAGGCATTGCCGTCCCGCAGCAGATAGGGGTAACCGGTTTCCCCCACATAGCGCTCGAAACCGAGGCTGAGCTTGACCTCGGTCGCATCGCCCGGGGTGAACAGGAACGTGCCCTTGGCCGCGCCGAGATCGAAGCCGCCGATATCTTCCTGACCGGGATGATCGTTGGTGACATAGGCACCACGGCTGAGATAACGCATCGAGAAGCGGCCCATCAGCTCCTCATTGATGGCGCCGCCGAGCAGGAATTCTCCCTTGCGATAGCCCTCCGTGCCGATTTCGGCCGTCACCTGACGCACCGTCTCGTCAGTGGGCGTGACGCTGAACACGTTGATCGCACCGCCGGTGGAATTGCGACCGAACAGCGTGCCCTGCGGCCCGCGCAGCACTTCGACCTGACCGACATCCAGCAGCTGTCCATTGGCGGCAAAGGCCGGCATCGGAACGCCATCGACGATGGTCGGCGCCGTGCTGTTATCAGGAGACAGCATGGTCGACAACGTGCCGACACCGCGCACGATCGGCTGCACGGTGCGGGGATCATCGCCATAGTTCGGCATCTGCACACCGACCGTCTTGCCGGCAAGGTCCTGGATTTCGTTGAGGCGCTCTTCCGTGATCTGCTCTTCGCTGACGACGGAAACGCTGACCGGCACGTCGATCGGGTTTTCACCGTAACGGCGGGCTTCCACGGTCACGACATTCAGCACCGTCGTGCCATCCGAAGATTGTTCTGAAGCGTCTTCGCGGACATCCTGCGCATACACGGCACCGGCAACGGCCATCGACAAGGAGAAGGCAACACCTGCCAGCAAACGGGCACGCCGCGAACCTTTTGCGCAAGCCGCCGTTTTTGACAGGGTGCGGACCGGGGCCAGGTTCTGCGGATCAATGTATGCGGACGACATTCGATACTCCAGTCGAACGGGCGAGCAAAGCCGTTGCGGGCCAAAGGCCCACAGCGACAATCACCAGCGGTTTGAAATCAAAGAGAGATTATGGGGTCAGTCCGGTCGCGGCCATAGGGCGGGCTTATGCGAGCGGGCAGATTGCTTATGCGTGAGGATAAATCTCGCCGCGCGCCAGATGTCCCGGCGAATAACCGAAATAGCGGTGAAACGCGGTGGAGAAATTGCTGCCATGGCGATAGCCGGCAAAATGTGCGGCCTGGCTGACCGTCCAGCCTTCACGCTCGATACCCTGCCGTGCCCGGTCCATGCGCACGTCATGCAGGAAGGCGAAAACCGACTGGCCATAAATCTCGCGGAACTTGTTTTTCAGGCTCGAAACGCTCACACCCGCCTCACGCGCCAGCGACGACAGGCTGTGTTCTGCCCCCGGTTCAGCCAGCATGAGTTCGCGAATGCGTGCCATGCGCATGCGATCATTGCCCTTGACGCTTGCGGCATCATCGGGGCTGCGGCGCCCTGCCGCCTCGATCGCGCGGGCCACCAGTTCCAGCGTATAACTTTCCATCAGAAGGCAACCGACCGTGCCGCACAGGCCCGGATCAAACAGTTGTCCGCAGAGTGCATTCATCCGCACATCGGCAGCAAAGCTCAGGATTTCGCTGGCCCGCGTGCGGGTCTCGACGAAATCCGCGAGGTTGATTTCGGAGATCAGGTCCGGACGCAGCTGGATCAGCATGGACTTGCAGCGATGGCCGCAACTGTAACGGCCGGTCGTGTGGGCATCATCGGAAAAACTGAAAAACGCGGCTTCACCCGGCTGCAGCGTCATGGTGCGGCAACCATTGCCGGCATCGAATTCGGAAGGGCGGCCTTCGAGCGACAGGACGATGCTGAGCGAGCGCGGAAAGATGGCCGAATGATTACTATCGCTCAGCGCCGTCATCTGCGCCGTGCTGACATTGATGCCGGTGCTGAGCCTGCGGAAACCGAGCGTGCCTTCGAACAGCGGGTTCTCTTCATCACCGCCAGCCTTCGAGGTGAGCAGCGAATAGTCATCGCAAAACACCATCGATGCCTGTGAAAAGTCCCTGGCAGACACTGCCGAAGAGCTTGGCCGAGAATGGTCCGGCAACTGCGTCATCGCAACAACCCCATTGTTGAAGACCCCACCAACGCATAGGCATCACATCACCGGACATGCCCTTGCGGGCATCCGGCGCTGACGCACCATGCTTTCGAGGCGGACACTAAGTGATGATTCTCAAATTGGCAACAAACATGACAAAAAAAGTCATGATTACCCATTCAACGGCAATTTCCTGCCTTCAGGCATTCTCCTCGACGCGACCGAGCTGCCAGGATGCGGCCTGATTACGCAGATGCCACAGGCGGGCATAAAGCCCCTGTTGCGCCAGAAGATCATCATGTCTGCCCGTCTCGGCAACGTGCCCCTGATCGACCACGATGATCTGATCGGCGTTGCGGATGGTCGAAAGGCGATGAGCTACGACGATGAGCGTCCGATCTGCCACCAGATGTTCCAGTGCAGTCTGGATGGCGCGTTCATTGGTCGGGTCGATGGCGGCGGTCGCTTCATCAAGAAGCACGATCGGCGCATTCTTGAGAACGGCGCGAGCAATGGAGATGCGCTGCCGCTCGCCCCCGGACAATTTGGCGCCGCCCTCTCCCACCTCGGTGGCGTACCCCTTCGGCAGGGCCATAATGAAATCATGCGCCTGCGCCGCTCGCGCCGCCGCCTCGATATCCGCATGGGATGCATCGGACATGCCCGTCGTGATGTTTTCCGCGATCGTGCCGGAGAACAGATGCACATCCTGAAAAACGACGGCGATGTTTGCGGCAAGGTCCTCGAAACGCATGTCGCGCAGATCGACACCGCCCAGCGTGATGTTCCCATCCTCCACATCCCAGAACCGGGAGAGGAGATTGAGAAGCGTGCTCTTGCCCGAACCGGACGGACCGACAATGGCCGTCATCGAACGTTCCGGCACCACGAAACTGACATCACGCAGAACAGGTTTTGCCGTGAGATAGGAAAACCCGACATTGCGGAAGCAGATTTCGAAACCGTCAGGTTTGCGGTGTCGTGCGGATTCAGGAAGCGGAGGCGCATCGAGAATGCGGTCGATCCGGTCTAGTGCGCTTTCGGCCATTCGCGCCGTTTCCATCACACCGGCAAGTGACAGGATGGGAGAATAGAGCGACATCATCAGCCCGAGCCCGATAACCACCGAGCCGGAAGGCATGCCCCCCGCAAAATGGCGATAGCCGATAAAGGCTACCAGCAGTGGCAGACCAAGCATGACGACAGCGGAAAAGGCGACGATCGGCACTGCGAGTGCGGTAATCATCCCGACAGAGATCGCATGAAACCGATCGAGTGCGACCTTAAAACTCGTCCAGCCGTCATCCAGCCGATTGAAGGCGCGGATGACCTTCATGCCCTGCACGAACTCGATCATGCGTGTGGCGGCATCCGCTTGGGCGATCTGCCGCCGGGCCGACAGAGCCGCCAGACGCCGGCTGGACCAGAGAAAAAACGGCAGACCGCAGACAATGGAGACGAGACCGACCAATGCCGCCGGCCAATCGGTGACCGCAAGCAGGAGAAAAGCAGCAAACGGCAGGCCAAGAGCGTGAGCGATGCGCGGAAAACCATCGGCAAAAAAGGTCTCAAGCATCTGGATATCCGCCGTCATGGCCGTGATGGTTTCGCCCTTGTCGCGCGACAGATGAAATCCCATCGGCAGATGCCGCAGCCGCTCCAGCATTTTTAGCCGCAGATCCCCGCCCAAACGATGGCTGGCCAGCCAGCAGGTCTGCATCGCCAGAATGCCAAAACCGACCTGACCCGCCAAAGATACTGCCATGATGAGGACGACCGGCCAGATGGTTTTGGCCGACACGGCGGGTTCACCGATCAAACTCGCCAGAACCCAGAGGACGGTGGCAAAGGCGAGGCCCAGACAGATGGATTGCAACAGACGCAGAAAGAAGCCGAACAGCAGCCGGTTGCGCCATTGACCGGCAAGCGCCAGCAGCCTGCGCAATGCCGCCAAATCGGAACCGATGGCGCTTCCGGGTGATGTCACCTGGGCGGTCACGAGGTATGCTCCATGCGCTTGTCTTTCAGCGGCGTGCGCAAGGTGTTCGACCGCACCGCCTGCCAGTCTTCCCACAGCCGGGCATAGTGTCCTTGCCGCTGCAGAAGCATGCGGTGATCGCCCTCCTCAACGATCCGCCCTTCCGACAGAACCAGAATTCGGTCAGCCGCCGCGATCGTATGGAGGCGATGGGCGACGACGATCAACGTCCTGCCTTCAGCGAGAGTGGAGAGAGCCTGCTGAATGGCGGCCTCGCTGTCGGGATCACAAAAGGCGGTCGCTTCGTCCAGCACGAGGACCGGTGCGTCCTTCAGAATGGCCCGCGCAATGGCAATGCGCTGCCGCTCGCCACCGGAAAGAGTGATGCCCGACGCGCCGATGCGGGTCTGATATCCCTGCGGCATGGCCGTGATGAAATCATGCGCCTGCGCCGCCCGTGCCGCTGCCTCGATATCCTCGTTGCCGGCACCTGCCTTGCCGAAACCGATATTGGCGGCGATCGTATCGTCGAACAGAAACACATCTTGAAACACGAAGGATATTTCCCGCATCAACTGGTCGCGGCCGATCTCGCGCAGATCCACGCCACCAAGAGTGATGCGGCCCAAGGCGACATCGTGAAACCGCGCGACCAGAGAAGCCGCCGTGCTTTTGCCGGAACCCGAAGGCCCAACCAAGGCGGTGACCGTGCCGGTTAGGGCCGTGAACGACAGGTCATGCAGCACGGTGCGGCCGCCATAAGCGAAAGACACGTTTTCAAAGGTCATGTCACGGTTCTCCAGCGTCACGTCCCGGCCGGTATCCGGCTGGGCGGACGTGCCCAGCACCTCCTCGACCGATTTCGACGCCACGGAGACATGGGCGATATTCTGGAACAAATGGAAAAGTTTGGTCAGCGGCAGGCTGTAACCCGCGCCGAGAATGACAAAAAACGCCAGCGTCGCGGTATCGATCTCCCCCGATTGCAGCAGCAACAGCCCGACCGGCAGGATGATGGTGACATTGGCAAGCACCAGCGCGCTGAAAGCACCACCGAGCGGCACATAAGAGCGCGCGATATCGAGCTCGATATCGACATAATCCCGTACCGCCGTCGAGGCGCCGGCGACGGTTTCGCCGCTGCGGTTGAAGATTTTTACCACCGGCATGCCCGCGACATATTCCAGCACGGACGCATTCATGCGCCGGTTCGCGGTCTGGAACGCGACCAACTTGCGGCTGGACCGCATCGTGGCGATGACGATCATCAGGAAAGCGACCGGCGTCAGGAGCACAGTCGCAAGCGACATGCGCCAGTCCACAGCAAACAGCCAGACCGAAACCACCACCCAGGTGGCGAGCGCGCTGCTGGCCTCGGGAATGCCGTGCGCGGCCACCACTTCCAACCGTTCAGGCTCGTCGATCACCAGCGTCTTGGCCTCGCCGAGGCTTCTGTCGGAAAACCAGCCGAGCGGAAGCCCGACGAGATGCGTGGCGACTGCAAGCCGCAAGCGGTGAATGATGCCGAAGGCCGCGATATGCGCCTTGGCCACCGAAGCGCCCTGCGCGGCATAACCGGCAAGAACGGCGAACGCGGCAAAACCGGCAGTGCTCAAAAAAACCGAAAACGTGGCCTTGGCCTCGATGACATCGACCACAAGGTGCCAGAGCAACCACAAGGGCACAAGCTCCAGCCCTGCTGCAACAATGGCAAGGACAACGGATATGGCGATGGTGAACCGGTTCCCACCGGCATGATGCCAGAGCAGATGCAGGCTGGCGAAATAATCGATCTTCGTCTCGTTCGTGCCCGGACAGTTCTCGTTACCGGCACCGGCACTCATCATTTCAACCACCACGCACACCCAACCCGCACCTTGAAACCGGCGCGGCCACTCACATCAGACGGGCATCCACGCGCCCGCGCTTTCTTCAAGCACTATTCTCGCCAGACGAAAGGGCAGCCGGGCAACCCGCACCGGCCGCCAAACTCCGCTTTCGGCTGAATTGGCTCCCCAGCGGAGCGGTCAGTACCCGCTGGTTCGGTGTCTAAGGGAGGAGACAATGCCGCCATCGCCATGATGGCGCGCAGACGAGTGCCGTAATGCTGGAGGTTGCCATGACTGCTGAACCCATCGCGATCATAGGGATGACCTGCCGCTTTCCGGATGCGCCTGATATCGCCACCTTCTGGCGTAACCTGACCAAAGGCCACGAAGCCGTGCGGCCGCTGACGATAGCGGACATGGAGCGGCACGGCATAGACCCGGCGCTTATGGACCACCCGGATTACGTCAATGCCGGCACGGTGGTCGACAATGCCGATCATTTCGACCCGGCCTTTTTCGGTTATTCGCCGCGCGAAGCCGAGCTGATGGACCCGCAGCATCGTGTGTTTCTGGAGGAATGCCGAAAACTGCTGGATATCGCCAACCTGACCCGCAGCGAGCTGAAGATCGGCGCGTTTGCCGGTTGCCGCCAGAGCACATACCAGCCGCTTCTGCCACCCATCCGCGCCGAAGAAATCACCCGCACCGACAGTTTTCAGCAGCTGATGGGCAATGACAAGGACTATCTCGTCACCCGCGCCGCCTACAAGCTGAACCTCACCGGCCCGGCCATGACGGTGCAGACGGCGTGCTCCAGCGCGCTCGTCGCAGTACATCAGGCGGTGCAAAGCCTGATCAGAGATGAATGCGATGCGGCACTGGCCGGCGGCGTGGCGATCTCCTTCCCGCAGGGCAGCGGCTATTTCCGCCAACAGGGCATGATCTTCTCCGAAGACGGTCATTGCCGTCCGTTCAGCGCCGATGGCACAGGCATCGTCGCCGGCAACGGCATCGGTCTTGTTGCCCTGAAGCGGCTCAGCGATGCCGAGCGCGACGGTGATATCGTGCATGCCGTCATTCTCGGCTCGGCGGTTTCCAACGACGGCAGCACCAAGATCGGTTACACCGCCCCCGGCCGCGCCGGCCAGCAACGTGCCATCCGTGACGCACTTGCCCGCAGCGGCGTTTCGCCGGCCGGTATCGGCATGCTGGAAGCCCACGGCACCGGCACGCCATTGGGTGACCCGGTCGAGATCGATGCGATTTCCGAAGTCTATCGCGCCGCCGATGTCGAGCCGCAAAGCGTCGCGATTGGTTCGGTGAAAGGCAATTTAGGGCATCTCGATACCGCAGCCGGCATTGCCAGCCTGATCAAGACAGTGCTTGCGGTGAACAGCGGATCGATCCCCGCCAGCCTGCATTGCAACCCGGCCAATCCGCGCATCGGTTTTGCCACGACACCGTTTTCGCCGGTCGAACAGACGATGGAATGGCCGACCCGTTTCGAACGCCGCATCGCCGCCGTCAGCTCCTTCGGCATTGGCGGCACAAATTGCCACATGATCGTCGGTGCAGTCGAACAGGCTACGCCGATTGCGGTGGACGGCAATTCGGACGAGCAGGTTTTTGTCTGGTCGGCCCAGAGTGAAGCGGCATTGCAGGGCGGTTTACCGGCTGTAGCGGCCTCTCTTGGTAAGGCCGGGCTTGCTGCCCAAAGCGCAACGGCGGCTTTGCGCCGCCAGCATTTTTCCCATCGTATCGCCGTGAGGGGTAAGACCGCCGACGAGATCAAAACCGCCTTGTCGTCAGCGAAAATCACCAAGGCAGCGGCCGGTGGCCGCGTCGCCTTCATGTTCAGCGGTCAGGGCAGCCAGTTTTCGAGCATGGGTGCGGGGCTGAGGCGCGATAATGCCACCTTCCGCAAGGCATTGGAAACCTGCCTTGCGGGTTTTGCCGCCAATGGCATTCCCGACCTCGACGCGGTGATCAGCGATCCGGCGCGGGCCACGGATCTCGACCGCACGCTCTACACCCAGCCTGCGCTGTTTTCCTGGCACCATGCCTTTGCCAGCATGCTGCAAGCGTGGGGCCTGCGGCCGGACCTCGTTTTCGGCCATTCCATCGGCGAATTCGCCGCCGCCGTGACTGCCGGTCTGCTGACACTTGATGATGCCATCCGGCTGGTGGCAAGCCGTGCACGCCTGATGGAAATGGGAACCGAGACCGGTGCCATGCTGGCAATCGCCCGGCCGCGTAACGAGATCGATACCATCCTTCAGGCTCACCCGGATGTGGCGATTGCCGCCATCAATGGTCCGGATCGTTTCAGCCTCAGCGGCCGCATCGCCGATATCGATGCGCTTTCGGCCGATCTGACACAGCAGAAAATCGCCCATCGCCGCCTCGGTGTGAACCGCGCTTTCCATTCGAACACGATGGAAGCGATCGAACTGCCGTTCAGGTCCGCCTGCCCTGCCCCCTCCTTCGACGCCCCCAACTGCGACATGCTTTCGACGCTGAAATCGGACCTGCTGGAACCCGGCATGCTTGATGCCGATTACTGGTATCGCCAGCTGCGCGAGCCGGTGCATTTCCTCGACACGGCGCAGCGCCTGGCCGATTTCGAAATCGATCAGGTGATCGAGATAGGTCCCGATGCGAGCTTTGCCAAGTTGCTGGCCGCTTGCGACATTGCGGCGACGACTGCGGTGCTTATCGACAAAGGCAATAACAGCCAGGCAGCCGTGATCGCCGCGCTCTTCCGCGCAGGTTACGAAACGCCGCTGGAGAACCACTATCGTTCCCAGAAATTAGGTCTCGCCACCTTGCCGCCGGTCAGTTTTGCGAGCATCCGCATCTGGCCCGAAAAATTGCCGCCAGAACAACGACCCGCTGAGAATCGGTCTGCGCTGGAAGCTCTTCTCGGTCCGCTCTGGACGCCCGTCTCGGCACGCGGCAGTGCCCTGCATTTTGCCTTCGAACACCCGTTGCCGCTCGCGGCAAAACCTTCGGCCGCCAGCGACGAGCGCGGTTTCCTCGGCAAGGGAACCGTATCGCTCGACCTGAAAACCGGAACGGTTTGCGCAGACTATCGTCCGCTCACCGCTCCCGATCTGCCCGATTTGGGAACCACGCCGTTGAGCGAGTGGCTGGCCGCAACAGCACACAGAACCATCAGCAATGCCTGGCTTTCTCCGCAATGGAGTCAGGCGACCGATGTGCGTGAGGTCGAAAACCGCGCCTTCCTGTCCGATGGCAAAACCTGCGTCGGCTGGCTGGATCTCGCAGAACCCGCCACTGAAACCGAACAGATGCCGGTGCAGCTTTGGCGCTGGCGCTGGAACGAGGTTGCACGCCTCTACCAGCAGAAACTCAGCGCCTCCTCCATCGCCACCCGCGAGGACTGGTTGATCGTCGGAAGCGGCGCGGTTGCCGACGAGCTTGCCGCCATGGGTCGCTGGATCGGCCATAACGTTGTGCGTAGCAACGAGCCGCTCGATGGTGCGTTCAGCCAGATCGTCGATTGCCGGCCGCTTGCCGATGTCGCCGGTTTTTCAGGTGGCACCGCTGCGGTCACCACGGCGCTGGACCGCGCCCTCGGCTGGCTGCGCCACGGGGTTGATCATCCGGCCTGCCGCATCACCACGCTTGTTTCGCATGCCTGCGATCCGCAGACGGCAGCGATCACCGGTCCCGGCTGGGCAAGCATGCAGCTGTGGCGCAGCCTGCGCAACGAGCATCCACACCTGCCGATGACCTGCGTGAACATCGATGGACCAAGGGATGTGGAAGCTCTTGCCGGTCATCTCGATCATCTCCACGATCTCGGCACGGTTTTGGCCCTTCGCGGGGCGAAGCTTTACGAACCCGCCATCGAGGCGACCCCTGCCCGCGAGGATCATCTGCCGCTCGACTGGAAGGACCGCGACGCGACGCTGATCGCCGGCTTTGGCGCAGTCGGCCGCGAACTCGCACTGTGGCTGGCGGGTCAGGGATGCCGGCATCTGGTGATCGTTCTCCACCGCGAGCCCGATACGGCACAGGAGGCCTGCATCACCGAATTGCAGGGTCACGGCGTCACCGTCGATATCCTGCGTGCCAGCCTGACCGATGCCGATGCCCTGCGCACTGCCATCACCGGTCTCGATGTGCCGATCGGACAGGTCTTCCATACCGCCCATGGCGGAGGAAGTGCGCTTCTTTCGGAAGAAACGGCGGAACGTTTTGCCACCGGCGTCAACGTCAAGATCGAGGGCAGCCTGGCGCTTCATCAGGCGGTTTCCGACCAGCCGCTGGCGTTGTTTTGCCTGTTTTCCTCGGCCGCATCGCTGCTGGCCATGCCGGGTGCGGCCTATAACGTCGCCAATGCCTGGCAGGATGCCTTCGCCCAGAACCTGCGCGATCAGGGCGTACCGGCGATCTCCATCGCCTGGGGGCAGTTCGCCATGGACCGTCGCGCCGAAAAACTCGAACAGCTGGGCAAGACCAGCCTCAAGCCCATCCCGGCGACAACCGGCTTTGCCATCATGAACGGCCTCTTGAAGGACGGCGCGACCGGGCTTGTGCCGATCTCAGTCGATGCCGCAGCGCTCGCAGCCGCCACCGGCGGCATGCCGGCCACAAGAGGGCTTTTGCGCCCGCTTCTCGACACCCGCAAGGATGTGACTGAAGAGGTGGAATTCGAACTCACGCTCGAAAACCTTTCCGAAACCGAACGGTCGGAAAAAATCGCCGCCTATCTGCGCGCCATTATCGGCAAGCGCCTGAAATTCGACAGCGACGCGCTCGACATCAACCGTGCGCTGACAGAACAGGGCGTTGACTCGCTGGTGTTCCTCGAGCTGGTGCATATCATCAACGGCCGTTTCGCGCTCTCGCTGCCGCCGACCGCGGGTTACGAGTACGGCACGATCGCAGCGCTCGCCGCCCATATCGCCAGCCTGACGGCAGCCGTCACCGACGACATCGATTTCTCCCGACAGCTGGGCAAGGGCAATATCGAAATCATCGACCGGCCGGACGAGCGTTTCGAGCCTTTTCCGCTTACCGACCTGCAACAGGCTTTTTGGGTTGGCCGCAAGGGCGGCATGCGGCTCGGCGCCGTGTCCTGCCACGAATATCTGGAGATCGAACTCGACGATCTGGATGTCACGACGCTCGAAACCGCCTGGAACCGGCTGATCGCCCGCCACGAGATGATGCGCTGCGTGATCACCCCCGCCGGCCAGCAGCAGATCCTGAAAAAGGCGCCGCATTACCAGATCGCCCAGCGTGACCTGACAAGCCTTTCCGATGCGGATCGCGAGGCGACGCTTGGCGAAATCCGTGACCGGATGTCCTATCAGGTTTTTGACCCGCAGGTCTGGCCGCTGTTCGAGCTGACGGTCAGCCATTTGCCCGGCGGCATAACCCGTATCCATCTCGACATGGATCTGCTCGTCTTCGACATCCAGAGTTTTCGTGTTGTCTTCGGAGAGCTGGCAACGCTGCTGGCTGATCCGAAAGCCGCCCTGCCACAACTTTCGCTGTCCTTCCGCGATTATGTTCTGGCGGAGGATGCCGCCCGTCAGGGTCCGCAATGGGAAAAAGCCAAAAATTTCTGGCTGGAAAAGCTCGACACCTTCCCGCTCGCCCCGGAACTGCCTCTGTGCCGCAAGCCGGAAGACGTGGCGCGCCCCACATTCCGCACGCTCGATCACAGGCTGTCCTCCTCGCACTGGAAACAGTTCCAGGCGCGTGCGAGCGAACGCGGCCTGACCGCCAGCGGCGCGCTTCTGACCGCCTTCACACAGGTGCTTTCCACCTACAGCAAGGCGCCGGAATTCACCCTCAATGTCACCTATTTCAACCGCAAGAACGTGCATCACCAGGTGATGGACATTTGCGGCGACTTCACCTCGCTGATGCTTCTGCCGGTCGAGGCACGCACCGAGGAAACCTTCATCGATGCGGCCAAGCGCACCCAGACCGATCTCTGGCAGGCGCTGGCGCATCGCGAATTCAACGGTATCCGCCTGATGCGCGAGCTTGGCCGCCAGCGCAGTGGTGGTGCCGATGGCATCGACATGCCGGTCGTCTTCACCAGCATGATCGGCATGGACTTTGACGATCCGAACCGCGCCGACTGGCCGCTGACCAGCCGTCAGGTTTTCCAGATCAACCAGACACCGCAGGTCTGGCTGGATTATCAGGCCACCGAATATGGCGGCGCGCTGGTGACCCGCTGGTTCATCGCCGACGACCTGTTTGAACCGCGCCTGATCGACGGCATGTTCCGCGCCTATACCGATTTTCTGCAAAAACTGGCCGTGGACGACACACTCTGGGGCGCGCTGGTGCCCGACATGCGCCCGGAAGGTGATCGCTTGCTGGCGGCAGGCACGCAGACGGTCGTGGAGCGGCCGCAAGGCATGCTGATGCCGGACCTGCTGCAAAACTCGGCCGATGCCATAGCCGGCAATACCGCCATCCTCAGCCCGCAGGGCAACCGCAACTATGCGGACTTGCGCAAGGATGCCAACCGCCTTGCCAACCACCTGATCGCTCTTGGCCTGCAGCCTTCACAGCCGGTCGCCGTCGTCATGTCGCGCCAACCGGATGCGGTTCTGTCAGCACTCGCCATTCAGGCGGCCGGTGGGTGTTATGTGCCCGTCAACGGCGATTATGAAAACGAGCGACTGATCGCCATCCTCAAAAATCTGTCGCCCTTTGCCGTGTTGACAAACGGCCCAACCCCGGCGCTGCCACCGGAGTTCCGCCGCATCGATCTGGCCGAGCTTTCGCTGACTGATCTGCCCGACACCGTGCCGGAACGCCGCCAGTCGGAAGAAGACCTCGCCTATATCATCTATACATCCGGCACGACGGGCCAGCCTAAGGGCGCAATGCTCGATCATCGCGGCCCGCTCAATACGATTTTCGCGCTGATCCGCCGACTGGAGGTAACCGCCAACGACCGCACCCTCTCGCTCTCCGCCTTCCATCACGACATGTCGGTCTTCGACATTTATGCCATGATGGCAACCGGCGGCGCGATCATCCTGCCGGATAGGGATCGCTCCAAGGATGCCATGCATTGGCTCGATCTCGTCCGCGAACACAAGCCGACCATCATCAATGCCGTTCCCGCCTTCGTTTCAATGCTGCTCGATGCGCAGGCGTTGAAACAGGTCGATCTGCCGGCCCCACGTCACGTAATGATGGGCGGCGATTGGATTCCTCTGGAACTCGTGCGTCGCCTGAAAACGCTATGGCCGACATGCGAAATCCATAGCATCGGCGGGCCGACAGAAACCGCCATCGTTTCCGCCTATTACCACCTGCGCGAGATCGACCCGAACTGGACAAAAATCCCCTACGGCCGTCCGCTGGAAAACCAGACATGCCGCATTCTCAACACCACCGGCCAGGATTGCCCGATTGGCGTGGTCGGCGAGATCTGCACCGGCGGCATGGCCATGTCGCTCGGTTATTTTGGCGATGATTCTCGCACGGCGGAACGTTACCGCATTCACAAGGCGAGCGGCAAAAAGCTGTTCCACACCGGTGATCTCGGCAGGCTGAACCCGGATGGCGAGATCGAAATTGTCGGACGTATCGACAACCAGCTGAAGATCAGCGGCATGCGCATCGAGCCGAGCGAGATCGAGGCGGTGCTGGGCGAACACCCGTTCATATCCGATGCTGCCGTGATCTATGGCGGTTCGCCGCCGAAACAGCTGCATGGCTATTTCACGCCCTCCAGCGATGCCCCGGCGAGTGGCTCCGATGCCATCGGCGATAACGGCTGGCACCGGGCGCTGACGGTGGGCGACTGGGCCTGCAACGACCTTTCCGAAGATTTCAATCTCGACGATTACGGCAGCCATTTCGACAATATGGAATTGCTCAGCACCTGGGTGATGCTGGCGACAATGCAGTCAGCCGGGCATTTCCGAAATGAAGGCGACACGCCAACCGCCACCGACCTGATCGACGCGCTGAAGGTGACCGAAAAATACAAAAAACTGTTCGTCAGCTGGCTAGATGTGCTCGAAGCCGACGCCTACCTCCAGCGTGATGGCGACACCTATCGCGCCACAGACCGAATCGCGCTTGCCGAACGCCTGCCGTCACTGAAGGCCCGCATCGCCGCCCGCGCTACACAGGGCGCCGACTATGACCGCCGTATCTGGTCGCTTTACGAGCGCTGCATCGCCGAATCGCAGGCGCTGTTGCAAGGCCGGCTCAACCCGCTGGAACTGATGTTCGAAGGCGGGCGGACCGACTTCGTCGAAAGCTGGTATCGCGAAAACCCGGTCTCGAAACACTTCAACATCGTGGCCGGCGAAACAGTACGCGGCCTGTTCGAGGATGCCGATCCCGGCCGCACAATCCGCATTCTCGAATTCGGCGCGGGCATAGGCAGCGTCACCCACGATATCCTCAAGGCCCTGCCACACGAGAACTTCTCCTACGCCTTCACCGACCTGTCGCGTTACTTCCTCGACAATGCGGCAAAGATGTTCGCCGACTGGCCACAGATGCACTTTGGCCTGTTCGACATCAACCACGACCCGGCCCTGCAGGGTTTCGACCTCGGTTCCTACGACCTGATCATCGGCGCCAACGTTCTGCATGATGCGATCGACGTCAATCGCAGCAGCCGGCTGGTGCGGTCCCTGCTGAAACCATCCGGCCATCTGCTGCTGGTCGAAGGCACGCGCAATCCGCGTTTCCAGCTCGTCAGCCTCGGTTTCGTCGAGGGTCTCAGCCATTACGAGGACGAGCGGCTGGAAACCAACCTGCCGATGCTGGATGCGAGCCGCTGGCAGGTGGTACTCGGCGGTGCGGGTTTTGCCCTGCAGGCGGCATTGCCGAAACCGGGCAATCCGGTGGAGCGCATGAATTATCACGTCATCCTTGCCCAAAATGCGGTGACGGCTACCGTGATCGACCATGCCGAACTCGATTTCTGGCTGAAGGCAAAACTGCCGGATTACATGGTGCCGCAACGCTGGCACCAGCTTTCCGCCATGCCGCTGACCTTGAACGGCAAGGTCGACCGCACCCGCCTGCAACAGGCAGTCGAACTGGAAGTGCAGCCGCCGGAACAGACCGAAGACCCACTGATAGAAGGCCTACAGACGCGGCTGGCTGGTCTCTGGCAGGAAATGCTCGGACAGGAGATTGTCTCGGCATCGGCCAACTTCTTCGTACTTGGCGGGGATTCACTGCTGATGACCCGGCTTTCCAGCCTGCTGCAACACCACTTTGGCACCGCCCCCGATCTCGCCTCGCTGCTGCGCAATCCGCTCTTGAAGGATCAAGCACGCCTGATCGCCGAGATTTCCGATAACGCACTGGAAGACGACGAAACCTTCGAAAGCGGGGTTATCTGATGGACGCTGCTGTACCGATGACATTGAACGAGCTGCGCCGGCAGATGCAGGAAAACCGCATCCGCCTGTGGGTGGCGGATGGCGAGCTGCGTTACGCCGCCCCGCAGGGCAAGATGACGGCGGCGCTGCGCTCCGCGCTTGGGCATCACAAGAAAACGCTGATCGGTGAGCTTTCCCGCGAGGCGGTGACCATCACCGCCGAGCCGGATAAGCGCCACCAACCCTACCCGATGACCGATCTGCAGCAGGCCTATTGGGTGGGCGAACATGGTGGTTATGCACAATCCGCCATTCCCTGCTTTTTCCACGATTGCCGGTTTGACCGCATCGAACCGGAGGTGGTGCAGCAGGCACTTTTGCGCCTGCAAACACGTCACGAAGTGATGACGGCGCGCTTCCTGGCGAACGGAACGCAGGTCGTGCCGCCACCGGGGGAAAATCCCTGCATTCTTGCCGTTGAAGATTTTCGCGCTCTCACGGAGGACGAGGCTGAAAAGCGTCTCGGAACCCTTTGCGAAACCTATCCCGAAACGCTGCCTTCGCTGGAACAGGGACCACCGCTGGCAGCAACACTTGCGCGACTGGCCGACAGCGACCGGCTGCTGATCGCCTTCCGCCTGATCGCCATCGATGGCCCGTCTCTGTCGATGATCTTTCGCGATCTGCTGCGCTACTTGTTCGTACCGCAGGGCGAAACGGAAACGCCACCGCTTCTCAGCCACCGCGACTATGTTCTGGCACTCAAGGCAACATCCTCGCCGGAGAGTGCCGCCTATTGGGACCGCACCCTCAAAACCCTGCCGCCACCGCCGGAACTGCCGTTGACCGGCCATTCGCCTCAATGGTCACGTTTTCGCCGCCTTGCCGGCAAGCTGGAAGGTGAGCGCTGGCAAAAACTGAAGGCGCTCGCCGCCGAACATGGCGTGACGGCAAACGCCGCCATGCTGGCGCTTTATGCCGCCATGCTGCGGCCATTCGCGACCCGACCGGATTTCACGCTGAACGTGCTCGCCAATTACCGCCCGTTTTCGCACCCTGAGATCGGCGAGATGACCGGCAATTGCTCCAATACCTCGCTGATCGATTGCGCCGATGGCGGCAGCTTTGCCGAACAGGCACGCCGCATCCAGACGCTGATGGCCGAACGGCTGGCGCATGCTTCGGTCAGCGGCGTCTCGCTGATCCGGCGGCTGCAACTGGCAAATGAGACCGATAAACCCGCCGCCCCCTTCGTTTTCACCAGCGGCATCAGCAGCGGCCGCCCCAGCCTGCCGGCCGAACACACAAGCCGCTTCGAGCTTCTCGGCAGCCATCTGCGCACACCGCAGGTGTGGATGGATCATCAGGTGATCGAGAACCACCAAGGTCTGATTTATTATTGGGACTATGTCGAAGACATTTTTGTTGATGGCGTGCCGGAGGCGGTTTTCGAGCGTTACCGGCAGACGTTGGATCGACTGGTGAACGACCCGTCCGCCTGGCAGGATACGGATCCTTCCGGCGAGCAGGCACAGCTTTCTCCATTGGTAGCCGATCACCCGCAGGATCGGGCAGAAACACTGCCGGAGACATTTCTGGCAACAGCTGCCCGCACGCCTGATGCCGTCGCGCTCCTTTCGAACGATGAAACGCTGACCTATGCGCAACTGCGCGCCCGCGCCGAAAACATCGCAACTGCGCTCGTTAACCGCGATGCAAAGCTCGGCGAGATCGCGGCAATATGCCTGCCTAAAGGTGTGAGCCAGATCACCGCCGTCATCGGCGTCAGCCTGGCCGGTCTCGTCTGGCTGCCGATCGACAGCCGCATGCCGGCCGAGCGCCGCGATGCCATTCTTCGTCACAGTGGTTGCCGCTGGCTGATCGCGGAGAAAGCAGATGATCTGCAGGAAGGCGTTTGCCACCTGTCGCCAAAGGATTTTGCAGAAGCATCGGATATGCCGTTTGCTGCTCCGGCCACGCAGCCCTCCGACCGCGCCTATATCATCTACACATCGGGTTCGACCGGCATGCCGAAAGGCGTGGTCATCACCCATGGTGCAGCGCTCAACACCATTCGCGATATCAACCGGCGTTTCGGCATTACGGTGGATGATCGCATTCTGGCGCTGTCGGCGCTGAGTTTCGATCTTTCGGTCTTTGACATCTGGGGCGCGCTCTCAGCAGGCGCGGCCATCGTTGTGCCACCCGACAGCGAATTTCCCGATCCGGCGGCGACGCTCGCCATCAGCGCCACCCATGGCGTGACCGTGTGGAACTCCGTCCCGGCACTTCTCGACATGGTTCTGTCCGCCGCAGGCGAAACGCCGGCCCGCGAACTGCAAATGCTGCGCACCATCATGCTGAGCGGCGACTGGATCCCGCTGACGCTTGCCCGAAAAATTCTTGGCGATTTTCCGGAGGCAAAACTCTTCAGCCTCGGCGGCGCCACCGAAGCGTCCATATGGTCGAATTTTTATCCGGTGACGAAAATCGATCCGGCCTGGAAGTCCATCCCCTACGGTTTTGGCCTTTCCGGCCAGCAATTGCATGTGCTCGATACCCACGGCCGACCTTGCCCGGTCGGTGTGACCGGCGAAATCCATATCGAAGGTTTTGGCCTTGCCGAGGGCTATCTCAACGACGCGGAAAAGACGCAAGCCAGCTTCTTCATCCATGACAGCGGCCGAAGGCTGTATCGCACCGGCGATCTCGGCCGGGTTATGCCGGATGGCGCGATTGAATTTCTCGGCCGCAAAGATTTTCAGCTGAAAATCCGCGGCCACCGTATCGAGGCCGGCGATGTCGAGACCAATCTGATCCGTCATCCCGAGATCGATCAGGCGCTGGTCTTCGCCATGCCATCCGCCGACCGCCACCCGATGCTTGCCGCCTGCCATACCGGCCGACCGATCCCGGCAACGGACCTCAAAGCATGGCTAGGCGAGCGCCTGCCCCGCTACATGGTGCCGGACCTTATCGTTCGTGTCGAAACCCTGCCGCTCAGTGCCAATGGCAAACGTGATCGCAAGGCTGCAGCAGCGATTGTCGCCGCCACAAAGACCGTTGTTTCGGACGAGACGGCAGCACCAGCCACCATAGCCCACGATCTCGCGCTGCTAGCCGATCTCTGGGCAAACGTCACCGGACGCCGGCCGTCCTCACCGCAGGACGATTTTTTCCAGAGCGGCGGCAATTCGCTTCTGGCGGTGCATCTGTCGCGGGCGATCGCCAAAACCTTCGATGTCGAGATCGGCCTCGCCGCCATTTTCCGCGCCCCGACGCTTTCCGGCATGCGCGAAGCGATTGCCGCACAAGCCTCCATCACCTCATCAGCTCAGAACCGTGGAGCCGCGCAATGACCTGCCTCCCCTTCAAGACCACCAAATCGCACGCCACCATCGATCTGTTCTGCCTGACCTATGCCGGCGGCAGTTCGGCGGTCTATCGCGATTGGGACCGGTTGTTTCCCGCGTGGATTTCGGTGCGACCGATCGAATATCCGGGACGCGGCACGCGCATGGGCGAACAACTGCAAAGCGATCCAGATCGTCTCGCACGCGAGCTTGCCAATGAACTGCAACAGCATCTCACACGCCCGTTCGCGATCTTCGGCCACAGTCTCGGCGCGGCACTCGGTTACCGCATGACCCTGCTCCTGCAGCAGAAGACGCCGCCACTCGCCTTTTTCCCCTCCGGCCGCCATAGCCCGGATTGCGCGGACCCGGCACCACAACGCGCGCACCTGTGCGACGACGATCTGCTGGACGAGGTGAAGTCGCTGAACGGTTCTCCTTCCGAAGTGCTGGAGAACCGCGAATTGATGGCACTGCTTCTGCCCATCATCCGCAACGATTTTCGCATGAGCGAAGCGATCCGCGCAGAACGTGACGCCCGCAGCATCACATGCCCCATGCATGCTTTTGGCGGTTTGAACGATCCCGAAGTGCCGCCGCAGGGCATTGCTCAATGGCATAACGTTGCCGCTGATGCGTTTTCGACGACGATGTTCGATGGCGACCACTTTTTCCTCCACCACACGAAACATGTGCAGGCGATTGCCGCCCGCATTGCTGAAATCCTGATGCCGCTTGCATCCGGGCAAGCAGAGACGCGCCGTCGCGCCTGAAAAGAGGAGACACCATGTCCCGCACCTTTTGCCAGATCGTCGGTTTCGGTCCCGCCTGTACGAGCTTTCTCGTCAGCGCCGACCGCAACGGCCTTTTGGCCGACCTTCTGGAACGTGGCCTCGTCATTCACGAACGGCGGCCGAGCATAGAAAAACTGCTGCATGCCGGCGTCAATTACGACATCCCGTCCAACTCGGATGCCAGCGATTTTCTCGACGGCATTGCGCCGGATGGCATTTTTGCACCCGTCCTCGACAGCATGCCGGCCCGCCTGATCCGCGCCCGCGGCACGCAATCGGTGCCGCTGCAGCTGGTGGCCCTGCTGACGGCGGAACTGCGCCGGGTGTTTCTGGCCGCCGCCGGCCGGTTTGCGAATTTCGAACTGCGTCTCGGGCAGATGGTGCGCGAAACCGTGCAGACCGGCAACGGCTGGGTGATGCGGTTCGAGGACGGTTTTGCTCTCGAAAGCCGCCTCGCCATTCTTGCCGCCGGCAGCACACCGCATCTGCCGCCGGAGCTTCGCCGGGACGCCGAACAGCGCGGCATTCCGCTTATCCATTCGGACAGCTTTTTGCGCCCGGTCGATCTCGGCGATGTTCTGCCGGAGGATGCACGGCGCATCACCGTGATCGGCGCATCGCACAGCGCCTTTTCCGTCCTGCACAAGCTGGTCGAAGCACTGCCAGGCCGCGCCATCAACCTGACGCTGGCGCATCGCACGCCGATCCGCCGCATGCACCGCTCGGCCGAACTTGCCATTGAAGCAGGCGAAATCTTCGATCCGATACGCGACGTCTGCCCGTCGAGCGGCCGGGTCTTTCGTTTCCAGGGCCTCTATACCCGGTCAAAGCTGCTTTACGAACAGATCCTCGCCGGTCGCCATCCCAATATCACGCTGCATCGTTGTGGCCATGCGGATGAGGTGACCGACCTCATGCGGATATCCGACATGGTGATCGCCGCCACCGGGTATCGTCCCAACCTGCCGCTGTTCAGCGATGCGGCGGAGCGGCCGATCCGGCTTGGGCGAAACGGCAGCGCCGCCAATGTCGATGCCACCGGGCACCTCTGCGACAACCAGGGCCGTGCGCTTGCCGGCCTTTTCGGCATCGGTCTCGGTTTCGGCCGCATGCGTTCCGATATCGGCGAGCCCTCCTATCGTGGCGCGCCTGTCGGCATCAACATCTTCCAGGGCCCGGATGGCGACGCGCTCTGTGACAGCATTTTCTCGACACTCACACAAAAGGCAGGAGAACCTCTTGGCAAAGAGTATTCTTAAGGAATGGGCCGGTCGCTTCCGCAGCGATGCTACCGGCGTTTCGGCAAAAACCGAATGGGCCGACCAGTTGACCCGCGCCCGCAACGCCGGGCCGCGGATGACCAACCAGACGACGATCGATCCGAAAAGCCACGGCCCCGGTACGCTCGCCGTGCATGCCGGCACCTATAACGACCCGATCACCGGCGCCGTCGGCACGCCGGTCTTCGCGGCCACCACCTTCCTGTTCCAGAAGGAAAGCTACGAAGCCTTCGATCAGGGCATGATCCGCGACTACCCGATCTACACCCGTTACGGAAACCCCAACCAGTGGGCCGTGCAGGAAAAGATCGCAGCACTCGAACACGCCGAAAGCGCCATCGTGTTTTCCTCCGGCATGGCGGCGATCAGCACGACATTGCTGGCGCTCACCAATCGCGGCGGCCATATCGTCACGGCTTACGATCTTTACGGCGGCAGCTACAATCTGATGCGCGAGGACATGCACCAGTTCGGCCGCGAAGTGACCTTTGTCGACCCGATGGATATCGGCGCCATCGAGGCGGCGATAAAGGACAATACCGAGGTCCTGTTCTTCGAGACGCTGACCAATCCGCTCCTGAAATTCGCGCCGGTGCGCGGGCTCGCAAAACTTGCGGCGGAACGTAACCTGTTCCTGATCCTCGACAACACATTTCTGTCTCCCTGCTGCCTGACGCCGATCGATGACGGCGCGCATGTGGTCATCCATAGCGGCACGAAATACCTGAACGGCCATAGCGATCTGGTGGCCGGCACTGCCGCCGGCAGCCGAAAATATCTCGACATGATCTGGGCGCAGATGCTGAAGCTGGGCGGCAGCCTCAATCCGCAGGATTGCGCAATCCTCGAGCGCGGCATGAAAACGCTGGCACTGCGCATGCGGGCGCATAACGAAAACGCCGAGGCGCTGGCGCATTGGTTGGCGGCACACCCGGCCATCGCCCGCGTCTATCACCCGGCCCTGCCGGACTACCCTTACGCATGGGCAGCGGAAGCGCTCACCAGGGGAAGCGGCGGCATGGTTTCCTTCGAGGTGAAGGGCGGCGACAAGGCCGGCCTGAAACTGATGGACGGTCTGAAACTCGTGCATGCCGCCACCAGCCTTGGCGGCGTCGAATCTCTCATCAGCATGCCGTTCAACACCAGCCATAGCAGCCTGATCGACCGCCAGCGGCGCGAGGTCGGCATCAATCCCGGCCTGATGCGCCTGTCGGTCGGCATCGAGGATCTCGATGACCTGAAGGCCGATCTCGACCGGGCCCTGCGCGCAATCGGAGACATCAAACCATGAAAAACGGCATCAACGTTGCCGCCGTCAGCGAACTCGTCCACGAGATCCGCAAGGTCGCCGGCGAAGGCGAGATCTTTTACGGCGTCGACCTGGAATGGCTGGGCGGCCTGACCATGGATATCCATACTCGCCCGCTTCGCTTCGGCAGCAAGCGGCTGGGCCGCGATTTCGCCTTCCGCGTCAGCCATCACGACGACCCGAGCCCGCAAGCGCCGCCGACGCCGGCCGATTATTTCACCACCGGACTTGGCGCCTGCGTGGCCAACATTCTCGTGCAGGGCGCATCCTACAAGGGCCTGACGATCGACAAGCTGCAGGTGGAAACGGCCACCAAACGGAGTGGCGGCGCACTGTCAGATACCGCCATCTCGGTCAATCTCGACGCGGATGGCAGCTGGCTGCAATACAAGCAGATGATGATGAACGTGGCGCGGTTTTCGCCCAACTACATCACTGTGACCTTGCCCAACAAGATCGAGGTTTCCTACCGCCACCTGCCTTCGAATTTCCGCCGCACCAATGGCGCAGCCAATGACGCAAAGCTCAACGGCACGGCAACCCCGACGGCTCAGGCCGGCTCCAATGCGCCGATCCATCTCGGCGTCGATATCGCCTGGCGCAATGCCACCCAGTTCGATGTCAGCCTGCGCGACCGCCAGTATCAGGAGGAAAGCTGGAGCCTGCCCGCGACGTTTTCTGTCGATCAGCCGGCACCGGCCGCGGGCTTGAACGAAGCGCCCAATCCGCAGGAATATCTGCTGGCGGCAGTGCTTTCCGATCTGGCTCAGCAGCTGGTGATCCTGTGCGAAAAGGAAGGCAAGCCGCTGCTCAAGCTTTCCGCCTCGATGCGGTGCCGGCTCGACATGCGCGGTTGCTTCAACCTGTTCGACAAATCCGCCGTGCAGCTGCAGGACAATGTCATCGAGATTTCCGCCGTCAGCGACAATACGGAGGAAGAAATGCAGGCGTTTCTGACTCGCGCGCAAGAGGCTTCGGCCTGCTGGCAGGGTTTTGTCAACGCGACGCCGGCAAGCCTGGAACGGGTGGCCTGATACCGCAAAGGGCCACGTCAAGATCGTCAGCGCTTCGGCATACGGCGATCTGCGGCGGTTCACCACTCGCGGCGAGGCCAAGCATATGCGCCTCGTCCAGCCGGTGCCACAAACCACCGAGGTTCATCGCATCGATGGTCAAAGCAAAACCGTCGCCCTCACCGGCGACGGTTATCGCGTTCGGCATGATGGCAAATCCGGCACCGTGGGCCTTCAAGCCAGCCTCCTTGGCGGTCCAGATCTTTAAAAAATCGCCGCCATCAGCAACAGCCAGTTCGGCGGTTGAAAGAAACGAGCTGGCAATTTCCCGCCAGAAGGCGATCGGCCGCTCCGCCTCGACATCGACGCCGATCCGGCCTGACCATGAGAAACCGGCAATGACCCAATCGCCGCCATGAGAGATATTGAAATCCGGCCCTCTCTCCCCGAGCAAAAACGGCTTGCCGCCGTCATGACGGCCGAACCGCAAATCCTGCGGCGGAAGGTCGGTCGCCATGCCCAGCAGGTGACGTTTCAAAAGATGCGCGGCGCGATACCGCCTTCCATCCTCGGCACGCACGAAACGCGCGGCCTGCGCTTTTTCCGCGTCATCGAGCACATCTTCTCCAGCCAAGGCCTCAAGGGTCGCTTGAACCGTCACGGCGATCACGCAGTCCGCCGCCGGCTGCCGATCAGTTCGTCCAGAAAACGAAGTTTTCATCCGTCAAGTCACTCCGCGCACGGCACTTAATGCTCCGCGTCTGGCCGGACAGAAAGTGTGGCCCAGCCTAATATGCGACATGCGAAGAAACAAGATTTTTCGACAATTTTCGCAATGGAATCATCCGTTTAAAAGAGCGGAGCACAACATGCTTTCGATTTTCCACGCCACGACCGAAACAGGCAGTCCACGCCCGATGCACACGGGTGCCGCCACGTGAGCGGGCAGGATGCAGGACAGTCGAGCGAGCGCATCGCCATCATCGGCCTTGCCGGGCGCTTTCCCGGCGCGGGCGATGTCAATTCGTTCTGGGCGATGCTGGAAAAGGGCCATTCGGGTCTGAGCAAGCCGCCTGAAGACCGACGTCAAGTGGTGACCGCGTGTTTCGCGCTGGCCGACAAGGAATGCTTTGACGCCGAGTTTTTCGGTTTCGCTCCGTCCGAAGCAGCATTGATGGACCCGCAGCAGCGCGTGTTTCTGGAAACCGCCTGGCATGCGATGGAAAATGCCGGTTACGGTGGCGGAAGCGACCGGATGACCGGCGTGTTCGCCGCCTCCGGTTTTGGGGATTACGTGCTCAAGCATGTGGGCCTGCGCAGTTATGCCGATAGCGCCGCCGAACATTTTGCGATGCTGATCGGCAACGACAAGGATTTTCTGGCCTCCCGGGTTGCCCATCATCTCGATCTCAAGGGTCCTGCCGTGGTGGTGCAAAGCGCCTGCTCCAGCGGGCTTCTGGCCGTGCATCAGGCCATCCAGTCCTTGCTCTCGGGCGAGATCGACATGGCGCTTGCCGGCGCCGTCTCGATCTCGATGGATCTGGAAGACGGTTATCATGCCGATCCCGGCGGCCCGATGTCTCCGACCGGCCGGATCGCGCCGTTTTCCGCCGGTTCAGACGGCATTGTCGGCGGCAATGGTGTTGCAGCGCTTGTGCTGAAACGGCTGGATGATGCCCTGCGTGATGGCGATGCCATAAGCGCCGTCATTGAAGGCTCCGCCGCCAATAATGACGGCGCCGAACGCGGCAATTTCACCCAGCCCAGCGTGTCCGGCCAGAAGCGGGTTTTGCATGAAGCGCTGGCGCTGAGCGGTCTCGATCCCGCCGATATCGGCTATATCGAAGCCCATGGCACCGGCACGCCGATCGGCGATCCGATCGAGATGGAAGCCATTCGCGCCGTTTACGGCGACGCCGAAACGCCCTGCCTGATCGGTTCGGTGAAAGCCAATGTCGGGCATCTCAACGCCACCGCAGGCCTTGCCGGGTTGATCAAGGCGATCCGTGTCGTCCAGACCGGCCGTGTGCCGGCAACGCTGAATTTCGGCAGCGCCAATCCGCTGCTGGAACTTGATGGAAGCCGTTTTGCCATCTGCGACCGGCTGACGGATCTGTCGGCTGCCGATGTGCATAACGCAGCCGTCAGTTCCTTCGGTTTTGGCGGCACCAATGTTCATGTCGTTCTCTCCAGTCCGCCGCCTCGAACGGCAGTCGCTGCAAAAAATACACCTGCCTTGCTGGCATGGTCGGCACGCAACGACGACGATCTCGCCGTGATGGAACAGGCATTGGCCGGGTTCTGGAATGAACCGACAGAGCGCTCGTTGCTCGATGACGCCGGCACGCTGCTGACCGGCCGCAAGACATTTTCTGCAAGACATGCACTGGTCGCCGGCAATCATATGGAAGCCGCAGCAAAACTCTCGGCCGGCAGCGTGCTCCGCCCGAAGGCAGACGGCCCTTCGGACGTTATTTTCCTCTTCCCCGGTCAGGGAACGCAGTTCGCCGGCATGGGCAAACCATTCTACGATACGCTGCCGACGTATCGCGAGGCGATCGATCAATGCTCGGCGATTGCTCAGCCGCTGATCGGACAGGATATCCGTCCACTGATTTTCGGCGATGACAGCACAGCACTGAAGCCGACGCTGCTGACCCAGTTGTCGCTGTTTGCCACCGAATACGCGCTGGCCCGAAGCCTGATGGCCGGCGGACTAAAACCCGTCGCCCTGCTTGGCCACAGTATCGGCGAATATGTCGCCGCCTGCCTTGCCGGGGTGTTTTCGCTGGAAGATGCGCTCCATCTCGTTTGCGCACGCGCGCAACTGATGACGGGCCTGCCGGAAGCGGCCATGCTGGCGGTTCAGGCAAGCGCAGACACGATCCGCACGCACCTGCATGATGGCTTGTCGCTGGCGGTGGTCAATCGGCCCGATCGCTGCGTCATCTCAGGGACAACCGACGACATCGAAAAGCTTGCCGGCGAACTGACTGGCCAAAACGTTTCGAACCGTCTTCTCGATGTTTCGCACGGTTTCCATTCGCACCTGATGGATCCCATTCTCGAAGCGTTCGCCGCAGCCTGCCGCAATTTGCGTTTCTTTGCGCCCCAAATTCCGGTTCTGAGCAATGTCAGCGGCACCATTGCCGATCCATCTGCAATCGCCAATCCGGATTACTGGGTGAGACATCTGCGCCAGACCGTGCTGTTTGCCGATGACATGCAGGAGATCGCCCGGACATGGCCGAACGCTCTCTGCGTCGAACTCGGGCCCGGCACGAGCTGCACCGGTGCTGCCAGAGCCGCCGGCCTTTCCTGCCTGCCGACAATGGTTTCATCGGACAGCCAGACAACCGACCTTTTGACGGCACTCGGCACGCTCTGGGTCGAGGGCCATTCGGTCGATACGAATCTGCTGATGCTGGGGCGGCCATGGCGCCGCGCCGCACTGCCCGGTTACCCGTTCCGCCGCGTGCCGCATCTCCTGCCCGCGCTGGATCACAAGGCCGGATTGTCAGCGGTCGCGCCAAGAGTGCTCTCGCCAGAAAAATGGTTTCACACGCCGACATGGCATTCGCTGCCGATGTCACGTTCCTTGGGCGACGGGCCGGATAAAACCATGCTTCTGTTCATGCCTGAAGAGGCAGAGGCCACCGAGGGTTTTGAAGGCAGTATCCGCATTTTTCCGGGGCATGCCTATGCGCAGAACACTGATGGCACTTACCGCCTGCGGCCCGGCAATGCCGGTGATTTTGCCCGGCTGACGGACGATGTTCGCGCGCGAAAAATCAAGCAGGCGACCTGCGTTTTCGGTTGGTTGCTCGCCCCTCATACGCCAGCGACGTCATATGGTCACGACAGCCTTGTTCGGCTGGCGCAAACACTCGTGCCTGCCGGCCTGATCGATCACGTCGTGCTCGTTACGAAAACACTTGCCCCGATCATCGGTGCAGAGCAACCCGATGCCGAACAGGCACTGGCCCTTGGCGTATTGCGGGCCATGCCGTTCGAGCATGACGGCATAAAAGCGAGCTGGCTGGATGCCGACCGTTTACCGAGCCGCGAGGAATTCGGCCGGATCGAGACCCTGCGGGCGCAGGATGACAGCCTGCATGCGATTTCGATCGGCATGCGCAACGGCCGTTTCTGGCAACGTCATATCGATCCGGTTTCAGTCGGCTCCGGTCTCGCCACCGACGTGCTGGCACCGGGCGGCACCTATCTGGTTGTCGGCGGCAATGGCAATCTCGGCCGCCATCTGGTCAGACAACTGCGCGCGCTGAATTGCGATGTCATCACGCTGGGTCGGTCGGCGCCGCCAACGGATGCCACATCCGACGCCGAAAGCGGCACCGGCGGCCTGACACATGTCACCGGCTCCGCCGCCGACCGCGTCCTTCTGGAAGGGATGTCGCGCGGCCTGCGCGCCAAGGGAAAAACACTCGACGGTATTTTCAACCTTGCCGGCCGGTATGTCACCCAGACGCTCGCCGACCGCACACTTATGGAAACCGACGGTAACCGCGCCGCCAAGGTGGATACGACGGCGGCGCTTGCTGCCATTTTCGCCTCCCACCAACCGGAATTCCTTGTCGCCTTCTCGTCTCTGGCGGGCGAAACGTCGGGTTACGGCAACTCGGACTATATGTCCGCCAATCTCCATCTCGATTTCCTGGCCGCCGCCGGCACATCGGCCTTGCCCGTCATCAGCATCGGCTGGGACAATTGGCAGGCCGACGGCGCCTTTCATGGCATCAAACAGGATGGTCGTGCGCTGTTTACCGGCGAGGAGACCGAAGCGATCGATCTGGAACGCGGCTTTGCGGCTTTGTGGCGGATCATCACCAGCGGCCTGCCGCATGTGATCGTCACGCCCCGTGCAATCGACCAGCGCCTCGCCGAGATCAGCGAAGCTGCAAAGGCGCGTCTTGCCCGCAAGCCGGACGCCAAAAACAAGGTGATCGCCGCCAATGACGGCTCTCCGCTCGAACGGTTCGCCCGTTTGCTGTTCGCGCAGACGCTCGGCATGCCGGAGATCGCAGCAGCCGACGATTTCCTCCAACTCGGCGGCGATTCCATTCTGGCCGTGCGGCTTCTGTCGCGCCTGCGCCGTGTCTTCCAGATCGAATTCGGCCTGCCGGATTTTCTGGCCGCCCGCACGCCGCAACAGCTGGCCCGCCGGCTGGAAACTTTCGACGGCACCGAGCAGACGGCACTCGCCTACCTGCATATCCACACCCTTCCCGATACCGACCGGCAGGCACTGCTGCGCCGCTCGGCAAGCGCCTGAGGTGAACCGAAAATGTCGACCAGCACCTCGCTCAACGCCCTGCCAGCCTTCGATCCGGACCTGCTCAGCCGGCTTGCCGGGCTCGATGACGATCCGGTTTTCGAGGCCAGCGATGATGCCGCGCGCCACGACCCGTTTTCTCTGACCGAAATCCAGCGCGGTTACCTGATCGGCCGCAACCCCAACCTGCCGCTCGGCGGCGCCGCCTGCCAGTTCTATTACGAACTCGATTGCGAGGTGCTGAACATCGAGCGCTATCGGGATGCCTGGCGCAAGGTGATGCAGCGGCACGACATGTTGCGGGTGAAAATTCTCGATGCCGAAAGTCAGCAGGTGGAGCGGGATATCCCCGAACCCGCGATCATCATTCACGATCTCACCGAAACCGATGACCGCGAAGATCGGCTGACACGCATCCGCAATCGGCTGGCACGCGACCTTCCTTCCTCCGACAAATGGCCGATGATCGACATCGAACTCAGCCTGATGCCGGGCGGGCGTGTGTTCATTCATCTGCGATTCGATCTTCTTGTCGCAGACCAGCAAAGCATCCTGATCCTGCTGGACGAGGTGGCGCGGTTTTACCGCAACCCGGCACTTCATATCGCAGAACCCGGCCTGACATTCCGGGATTGCGTGATGGCGGAACGCGCGAGCGACGATGCCGCCAAGGCTCGCCGCTACTGGCGCGAACGCGCAGCCGACATGCCGGATGCGCCGGCCCTGCCGCTTCTCACACCGATCGAAGAAGCCGGCCTGCCGGTCTATGACCGGCTGTCGCACACATTGGCCAAACCGCAATGGGACGCACTGAAAGCGATGGCCGCGCGGCTTGGCGTGACGCCCTCCGCCGTTCTGTTGTCGCTGTTTGCCGAAACACTTTCGGCCTGGGCGGCGACACCGCATTTCTGCCTGAACCTGACATTGTTCAACCGGCCGCCCATTCATCCCGATGTCGACCGGGTGATCGGCGATTTCACCACCAACCTCCTGTTAGAGACTGACCTGCGGGCACCGGAAACCCGGCGGCTGCGCATTTCCCGGCTGCAGGCAACGCTGTGGAAGGACATGGAACACAGTGCGGTTGGCGGCACCGAGGTGCAGCGGCTGATGGCGACCGCACGCGGCCATCTCGACCGACCGCTGATGCCGGTGGTTTTCACCAGCACGCTGACGCAGAACGACACAAAACTGTTTACCGATGCGAGCGCCCAGCCGGGCAAGCCGGTGCTGGCGCTGTCACAGACGCCGCAGGTCATTCTCGACAATCAGGTGATGGAATGGGGCGGCACACTGGCGATCAACTGGGATATCGCCGTCAACGCGCTGGATATCCGCGTCGCCCGCAGCCTTTTCGAAACGTTCGTCAGTCTGGTCGAGCGTTTTGCCGACCAGCCGGACATGCTGGACGAGACCGTCGCGGCGGTTAGCGATCCATCGGAAGAGATGATCACGTCAGCGATTGTCGCTGAAGGAGCGCGAAATGAGCGTCTCACCGATCTGTGGCTGAAAAACCTGCCGGCAGTACTGGAAAAGCCGGCCATCGCCACGCAGGATCGGACCATCAGCCATGCAGCACTTGCCCAGCAGGTTGCGGGTCTGGTCGGTCGGTTCACCGACAACGGCATCGGACCGGGTGCAAAAATTGCCATCCGACTGCCGAAATCGCCGCAACAGATTGCCGCCACCCTTGCGGTTTCGATTGTCGGTGCCGCTTATGTGCCGATCGATACCACGCAGCCGCTGGCCCGCCAGGCACGCATTCTGACCGATCTTGAGCCTGATGCCATCATCGGCGAAGGGCCGCTTCCGGCCGAGCTTGGCGACATGCTGACGGCTCAAGTCATCGATATCAATCTCGTGCCGCTCGGCTCCATCGACCGCCTGCACGCGGCACAGGGCGCGGCGCCGGATGATCTTGCCTATGTGATCTACACATCCGGTTCCACCGGCAATCCGAAAGGCGTGATGGTCAGCCATGCGGCGGCCGTCAACACGATTGCCGATGTCAGTCAGCGTTTCGAAATTTCTGGCGATGACCGCGTGCTCGGCCTGTCGCAGCTGCATTTCGATCTTTCGGTCTATGACATTTTTGGCGTGCTCGGCGCCGGTGGCACCATCGTGCTGCCGGATGCGGCGGGACAGAACAACCCGGCGCATTGGCAAGCGCTGTGCCTGCAACATGGCGTGACCTTGTGGAACACCGTACCCGGCCTGTTTTCGCTGTTTGTCGATTTTCACGAGATCGGCGGCGAACGCGCCACACCACCACTTGCCACGGTGATGATGAGTGGCGACTGGATCGGTCTCGACCTGCCGGACCGGGCGAAAAAGATCTGGCCAAAGGCAAAGCTTTTCAGCCTCGGCGGCGCCACGGAAGCGGCGATCTGGTCGATCTACCATCCGATCGAAACCGTCGATCCGGCCTGGACCAGCATTCCTTATGGCACGGCGCTCGGCCGCCAGCAGGTCTTTGTGCTGACGGAAGACATGGCAATCGCGACACGCGGCCATACCGGCGAGCTTTATATTGCCGGTGACGGCCTGGCCTTCGGTTACTTCGGCGATGCGGAGAAAACCGCCGCGCATTTTATCGCCCATCTCCGTACCGGCCTTGCGCTTTACCGCACCGGTGATCTCGGCGCTTACGACGCCGACGGCACGATCATTTTTAAGGGCCGCGCCGATGCGCAGTTGAAGATCAACGGTTATCGCGTCGAACCCGGCGAGATTGCCCGCGCCCTGCAGAACCACCCGGAGATCGAGGAAGCGCAGGTTCTGGCCGTCGGTGACCGCAAGACCCCACGGCTTGCCGCGTTTTTCCGTGGCGGTGACATTTCCCCGAAGGCAATCGAAACATATCTGCGCGGCGAATTGCCCGCCTATATGGTGCCGGCGCTTTTCCGTCAGGTCGAGCGCTGGCCTTTGACATCGAACGGTAAACTGGACCGCAAGGCCCTGCTGGCGATGATCGACGATGCCGAACAAACCGGCACAGCGGTCGCGACAACCGGCAAAACCGATCTGGCACTAGCCCAATCCGTTCTCGCCATGGTCGCCGAAATCCTCAAGCGGCCATCCGTCTCGCTCGATGACAACCTTGTCGCGCTCGGCGCCTCCTCGCTGGAACTGATCGCGCTTGCCAGCCGCATCGAGGTGCTGAGCGGCAAACGCCCGCCGCTGACCGAACTGGCCCGCGCCGTGCGCATGCCGGATCTGGTGGCGCTGGTGAGCGCCCTGATGCCGGACACCGCGAAGGCGACATCAGGCCCATCCCTCTGGCCCGGCGAAGATGTTTTGCGCGATTACCTTGCCCGCCATCCGACAATCACCGATCCGGTAGCCAGGCGACTGTTCAAGACGCGCCTGCGTCAGTTCGAAAACACCAATGCCATCGCGCTGGAGGCGCAACCGGGTATCGATCTGCCGACACTGGCAGACCGGCGCAGTTGGCGCGATTTCTGCGATCGTGCGATATCATCTACCGAATTGGCAACATTGCTCGGGCCATTGCGCCGTCATTACGCGGACGGGCAGGAACGCCGGCTTTATGCCTCGGCGGGCGGGCTTTATCCGGTCGAAATCTATCTCCTGCTACAGCCGGGTGCCGTCGACGGCATGGAGGCCGGCGGTTATCGGTACGATGCCGAAAACCACGCGCTGGTGCCTTGCGCCTCTCACGAAACACTGGGCGATATCGCCGATCTCAGTTCCGGCAACCACGATCTGCTGGCGGCAAGCAAAATTCTCGTCTGCTTGGTGTTGTCGCTCGATGCCATAGCACCGCTTTACGATACGGCCAGCCTGCCCTTCGGCATGATCGAATGCGGTGCCATCTGCCAGCTGCTGGAACAGACTGCGAGCAATCAGCCGATCGGCCTTTGCCAGATCGGAGACATGCCGCTTGGCGAACTCGGCCGTCGTCTCGGTCTTTCAGAGGACCGCATCTGCCTGCACACCGTGGCTGTTGGCGCATTGGACCGCAGTCTGCAGACAGCCTGGCAGGCGACCCCGAAAACTCACGAACAGGACATGATGGAGGGCGAGTTGTGAGCCTTTCCGCGCTTCTCGACGAACTTGAACAGACCGGCATCCAGCTCTGGGTGGAAAACGGGCAATTGCGTTTTCGCGCACCGGCCGGTGCCATGACGGCACCGCTCAAGGCAAAGCTGACGCAGCAGAAACAGGCCTTGCTTGCCCGGCTATCCGAAACTCCCGCCGAACCGGCTATCGATGCCCATCGTTTTGAGCCTTTTCCGCAGACCCCCATCCAGCAGGCCTATCTGGTGGGCCGCACCGGCGCGCTCGATCTCGGCGGCGTTTCCGCCAACAGCTATCTCGAATTCGAATGCCCGGATCTCGACACCACCCGCGCCGACGCATGTCTTGCCGAGGTGATTTCCCGCCATGACATGCTGCGCACCGTGCTTCTGCCCGACGGTTTACAGGTCGCGATGCAACGCGTGCCGGATTATCACGTCCCGGTCAGCGATATCAGCGGCCTCGATACGGCACAACAGACGGCCCGACTTGCCGAATTGCGTAAGAATATCAGCGAGCGGGTGCGCGATCCTTTCACATGGCCGCTGTTCGAACTGCACTGGGTGCGGACGAACGAAAAGCTCCTGCTTCTTTCCTGCGTCGATCTGATCGCGCTCGATGCATGGAGCAGCCAATTGTTTCACCGAGAATGGTTTGCACTGATCGACGGCGAGCAATTGCCGCCGGCACCCGGCATCCGGTTCCGCGACTGCGTGGTTGCCGAGGAAAATGACCGGCACAGAGACGAAGCATGGTCATACTGGCGCCGCGAACTGCCGCTTCTGCCGCCTGCTCCCCATCTGCCAGCGAGCCGTGCGTCGGGCCAACCGGGCCGTTTCCACCGCCTTTCCGGTCATATCGATAAAAGCCGCTGGCAGGCGCTCAAGGCGGCCTGCAAGGATCGTGGCGTTACCCCAACCAGCCTGATCGCCACCGTTTTCGCCAATACGCTGTCTTTGTGGAGCCGCAACGAGGACGTGACGCTGAACATGACGCTGTTCAACCGTCCCGCACAACACGAGGACATGCGGCGGGTTCTCGGCGAATTCACCAACACAACGCTTGTCGGTTTTGCCGGCATGGAGCGTCCGCTTGGCGAACAGGTGCAGCAAACCCAGTCGAGCCTGCTGGAAAGGCTGGAAAACAGCGCCGTTTCCGGCGTCGATCTGCTGCGTGAGCTGGCCCGGCTGAAGAAGGATTATTCCGGCTCGCTGATGCCGGTCGTCTTCACCAGCCTGCTGATCGGCGAAGAGGCGGCAAGCGATGACGACCGCCGCTGGAAACAGATCGCCGGCATCAGCCAGACGCCGCAGGTTTCTCTCGACCACCAGCTTTTCGAGGAAAATGGCGGCCTGAGTTTCAACTGGGATGCCGCTGAGGCGACTCTCGACCTCGATGCCGTGAAGGCGGCATTCGAGCGCTACGTGCAGATACTGACCAGCCTTTGCGACGATGCCACCAGCTGGGGCAGGCCGCTCACGCGGCTTCTGCCGGAAGCGCAAAAAGCTGTCCGTGATGCTATCCACGTCCCACCGACAACTGCGCTGGACGCCAGCCTCGATATCACCGCCGGTTTCTGGAACGGTCTGGCCGCAAATGCCAAACGTGATGCGCTGTTGTGGAGCGATGGGCGCATGTCGCATGGCGAGCTTGCAGCCCGCGCATCGACACTTTCCGAACGCCTGAAAAACGCCGGTGTTCAGGCAGGGGATCGCGTATTCGTGCGCCTGCCGAAAGGACCATTGCAGGTCGTCGCCGTGCTGGCCGTCCTTCATGCCGGAGCGATCTATGTGCCGGTGGCGCCCGACCTTCCAACAGCGCGCGTCGAGGCCATGCGCGCGCAGGTGACGCCGGTTGCGGATATCGTCGAAGCTGGTCTCGGCGGCGAAGACCATCACAAACACATCGCCGTGTCGCTGACTGACCCGATTTCGGATATTTCTCCGGACAGCCGCTTCCGACCGAGAAGCAGCGACACCGCCTATATCATCTTCACCTCCGGTTCGACCGGTGTGCCGAAGGGCGTGGCGATGTCGCATGGCGCGGTTGCCAATACGCTCGATGACATGGCCGCCCGTTTTGGCATGGCGGCAAGCGACCGGGTGTTTGCCCTTTCGTCGCTGAGCTTCGACCTTTCCGTCTACGACGTCTTCGCACCACTTTCGCATGGCGCGGCCATCGTCATCCCCGATCCCGGGCAGGAGCGCAATCCGGCCCATTGGCACTCCATGCTCGAAACACATCGGGCGACGATCTGGAATTCCGTGCCGATGCTGCTCGACATGGCGCTGGTCTGGTGCGCCAGCATGAAGGTCACACCTCCAACATCGCTTCGGTTGGCGCTGGTGAGTGGCGACTGGGTGCCGCTCGACCTTCCGGCTCGTCTCGCATCTGCTGCCCCACAGACACGGCTGGTCGCGCTCGGCGGGGCGACCGAAGCGGCAGTCTGGTCCAACTGGCAGGACGCCGGGAAGATCGAACCGCAATGGAAATCCGTTCCCTACGGAAAACCTCTCACCAATCAATATTTCCGCGTGCTCGACCGTTACGGTGCAGACAGGCCGGACCGCGTGGCCGGGCAGTTGTATATCGGCGGCCACGGGCTGGCCGATGGTTACTGGGGTGATTGCCAAAAGACCGCTGCCGCCTTCATCACCACAACGGACAGCGGAGAACGGCTTTATAAAACCGGTGACCTCGGCTGCTTCTGGGAAAACGGAACGCTTGAGTTTCTAGGCCGCGACGATGGTCAGGTAAAGGTCGGCGGGCATCGCATCGAGCTTGGCGACATCACCCATGCGCTGCAAAGCCATACCGGCGTCGCCCGCGCCGTTGCGATCACGCAGGAGACGAGCGGTGGCCGCCAGATCATCGCCCATATCGCCACCGCAGGCGACACTGCACCGACTGAGGAGACATTGCGCCAGCATTGCCGCAGCCTGCTGCCGACCTACATGGTGCCGGCCCGTATCGGCATTCATGCCAGCCTGCCGCTTTCCGCCAATGGCAAGATCGATATCCGCGCACTGCCGGCGATCACCGAGCGCCGCCCGGTTTCCACGCCGATACGTTCCAGCCGGGTGCGCACAGTGTTTGAGCGCGTTCTCGGGCGTCGCGGCCTGCCCGCCGACATCAATTTCTTCGAGCTCGGCGCCACCTCGATCCGTCTCGTCGAAGCGCATGCGGCGCTGCGCAACGAACTCGGCATCGACCTTCAGGTGACCGATCTCTTCATGCACACCACGATCGCCGCGCTGGAGGCCCATGTCGCCGGCCTACAGGCCAGCACCGAAACGAATTCGGAGAAGGTTCACTGACATGCAGCACGCTCCCGCAAAGATCATGGTCGCCGAAACGACCCCGTCTTACCTGTCGCAATCCGATCTCATGAACCGCGCCCTGTTCGTATCGCCAAATACCCGCATGCTGGCGAGCGGAATGGCGGCTTGCAGCGACCCGGGGACCGGCGATCTGCGCAGCACTATCGACCGCTTGTTCGCAATCGCCCGCGCCGGCGGCCATCCGCCGATCGTGGTCGGCGCTATTCCCTTCGATACCGGCGCCAGCCCTTCGCTCTATGTGCCGCGCCAGATCGAGGAACCGTTGCTGGCAGACTGGCAGGCCTTTGGTTTTGCACCGTCCCGGTATGCAGCACCAAAGATCACAGACATGCGGCAGACACCGTCGCCTACCGACTATCGTCACGCCGTCGCCGAAGGCGTGAAACGCATTGCCGGTTCACCGCTCGAAAAACTGGTTCTGGCCCGCCGCCTCGAAATCGACCTCGACAGCGAGCCGGATGTCATCCGCCTTCTGGCAACGCTAATGAAGCGGCACAAGGCGAGCTTCATCTATTCCATACCGCTGGCTGCCGACGCAGAGCGCGATGCAGGCCTTCTGGTCGGTGCCAGCCCTGAACTGCTGGTTTCGAAACGCGGCAACAAAGTTTTAGCCAATCCGCTGGCCGGCACCATAACCGCCGATCCCGATCCGAAACGCAATACCCGCAACATCGCTGAGCTGATGGCCTCGCCGAAAGACCGGCGCGAACATGCGTTCACCAGCCGCGCCGTCGGCGAAGCGCTCAAACCCTTCTGCACATCGATCACCGTGCCGGACGAGCCGAGCGTGCTCGCCGCCGGTCCGGTCAACCATCTGTCGACCGTAATCGAAGGCGAACTCGCTTCTCCTCACACAAACATTCTCGATCTTGTGCTGGCTTTGCACCCGACACCGGCCGTTGGCGGCGTGCCGCGCAATGAAGCGCTGGCCGCGATTGCCGATCTCGAAAAATTCGATCGCGGTCTCTACGCCGGCATGGTCGGCTGGTGCGATGAAAACGGCGATGGCGAATGGGCCGTGACCCTGCGTTGCGCCGAAATCCGCAACCGCCAGATCCGCCTGATGGCCGGCGCCGGCATCGTCGCGGGCTCCGACCCGGATGCCGAATTCCGCGAAACCGAAAACAAGTTCAAGACCATGCTCCAGGCACTCGGCCTCGATGCGAACGCGATCTGACAGACAGGAGGAAGCCATGACGGGCGAAAACCACACCGATATGCCGACATGGCCACAGGAATTTCGCGAACACTATGCCAACGAGGGCTTCTGGCGTGACGAAACCTTTGCCGGCACGATCGATCGGCTCGCAACTGAATACGATGAAAAAACCGCACTGATCGATGGCGACCACCGGCTGACCTATGCCGAACTGCAGCAGCGCATCCATGCGCTGGCGGCCGGCCTATCGGCCCTCGGCCTGTCACGCGGCGACAAGGCGGTGGTGCAGATGCCGAACCGCAGCGCCTTTGTCGAGATCGTCTTTGCGTTGATGCGCCTCGGTGTCGTGCCGGTTCTGGCCCTTCCCGCCCACCGCCATCTCGAAATCGGCCGTTTTCTCGAGTTCACCGAGGCCAGCGCCTTCTTCGTCGCCGATCGGGCGGGCGGGTTCGATTATCGCGGCCTCGCCCGTGAGCTGAAACCCAACCTGCCATCGCTTGCGCATGTCGTTGTTGATGGCGATGCGGAGGAGTTTTTGAGCCTCTCATCGCTTTACCGGCATGGCGAAACCGTGCCCGACGCACCCCAACCGGACGATGTCGCCGTTTTCCAGATTTCCGGCGGCACGACGGGTGTTCCAAAGCTCATCCCGCGCCGCCACAACGAATATCTCTACAATATCCGCACCGCCGCCTCCGTCAGCGGTATGGGCGCAGTGACCGTCTATCTCTGCGCGCTGCCGGTTGCCCATAATTTCCCGCTCGCCTGCCCGGGCATTATCGGCACGCTCATGAACGGCGGCACAGTGGTGATGGCTCCGGATCCGGGCGCCGATACCGCTTTTGCGTTGATGGATGCCCACAAGGTGACGATATCAGGCGTTGTGCCGCCGCTTGCACTTTTGTGGATGGAAGAGGCGGAAAAGCGCCGCTACCGGCCGAGAAGCCTGCAGGTTCTGCAGGTGGGTGGCGCCAAGATGAGCGCCGAGCCGGCCCGGCATGTCAAACCGAAACTCGGCTGCACGCTGCAGCAGGTTTTTGGCATGGCCGAAGGGCTGATCTGCTTTACCCGACTGGATGCCCCTGAAGAGGTGATCGTCAACACACAAGGCCGGCCGATGTCGCCCGGAGATGAAATCCGCGTGGTGGATGCCGATGGCAATGACGTCGCGCCGGGCGAGACCGGCGAATTGCTGACCCGCGGCCCCTACACGATCCGGGGCTATTACCGGGTGCCGGAACACAATGCCCGCGCCTTCACGGCGGATGGTTTTTACCGCACCGGCGACATCGTGCGGCTGGCCTATGGCGGCAATGTCGTGGTGTCGGGTCGCGACAAGGACCAGATCAATCGCGGTGGCGAAAAGATCGCGCCGGAAGAGGTGGAAAACCTGCTTCTGGCCCATGACGATATCCACGATGCCGCCGTAGTCGGCCTGCCGGACCCGGTGCTTGGCGAGCGTATCTGCGCTTTCGTGATCAGCCGCAGCGGCCAGACGAAAACTTTGGCGCTCAACCGTCACCTGCGCGGCCGCGGCCTCGCCTCCTTCAAGATGCCGGACGATTTCGTGTTCGTCCCGAGCTTTCCCGAAACCGGCATCGGCAAGATCAGCAAGAAGGAGCTGCGTGAAAAACTCAAAGCACTCCATCTCGAACAGATATCCATCAGCAAGGCCGGATGATGATGCTCACACTCCAGCAACTCGGAATAAAGGCGCTGACGCCGGCGGATTGCCAGGATCTCGGCGATATAAGGCAGGCGATCGACACGCTCGATCACGCGGTGGTGGACATGCTCGGCCTGCGGCTGGGTTATGTGCTGGAAGCCTCGCGTTTCAAGCCGAATGCAGCCGCCATTCCCGCCCCCGAACGGGTCGCCGCCATGCTGCCGGAACGGCACAAATGGGCAGAGGAAAACGGCCTCGCCCCTGATTTTGTCGTGCCGCTGTTTGCCCAGATCATCCAGTGGTTCATCCAGCAGCAGGTGGCCTTCTGGCAGGAAAAACACGAAACCAGCGGGCAGGTGGAATAAGAATGGCAGAGCCTGCACGGACCGGACACGACCTTGCCGAGGCGCGCGATGCGACAGCCACGCGCATTCATGCGATGGTGGCGGCGGAAATCGGTGCCGAACCGGATGAATTCGGCCGCGACGAAAACCTCATCGAACTTGGCCTTGCCTCGATCGCGCTCATGCGCCTGCAGGCGGCGTTTGCAGCAGATGGCGCGACCGTGCCCTTGAGTGCGCTGATCGCCGAACCGACCGTCGATGCGTGGACGGCGCTTGTCATGGAGAGCCGCCCGCAGCGCCAGACTGAAAACGACACGACCGTCGCGAAGCAGGAAACGGAAGAGGCCGGCTTTCCGCTCACCGATATCCAGCGCGCCTATTGGCTGGGCCGCGAAACCCATTTCGAACTCGGCGGCACGGCCGCGCATGGTTATATCGAAGCACGCTGCGACGATCTCGATATAGACCGGCTGGAAGATGCGCTGAACGCTACGATTGCCGCCCATCCGATGTTGCGCGCGGTCATCGGCGCGGATGGCATGCAGCGCGTGCTCGACGACGTGCCGCGTTTCCGCATCGACCACGCGGATTTCAGCGCAGATGACGAGACCGGGCGAGAAAAGGCTCTGCAGGCCATTCGCGACGAGATGGAACAGCAGGTGCTGCCGGCCGATTGCTGGCCGCTCTACCGGGTCCATGCCAGCCGGGTTTCCGAGCGCACCCATATTCTGCATCTGAGTTTCGATATTCTCGTCTTCGACCTGAAATCGCTGGAAATCTGGCTGGGAGAATGGTGGAAACGTTACAGCGATCCGACCGCAACCATTCCTGCCCCGACGGCGCGGTTCCGGGATCATGTCACGGCCCTTGAGGCGCGTGCGCGTTCGGAAGCGACAGAAGAGGCTCGACGTTACTGGCGCAAGCGCGTCACCTCGATGCCGTTAGGCCCTGCCCTGCCACTCATCCGCCCGCTGGAGGCCTTGACCCCGCCGCGCTTTGCCCGCCTGCAGACCGTGCTTGATCGTGACGACTGGCAAAACCTGCAGAATGCCATCCGCGAGCGCGGGCTGACGGCCTCCGCCGTGCTTCTGGCCGCCTATGCCCGTATCCTGTCGTTCTGGAGCGAAAACAGCCATTTTTCGCTGACGACGACGCTTTTCAACCGACCGATGGGACCGGCGAGCGACAATGTCATCGGCGACTTCACCTCGCTGACACTGGTGGAAACCAATGGCGTGTCCGCACCGGCGTTCCTGAACTTCGCCCAGCAGGTGCAGGCACAGTTATGGCGCGATCTCGACCACAGCGCCGTGAGTGGCGTCGAGGTGCTGGGCATGGTTGCCGGCGTTCATGGCCTGCATAACCGCGCGATCATGCCTTATGTCTTCACCAGCGCGCTCGGCACCGGTCGCAGTTATCTCGATGCCTTTTCCGGTTTCGGAGAGATCACCCGCGCCGCCGTGCAGACGCCGCAGACCCTGCTCGACCATCAGGCGCTGGATCACGGCGGAAAACTGGTGCTGAACTGGGACCATGTCGAGGCAGCCTATGCGCCCGGCCTGATCGCCGAGCTGGCCGACATGCATCTGGAATTACTGCGAAAACTGGCAAACCAACCATCCGCCTGGGACGTGGCCACGCACGCGACATTGCCCGCCGTTCAGGCCAACAGGCGCGCAGACGCCAACGACACGACATGGCAGGCGCCGACAAAAGCCGCAGCCCTGCATGAACCGTTCCAACAGCAGGTTTTGGAACGCCCAGATGCGATTGCCGTCATTGCCGATGGCAAAAGCTGGACCTATGCCGGGATCGACCGCGCCAGCACACGCCTTGCCCAGTGGATCGCCGCCTGCCAGACGGATCGCAGCCTGCCGGTTAGCGTGCTTCTGCCAAAAGGCTGGCAGCAGGTGGTCGCCGTTCTCGCCATTCTGAAAGCGGGTTTTGCCTATCTCCCCATCGATCCGGCCTTGCCGGACGGGCGCATAAAAACACTGCTGGAGGAAAGCGGCAGCGAACTGCTTCTGGCCCTGCCGGGCAACACGGCCGAGCCGATTTTTGCGCGCAAGGTCATCGGCGTCGACGACGATATTTTCGACGAGATCACGGAAACGGACATTTCCACCTCCTTGCCGCAGGTCGGTGAAAACGATCTCGCCTATATCATCTTCACCTCCGGCTCGACCGGAAAGCCGAAGGGCGTTGCCATTCGCCACGGCGCCGCACTCAACACCATCCTCGACATCAATGCGCGTTTTGGCATCGGACCCGCTGACCGTTGCCTGATGGTGTCGTCCCTGAGTTTCGACCTCTCCGTCTACGACATTTTTGGCCTGCTGGCGGCGGGCGGCACGGTGGTCGTTCCGCCTGTCGCCATCGCGCCGGACCCGGACATCTGGCTGGATCTGATTGAAAACCACGGCGTGACACTGTGGAACAGCGCGCCGGCACTGATGCAGCTGTTTCATGATCGGCTGACCGATCGCCGTCGTATCGCGGCACTCTCGCAGCTGCGGCTGGTGATGCTGAGCGGAGACTGGCTGCCTTTGCCCTTGTGCCGATCGCTGATCGCTCTCGAATACGCGCCAAAACTGGTATCGCTCGGCGGCGCTACCGAAGCGGCCATCTGGTCGATTGCCCATGAGGTCGATCAAATCGATACTAGCTGGACGAGCATTCCCTACGGTCGCGCGCTCGCCAACCAGACCATCCATGTGCTCGATGAAAATTTTGCAGAACGCCCCGATCACGCCATCGGCGAAATTTTCATCGGCGGCATCGGTCTCGCAGACGGCTACTGGCGCGCCCCCCAAAAGACGGCGGAGCGTTTTCTCACGCATCCGACCACGGGCGAAAGGCTCTATCGCACCGGCGATTTCGGCCGCTGGCACCCCGATGGCTTTGTCGAATTCCTCGGCCGCCGCGATGGTCAGGTCAAGGTCAACGGCCTGCGTATCGAACTGGGCGAAATCGAAACGGCCATCGCCGACGACAAAACGATCCGGCAGGTGAGTGTCGTTGCCAGCGGCATGGCCGGCAAGGGCAACCGGCTGGTTGCCTTCCTCGCATGCCACGAAAACGGCGGATACGACGAAGCGGCGCTACGCCGTGTGCTCGGCCAAAAACTTGCCGCAGCGATGATCCCCACCACGTTCGAAGTGCTCGACCATCTGCCGCTTTCCATCAATGGCAAGGTCGATCGCAAGGCGCTGGAAAGACGCGCGCAGGAACTGGCATTACCGAGCGACGACAAGCCGGCGCAGCCAGTATCCGAAGTGGAAAGCCGCATCCGAACAATCTGGCAGGATCTGCTGGATCACCCGATCGAATCCACTGTCACCAGCTTCTTCCAGGCCGGCGGCAATTCGCTTCTGGCAACGCGGCTGGCCGGCAGGCTTTCCCAGGCATTCGACCGTCCGGTCTCGGTCATCCGCGTTTTCGAACACCCGACGATTGCCGGACAGGCTGCGTTTCTGGCTGCAGATGGCATGTCGGATGCACCACCAGCAACAAGCCCTGCGCCGACACGCATCCGCCGGTTCCGCGAGCGGGCGCGCGCATATGAAGGAGACGGACGATGAGCCACGGTTTCATCCATCCCGCAGCGCTGGCCATCGTCATGGCGGCAACGAACGTGATCACGCCGGCAATGGCACAGGAACAGCCGGCCGTCGCATCAGCAAAACTGCCTGCCATCGTGATCACCGAGGTTTCTGAGCGTGCCATGACGGATCGGGTTCTGGCGAGCGGCACCATCCGCCCGCTCAATGAGGTTTTTGTCCAGCCGCTGGTCGATGGCTTGCCGATCAAGGCGCTTCATTCCGAGATCGGCGACCGGATCGAGGCGGGCAGCGTGTTGGCCGTGCTCGACAGCGATGCGCTGGTTTTGCAGCAAAGCCAGTACCGGGCCAACAAAGCAAAAGCGGTGGCAGCGCTCGCACAGGCACGGGCACAGGTGGTGGAGGCGCAGGCGAGTTACGACGATGCGATCCGCCAACGCGATCGCACCAAACGGCTCGGGCAGAGCGGCACCAGTTCCGTCTCGCAGATGGAACAGGCCACAGCGCAGGCCGATGTGGCCGATGCCAAGCTGAAGGCAGCGGCACAAGCCGTGGAAGTGGCGGAGGCCGATATCCGCGTCGTTGATGCCCAATTGGCCGATGTCGATCTGCAACTCAGGCGCACCGAAGTGCGATCACCGGTTTCGGGTATCGTTTCGGTAAAGAATGCCAAAGTCGGCGCGGTTGCCGCTGGCAGCGGCGAACCGCTGTTCAATATCATCCGCGATGGCGCCATCGAACTGGTCGCGGACATAGCTGAGGCCGAAATCAGCAAGATCAGGCGGGACCAGAAGGCAAACATCCGCGTGGCCGGCAATCGCCAAGGCATTGAAGGTGTCGTTCGCCTCGTATCCCCGACCATCGATGCCGCAACCCGTCTCGGTGCCGTGCATATCATTGTCGATGCTAAAAGTGTGGCCCGTTCCGGCATGTTCGCTGGTGCCGAGATCATCGTTTCCGAGGTCAAGACGCTGACGCTGCCGCAATCGGCGGTGACCATCGGCCGCGATGGGCCGACAGTCCGCAAAGTCGTACAGACTGCCGATGGTGATGTCGTGCAACAGGTGCCGGTCGAGACCGGCATTCAGGATTCCGGTTTTGTCGAGATCGTCAGCGGTCTTGTCGCTGGCGAAAGCGTCGTCGCGAAGGCCGGAGCCTTCGTGCGCGATGATGACCGCATCACACCCGTGACGGCGTCCCAACAGGCGCAATCGTCATCGATGACGGCCACGAACTGAAGGTTTTCTCCATGAACTTTTCCGCCTGGTCGATCCGCAATCCGATCGCGCCGATCCTCGGTTTCGTGCTCTTGATGTTCGTCGGCATTCAGTCGTTTTATTCCCTGCCGATCACCCGTTTTCCGAATGTGGATGTGCCGGTCGTTTCGATCACCGTGCTGCAAAGCGGTGCGTCGCCTGCCGAACTGGAAATGCAGGTGACCAAGGAGGTCGAAGACGCGGTTGCGGCGATCAGCGGCATAGACGAGATCCACTCCACCATCGTGGACGGGCAATCGACCACCAATATTCTCTTCAGGTTCGAAAAACCCACGGCCGAGGCGGTTCAGGACACCAAGGACGCCATCGACCGCATCCGCAGCGATCTGCCCGCCGATGTCGAGGAACCGGTCGTCACCAAGGTCGATGTCGAAGGCCAGGCCATCCAGACCTTTGCCGTCTCCTCCCCCAACATGACGCTGGAAGAACTGTCGTGGTTCGTTGATGACACGGTCAAACGTGCGCTTCAGGGACAGGCCGGTGTCGGCCGTATCGACCGTTATGGCGGCTCGGACCGCGAAGTGCAGGTCATGCTCGAACCCGGCAGGCTCGATGCCTATGGCATTACCGCGGCGGAAGTGAACGAGCAGCTGCGCGGCACCAATGTCGATCTTGGCTCCGGTCGCGGCCAGATCGGCGGCAACGAACAGGCCATTCGCACGCTGGGTGACGCCCGTGATGTGGCGGAACTTTCCAACACCACGATCACGCTGCCCACCGGCAATTTCGTCAAGCTGTCGCAGCTCGGCCGTGTCACCGACACCTATGCGGAGCAAAAATCCTTCTCGCGCTTCAACGGCAATCCCGCCGTTACCTTCGCAGTCTTCCGCGCCAAGGGTGCAAGCGAGGTCTCGGTTGCCGAAACGGTGGCGGAGAGCCTCGATCAGGTGCGATCAGCACATCCCGATGTCGCCATCCAGATGGTCGATGACAGCGTCTATTTCACCTATGGCAATTACGAATCCGCGCTGCACACGCTGGTGGAAGGATCCATCCTTGCCGTCATCGTCGTCTTCCTGTTTCTGCGCAACTGGCGCGCCACGCTGATCGCCGCCGTCGCCCTGCCGCTGTCGGCCGTGCCCACCTTCTGGATCATGGACGTGATGGGCTTTTCGCTCAATCTCGTCAGTTTTCTGGCACTGACGCTTGCGACCGGCATCTTGGTCGACGATGCGATCGTCGAGGTGGAAAACATCGCCCGCCATATCAAGATGGGCAAGACGCCGTACCGCGCGGCACTTGAAGCAGCCGATGAAATCGGTCTCGCCGTCATCGCCACCAGCTTTACCATCATCGCCGTCTTCGTGCCGGTCTCGTTCATGCCGGGCATTCCGGGCCAGTATTTTATCCAGTTCGGCCTCACCGTCGCATTTTCCGTATTCTTCTCGTTGCTGGTAGCGCGCCTCATCACGCCGCTGATGGCCGCCTATCTGATGCGGGCGGAAGACGCGATGGACGACCATCAGGACAATGATGGAAGGCTGATGCGCGCCTATTCCAAGGTCGTCTCCGGCACCACCCACAAATGGTACTGGCGTTATGCGACGCTGCTGGGAGCTATCGGTTTCCTGATCGCATCGATGGCGCTGCTGTCCCAGGTGCCCGGCAGTTTCATGCCGCCGGAAGATTCCTCGCGTGTCGTGCTCTCCGTCGAACTTCCACCCAGCGCCACGCTCGATGAAACCGACCTGACCACCACAGACATTTTCAAGACCATCCGGGCGATCGACGGCATAGACAGCGTGTTCGTGCTCGGCGGAGCTTCTCCCAAGGGCGACATGGAACTGCGCCGTGCGACCATTAACGTCATCCTGGGCAACATGGATCACTCGCTTTGGAAAACCATCGTCAACAAGGGTTTTGGCAATATTCCGCTGATCGGTCCGTACCTGCCGAAGGTGACGGATCATGGCCGCACCAGACCACAATGGGATATCGAAAAGGAACTGTTTGAAAAACTGCGCAGCATTCCGGATGTGCGTATATCGAAAGTGAATGACCGCGCCGAGCGCGAACTGGCCTTCAACTTTCTCTCGAATGACAATGACAGGCTCGATGAAGCGGCGGCTCTGCTGGAAAACAACCTTCGGGCCTCGCCTATTCTCGTCAACGTGTCGTCCGAAGGCGCCCTGCCCCGCCCCGAACTGCAGATCCGTCCGCGCAAGGACGAAGCCGCCCGTCTCGGCGTCACGCCACAGCAGATCGCCCAGACGGTTCGTGTCGCCACGATCGGCGATATCGATGCGGCCCTGACAAAAATCTCGCTGGATGGCCGTCAGATTCCCATTCGCGTCCAGACCTCGCTCGACACGCGGCGTGACCTTGGTCGTCTTAAAACTCTCAAGGTGAAAACCGCATCCGGCACCGCGGTGCCGCTCTCAAGTGTTGCCGATATCGATTATGCGGAAGGGCCAAGCTCGATCAAAAGGTACGATCGCAACCGCGTCGTTTCGATCGGCTCCGACGTGCCACAAGGCACGGCGCTCGAAACCTCGACGGCCGAGTTCAAGCGCATCGTCGATGAAACCACCCTGCCGGAAGGTGTGCGTCTGGTGGAGAGCGGTGACGCCAAGGTTCAAGCGGAGATGCAGGCGGGTTTCGGCAATGCGATGCTGCTCGGGCTGCTGTTGGTGCTTGTCGTACTGATCCTGCTGTTCAAGGACGTCATCCAGCCTTTCACCATCCTGTTCTCGCTGCCGCTGGCCATCGGCGGCGTGGCGGTGGCTTTGATCATCACCCAGAACGCGCTGTCCATGCCGGTCCTCATCGGCATTCTCATGCTGATGGGTATCGTCACCAAAAACGCCATCCTGCTGGTCGATTTCGCCATTGAGATGAAACATGCCGGCATGAACCGTGTCGATGCCATGGTGGAGGCCGGCCGCAAGCGCGCGCGCCCGATCATCATGACCTCAATCGCCATGTCGGCCGGCATGCTGCCATCCGCAATGGGCGTCGGCGAAGGCGGCTCGTTCCGCGCGCCGATGGCGATTGCGGTGATCGGCGGCATCATCGTCTCGACCGTGCTGTCGCTTCTCGTCGTGCCTGCCTTCTTCCTGATCATGGACGACCTCTCGCGTCTTCTGGCCCGACTGTTCGGCCGTTTGGTCGGAAAAAAGGACGAGGAAGAACAACCGATGTCGGAAGAGGCGCTCAGCCGCGCGACGCGCGAGCAGGCGGCAGGGCTTGCCGCCTTGGAAGAACGCATCGCCCGGATGGAAAGACAAAACGACAGGCTGGCGGCAGTCGTTCAGGGACGTGACCGGAACCGGCAATCCCCATCGGCTGCCGAATAAACTAGGCGGCGAGCGTATTTCGAGAGAAGGCGGATCATCCCGCCTTTTTCAACAGGGGTTGCGGCATCTGATCGCCATCCTTCAGGCCCTGCACCAACTTGGCCAGCCAGTCGACAAAGACCCGCACCTTGTTGCTGAGATGGCGGGTCTGCGGATAGACGATGTAAAGCGGCAGTGTCTCACAATCCCAGTCGGTCATGATCTCGACCAGATCGCCGCGTTCGATCGCATCATTGACCATGAAGCCCAGCGACTGGCCGATGCCGATGCCTGAAATCATTGCGTTGAGATAGGAACGCGCGTCATTGACCGACACGATATAGCGCGGATTGATCTCGACCACCTCATCTCCACGGCAGAACTCCATGCTCAGCACACGGCCGAGTGTCGCATTGAGATAACCAACGGAAAAATGCTTGTCTTCCAGTTCTCGGGGGTTTGTCGGTTCACCGAAATTTTCGAGATAGAAAGGCGCGGCGAAGGTGCGCAGCTTCAGTTCGCCCACCTTGCGGGCAATCAGCGACTGGTCGGTCGGCGTGCCACCGCGCAGGGCGCAGTCGACGTTTTCGGCGATATAATCGACAAGGCGATCGCCGACACCGATATCCAGCTGGATCTGCGGATAACGTTTGTAGAAATCACAAAGGTTGGGGATGACCACCAGATCGGCAAAGGCACCGGCCATCTCCACACGCAGGCGCCCGGATGGCTGTGCCTGCGAATTCGACATCGAGCCATCGAGTTCGTCGATTTCGGAGAGGATCTGGATCGCCCGCTCGTAATAAAGCGCGCCATCGGTTGTCACCATCACACGCCGGGTGGTACGATTGAGCAGCGTGGTGCGCAGATGCGCTTCCAGCGACTGGACCATATTGGTCACCGTCGTTTTCGGCATGTCGAGCGCGGTCGCCGCCCTTGTAAAATTGCCGGTCTCGACGACCCGGACGAAAACACGCATTGCCGATAGCTGATCCACGAACGGTCCTCCGGATGCATCGCAGCATTATCCGCGAATTCGGAATAGTGTTGCCGCAAAACGCATGCTTGTGCGTTTTGAATGGAACAATAATATCAGGATCAGAATTTTCGGCAACCCAATCCGTGTTCAGACGATGCGGTTCGAGGCAATCATGACAGCGCAATGGGAAAACATCGTTTTCGACAGGTCGGTGACACCGCCTGTGCCCATGCGCCTTTATGACGGCGCGCGTGCAGCCAAGCTTGCGCCGATCGTGCTTTACCTGCGCGGTCGCGCCTTTCTGGACCGCGACCGTGGCGAGGCCGAGCGGCCGATCGCCAAGGCACTGGCGGAAACCGGTGCCGTGGTGCTGGAGGCGGATTATGCGGTCGCCTCGCAGAACATGTTTCCGAAGGCCATGGACTGTGCCTTTCAGGCGCTTGCCTGCCTTTCGGGCAAGCGCAAGCAGTTCGGCAGCGCCAAGTCTCCGCTTTTCGTGGCGGGCGATGAGGCCGGCGGCAATGTGGCAGCCGGCGTGGCGTTGAAGGCACGGGATCTTTTGCCCGGCGAATTGAAAGGCCAGATGCTTTTTTCGCCGATGATCGATCCGAAGATGACGTCGGCATCGTTTCGCGAGGCCGACAAGGTCGGAATGCGCGAAAAATGGTCGGATGGATGGAGCCATTATATCGGTTCCTTTTTCCAGCACCCTTACGCTGCACCCTGCCTGTGTTCGCGCCTGAACAATCTGGCGCCGGCGTTGATCATCACGTCCGAAGACGATCCGCTGCGTGACGAGGTGATTGGTTACGCGGATCGCCTGAAGGCAAGCGGTGTGACCGTACGCCAGCGTATCTTTTCGGCCGATTGCGGCTGGACGAGTGTCTACAAGGAGGGAACCGGCAAATGGCTTCCCTCCCTGTGCTCAGAGTTTACCGGGTTTGTCGAAACGCTGCACTGACAGTGGTTTTACGACCCAACCCATTCAGGCATGAAAATTCCAAGGTCGAAGGAGACCCATCATGAACAGTGCGGAATTTTAGATTTTAAGCTGAGGCCCTGATTTCCCATCAGGCCAATCCCGGCATCAAGGACAAGGAACTCACGGAGGCATGTCATGCCGCCGACGGTCTCTCTTTGTCCTGTCAGGGCCTCAGCGACATTTGAGTTGAACGATCAGGCGGCAAAACGTCCGCCAGGAGAGAAAAATGACATCGAAGATCAAGAACTGGGCCCTGTGGGGTTCCGGACTGAGCGTTGCTGCGCTCATCGCAGGCGCATCCTTCTATCTCGACGCACCGAAAGGCGCTGTCGCCGCTCCGGCAACGGCCGCCGCTCCGGCAGTCCCGGTCAAGGTCGCGTCCGTCGAGCCACGCAGCGTCACCACATGGCAGGAATTTTCCGGCCGTCTGGAAGCCGTTGACCGCGTGCAGCTTCGCCCGCGCGTTGCAGGTGCCATCCAGTCCGTGCATTTCCGTGAGGGTGGTCTGGTAAAGGAAGGCGACCTGCTGTTCAGCATCGACCCGGCTCCCTATCAGGCAGCGGTTGCCGAAGCGCAGGGCCTTGTTGCCTCGGCTGAAGCCAAGCTGGAACTGGCCAATACCGAACTGGAACGCGGCAAGACACTTTCGGCGAAAAACACCATTTCGCAGAGCGATTTCGCCCAGCGCCAGAGCACCCAGCAGGATGCGATGGCTAGCCTGCAATCGGCCAAGGCGGCGTTGAAAGTTGCCCAGCTCAACCTCGACTACACCCAGATCCGCGCCCCGATCTCCGGTCGCGCAGGTCGCATCGAGGTGACCGTCGGCAATCTCGTGGCTCAGGGTTCCGCCTCCACGCCACTGACGACGATCGTGTCGATCAACCCGATTTATGCAAGCTTTGACGCCAGCGAGGAACTGGTCGCCCGTATCCTGTCGGAAGTACCGGTCGAGAACGGCATTCCGGCCCTCGACAGGGTTCCGGTCGAAGTAACGACACTGGCCGCCAATGCTGAAGCGATCCGTGGCAAGCTGCAGCTGATCGACAACCAGGTGAATGCCGCCAGCGGCACGATCCGGGTACGTGCCGAGTTCGGCAACGTTAATGGACGCCTGATCGCCGGTCAGTTCGTGCGGGTGCGCATGGGCCAGCCGAAGGAAGAATACCATCTTCTGATCAGCGAAAAGGCCGTCGGCACAGATCAGGACAAGAAATTCGTCTTCGTGCTCGATCAGGGCAATACGGTCGCTTACCGCCCCGTACAGCTCGGTTCGGCTGTTGATGGCATGCGCATCGTCGAAAGCGGTTTGAAGCCGGGCGATCGCATCGTCACCAGTGGTCTGCAGCGTATCCGTCCCGGCGCCGTCGTGGCCCCGGAAGAAGACGCCAAACTGGCATCGAAATAACAGCATAACGACCGGCGGCAGTCCGGTCGGTTTTCCACCCTTGAGGTTCTGGTTGCCCGCAGTCAGCTGACTGCGGGATGGAGACCTCTATGCCTCGCTTTACCCCTGGAGAGAGGGTTTCGTCATGAACATTTCCAGATTTTTCATCGACCGACCGGTGTTTGCCGGCGTGCTGTCGGTGCTGATCGTGGTGGCCGGCCTGCTTGGCATGCGCGCGCTGCCGATTTCCGAATATCCCGAAGTCGTGCCGCCATCCGTGGTGGTGCGCGCCACCTATCCCGGCGCCAACCCGACGGTGATCGCCGAAACGGTGGCAACACCGCTGGAAGAGCAGATCAACGGCGTCGAGGACATGCTCTACATGTCCAGCCAGGCGACATCCGACGGCGTGCTGACGCTGACCGTGACCTTCAAGCTGGGCACCGACCCGGACAAGGCACAGCAGCTGGTGCAGAACCGCGTGTCGCAGGCGGAGCCGCGTCTTCCAACGGAAGTGCGCTCGCTCGGCATCACCACGATCAAGGCCTCGCCGGACTTCATCATGGTGGTCAATCTCGTGTCGGCCACCGACCGTTATGACCTGACCTACCTGCGCAACTATGCGACGCTTAATATCAAGGACCGTCTGGCCCGTATCGAAGGTGTCGGCCAGGTACAGGTCTTTGGTTCCGGTGACTATTCCATGCGCATCTGGATCGATCCGCAAAAGGCCGCCGAACATTCGCTGGCCGCCAGCGACATCACCAATGCCGTGCGCGGTCAGAACGTGCAGGCCGCCGCCGGCATTATCGGTGCATCGCCGAGCCTGCCGGGCGTCGATCTTCAGCTGAACGTCAATGCGCAGGGCCGCCTGCAGACTCCGGAAGAATTCGGCAACATCATCGTCAAGACCGGCGAGAACGGCGAAATCACCCGCCTGCGCGACGTCGCCCGCATCGAACTTGGTGCCTCCGATTATACGCTCCGCTCGCTGCTTGATGGCCAGCCGGCCGTCGCCATTCCCGTGCTTCAGGCACCGGGCTCCAACTCCATCGAAATCGCCGACACGGTTCGCGCCACCATGGACGAATTGCAGAAGGCCATGCCGGAAGGCGTGAAATACGAGATCGTCTACGACACGACCGAATTCGTGCGCTCGTCGATCGAAAAGGTCATCGACACGCTGCTTGAAGCCGTGGCGCTGGTCGTTCTCGTCGTCATCATCTTCCTGCAGACATGGCGCGCCTCGATCATTCCGCTTCTGGCGGTTCCGGTCTCGGTCATCGGCACATTCGCCGTCATGTACATGTTCGGCTTTTCGGTGAACGCGCTCACCCTGTTCGGGCTTGTGCTTGCCATCGGTATCGTCGTCGATGACGCGATCGTGGTGGTGGAAAACGTCGAGCGAAACATCGAGAACGGTTATGCGCCGCGTGAAGCGACATACCGTGCCATGAAGGAAGTGTCGGGCCCGATCATCGCGATTGCGCTGGTTCTGGTCGCCGTGTTCGTGCCGCTCGCCTTCATCTCCGGCCTGTCGGGCCAGTTCTACCGGCAGTTCGCGCTGACGATTGCGATTTCGACCGTCATCTCGGCCATCAACTCGCTGACACTGTCTCCGGCACTGGCGGCCCTGCTCCTCAAGGGCCACCACGCGCCCAAGGACAGGCTGACACGCGGCATGGACTTTCTGTTCGGCTGGTTTTTCCGTGGCTTCAACCGTGTGTTCGGCGCCGCCTCCAACGGTTACGGCCGCACGGTCGGCGGGCTTCTGTCGCGCAAGAGCCTGATCATGGTGATCTACCTCGCCCTGGTCGGCCTCACCTACAGCATGTTCAATGCCGTGCCGGGTGGTTTCGTACCGAGCCAGGACAAGCAGTATCTGGTCGGCTTCGCACAGCTGCCGGACGGCGCAACGCTTGATCGCACCGAAGACGTGATCAAGCAGATGAGCGACATCGCTCTGAAGCAGCCGGGCGTAAAACATGCCATCGCCTTCCCGGGCCTCAACATCAATGGCTTTACCAACGGTTCCAACTCCGGCGTCGTGTTCGCCGTGCTGGACGACTTTGAAAACCGCAAGACGCCTGAACTTTCCGGTGATGGTATCGCCATGGCGCTGAACGGCCAATATGCCGGCATCAAGGATGCGTTCATCGCCATCTTCTCGCCGCCGCCGGTCAACGGTCTCGGCACGACGGGCGGTTTCAAGCTGCAGATCGAGGACCGCTCGGGTTACGGCTACCAGACGCTGGACGAAGCCACCAAGGCGGTCATCGCCAAGGCTTACCAGACACCTGAACTGGCCGGTATCTTTTCCAGCTATCAGATCAACGTGCCGCAGCTTTACGCCGATCTCGACCGCGCCAAGGCCGAACAGCTCGGTGTATCGGTGACTGACGTCTTCGAAACGCTGCAGATCTATCTCGGCTCGCTTTATGTCAACGACTTCAACGCCTTCGGCCGCACCTACAGCGTCCGCGTTCAGGCCGATGCGAAATTCCGTGCCAAGGCGGATGATATCGGCAACCTGAAGGTTCGTTCGCAATCGGGCCAGATGATCCCGCTGTCGGCGCTTCTGAAGGTCGATGAAGCCGCAGGCCCGGAACGCACCACGCGTTACAACGGCTTCCTGTCGGCCGACATCAACGGCGCACCGGCACCCGGCTTCTCATCCGGTCAGGCACAGGCCGCGATGGAAAAGATCCTCACTGAGACCCTGCCTTCCGGCATCGATTACGAATGGACGGACCTGACCTACCAGCAGATCCTTGCCGGCAATTCGAGCATCATCGTTTTCCCGCTGGCGCTGCTTCTGGTCTACCTTGTGCTGGCCGCCCAGTATGAAAGCCTGACACTGCCGCTGGCCATCATCATGATCGTGCCGATGGGCGTGCTGGCAGCCCTCACCGGCGTGTGGCTGACTGGTGGCGACAACAACATTTTTACCCAGATCGGGTTGGTGGTGTTGGTGGGGCTGTCGGCGAAAAACGCGATCCTGATCGTGGAATTTGCCCGTGAGCTGGAGTTCGAAGGACGAACGCCATGGCAGGCCGCGGTCGAGGCAAGCCGCTTGCGTCTTCGCCCGATCCTGATGACCTCGATGGCCTTCATCATGGGTGTCGTGCCGCTGGTCATCTCCACCGGTGCGGGTGCGGAAATGCGCGCCGCCATGGGTGTCGCGGTGTTCTCCGGCATGATCGGCGTGACCTTCTTCGGCATCTTCATGACACCGGTCTTCTACATGCTGGCCCGCGCCATGACCGGCAACCGGCCGCTCACCCAGCACAAGGATGAGCACGAGGGCCAGCACAGTTCGGAGGCAGCTCCCGCTCTCTCTCCAGCGGAGTAAAACGGCTGCCTTCCCGGTCGGGGTCACGTGCCTGTCTGCCGCAGGCGCGTGAAGCCAGCCCCGATCTGCCGCGCGGGTCTTCCACCGCAGACCCGCGCGGCATCGTCTTATTTCCAGCTTTTAAAGTCGCTAGCCGTGCAGCCGTAAGGCGCGTTCTGATCACCAAACCGCTTCTGCAGCTGGTCGCAACCCCATTCGTTCATCGGGCCGGGCAACATGTTGTTGATCTCCATGCCGGCCTGCATGAACTGCGTATAACCGGCGGTCACATACCAGTACCAATAACCGAGCACCAAACCGGCGATCACGAGAATGATGGCGAGGAAGCCGAGAATGGCACGCAAGAAGCGGCCTTTCTTCACCGGTTCGCGCAAGGACGACTGTTCATCGGCAACCGTCTCGCGCGCTGTCGCGATCGAGGCCAGTGCTGAAGCGCGTTCCTCGTCCGTCATCTTGATGCGCTCAAGCCCGGCATCGAGCAGGACCGGATAGGCGGTATTGCCATGGCGCACTGCAAGCCCGACGGGCGAACCATCTTCGGCCTCGCCGATAATGATCGGCTCCTGTCCCTTGGCGAAGCGGCTATAGGCGCTGCGCTTGGTCATGTCCTCGGCGATCTTGTCCGCATAGGTCACGAACAAACGCCCAAAACTTTCCTTGTAGGTCGCGATTTCCACCGGCACCGGCCTTAACAATGCCGGCGTCGTCAGCCGGCTGCGCGCATAGGACGTGCGCACGCCGAGAACGATGGAAATCAGGCAGATGAGTGCAAACACACCAAACAGCACGCCGAAGGAGATGAAGCGGTTTTCGAGCTTGTCCAGCCCGAGGCTGAGCGTTGCCAATTCCGGATTGTCCGCCGAAATGACGATATCGGTTTCATAATTGCCGGAATGGGCATCCACGAAAAAGATATGCGTATCGCTCTCGTAGCTCTTGCCCTGATATGTATAGGCGACACGGGCATCGCAATCGGTGAACACGCCCTTGCGGACCTTGCATTCGCCGTCCACCAGCCGGCCATCTTCCATCACCAGCGGGTTCTGGCTGATCTGGTAGTCGCGCCACAGGTTCGGCACCTGCCAATAAAACAGCATTCCCGTCAACAGGAACACAAACGGCAGCGATATCGCATAACCGCGCGGCAGCGACAGCGAGGATTGTTTCAACGCCAGCGGACGGCTTGGCAGCGAAATGTCGGGAAAGGTCATGATGCCTCTCAACTGCGCCGGGCGCAGTTCATGAATGCGGGCAATGTGAAAATTGCCAATGGAGGGGAACAGGATACCGAGCAGAAATGTCGGCATCCCGGTTGGGAATGGCATAACAGCCAGCGCCGACATAGCGCACTGGCGAAAATCGACAACCCGAAGATTAGCAGATGCGGTTTTTACCCTTCACCGCCCTCACGCGCATCGATCATCGCCGTCAGTGTCGAAAGCCGGTCGGCATCACGCGGCAGCTTGTCCTGCCGCAGCCGCGCGATGCGCGGAAACCGCATGGCGACGCCGGATTTGTGGCGGCTCGACCGGTTGATGCCTTCAAAAGCGACCTCCAGCACGAAACCGAAATCCGGCTTCGCCTTCACGGCCCGCACCGGACCGTAGCGATCGACCGTATTGTCGCGCACGAACTTGTCGAGCACTTCCAGTTCGGCATCGGTAAAGCCGAAATAGGCCTTTCCGACCGGCACAAGCTGCTCGCCATCCGGCCCGTCAGCCCAGACACCAAACGTGAAATCGGAATAATAACTCGATCGTTTGCCATGACCGCGTTGTGCATAGAGCATGACGGCATCGATATTGAACGGATCGCGCTTCCACTTGAACCACGGCCCCTTCAGGCGACCGGCCTGATAAACGCTGTCCTTTTTCTTGATCATCACCCCTTCGATGACCGGATCGGGCGGGTCCCGCCGCAGGGCCTCAAGCTCGTCCCAAGTCTTGAAAGACACCAGATCGGAGAGGTCGAAGCGATCATGCGGGGCACGGGTGAGGATGTCCGAGAGACGCTCACGGCGCTCAAGAAAAGTCTGCGCGCGAATGTCGTCATCGGATTGGAACAGCAGATCGTAGGCACGCACGAAAGCCGGATATTCCTCCAGCATCTTTGCCGTGACCGTCTTGCGGTTCAGGCGCTGCTGCAGATCGGAAAACGTGCGGGTCGGATTGTTGGAACGCGCCGTGCCGCCGACCAGCAGCTCGCCGTCAATAACACCATCGAAATTGATGGCATCGACGATATCGGGAAAGGCGCCGCTGATGTCGTCGCCGGAGCGTGAATAGAGCTTTTTCGTGCCGCCGTAACTCGACATCTGCACACGAATGCCATCCCATTTCCATTCGGCGGCATAATCGGCGGGATCGAGCTTTGCGAGATCACCGTCTTCCACCGGATTGGCGAGCATGACCGAATGAAAAATGGCAGGCGTGGCCAGAACCGGCTTTTCCGCCCCGCCCTCCAGCCAGGCGAACAGCGGTTCATAAGGCGGCTCCAACCCATGCCAGAGCGTTTCGATCTCGGTGACATCCTTGCCCGACATGTCTGCCAGTGCCTGCTTTGCGAGCCGGGCGGACACGCCGATGCGCAGGCCCCCGGTCGCCAGTTTCAGGAAGGCGAAACGGGCGGACGGATCGAGATGATCGAGCAGGTCACGCACGGCGGAGCGCACTTCGGTGCGGCCGAGCGCATTCATGCGGGTGACGACGTCGCCGAGGCGCGGCTGCTTCGCATCGTCGACCCGTTCCCTGGCGCCACCATCCCAGACCAGCGCGATGGTTTCGGCAAGGTCACCGACATAATCATAGGAATAACGGAACAACACCTCGTCCATCCGCTCCATGACGAGTTCGCGCAGCATGGCGGGTTTGACGCTTTTGAGATCCAGCGTGCCGGCAATGGCGGCAAGGCCATAACCCCGGTCCGGATCAGGCACCGTGCGAAAATAATCGGCGAGCAGTTTCAGCTTGCCGTTGCGGGACGGGGTGAGGACGAGGCGGTCGAGAAGGGTGGCGAAGGCTTTCATGGGACCACCACAGTATAGCTCGTTAGAGAGACACCCCCCTCTGTCCTGCCGGACATCTCCCCCTCAAGGGGGGAGATTGGATGGACGCACCGCCCTGTCCAGAAACCCGGCGTTCCGAGAAGACGTGACGGCAGTGTGTCGCGAAGGTCTACCCGCTTGCGATCTCCCCCCTTGAGGGGGAGATGCCCGGCAGGGCAGAGGGGGGTAAAGCCACGATCACCAACACCGCCCATCATCAATCCCCCTCGTCTTCATAACCGACCAGATGCAGCGGTTTTGCCGGAAGACCCTGCAGCTCGCACCAGCGCACCAGCGCCTCCTCGCGCCCATGCGTGACCCAGACTTCGGAGGGCGCAATCTCCTTGATGGTTTCCAGCAGTTCCGGCCAGTCGCAATGGTCGGAAATCACCAGCGGCAGCTCCACGCCGCCCTGTTTGGCGCGTTGCCGAACCATCATCCAGCCCGAGGCAAAGGAGATCAGCGGCTCGTTGAAACGCCGCGCCCAGCGATCCTGAAAGGCCGATGGCGGGCCAACGACGATGGCGCCCTTGAACAGATCCGGCGTGCTCTTGTCGATCGTTGCCGGACGCAGGTCACCCAGTTCGATCCCCTGCCCCGCGTAATAATCACAGAGCTTTGCCAGAGCACCGTGGATATAGATCGGCTTGTCCCAGCCGCAATCGCGGATCAGCCGGATCACCCGCTGCGCCTTGCCGAGCGAATAGGCCCCGACCAGATGCGTGCGATCCGGAAACTGCTCGATCGAGCGCAGCAGTTTGGCGATCTCGCCGCGTGGTTCGGGGTGGTGGAACACCGGCAGGCCAAAGGTCGCCTCGGTGATGAAAACGTCGCATTTCACCGGCTCGAATGGGGCGCAGGTCGCATCTACCCCGCGTTTGTAATCCCCGGACGCCACGATGCGCAGGCCATCCTTTTCAACGGCGATCTGGGCCGATCCCAGCACATGCCCGGCGGGAAAAAAGCTGACCGTGACACCACCGACATCCAGCACTTCCCCGAACTCGGCCCCCTGCTCGCTCTCGCAAAAATCCTCGCCGTAACGAATGCGCATGATGTCGAGCGTCTGGCGCGTCGCTAGCACATGGCGATGACCGGCGCGGGCGTGGTCGGAATGGCCGTGGGTGATCAATGCCCGCTCGACAGGACGCACAGGATCGATGTGAAAACCGCCGGCGGGGCAAAACAATCCGGCGGGCGTGGGATGAAGCAGGGCCTCGGGTTTCATCCAAACGAGATAGGGCGACCCCGAGGTTTTGATAAGGGTGGTTCAGCCGCGAAACGGCAGGCGGATATTCTTCATGGCAATGGCAGCGATGAGTCCCAAAGCGGCAATGCCGGATGCGGTGAGGAACATGTTGGTAAAGGCCCCCGCATAAATTTCGGCGACCGCGAGGCGCGAGGCCTCCGGCAGCGCCGCCATCAGTTTTGGCGTCAGCGAATGAATGTCGGAAACGCCGGGGATCGCCACCTGTGCGCCCCGAAGACCGGCCGCGATGATGGCGCCGTATATGGAAATGGCGATCGCCGCCCCGCCCATGCGCATCAGCGTCACCGTGCCGGTGGCCGTACCGATATCGCCTCTGGGCACCGAATTCTGGACGGCGATGACGGGAGCCTGCTGGCCGAAACCGACCGCCAGTCCCTGAAACAGCATGACCAGCAAGATGACATAAAGCGAGGTACCGGCATGCAGTTGCGAAAAGATGCCGAGCGAGACGCAGTTGAGCGAAAGACCGAGCACTAGGAACGGCTTGTAGCGTCCCGTCATGGCAATCAAGCGACCTGCAGAGATCGAGCCGATAACGAGACCCACGGTGACGGCGATAAAGAACGATCCGGCCACCGTCGGCGAAAGTCCCGTCGTCGTTTGCAAAAACAACGCGAAATAATTAACCATGCCGATCGCCACCGATCCGCTGGTGGCGGAAATGATCAGCGACAGCGTGAAGGTCGAATCCTTGAATAGCCGCAGCGGCACGATCGGTTCGGCCGCACGCTTTTCCACCGCGACCCAGAGGGCGATGCAGACCGCGCACAGAGCCACGACGATTGCGCTCTCAACGGAGATGATCGAGCCAAACAGTTCGCCGCTGTCGGCAAACAGCACGAAACACGAGATGGCGGCAGCCAGAAGCACGGCACCGAGGTAATCGATTTTCGGCTGACGTTCCGGCCGCTTGTAGGGAAGCAGAATAACGAGACCGGTCAGCACGACGATGCCGATCGGCAGGTTGATGAGAAAGATCGAACGCCAGCCGAACAGATCGCTCATCGTGCCGCCGAGCAGCGGCCCGACACTGCCCGAGGCCATGATCACCAGACTGGTATAGCTTTGATATTTGGCGCGTTCTCGCGGCTCAAACAGGTCGGCATTGACGGAAAAGATCGACACCAGAATGCCGCCGCCACCAAGCCCCTGAAACACACGGGCAGCGATCAGCGATTCCATCGACCATGCGAGACCGCAGATCAGTGAACCGATGGTGAAAAGCGTGATCGCCGCGATCATCACATATTTGCGACCGAACAGATCACCGAGCTTGCCATAGACCGGCATGACGGCGCTGCTGGCCAGAAGATAGGACGAGCCGATCCAGCCGAAACGCTCCAGCTGTCCGAACTCCCCAACGATGGTGGGCAGCGCGGTCGAGACGATCTGGTTATCCAGCGTCGCCATGAACATCGAAAACATCAGGAAGAAAAAGAGAAGCAGGCGGCGTTTGGGATCGGCCACCAGCGACTGAAACGCCGGCTGAGACATGTCCATGAGGGAACTTTCGCTAGAACTGGCAAATTTATGTGCTTTTAGCATATAATAGTCAACAGCACATTTTTGCGATCAGCATTTACATGTTCACCATCACATCAAGATTTGCTACAAGGCGTCATGACCAAGACCACACCGCCCGCCATGTCCCAACCGCAGCAGCCGACGGATCGACCCGAACACGGTGACTCGATCATCGATATCGGCCAGACGCTGACGCGCATGCGTTTCCTGATTGGGCGACGCATTGTCGGCCGCATCGCCATTGCCAATATCGCGCCGGGGTTGGAACTGACGGATCTCGACGTGCTCGACGTCAGCCGGCGCATTGCGCAGGCGGGTGGCGAGGTGACGGTGGGTGCCATTGCCGATGCCATGCGCATCGATCCGTCACGCGGCAGCCGTCTGGTGGCGGATCTGGTGACACGCGGAATTCTGAGGCGTGATGCTTCGCAAGAAGACGGCCGCCGCTCGCTGATCGCACCAACGGAGCTTGGCGAAACGCTGTTGCGCGAAATCCGCAGCGTCAAACACGGGTTGATTGAACAGATGACCGATGACTGGAGCGCTGAGGACCGACAGGATTTTGCGCGGCTGTTTGCGCGCTTTGTCGACGGCTTCGAGGATGTCTATCAGGCGACGGACAAGACCGGCGAGCCGGCGGGCCTGCCGCCCGCTTCTGACAAGATCATTGCCCGCTAAATCCCCGATCCATCCGCCAGCAGCGGATGGGACATGCGCAGACAATCCCGGCCATGCCCCTTGGCCTCGTACATGGCCCGGTCGGCGCTTGCCAGCAGGCTTTCCGGCGTGTTTCCATCCTGCGGAAAGAACGCGGCCCCCATGCTGCAGCCCGGCCGTATCAGGTTATTCTCCACAACGACAGGCGAGGACAATGCCGATCGCAGCTCCTGCAGGCGGCGAACGACGCCCGGCTCATCCTGAAAGCTGTTGGGGAAGACGATGGCAAACTCATCGCCGCCGAGGCGCACCAGGAGATCACTGGCGCGTATGCAGGTTTTCATGCGGGCGGCCAGCACTTTCAACACTTCGTCCCCCGCCGCATGGCCGAAACGATCGTTGATGTGCTTGAAATTGTCGAGATCGATATAGGCGACGGTCACCTTGTTTCCCGACCTTTTGGCTTCAAGCAGAACACGGTTGAACTGTGTCCAGAACAATGTCCGGTTCGGCAAGCCCGTCAGAGCATCGTGATGCGCCATGTGGCGAATACGCTCTTCGCTGCGTGCACGTTCGATGGCGATGCCGGCAATGTCCGTGGCCACCGCCATCAGTTCCAGCTCCAGTTCGGTCGGCTCGCGCACGCTGCGGGCATAAAGCGCAACGGTGCCGAGCACTTCGCCATCGGGCGCCATGATCGGATTGGACCAGCAGGCGCGAAAACCGAAAACCAGCGCCAGATCGGCAAACGAATGCCAGAGCGGATCGTTCTCGATATCGCTGACGATGACACGCGACCGCCGCCAGGCGGCGGTGCCGCAGGAGCCCATGCGCGGACCGATTTCGACACCGTCGATCAGTTTCACATAGGTGTCGGGCAGGCTCGGTGCAGACCCATGGCGCAACCGGTCCGAACCTTCCTCCATCAGCAACACCGATGCCGAAACATCGCTCAACTGCTGCTCGACCAGTTGCGTCAGCGCATCCAGAACTTTTGGAAGCGGCTGGCCACGCGCGATCATTTCCAGAAGCGTGGCATGACACCGCCGCAATTCTTCCTGCCGCTTGCGCTCGGTAATGTCGCGCGACAAGCCGAGAAGGCCGATCACCTCGCCTGCTTCATTGCGCAAAGGCGTCTTCGTCGTCAGCAGCCAGATCGGCTCGCGATCCAGCACTTCGATGAATTCTTCGCGCGCAACCACGCCGGTTCCGACCGACATGAGCTGCTGCTCGACCATAAAAATCTCTTCGGCCTTTTCCAGCCGGATATGGTCGAAAATCGTCGTGCCGAGCATACCGCCGGCAACATAATCCCCGCATGCCACAGCGGCAGCGGCGTTTACATAAACGTATCGGCTGCGACGGTCCTTGATATAGAAATATTCAGGAAAATCATCGAGAATGCTGGCAGCTTCCAGCGCTCGTTTCAGAAGCTCTCTTTGATCGTCACCCAGTTCACCGGAGGTGGAAATTCGGAGCAGTTGATAGCGGAGTTCATCCAGCGCATCGAGATGGTCCTCCGAGACGACCTCCCGCAACATGGCACTGCTCATCCATGCTTCTCCTTCTGACAATCATCGTCGGGGAGTCCCACCGCCCACATGAGGAATGATGGGCGACAATTCCTTATCCTTAATTAAGAAGATCGGAACATTTTGAAACTTTTGCGGGCTAACGAAATCGATATCCGCCTATCCGTGTATCGAATTGGCACGACAAATCACTCGCAGAAATATGGTGGGACCGTATGAACGCAAAGTTAGTCATGTCGCGCCGCATGGCACTCACGATGACCGTGACGAGCGCCGGTCTGTTGCTCGCCGAACGAATCACCATGGCCGCATCGCAGCCTGTCATCGGCACCACAAATCTGCGCGGCGGCATTGATGCGGGCTCGGCCGGCATGGTGCCCGGAGCACCGGACGAACAAGACAAAAGGCTTGCCGACATCATCACCGCAGCCGCGCGCGAAAACCAGCCGGTGTTTCTGCCACCCGGCACCTATCGTGTCTCTAATCTCGATCTGCCGGATGGTACGCGGCTTCATGGGGTGGGTGGCGCAACGAAACTTATTCATGACGGCAGCGGCCATTTTTTCCGCGCAGATGGGGCAAGACGCATCGAACTATCCAACCTCGTGCTCGACGGCGCGGGCCGTGCGCTTGGCGATGAGGCACCGGCAATGGTCCACATGCGCAATGTCGGCGAGGTAATCATCGACAATTGCGAAATCATCGGCTCCACCAAGACAGCCATTCAGCTGGAACGCTGTGGCGGCCGCATCGATCACTGCCGCATCACCAGTGCTGCCGATTACGCGGTGCTTGCCATCGAAAGCACCGGCCTTGCCATTACCGGCAACACGGTGGCCGATTGCGGCAATGGCGGCATCCTCGTGCATCGCTGGACCAAGGGGCCGGACGGCACGCTTGTCAGCGGCAACCGCATCACCGGCACGCGCGCCACCAATGGTGGCACGGGCCAATATGGCAACGCTATCAACATCTACCGTGCCGACAATGTGCAGGTGACGGGCAACCATATTTCCGCTTCCGCCTTTTCCGCCATTCGCTCCAATGCCGGATCGAACGTGCAGATCGCCAACAACCAGTGCCTCGCTTCCGGCGAAACGGCGATCTATTCCGAATTCGGTTTCGAAGGCGCGATCGTCAGTGGCAATCTGGTGGATGGCGCCGCCAACGGCATCTCCATCGTCAATTTCAACGAGGGCGGACGGCTGGCGACGGTCAGCGGCAACATCGTGCGCAACCTTTCGCTCACCGCGCCCTATGAACAGTCCGACACGTTTTTCGGGCTCGGGATCAGCGTCGAGGCGGACACTGTGGTGTCCGGCAATGTCATCGAAAACGCACCGCGTTTCGGCCTGCTTCTCGGCTGGGGGCCTTACCTGCGCAATGTCGTCGTGAACGGCAATGTGGTGCGACAGGCAAAGACAGGCTGTGCCGTTTCCGTGGCGGAAGGCGCCGGCAGCGCCGTCATCAGCAACAACCTGTTCGAACGCGTGCCGGGCGGTGGCGTGATCGGCCATCGCTGGCATGATGTTGCGAGCAGCGAACTGGCGCATGATGCGGCAGGATTTCCGCAACTGACGGTGATGGGCAACCGTGTGGTCTGAAATTGCTAGCGGCAAACCCATCGCAAGATTTCATGGGTCGCGCACGCCGATTGATCTTCCCCTTGAAGCATCCGCCCCATAGCTTGTGCACCATCAATCATGGAGGATTCGCATGCTGACGATCTATGGTGTCTACCGCTCGCGCGCCACGCGCCCGCTCTGGCTCCTTACCGAACTCAACCATCCTTTCCGTCTTTCCCCGGTTATTCAGGCCTATCGCATCAGTGAACCCTTGCAGCCGGAAGCGCCGCTCAACACGCTTTCCCCGGATTTTCTGGCCGTCAATCCGATGGGCTCGATCCCTTCCATGGATGACGACGGTTTCGTTCTGCATGAATCGCTGGCCATCAGCCTCTATATCGCCCGCAAATATGGCGGCGATCTCGGGCCGAAGGATATCGATGAGGAAGCGCTGATGGTGCAGTGGTCCCTTTTCACGGCCACCAGCGTGGAAACCCCGGCGCTCGATATTTCCAGCACGATTGCCCGAGGAGAACAGGAAAGCGAAGAGGGCAGGACGGTGATCGACGTTGCCGCCCGGCGGCTGAAGCGGCCGTTCGATGTGCTGGAACAGCACCTGTCCACCAACAGCCACATGGTCGGCGGTCGCTTTACCGTTGCAGATATCAACGTAGCGGAATGTGTTCGTTACGCGCAGGGCCATGCGCCGCTTCTGGACGAGCGCCCGGCGCTGAAGACGTGGCTGGAAACCTGCCAGAGCCGCCCGGCCTTCAAGACCATGTGGGAAGCCCGCAACAAGGAACCGGCATAACCGGACAAAGCGCCGCGCATTGATCGATGGGCGGCGCAAGACGCCAGAGTATGATGGGGCGATCCTTTTCACGATCGATATCCATTCCTGCTCAAATGAATGGGAGCAACCGGTCCGGAATGAACATCATCATGCTGTCTGGTCTGGACGGGACCGGGAAATTTTTCTCCGAGATCGAAGAGCTGCTCGAGACGGTCCATAGCCCTGTCGTGATCGAATACCCCACGGATTTGTATCGATATGAGGATCTCCGTTCATGGGTAGAGGACAGGTTGCCCGAAGGCGATTTCGTGATTGTCGCCGAGTCCTTTTCCGGGCCGCTCGCAGCCATGATTGCCTCTCGGAAACCTGCCGGGCTAAAGGGCGTGGTGTTTGTCGCGACCTTCGCCAGAACGCCGGTCACCTTACCTGCATGGATGACGGCTGCGGCCAGGGTTCTGCCGATCGGATCCCGCCCGCTTGCCTGGTTGGCTCAGCCACTTGTCATGGGCCAATGGGCATCCAGACGATTTACCGAGAAGTTCGGGGCCGTGATCAAACAGGTTCCGGCCGCCACGATTGCCGGACGCCTGCGCGAAATTCTGAAAGTCGATGTCAGAGAGAAGCTGAGCCATCTGGCAGTACCGATCATGTATCTGTGCGCATCCCATGATCGACTGGTACCGTCGAGGATGTCGCTGGATTTCATGATTGCACCGGATGTGGTGCAGACGATTGAAGGGCCGCATTTTCTATTGCAGGCAAATGCCCCGGAAGCGGCAAGGCGCATTTCCGAGTTTGCCGGCCATTGTTCCGCGCGCCACTTCAGTCAGCCGGACATCACCGACAGATAGGCGAAGGCGAAGCTCCATTGCGCGCCCTTGACTTGGGGCCCGACAAGACACTCGTTCTCGATCAGGCAAACAACGCGTCCGTCACCCTGATATCGCCGACATGGATGCCGTTCCAGTTTTTCATCGGCCGGTTGGCCATGCCGAGAAGCTGCTCGCGCAACGCATCGCCCTTGTCGAGGCAACGGGCGATCAGCGCAAACACCATGGCTTCGGCGGCACGCGTCGTGCCGTCCTCACATTTTGTGGCAATCGCCACGCCCTTCTCCGGCAGGGCGGCGACGAATACGCCCTCGGCACCGGTCTTGGCAAAGATACGGCCGGGGGCAAGCTCCATCAGTTTCGTGCAGGCGCGGTTGGTGCCGGCCACATAAAAGGGCTCGGCCATGCAGGCATCGAACAGCCGCTTGGAGGCTTTCGCACGCTCCGCACCGAGACCGTTGCCGGTCAGCATTTTTGCAAACCCGTGGGCAAGGCCCTTGAGCGGCGCGGCGTAGGTGGGGATAGAGCAGCCATCGGTGCCGCAGCTTTCGTGACCGAGCGCCGCACCTGTCAGGTTTTCCATGACGCCGCGAATTTCCGCCTGCAGCGGGTGATCGTAACCAACGTAGCCTTTTGGATCGATGCCCATCTGAACACAGGTGCAGATGAAACCGGAATGTTTGCCGGAGCAATTGTTATGCAGGGCCGTCGGCGCCTTCAGCGTGCGGGCCTGATGGATCAGCGTCTGCTGGTCGCTCGACCAGTGCGCGCCGCATTCCAGAACGGACAGATCATGGCCGGCCTTGGCGAGCATGCCGGCGGCGGTTTCCACATGGCCATCCTCGCCGGAATGCGAAGAGCAGGCGAGCGCCAGTTCGCGGTTCGTCAGGCCAAAGGCATCGGCAGCGCCACTTTCGATCAGCGGCAGCGCCTGCATGGCCTTGCAGGCCGAACGCGGAAATACCTCTGCCTCAATATTGCCAAGTGAAAAAACCACCTTGCCATCACCGTCGACGATGGCGGCGAGACCCCGGTGAACGCTTTCAACACGATTGCCGCGGGTGACTTCAACGGTAACGGGGTTTTGCATGGCTCTCTCGCTCATTTGCTGCTGTCATCCTCCCGGAGCGGGCGAACAGTTCCCATCCGCATACTCCCATTCATGACGAGGACACTAGGTGAAATATCTGAAGCGATTGTTGCTTTTGATTTTTGTCGTTTATCTGCTGCCGACCTTTGCTGCGGCAGGTCTGTGGGCCATGAAGGACCGGCCGGGTCGCTGGAGCGAGGCCAATTGGGGATCTGCCCATATCCTGCCGGAGCCGCAAAGCAGCGATGAGGCGGCCGTCTATATCTTTTCGGCCGCCACCGGCGGGCTGAAAGGGGCCGTGGCCAGCCACGCCTGGATCGTGACCAAGGAAAAGGGCGCTAGCAGTTACGTGCGTTACGACAAGGTCGGCTGGGGTAGCCCGATCCGCCGCAATCACCGGCCGCCGGACGCCTACTGGTATTCCAATCCGCCGCAACTGGTGGCACAGGCGAAGGGTGCGGAAGCCGAGTTGCTGATCCCGAAAATCGAGGGCGCCATCGCCGCCTACCCTTATTCCGAACCGGGCGGCTATACGATCTGGCCGGGGCCGAATTCCAATACGTTCGTGGCTTATGTCTTGCGAAACGTGCCGGAACTGGGTGCGGTACTGCCGCCGCACGCGGTGGGGCGTGATTACCTGCCGGATGGTGATTTCTGGCATGTCGATGCCGATGGCCGCGACCTGCATGTCACGCTGCGGGGTATTCTCGGTTTTTCGGCGGGCATGCGCAGCGGTTTGGAGTTGCATTTCTTAGGCCTTGTGGCCGGGCTCGATTTTGCCAACCCGGGCATCAAGGTGCCGGCGATCGGAAGAATCGGCATTTAGGCCCATAAGCCATGCACAAAACGCAAAACGCCCGCGGTGGAGCGGGCGTTGAACGATCTTGGGAGTATTTCGGCTCAGAGGCCGTTTGCCGTGCGCGCGAAGCGACGGATATTGTGACGCTCGATGCCGAGGTCTTCCAGCTCGCGCGGGGACATACGGTCGAGTTCCGTGACGGTCTGACGGAATTTGCGCCAGTTGTTGAGTGTGCGTACGACGTTCATGATGATCCCCTTTCCTTGGGTTTTCGAAGCCTAGCTGCCGGTCATTGGCGCTCTCTTGTCTTCGATGACCCTTATATACGCCTCAAAAGGATGCACCAAAAGCGCGCAATCGGCACTCCAGCCATGCATATTTGCATCGATTGAATTGCGAAGGATCAATGAGAGGGCAAAAATGCAAAAAGGGCCGCTTTCGCGACCCTCCATGAGCTTTGGTCCTGTAACGAACCCGGAGCGCATCACTGCGGTCCGATAGGAAGATGTGGTTCAGGCCGAGGGCTGCCCCGTCGAGACCGCCACCTTTCCATTGCCCGTAACACAGACCGAAATCTCATTAGACATTGGATCACCTTCCTTTCATTACGTTGACGATGATTAAAAGGTAGGTGGCCCGGTCTGCCGTTGCAAGGCAAGTTATGTAACGAAGTGCGAATATATGTGCATTGCAAAATGAGCCGGCTCAACTTAGCATGCGCAAGCCTGAGCAGATTGCTCGTTTTCCTTTCAAAGCTTCAGCACGATCTTGCCGATATGGCTGCTGGTTTCCATCAGCCTATGCGCTTCGCTCACTTGTTCGAATGGCAGGACGGAATGGATGACCGGGGCAACCGTACCGGCCTCCAGCAGCGGCCAGACCTGGCTTTTGAGATCATCACGAATGGCGCGTTTTTCCTCGGCCGTGCGCGGGCGCATGGTCGAGCCGGTGACCGTCAGGCGCTTGACCATGATCGGGGTGAGATTGACCTTTTCCGCAACATTGCCGCCGAGGAAGGCGATGATCGACAGGCAGCCGTCCTTGGCCAGCACCGAGAGGTTCTTTTCCAGATAATCGGCACCGATCATGTCGAGCACGGCATCGACGCCGGCACTACCGGTCTCTGCCTTGACGACTTCGGCAAAGTCCTCGGTCTTGTAATTGATCGCCCGTTTTGCACCGAGCTTTTCGCAGGCTGCGCGTTTTTCCTCCGAACCGACCGTGGTGTAAACGGTTGCGCCAAAAGCTTTGGCAAGCTGGATGGCGGTGGTGCCGATACCACTGGAGCCGCCATGGATCAGCACGCTTTCGCCTTCGGTAAGCCCTGCCATCTGGAAAAGATTGGCCCAGACGGTGAAGAAGGTTTCGCAAAGCGCCGCGGCCTTCACCGCATCATACCCCTTGGGCCACGGCAGGGCCTGACCGGCGGGGACTGCGCAATATTGCGCATAAGCGCCGCCGTTTGCCAGCGCACAAACCTTGTCGCCAACCTTGAATTCGGCAACGCCCTCACCGACGGCGACAACTTCGCCTGCAATTTCCAGACCGAGGATCGGGCTGGCATCCTTCGGCGGTGGATAGGCGCCCTTGCGCTGCTGCACATCGGGTCGATTGATACCAGCCGCCTCGACTTTCACGAGGATTTCTCCGGCGCGGGCGACCGGCAACGGACCGGTCGCAAAGCTCATGACCTCAGGCCCGCCAAAGGAAGGCAGGTCGATATAGCGCATCTGGTTCGGCAGCATCGTCAAAACTCTCTCCCATCGAATTCGTGGCTGTCGTCATCGAATTAGAGCAGCTGCTGAAATATGGGAAGGCGGCGTTACGTCGCTCCCCCGCGCAGGTTGGACAGCAGATCGGGCTCGCCGCCGCCGAACATGCGAAACACCAGCCCGCTCTCGCTTTCCTTGGACGATGCCTTGATGGCGGCGATCTCGGCACTGACGCGGCCGACATCATCGAGAAGAAGGCCTTCCGGCAGCTCGATGACACCGATGGAGCAGCGCAGCAGAGGAAAATAGCGCTCCACGCCGGAGCGGTCATGCCCCTTGATACGGCCTTCGGCGCGTTCCTGCGGCGAATAGAACTGCACGACATCATCATGGAAATCGCTGAGCAGTCGGCCGAGAATTTCGCTGATTTCTTCCAGCGACCAGCCGCTGACGCCAATGAAAAAGTCATCGCCGCCGACATGGCCGAGGAAATCGCCCTCGGAGAAGAAGTAGCGCTTCATCAGCGCCGCAAACAGCGAGATAGCGTGGTCACCGATCTGGAAACCGTAATGGTCGTTGAACGGCTTGAAATTGTCGAAGTCGCAATAACAGAAAAAGCGGGTCTGCTCGTCATCGCGACCCGCCCCTTGCATGAAATCGCGGATGGCGAGATTGCCCGGCAGGCCGGTGAGTGGGTTCTGGTCCTGCGCGCTCTTCAGGCGTTTTTCATTGATGATCTTGATCAGCGAGGCCGCCGAAACGACACCGGCATAACGCATGTTTTCGGTGAGGATGACGCAATCGCTGCCATCCATATTGGCAAAGATCGACATCAGCCGCTCGGCATTGGCATCGAGGCCGACGGTCGGCGCATGATCGACGAAATGCGAGATCGTGCGCTCATAGACCTTGTTTTTCAGAAGGTCGCGCCCGAACGGCTGATAGATGAATTCCTTCAGATGGTATTCGTGGATGATGCCGCGCGGTTCGCCATTGGCGTTCAGGACCGGGAAAAACGGCTGGCGCGGATTGCGACGAAACAGTTCGAACACGCTGTCGATCGACTCGTGTTCGTAAACGGTCGGCAGACGCTCGATCTGCTTGCGGATCAGGATTTCGTCGAGTGACTGATTGGCGCGGCGGGTGCGGCCGAGTTCCGCCAGATGCGCGAAGGACGGCTGCAGCTCGTTGATGAAAGTGGTGGGCTTGGCAACGAACCAGCCCTGGATGAGATCGACGCCGAGTTCGCGGCAGGCCAGGAATTCCGCTTCCGTCTCCACACCTTCGGCGATGACCCGCACGCCGAGCACATGGGCGATGTTGACGATGTTCTTGACCAGATGGCGCTTGCGCGAGCTCTTGTCGAAACCGGCGATGAAATGGCGGTCTATCTTCAGGTAATCGACCTGATAATCGCTCAGGAGCTTCATTTCGCTGTGGCCGACACCGAAATCGTCGATGGCGATCTTGAAGCCGACCTTGCGCATGGTGGTCATCAGCGCTGCAAATTCCGGCACGCTGGTATTGTCGAAACGTTCGGACAATTCGAAGCAGACGGAGGACGGCGGCACATGCGCATTGCGCAGATGCTGGATCAGCCTTTCGACAAATTCCTCGCCTTGGCAGATCAGGCGGACATCGAGATTGAGGAACAGCGTGGCATCGGAAAAATCCGGTAGCGTGGCGAATTTGGCAAGCGCGCGGCTGGCCATCATTTGTTCGAGCGGCAGAAGCTGGCCGGTTTCGGCGGCCTGATCGAGCAATTGCAGCGGCGTTTCGAAACCGAGACGGTCGCAGCCGCGCATCAGGGATTCGTAACCGAAAACCGTGCCGGTACCGACTTCGACAATGGGCTGGAAGGCGTTTTCAAGAACGAGTTTGCCCAGCGTGACCAGTTGGTCATTGGCATAACGTCGGAACATGTCCGGCTCGAGTGACGGCGCTGCCGACATCGGCAATCTCCACTGCAGTATCACAAAAATTCTGGCCGGACGCTCGCAGCAAATGGTCAAAAATGACTTAGCCTTACATGAAGGTTTGATGAAGCTTTTATGACGGAAAAGGTCCTTTTTAATCAAAGGGTAGCTGGCATTTTTCTAAACAAGCATTTTGGAGATACGGATTGGCGTCCACGCGCGACACCCCGCCTGAGCGCGAACGTCTCGCGTATCACCCCGGTAGCGGAAGCAGGTGAAGTATCGTGTGGGCTGGAAATGCATAGATGGATGGTGGCGATGCGATCTCTTGTCTGCGTCATCCCGGCCTTGAGCCGGGATCCAGCCACCGCGCGTCCGCGCGGTGAGAGAACTCTTCCTTCGGCTGTGACCGTCAGCGAGTCTTGCGCGCCGCAGACGCGGCGGTGCTGGATTCCTGTGACAAGCACAGGAATGACGGAAGAAAGGAAACACCAAGACGTGAAATAGGCGCTGCGATCTGATCATAGGCCATGCAGATAATGCGCAATATCCTGCCAATCCGGGTTCATTTCCTCGATCAGATTGAGCTTCCACGCTCGCGGCCATTTCTTGATGGTCTTTTCCCGACGAATGGCATCAACGATCAGGTCATGTTCTTCGAACCACACAAGTGTCTTTACACCATACCGGCTGGTGAAACCCGGCGTCAGTTCGTTCTGATGATCATATAGGCGCCCCGAAAGGTCGCTGGTCATGCCAGTATACAGCGTGCCGTTACGCTTCGATGCCAGAATGTAGACATAGCCTTTGCGCATGCGGTCATAATGACATAGGCGTCAATACACGCAAAGACTGTTTTGGAGTGAATTACCCGTTCCTCCACCCCACACCAAACACAACAAAAAATGTCGCCGCTGGATATTGATTGATCACTCAATCAAAAATAAGCTCTCCGCAAAACAGGGGAGCCATATGCCACGCATCGGGATGGAACCGTTACGCCGAAAGGCGCTGGTGGATGCCGCGTTGCGCACGATCGGCAGCCATGGTTCACTGGATGTGACCATGTCCGAAATCGCCCGCGAGGCCGGCGTTTCGGCGGCTCTCGCCCATCATTATTTCGGCAGCAAACAGCAGCTGGTGATCGCCACCATCCAGAGCCTGCTGGCGCGGCTGCGCGCCAATCTGGTGACAGCACTTCAGGGCGCGAACAGTGCGCGAAAAAGATTGTCGGCGGTGATCCGCGTGTCGTTTCATGCCGATCAGTTCGATACCGAGACGGTGGCGGCATGGCTGGCCTTTTATGTGGAGGCGCAACGCTCCGAGGAGGTGCGGCGCCTGTTGATCATCTATACGCGGCGGCTGCGCTCCAACCTGATACATGCGCTGACACAGCTGTGCCCACCCGATGATGCGGCCAGAATTGCCGAAGGCGTGGCGGCGATGATCGATGGCCTGTATATCCGCCAGAGCCTGAACGCCTCGCCGCTTGGCGCAGAAGCACCGATCCGGCTGACCGAAGATTATCTCGACATGCAGCTCAAGCCCTTTCTGAAGGACACCGAAACGCCGTGAGCCAGACCCGCCCGAACATTCTCATCATCATGGTCGACCAGCTGAACGGGACGTTTTTCCCGGATGGCCCGGCGGATTTTCTGCATGCACCGCACATGAAGGCGCTGGCCGCCCGTTCGGCACGGTTCAAGAACAACTATACGTCCTCGCCGCTCTGCGCGCCGGCCCGCGCCTCGTTCATGGCCGGACAGCTGCCGAGCCGCACGCGGGTTTACGACAACGCCGCCGAATATGTCTCGTCCATCCCGACCTATGCGCACCATCTGCGGCGCGCCGGCTATTACACGGCACTTTCCGGAAAAATGCATTTCGTCGGGCCGGACCAGATGCACGGGTTCGAGGAACGTCTGACCACCGACATCTACCCCGCCGATTTCGGCTGGACGCCGGACTACCGCAAGCCGGGCGAGCGCATCGACTGGTGGTATCACAATATGGGTTCGGTGACCGGCGCGGGCGTGGCCGAGATCACCAATCAGATGGAATATGATGACGAGGTCGCCTTTCTCGCCAACCAGAAGATCTACCACCTTTCCCGCGAACGCGACGATGCCGACCGTCGCCCCTGGGCGCTTACGGTTTCGTTCACCCATCCGCACGACCCCTATGTGGCGCGCAAAAAATTCTGGGATCTGTATGAGGACTGCCCGCACCTGATGCCGGAGGTCGGCATGCTCCCGGAACACGACCCGCATTCTGCGCGCATCCTCAAATCCTGCGACTATGCGAGCTTCGATATCACCGAGGAAAACATCCGTCGCTCGCGTCAAAGCTATTTCGCCAATATTTCCTATCTCGACGAGAAGGTGGGGGAGCTGATCGACACGCTGACGCGCACCCGCCAGCTGGACGATACGCTGATCCTGTTCTGCTCCGACCACGGCGACATGCTGGGCGAGCGCGGCCTGTGGTTCAAGATGAACTTCTTTGAAGGGTCTGCCCGCGTGCCGCTGATGATTGCCGGGCCCGGCGTAACGCCCGGCCTCCATACCGTGCCGGTCTCCAACCTCGACGTGACGCCGACGTTGTGCGACCTTGCCGGCATTTCCATGGACGAGATCGAGCCGTGGACGGATGGCGAAAGCCTGAAACCGGTGATCGATGGTGGTGTTCGTACAACGCCAGTGTTGATGGAATATGCCGCCGAAGCCTCCTATGCGCCGCTCGTGGCCATTCGCGAAGGCCAGTGGAAATACATTCACTGCACGCTCGACCCGGACCAGCTTTTCGATCTCGACAGTGACCCGCAGGAACTCAATAACCTCGCGGGAAACCCGGATTTTGCGGAGGTGGTGGTGAAATTCCGCAAAAAGCGCGAGGCGCGCTGGGACATGGGCGCCTTCGACGCCGCCGTGCGCGAAAGCCAGGCGCGTCGCTGGGTGGTTTACGAGGCGCTGCGCAACGGTGCCTATTATCCCTGGGATCACCAGCCGCTGCAAAAGGCATCCGAGCGCTATATGCGCAACCACATGAACCTCGACAATCTCGAAGAATCCAAGCGTTACCCGCGGGGAGAATGATATGCGCGCACAACCGACAGCAAGCCACTTTATCGATGGCGAATACGTGGAAGACACCGAAGGCACCGCCTTCGACAGCCTTTACCCGGCAACCGGCGAGGTGATTGCCCGCCTGCATGCCGCAACACCTGCCATCGTGGAAAAGGCGATTGCCGCCGCCAAACGTGCCCAGCCGGAATGGGCAGCAATGAGCCCGACCGCACGTGGCCGCATCCTGCGCCGCGCAGCCGACATTATGCGCGAGCGCAACCGCGCGCTTTCGGAACTCGAGACGCTGGATACCGGCAAGCCGATTCAGGAAACCATCGTCGCCGACCCGACCTCGGGTGCCGACAGTTTTGAATTTTTCGGCGGCGTGATCCCAGCCGGGCTGAATGGCGACTATATCCCGCTGGGTGGCGATTTTGCCTATACCAAACGCGTGCCGCTCGGCGTCTGCGTCGGTATCGGCGCCTGGAACTATCCGCAACAGATCGCCTGCTGGAAGGCGGCCCCGGCACTGGCCGCCGGCAATGCCATGGTGTTCAAGCCTTCGGAAAATACCCCGTTGGGCGCCTTGAAGATTGCCGAGATCCTGATCGAGGCCGGCCTTCCCAAAGGCCTGTTCAACGTCATTCAGGGCGACCGTTCGACCGGCCCTCTGCTGGTCAATCATCCCGACGTCGCAAAGGTTTCGCTGACCGGATCGGTGCCGACAGGCCGCAAGGTGGCGGCAGCGGCGGCCGGCAACCTCAAACATGTGACAATGGAGCTTGGCGGGAAATCGCCACTGATCGTGTTCGACGATGCCGATCTCGACAGCGCCGTTGGCGGCGCCATGCTCGGCAATTTCTATTCGACGGGACAGGTGTGCTCCAACGGTACGCGCGTGTTCGTTCAGAAGGCGATCAAGCAGGAATTTCTGAGCAAACTGAAGGCACGCACGGAAAACATCGTCATCGGCGAACCGCTGGATGAGGCCACCCAGATGGGCCCGATGGTCTCCTTCGAGCAGCGCCAAAAGGTGCTGTCCTATATCGACAAGGGCAAGGCGGAGGGCGCGACGCTCATCACCGGCGGCGGCTTGCCGAACCATGTCACCGGCGAGGGCTATTACATCCAGCCGACCGTGTTTGCCGATGTGACAGACGACATGACGATTGCCCGCGAGGAAATTTTTGGGCCGGTCATGTGCGTGCTCGATTTCGACGACGAGGCCGAGGTGATTGCCCGCGCCAACACGACGGAATTCGGTCTGGCGGCCGGTGTGTTCACCGCCGACCTGACGCGTGGCCACCGGGTGGTGGATCAACTGGATGCCGGGACCTTGTGGATCAACACCTACAATCTCTGCCCGGTGGAAATTCCCTTTGGTGGATCAAAGCAGTCCGGTTTTGGACGCGAAAACTCGCTTGCCGCGCTGGAGCATTATTCCGAGTTGAAGACGGTTTATGTTGGCATGGGCAAGGTCGAGGCGCCGTATTGAGGATGGAGTCAGTCCACCATGTCCACGACAAGATCGTCGAGATCGACCTTGAGGGCGACCGCGATGCGTTTCAGCTCATCGACGGAACCGGTTGTCTTGCCGGTCTCGATCTCGGACAGGGTGGGTTCCGTGATGTTGGCAGCTTCGGCGAGTTCGGCGATGCTCAGCTTGCGATAATTACGATAGGTGCGGATGCGGCTGTCGGTGTCGAACAGTTCATAGACAAGTTCGGCCGGCCAGGTTTCTTCCCCTGCCTCGATGCGGGCCATGATTTCCTTGGCCATGATCACGTCCATCATGTCCTCGAATTCTTCTTCGGGGACAAGAACGAACGGCTTTCCGTCGATGACGGTTCGGTTGAAGGCACCCATCATTCACTCCTTGTAGACACCGCCTCTGGGCCCGACATCTACCACAACGACAAGGTTGGTTTTCTCATCGATGATGACCCTGTCAGTGCCGACCCGGATGCGAACAAGCAGACTGCCTGTCAGCCTTTTGAGATCGACCCTTTCGCCGCGTGCGAACGCATCCACCTTCGCCCTGATGGCAGCTCGTCGTTTCGGCTGCATCCGGTTCAGGCTCTTTTGCGCGACGTGAGAATACTGAACCGGCTTCATCCCATCAATATAGCCAGCCGCTATAATTGACTCAACCATGGATTGAACAAATGCAGGCAGACTTCGTCATCATCGGTTCCGGCTCGGCGGGTTCCGCCATGGCTTATCGCCTTTCGGAAGACGGCAAACATTCGGTAATCGTCATCGAAGCCGGCGGATCGGATATCGGGCCGTTCATCCAGATGCCGGGCGCACTGGCCTGGCCGATGAGCATGAAGCGTTATAACTGGGGTTATCTGTCCGAACCCGAGCCGAATCTCGACAACCGCCGCATCACCGCGCCGCGTGGAAAGGTGCTGGGCGGTTCGTCCTCCATCAACGGCCTTGTCTACGTACGCGGCCACGCCGAGGATTACAATCGTTGGGAGGAACTGGGCGCTTCCGGCTGGGCCTATGCGGACGTGCTGCCCTATTTCAAGCGCATGGAAACCTCACAAGGCGGCGAGGTCGGATGGCGCGGCACTGATGGCCCCTTGCATGTGCGGCGCGGGCCGGTAACCAATCCGCTGTTCCATGCCTTCATCAAGGCGGGCAACCAGGCCGGTTTTGAAACCACGGATGATTATAACGGCTCGAAGCAGGAAGGTTTTGGGCTGATGGAGCAGACCATTCACAATGGTCGTCGCTGGTCTGCCGCCAATGCCTATCTGCGGCCGGCGATGAAGCGGAAAAATGTCGAGGTGGTTTACGGTTTCGCCAACAGGGTGGTGATCGAGAACGGCCGTGCCGTCGGCGTCGAAATTTCCCGCCGTGGCAAGACGGAGGTGATCAGGGCCAACCGCGAGGTGATCGTTGCCGCCTCCTCGTTCAACTCGCCAAAGCTGCTGATGCTGTCGGGCATCGGTCCGGCCGAACATCTGAAAGAGATGGGCATCGAGGTGAAGGTGGACCGGCCGGGGGTGGGCGCCAACCTGCAGGACCATATGGAATTTTATTTCCAGCAGGTCTCGACCAAGCCGGTCTCGCTGTATTCCTGGCTGCCATGGTTCTGGCAGGGTGTGGCGGGTGCGCAATGGTTGATGACCAAGGGCGGCCTTGGCGCCTCCAACCAGTTCGAGGCCTGCGCCTTCCTGCGCTCCGCACCGGGAGTAAAACAGCCGGATATCCAGTTCCATTTCCTGCCGGTGGCGATTTCCTATGACGGGAAGGCGGCAGCGAAAAGCCACGGTTTTCAGGTCCATGTCGGTTACAACCTGTCGAAATCGCGCGGCAACGTCACCCTGCGCTCTTCCGATCCGAAGGACGATCCGGTCATCCGCTTCAACTATATGAGCCACCCGGAGGACTGGGAAAAGTTCCGCCACTGCGTGCGCCTCACCCGCGAGATTTTTGCGCAAAAAGCATTCGACGATTATCGCGGCCCGGAAATCCAGCCGGGCGAGGCCGTACAGTCGGACGCAGAGATCGATGCCTTCCTGCGGCAACATCTGGAAAGCGCCTACCACCCCTGCGGCACCTGCCGGATGGGGCGCGCGGATGACCCCATGACCGTGGTCGATCCGGAATGCCGGGTGATCGGTGTCGAGGGGCTGCGGGTGGCGGATTCATCGATTTTTCCGCACGTGACCTATGGCAATCTCAACGGCCCGTCGATCATGACGGGAGAGAAGGCCGCGGATCATATTCTCGGGAAAACGCCGCTGCCGCGTTCCAATCAGGAGCCCTGGATCAATCCTCGGGCGGAAATCAGCGACCGGTAGTCAAATCATATAGGGTATGCGAATGCCGGGTGCGTCTGCCGGAAAATCCTTCGTATTGCGCGTGACAAGCAATTTGCCCTCGGTTTCAGCACTTGCCCAGATGATCGCGTCGGGCAAGCGCATCCTGTATTTCTGCCGCAAGATCACCGCTCGCTCCGCGACCACCTGATCGATCGGAACAACCTCAAAGCTCTGAAGGAATTCGCGTGTCGCCGCAGCCACTTGCGGCCTGGCTCCTACCAACACCTCCATCCAGGTGATTATGCTGATGCTGGTATCGACATATCGGTCCAATTCGTCACGTGCTTTACCAACACCATTGAGATAATCGATCAAGATATTCGTATCGAATAGCGCTTTCACCATTCGCTTCGAATCTTCTGCTGAAATTCCAGACCATCGACAGCACCCTCAGCCCACAGGCCAAAGGCTACGATTTGTTTTTGTTTTGCATTTTTACCGAGGTAATCCCGCACGGCATTACGGATCAGTGAAGCGCGGGAAACATTTTCGGTTTGGGCGATACGATCGAGTTCCTCGATATCCGCGTCCCCAATATCAACCAATGTGCGCATGATCGCCTCCGATAGATGATATCGGCGCTATATATCATTTTTGAGTTCGGATGAAGATGCTTTAATTTTTTCGGCTGCGTTGCGGCATAGGCACCGTCAGTGGCATTGTAAGGGCCTTCAAATTAAGCTGCGATTTTTGATGCGATACTTTAGGTTCTTAAACATACTCTCACGAATCTTTTGACCCATACGGACAATTTCAACATGCTTCTGAGCTGGCAATTCTGGGCCGTGATGTCCGCCATCTTCGCCGCCCTGACCGCCGTTTTCGCCAAGATCGGTATCGAAAATATCAATTCCGATTTCGCCACCTTTATCCGCACCATCGTCATTCTCGTCGTGCTGGCGGCAATCCTGTCGATCATCGGCGGGTGGCAGCCGGTCAATACGATATCCACCAGAACATGGGTGTTTCTCGTGCTTTCCGGCCTTGCCACCGGCGCTTCATGGCTCTGCTATTTTCGCGCGCTGAAGCTGGGCGATGCGGCTCGCGTCGCGCCGATCGACAAGATGAGCGTGGTTCTGGTCGCCATATTCGGCGTCACATTTCTCGGTGAAAAACTGTCGCTGCCCAACTGGCTTGGTGTTTGCTTCATTGCTGTCGGCGCGGTTCTGGTCGCCTATCGCGGCTGAATTGCTTTCGCAAGACAGACAAATGCACCGCACGATTAAACTTCTTGCGCAAAGCGCAACCCCACAGGTGCGCCCACATGGATAGACTTGCATCGACAATATTTAGCGACAAGATATCGCATTAAGACTCTAAACTATATTTTTTACATGTAAATTTACGTAAAATTTTAACCGTCTGCATACCATCTGTGATCGGTTCGATTTGCCAAAACGGGGCGTCGAATTGTTATTCTCGGTGGATTTCTGATGACGAGTATCGTGACGAACACGGCCGCTATTGCAGCTCTCCAGACCTTGCGGTCTGTCGGTGGCGAGCTCGATCAGACACAGAACCATGTTTCCAGCGGGCTGCGTATAACGCAGGCATCCGACAATGCCGCCTACTGGTCGATCTCCACCACCATGCGTTCCGACAGCAAGACCATATCTGCCGTTTCGGATGCCCTTGGCCTCAGTGCAGCCATGGCCGATACCGCCTATACGGCAACGAGTGCTATCGTCGATATAATATCCGACGTGAAGGCCAAGCTTGTGGCCGCTTCAGAGCCGGGCGTCGACAAGGCCAAGGTACAGAAGGAGATCACCCAGCTTGCCGGACAGGCCAGAAGCATTGCCGATGCAGCAAGCTTCAACGGGCAGAACTGGCTTGTGAGCGGCGTACCGATGCACCTGGCTGAGGCACCTGCCTTGACGGATAACCTGATCTCTTCCTTCAGTCGTTCACGCACCGGTTCGGTATCGCTGGATACGATCGAACTGGATCTGAAGGCATCCAGCATGTTCAACAGCGATGGCGGCGGCCTTTTGCAGAAAGACCCGCCACCGGTGTTCAACGAACTGCCGCCGACAGTGCACGACAATTTTCGTCCGCGCGGCAGCCAGACCCATACGCTGGCGGGGCCGGCAACATTTGGTGCGGGCAGCAACATCTCGTTCAGGCTGGTTGTCGATCGCAGCCCGGAGGAAGCAACCGGACAGGTTCACGATATCGCCATCGACCAGGCGGCCGTAAATGCTGCGATCGGCAGCAACACCATTTCCACGCCGGACCAATGGGAGCGGGTTCTCGAACACGTATTTGCCAATGCCGGCGCGCCGGTGGACGTTTATTCAACCGATCCCTACAATCCGTCGCTACCCTATCTCTCGCATTTTCCCGGATCGTTTACGATCGCGACGCGCGAGACCTCGGGTCTTGTCGGCTCCAGCATCTACCTGGAAAACGTGACCACCAATCTGGCGGGCACCAACACGATGGGCCTCGCCGATACCCCTTACAGCAATTACGACAATCTCTATGAGAGCGCGACGACGTCGTTTAATGGCCCTTTCACACTGGCGGGCGGCATCGATCTTTCCTTCACGTTTCGTATGAATGCCGATGATCCCGTTTCAGTGACGGTGACTGAAGCGAGGGTCAATTCCACGCTTGGCATCACCACCGGGCAGGTCAACAGCGCGGACGAACTGGCTGAGGTCATTCGTGCGGCCATCGATGATACCGGCATGACCGATCAAGGCCTGGAAATCCGCGTTTCGGGCTCGGAGTTGACCTTTACCCCCAATCAGGATTTTTATCCCGGTTACGGTGGCAAGGCCGCCGTGTTCGAGATGACCGATATCGTTTCCAGCGAAGGATGGTCGCTGCGCTACGACCTCGACGAGATCGACCTCACCACGAATACCTACAGCACCGACGAATACATCAGGGGCGTAGAGCACATGCTGACGCTTGCGATCGAATCCGCGGCCGACCTCGGTTCGCTCAAATCGCGCATCGACATGCAGAACGATTTCGCCATGGAACTGATGGACACGTTCGATGCCGGTATCGGCAAGCTGGTGGATGCCGACATGGACTGGGAATCGACCCGGCTGAAGGCATTGCAGACACAACAGCAACTGGCCGTGCAATCGCTTTCCATCGCCAACTCGAACAGCCAGGGCCTGCTGCAGTTGTTCAACTGACGCCGCTGATAGCGCGTTTCAGGCCACGGAGTTTCAGACGGCGACAAAAACAGGCGTTGCGAAATGCACATCGGTGTTGCCGTTGGGCAGCAGGGACAACAGGCTTTTCCAGCCAAGCACGAACAGGTTGTCCTCCACCAGCAGCATGGTGGCCAGAAAGGTCGTCACCGTTACCAGCGCGAAGAAAAACATCAGGCTGCGATCCTGTCGGCCCCTTGGCCGTTCTACGGATTGTGTGGCATGCGTGTCGCGCAGCGCGGAGGCAGCGGCGGGTGTGTGGGCACTTTGAGCCATGAGAGACCTGCCAGAACGATGAACAGGCCTTATTTAGCAAATGATCATTTAGCGAAACTTACGCGTTCGGCGGGAAGCGCTGAAAAGGGCAGAATTTTCACCTGCCCTCCAAGCCATGTCTATTTTGAAAAGATTTTCCAGCGGGTGGGCCGAAAGCGCGTTTCGGCCCCCAGTTCAATGGGCGCATGCAGTGGCACTTCGACCTCCACGTGGAAGGGCGCGTGGCCGTTATTCGCGATATCGATCTCGGCAATGCGCGTGCCGGCGAGACGGCGACAGGCGGTTACCTTGCCCGATAGCGCATGTTGCTCGTCGGTCAACACCACGTCTTCCGGGCGGAAGAACAGGTCGCCGGTGGTATTTTCACCTTCAGAAAGGCCGATCGGTTCGCCCTGGAACAACACAGCGCCATCCTTCACCTCGACCGGCAGATGCGAGGATTCACCGATGAAGGAAAACACGAAGGGCGATTGCGGGCGGTCATAGACATCATCGGCGGAACCGACCTGTTCGATCTTTCCCTGGCTCATGACGACGACACGGTCTGCCAGTTCCAGCGCCTCTTCCTGATCGTGGGTAACGAAAACCGTGGTATGGCCGGTGCGATCATGAAACTCGCGCAGCCAGCGACGCAGTTCTTTCCTCACCTTGGCATCGAGTGCGCCAAAAGGTTCGTCGAGCAGCAGGATGCGCGGTTCGATGGCCATGGCGCGGGCAAGCGCCACGCGCTGGCGCTGACCGCCGGAAAGCTGGTTCGGATAGCGGTTTTCGAGCCCTGACAGTTGCACCATGTCGAGCAGATCGGAAACACGCTTCTTGATCTCGGCCTTGGGTGGACGGGTGGCGGATGGGCGCACCTTCAAGCCAAACCCGATATTCTGCGCCACCGTCATGTGGCGGAACAGAGCATAATGCTGGAACACGAAACCGACGTGACGCTCCTGCACGGAATGGTGCGAAGCGTCTTCCTCTCCGAAGAAGATTTTGCCATCGGTCGGGAAATCCAACCCGGCGATCAGGCGCAGAAGCGTGGTCTTGCCTGAACCGGAGGGACCAAGCAGGGCGATCAGTTCACCCGACGCGATGTCCAGCGAAACATCGTGAAGGGCTGCGAAACGGTCGAATTCCTTGCGGATATTGTTGATGCGAACTTCCATGCGAACGGCCTTTTAGTGTCTGCCGCCGGCGGCGCCGGCACCGAACCGAAGTTCGAGAAGGGTTTTGAGAGCAAGCGTGACGAGCGCCAGAAGGGCGAGCAGCGAGGCCACCGCGAAGGCCGCGACCATGTTGTACTCGTTATAAAGGATCTCGACATGCAGCGGCATGGTGTTGGTGAGGCCGCGAATACGGCCGGAGACGACCGAGACGGCGCCGAACTCGCCCATGGCGCGGGCGTTACAGAGCAGCACGCCGTAAAGCAGGCCCCATTTCACGTTCGGCAGCGTCACGTACCAGAAAGTCTGCCAGCCGGAGGCGCCCAAAGAGAGAGCCGCTTCCTCATCCCCCGTGCCCTGATCCTGCATGAGCGGAATGAGTTCGCGGGCGACAAAGGGGAAGGTGACGAAGACTGTGGCAAGCACGATGCCGGGCACAGCGAACAGGATCTCGATGCCGTAACTTTTGAGGAATGGGCCGAGCAGGCTGCCCGAACCGAACAGAAGCACATAGACCAGACCCGAAATGACCGGCGAGATGGAAAACGGCAGATCGATCAGGGTGATGAGAAACGCCTTGCCCTTGAACTCGAACTTGGCGATGGCCCATGCAGCGGCAAGGCCGAAAACGAGATTGAGCGGCACGGCGATGGCGGCGACCGTGAGCGTCAGCTGGATGGCGGCCCAGGCATCGGGTTCGGTCAGCGCTTCCTCATAGGTGACCCAACCTTCGCGAAAGGCTTCGACGAAGACGGACACGAGTGGCAGGAAAAGGAAGAAGGCGAGGAAAACGAGCGACAGGCCTACGAGCACGAGCTTGGTGGCAAAACCTTCGTCGGCAGGGTTGCGGAAGGTGCGGCGGTTATCAGACATTGCCATACCTCCTGCGGCTCCAGGCCTGGATGAGATTGATCACCAGCAGCATGGCGAACGAGATCAATAGCATGATCGTGGCGATCGCGGTGGCGCCGGCATAGTTGAATTCTTCCAGCCGGATGACGATCAGCAGCGGCGCGATTTCCGAGACATAGGGGATATTGCCGGCGATGAAGATGACCGAGCCATATTCCCCGACGCCACGCGCGAAAGCGAGCGCAAAACCGGTGAGGACGGCGGGCGTGAGGCTCGGCAGCAGCACCTGGAAGATGGTCTGGAAACGGTTGGCGCCAAGTGTGGCGGCGGCTTCCTCCACCTCACCGTCGATTTCCTCCATGATCGGTTGCACCGTGCGCACCACGAAGGGCAGGCCGATGAAGATCAGGGCAATGACGATGCCGTAAGGTGTGAACGCGATGCGGAAGGGCATGAACAGCGAACCGATCCAGCCATTCGGCGCATAAAGCGAAGCAAAGGCGATGCCGGCAACGGCCGTGGGCAGCGCAAATGGCAGGTCCACCATGGCATCGATCAGCCGGCGGCCGGGAAACCGGTAACGGGTCAGCACCCAGGCGAGAATGGTACCGAAGATGACGTTGATGAGGGCTGCGGCAAAGGCCGTGCCGAAGGAAACGGTTAGCGCCCGGATGGTGCGTTCATCGGTTAGGATGGCGAAAAAGCCGGACCAGCCGAGTTCGGCCGTGCGCCAGAGCAGGCCGGTTATGGGAATGAGAATGATCAGCGACAGGTAGGTGAGCGAAAAGCCGAGTGTCAGCCCGAAACCCGGGATGATGCTCGGCTGCTTTACTCTCCAGCCCGCCTTTGAGGCGGTGGCGGATGCGGTCATGCTTGGTTCCGAGTTCGAGATACAGGCCCAACATGGCAACGGTGCAGGTCAAAACTACCGCACCGTGCCGTCAGTGTCACTTGGTGGCGCAACCGATCATCAACGGGCGCCGGGCTTGTAGATCTGGTCGAAGATGCCGCCATCGCCAAAATGCTCGGGCTGCGCCTTTTTCCAGCCGCCGAACAGCGGGTCATCAATGGTGACAAGCTTGATATCCGGAAGCTGCTTCAGAAGTTCCGGCTTCACCACATCGCGCTTGGACGGGCGATAGAAATGCTTGGCCGCGATGTTCTGGCCTTCATCCGAATAGAGATAGTTCAGATAGGCTTCCGCCACCTTGCGGGTGCCCTTGGCATCGACAACGCTGTCGACGACGGACACCGGCGGTTCGGCCAGAATGGAAATCGGCGGCACGACGATGTCGAACGCATCCTTGCCGAATTCCTCACCGGCGAGATAGGCCTCGTTTTCCCAGGCGAGAAGAACGTCGCCGATCTGGCGCTGTGCGAAGGTCACGGTCGAGCCGCGGGCGCCGGTATCGAGAACGGGAGCGCGCTTGTAGAGATCGGAGATATAGGCCTTGATCTTGTCCTGATCGCCCTTGAATTCCTCATTGGCCCATGCCCAGGCAGCGAGATAGTTCCAGCGGGCGCCGCCCGATGTTTTCGGGTTCGGGGTGACGATCTGCACGTCGCCCTTCACGAGGTCGCCCCAGTTCTTGATGCCTTTCGGATTGCCCTTGCGAACAAGGAAAACGATCGTGGAGGTATAGGGTGAAGCGTTGTTGGGCAGGCGAGTGCGCCAGTCTTCCTTGATCTTGCCGGTCTTCTGGATGGCGTTGATATCGCTTTCCAATGCGAGCGTCACGACATCGGCATCGAGACCATCGATGACGGAGCGCGCCTGCGCGCCGGAGCCGCCATGCGACTGCCGGATGGTGACATCGTCACCGCCCTCGGCTTTCCAGTGTTTCAGGAAGGCGGCATTGAAATCCTTGTAGAGCTCGCGCGTCGGATCGTAGGACACGTTGAGGAGCTGCGTCTGTGCGAAAGCGGGTGCCACGCTGCCAGCGGCAAGCGCTGCACCGAGTGCCAGCATCATCAGCCGCTTCGAAATTCCGTCGGTAAAGTTCAGCATGAGGTCCCTCCTGTGGTCTCGTGCCTAAACTCTATCGGGCAGGTCGTGTTAGTCAATTGACGGCGAAAAGAAGGCAAAACTGTTTCCCTTGAGCGGGGCGGAACGGCAAAGAATGGGCCTTGCCGATGCTGATAGACAGAATGACCATGTTGGGAAAATGCTTCGAGGCGGAATGGGAGTTCGGCGAAAAACACCTTTTCCCGTCGAATTTCGTGATTGTTTCGCGCAAATCTTCGCCTTACGCAATCAGGTGTGAAGCACAATAACCACAACCAAAAAGACATCAAAAGCCATTGATTTAATATCTTTAAAGATATACAAGGAGGTGACGTGTCTTATCGGGTTATCTTCCATGATGAATTTGTTCCTGAGTGGAAATCTCTACCCAAGGAATTGAAAGGGATTACCGGCGCGGTTCTCGATCATCTCCAAGAGGCCGGACCTTTCCTCGGTCGGCCGGAGGTGGACACGCTCAATGGGTCCAGGCATGCGAACATGAAGGAGATCCGCATTCGTTTTGGCCGGCAGATTTGGCGTTTCGCCTTTGCCTTCGATCCCGATCAATCCGCGATCATTTTATGTGGCGGCGACAAGCAGGGCATGAATGAGATGTTCTTTTACAAAAAGCTGATCACCAAAGCCGATGCGAGGTTTGATTCATGGCTAGGAATAGGATGACCGGTACGGATTGGAATGACCTGCGCGCAGAACTGCCGGACGATGTAAGGGCGGAACTCGATGCTAAACGCGAAGCGCGCCGCATGGGAAATGCACTTGCGGAACTGCGAAAAGCGACAGGTTTAACGCAACAGGATGTGGCCAGAAGGGCCGCGATGACCCAAAATACCGTTTCGAAAATCGAACACGCAGACGATGTGCTGGTATCATCGATCGTACGCTACATGCACTCGATGGGCGGAAGTGTGGAACTCGTTCTCAAAACCCCCGACGGAAATATGCAAAGGGTCGATTTCGATCCGAAAGTTTATGCCAGGCACTCGAACAAGCCATGACGCGACGCAAGTTCACGCCGTCAGCAATTCCCGAACCGGTGCCTTGGTCGATCCGGCCCCTTCGACCGCATCGGCAATCGTCGTATTGAACAACACATCGCGCGTTGCATCCGCCACGCGCGCAAAGACATGGCGGATTTCGCACAGATGTTCGCCGTCGCAATCCTCGCATTTGCGGTAGGCTGTCTGCGACAGGCAGGGAAGCGGCGCGATCGGCCCGTCGACAAGGCGCAGGACCTCGCCAAAACTGATCTCGTCGGCGGATTTCAGGAGAAGATATCCCCCCTGTTTGCCGCGCCGGCTTTCGACAATGCCCGAGCGTTTGAGGTCGAGCAGAATCTGCTCGAGAAACTTCTTCGGGATGCTCTGCTGCTGGGCAATCTCCGAGATCATCATCGGCTCTTCAGGATGAGCCTGCGCGAGTGCGGCCAGTGCCCTCAGCGCATATTTCGCTTTCTGCGATATCATAACGCGACCATCATATCCGCACGCTCGAGCCAGGTATGACTGAACGCGGAAGATCTCAGTTTCGAGAATTCGCGGAGGGGATCTCAAAAACTCCGGCGCGACGCAAACACGTTTGACGTGCGACACCTTCTGCCTAACCCAAATGATAAATGATTACAAACGAATGCCGCATCGCAGCGGGTAAATATTGTTGTCGTTGATTAACGTGGAGATGTGTTTCGTGAAGACGCTTGTTGATTGATCCCTATCCAAGCCGCTCAACGTCGCACCGAAGATACATTTCAGGCCTACATGCGACACGCCTGCCACTGGGCCGATAGAACGGCAATATTCCCGAAAATGCGGCTCTCAGCGGCGGTTTTCTCCGTGTTTATGCGTTTGGAGTGATATTTGCTCCCCGTAGGGCTGCGTTGAAACCCGTTTTTCTGGCTTTACCCCGTGGTCACGGGGATAATTACCCTACAGAAAACGGAATGAAGTTATGACAGTTCATGCCGCCTCCGCGGAGATTGCCTCTCTCGATACCCAATTCGCACAGCTTGATCTTGCCGGCCGCCTGTCGCTTGCGGCGACGTTGGGTCATGCCGTGCTCACCACCTCTCTCGGCATCGAGGATCAGGTGATCACCGCAGCAATCGGTACGCATCGCCTGCCGATCGAGGTATCGACGCTGCAAACCGGGCGCCTGTTCAAGGAAACGGTGGACCTGATCGCCGAGACGGAAGAGCGGTATCAACTCTCCATTCGCCGGTTTCACCCCGAACAGGACGATATCGATGCCTATGCGGCCAAGCATGGCCTCAACGGCTTTTACGAAAGCATCGAAGCCCGCCATGCCTGCTGTCATGTGCGCAAGCTGATCCCGCTGGCAAAGGCGCTTGGCGGTGCCGAAGTGTGGATCACTGGGCTTCGCCGCGGCCAGTCCGGCAACCGGGCAACGACGCCTTTTGTCGAGTTCGATGCCGAGCGCAGCATGCTCAAGGTCAATCCTTTGGCTGACTGGGATATCGACACCATAAAATTGCATGTTGCCAGAAACGCAATTCCGGTCAATCCTCTCCACGCGCGCGGATATCCGTCCATCGGCTGCGAGCCCTGTACCCGCGCCATCAAACCCGGCGAGAGCGAACGTGCCGGGCGCTGGTGGTGGGAGAATGATGAAAAGCGCGAATGCGGTTTGCATGTTGCCGAACAACCGGCGTCGGAAAACGCCCAGAACGCAACGGCAATAGTCAACCATCGAGCGTGATGTCACTATCCGACAGGCTCTTGTGTTTTGTAACAGACTGATTATCCGGAGATCGAAATGCCTCTTTCCGTCCAGGAAACGGAAATCAAGAATCCACCCGTTTCCAGACCACCGCTCGACCCGCATCTGAAAGCGCTCGAAAACGAAGCGATCCATATCTTCCGGGAGGTGGCTGCCGAGTTCGACAATCCGGTGATGCTCTATTCCATCGGCAAGGATTCCTCTGTGCTGCTGCATCTGGCGCGCAAGGCCTTTTTCCCCGGCCGGGTGCCCTTCCCGCTTCTCCATGTCGACACGACCTGGAAATTCAGGGAGATGATCGAGTTCCGCAACCGTGTGGCCGAGGAATACGATCTCGACCTGGTTGTGCACACCAACAAGCGCGGCGCTGCCGAAAACATCACGCCTTTTACACACGGCTCGGCCTTTTATACCGACGTGATGAAGACGGAAGCGCTGAAACAGGCGCTGGATGCCGGCGGTTATGACGCCGCCTTTGGCGGTGCACGGCGTGACGAGGAAGCGAGCCGCGCCAAGGAACGTATTTATTCCTTCCGCTCGCCCGACCACAAATGGGATCCGCGCAACCAGCGCCCGGAATTGTGGAACGTCTATAACGGCATGATCCGCAAGGGTGAAAGCGTGCGCGCTTTCCCGCTGTCCAACTGGACCGAGGTGGATATCTGGCGCTACATCCAGGCGGAGGATATTCCGCTGGTACCGCTCTATTACGCCGCCGAGCGCCCTTATGTGGAGCGCGACGGGATGATGGTTCTGGCCGAAGATCCGCGGCTGGAACTTAAAGACGGCGAAGAAGTGAAGCGCGGCATGATCCGCTTTCGCACGCTCGGCTGCTTTCCGCTGACCGGCGCCATCCGCTCGACCGCCTCCAATCTCGAGGAAATCATCGCCGAGCTGGAAATCGCCACCGTCTCCGAACGGCAGGGCCGCGCCATCGACCGCGACCAGTCCGGCTCCATGGAAAAGAAGAAACGGGAAGGATATTTCTGAGATGAGCGCATCGGCCATATCCTCACACCATTCCTCTTCCGCCACCATTCTGCCCTTTGCGGAATCGGCTGCGCGCGTCACCCGTGACGCGCGGCCGTTGCGGCTGATCACCTGTGGTTCCGTAGACGATGGCAAATCGACACTGATCGGCCGTCTTCTGTGGGACACCAAGGCCGTCAAGGAAGACCATGCCGCAACGCTTGCCCGCGACAGCGGCCAGCAGAACGACCTTGGCCTGCCGGATTTTGCGCTGCTGCTCGACGGATTGCAGGCGGAACGCGAACAGGGCATTACCATCGATGTCGCCTATCGCTATTTTTCCACCGACAAGCGCTCCTTCATCGTTGCCGATACGCCCGGCCACGAACAATATACACGCAACATGGCAACCGGCGCTTCGACGGCTGACCTTGCCGTGCTTCTGGCCGATGCGCGCGCTGGGCTTCTGGAACAGACGCGCCGCCATGCCACGATCGCCTCTCTGATGGGCATTCGCCAGTTCGTTCTGGCCGTCAACAAGTTCGATCTCGTCAATTACGACAGGGACGTGTTCGAGCGCATCAGTGCCGAATTCCAGGAATTCGCCCTGTCTCTCGGCGTGCGACAGATCACCGCCATTCCGATGTCGGCGCTGAAGGGCGAAAACGTTGTTCTTCCGGCATCCGATGCCATGCCCTGGTATGAAGGCCCGACACTGATCGAGGCGCTTGAGCTTGCCATCGTGCGGATCACACAGGCCGGCGGTTTTCGCCTGCCGGTGCAGCGTGTGGTGCGCCCGGGCGAAAGTTTTCGCGGTTATCAGGGCACGGTTTCCGGCGGCGCCATCAAGCCCGGCGATAGCGTTGCCATCCTGCCGTCCGGCACGGTCGCCAATGTCAGCCAGATCGTGACCTTCGATCTGGTGCGTAACGCGGCGGTTGCCGGCGACGCGGTGACGCTGGTTCTGGACCGGCAGGTTGACGTGGCGCGTGGCGACATGATCGTCTCGATCGACGCCCAGCCGCTGACCGGCAAGGCTTTTGACGCGCAGCTTGTATCGTTGCAGCAGAGCGGCATCGAACCCGGCAAACGCTACTGGCTGAAGAGCGGCTCGCGCCGCCAGCGCGTGTCAGTCGAGCCGCTGACCCAGCTCGACCTTTCATCCGGGCAATGGCGAGCGCATGCCTCGACCCTTGCCATGAACGCGATCGGCAAGGTGCATCTGGCCTTCGAGGAAACCGCCATCTTCGATGCCTATGAGCAGAACCGCGCGACGGGCGCCTTCATCCTGATCGATCCGGATACGCTCAACACCGTGGCCGGCGGCATGATCACCGGCAAACGCGCCAATCTTGCGGGCTTGAAGCGGGAAGGCGATCGCGTGCTGCTTTCTCTGCCTGCCGACCTTGCCGAACAGTTGATGGCAAGCGAGCTTCTCGCCGGTCGCCGGGACGAGGTGGAGGTCAAAAGGCTGACACCCGCCGATGCCGCTGCGGTGTGGAAAAATGCGGGCAGTGATATTTGAAGGCTGAAAAGAGTTCGAAATGCAAAGGGCCGCGTAAGCGGCCCTTTGCATTGATGAGATGGACGGGATCACTCGGCCGGTGCAGCAGTCTTGTCCGTGGCATCAACGCGGTCGGCAAAAAAATTGGCCAGCAGCGCACCGGAAATATTGTGCCAGACGCTGAAGATGGCGCTCGGCACCGCCGCCAGCGGCGAGAAATAGGCGGTCGCGAGGGCAGCACCAAGGCCGCTGTTCTGCATGCCGACTTCGATGGCGATGGCCTTGCGTTTGGCAAGCGACAGGCCAAACGCCTTGGCTGCGAAGAAACCGAGCAGATAACCAAGGCCGTTGTGCAGAACGACGACGGCAAAGATCATCAGGCCGGACTGGACGATTGCGCCCTTGCTGGCACCCACGACGGCCGAGACGATCAGGACGATACCGATGACGCTGACCAGCGGCAGGACCGGGATGGCCGCCTTGACGACGGTGGGGATGAGCTTCTGGACGGCAAAACCAAGCGCCAGCGGCACCAGCACGACCTTGACGATGCTGATGAACATGGCCCAGCCATCCACCGGCAGATACTGGCTGGCAAACATCCAGACCAGGAAAGGCGTGACGATCGGTGCGGCGAGCGTAGTGACGCTGGTGCAGGCGACGGACAGGGCGACATTACCCTTGCTCAGATAGGTCATGACATTGCTGGACGTGCCGCCCGGGCAGCAGCCGACGAGAATGACACCGGCAGCCACTTCCGGCGACATCGGAATGATACGCGTCAGCAGGACAGCAAGCGCCGGCATGATGAGGAATTGCGCGACAACGCCGATGCTGACCTCGACAGGCCGTTTCACCACTTCGCGAAAATCGTCGAGCGACAGGGTCAGACCCATGCCGAACATGATGATGCCGAGCAGGGTCACGATATAGGGACCGATCTGCTTGAACAGATCAGGGAATACGAAGCCCAGGACGGCAAAGACGATGACCCACAGGGCAAAGGTCTTGCCGACAAAGGCGGAAAAGGATGCAAGCGCTTTCAAGAGGACCTCCCTCAATTCCAAAGCCTGCCGATGCAGGTGGAGTTGACAGAGGTCAAGGTCGGTTTCGGGCCAAATCGTCCAGTTACGACATTGCGGGCATTGTTTTGCGCATGTCGCCGAGAAAATCGGGAAAATGCGGCCCCTGTTGATCAGGTCGGAGGCCTTGTCGTGCCGCGCACTTTCAACTCGAAACCGAGATCGACGGATTGCGTCGCATTCTTCTCGCCATTGATCTGACGGATGAGCAGATCGGCGGCGCGATATCCCATGTCGTAGCGCGGAATGCGCACCGTCGTCAGCGGTGGCTCGGCAACGGCGGCAAAATTGACGTCGTTGTAACCGCAGATGCCAAAATCCTCCGGCACACGAATGCCGCGACGCCTGCATTCGAAATAGGCGCCGAGCGCCAGATCGTCGTTGAGACAGAACACGGCATCGACAGCGGGATGACGTTCCACGGTTTCGCGCAGCATGCGGCATCCAAGGGGTACCGATGTCGATTCCGGCAACATCATCACCAGTTGCGGATCATACAGCCCTTCTTCCTCCAGGGTGACGCGATACCCTTCCAGACGCCGCTGTACACGCAGGTCGACGCCCGCACCGAGAATGGCGATACGGCGATAACCGCAATCCAGCAGATGGCGGACGGCAACTTTCGCAGCGGTGCAGTGGTCGGAGCCGACCACGGTGCCGAGCGCCGTCAGGTTGATGTCGATCATATGCACGACGGGACATCTGGCGCCGAGAATGAGATCGACGATGACCTGCTGGTTCTGGCCGCCGGCCATGAGAATGCCGGCCGGATGCTGCGACAGAAACAGTTCCAGCTGGCGTTTTTCCTTTTCCGGATCACGCCAGGCATTGGCATATTGGATGCGCAGGTCAGTATCCTGCAGGCGCGCCTCGATGCCGTGGATGATGTTCATGACGGCGAGGCTGCTGACTTCCGGGATGAGCGCGCAGACGATGCCATTATGGCGACTGGCCAATGCGCGCGCGGCAAAATCCGGCACATAGCCGGTTTCGGCAACGACCTTGAGAATACGTTCCCGCAATTCCTCGGAGACACGATCCGGCTCCCGCAATGCCCGTGACACGGTAATCGCGCTGACGCCCGCCTTGTTTGCGACATCGAGCAGAGTCGTTCGCTCGCCCCTGATCCGCTTCTGGCGCATGTTTGCCCCCTATTCCTCACGCCACAGACGGCACCCCGAAGGAACTGTCCGAAACGCGATGTGCCGAAGGTACCCCTGATCTTTCAGCAACCACGCTTGCTCCGAACCGGAGACTGGCTTCATTTTTCGGTCATGCAGGTGGCTTTATGCAATTCGTTGGGCGAGAGTGTAATCCATGATCCGAACAAGTGACAGATTTTTTGTCATTTGACGCATTTCGATCACAATGGACAAGCAGGATCATAAACTGCGGCGGCCCCCTGTTTACGAAGCTGAGTGCCCTATATGGCGCAACAGGACGCTGCAGGATTTCACAGTGGCGCATTGCCCCGAAAAATGAGGTGAGCCATGGCGATTATCAGCATTCAATCCAAGCTGATTGAAGCGATCGACTACGATGAGGACGAAAAGAACCTCACCATATTCCTCTATAACGGCGAGCGAAGAGCCTATTCGGGCGTATCGAAGGGTCAGGTCGTCGGGCTGACCGTCGCAGCCTCTCCCGGCAATTATTACATGACCGAAATTCGCGGAAAATATCCGTCGCTTTAGGCGCTGTGCTTCAGTCGTCAGGACAGAAGCGAATATCCGCCGACGATGATGACGGCCCACAGATAAAGGGAGATTTGCAGCGACAGAAGATAACCTGATACGTGTCCTTGCATGGTGATTTCCTCCCTGTTTTTTAACGCCGGCTCCCGACCGGCCTATTTCCTTAACGATTTCATTGCCTGAAAGTTGCCTTTCAAATGCCGCAAATGCGGTTCCTCCAGAAAAACGCCTCGTTTCGAGACGCATTCATCCGCACAGCAGACACATATTTAACATAATTCTAATCTCCCGGCTGGCGTTTTTGACATCGTCCGTTCAAAATTGTTTCATTGGCATGCGGCGGTGCAGCAACCGAAGACCTCTTAAAAACGCCGGCATATTCCCGTTTTCCGTGGCAATGATGCTGCGGGCATTGCAAATATTCCGCGGATGCGAACATGCTTTGGCCGAATTCACATTCATTAGATGCATCTCATTTAATATGAGCGGCCGGCAAGCATGAGGCCGGTGTTGCAGGCGTGTATCGATCCCGGACATTGATAGTGAGGTGAGTGAGATGGCTTCATCGGCAAGTCGGAGCACACGCGTGGCGTCCGCGCTTGCGCAGACCCGAAAGGCTTTCTACGGGATCGCGGCCCTGAGCGCCGTAACCAATATCCTGATGCTGACCGGGCCGCTGTTCATGATGCAGGTCTATGACCGGGTGCTGACCAGCCGCAGCGTGCCGACGCTTGTCGCCCTGACGCTGCTGGCGCTCGGCATTTATGCCTTTCTCGCCGTGCTGGAGATGATGCGCTCGAAAATCCTCTTGCAGATCGGCAGGCGGATCGACGAGGAACTGAGCGATCCGACGTTCAACAGCGTGCTGACGCTGCCGCTCAACATGGCCAAGGGCGACGCCGTTTCGCAGCCGTTGCGCGACCTCGACCAGATCCGCACCTTCATGAGCGGTTCCGGCCCAATTGCCATTTGCGACCTGCCTTGGATGCCGCTCTACATCCTCATTCTTTATATCTTCCACCCGTATTTCGGTTACGCCGCCATTGCCGGTGCTGCCTTCCTGATGGCGCTGACCTTTTGCAGCGAATTCCTGCTGCGCGACCCGACGCGCAAACTGTCGCAACTGGTTTCGGCCCGCTGGGAACTGGTGGAAGCTGGCAAACGCAATGCCGAACCGTTGCATGCGATGGGCATGCGCACCGCCTATGCCAACCGCTTCGACGAGGTGAACCGCCGATATGTGGAAGGTCAAACGACGACCAGCGACCTGACCGCAAGCTTTTCCGCCGTTTCGAAAATCTTTCGCATGGCGCTGCAATCGGCGATCCTCGCGCTGGGCGCCTGGCTGGTGATCCAGCAGCTTGCCTCCCCCGGCGCCATCATCGCCTCGTCCATTCTCACGTCCAAGGCGCTGTCGCCGATCGAGATGGTGATCGGCCAGTGGCGCAGTTTCATCAATGCCCGCCAGTCGCGCCGCCGACTGGAAGACGTGCTGGAGCGTTTTGGCGAGGCACGCAGCCCGATGCCGCTGCCGGCACCGAAACGTTCGCTTTCGGTGGCCGGCCTTGCCGTCATGCCGCCGGGCAGCAACAAGCCGATCATCCACGACGTCTCGCTCAGCCTGTTTGCCGGACAGGGTCTTGGCATTATCGGCCCCAGCGGATCGGGAAAATCGACGCTTTCTCGCGCGCTGGTCGGCATATGGCCGGCGGCGCGCGGCAGCATTCGCCTCGATGGCGCGGCACTGAACCAGTGGGACCCGGAAGCCCTCGGCCCCTCCATCGGTTACCTGCCGCAGGGCGTCGACCTGTTCGACGGCAGTATCGCCGAAAACATCAGCCGTTTTTCGCCCGATGCCAATCCAGGCATGATCATCGAAGCGGCAAAACTGGCCGGCGTGCATGACCTGATCCTCTCCATGCCGAACGGTTACGACACCGCGATCGGCAATCACGGCGCCATTCTTTCCAGCGGCCAGCGCCAGCGCATCGGCCTTGCTCGCGCGCTCTACGGCAAACCCTTTCTGGTCGTGCTGGACGAGCCCAATGCCAATCTCGATTCCGAGGGCGAAGTGGCGCTGACAAGGGCGATCACCGCCATCCGCGCTGCCGGTTCGATCATCATCGTGGTGGCGCACCGCCCGAACGCCCTGCAGGCACTGGACCATGTCCTGGTGATGAACGGCGGGGCGATGGTGGCTTTTGGCCCGCGCGACGAGGTGCTGCGCAAGACGACGCGCCCGACATCTACACCCGCATCGGCACCGACAGAAGCACCGGCCTTGCCCGATGCGGAAACGACCGGAGAACCGGAAGCGCCAAAATCCGGCAAGAGGATCGCGATATGAAACTCGATCTCAAATCCATCGATTTCAAGCAACTCAGTGCCAAATTCCGTGAGCGGCTGCAGGTCCTAGAACGCTTCAAGCTGGAGGAAGGCCCCAAAACGCCGGCGGCACAGGCCATTCGAAAATATCTTCTTGCCTCCGCCGTGACCACCGGTGCGTTGGTGGTCGGCGCCGGCGGCTGGGCGGCGACGGCCAGTCTTTCGAGCGCCGTCATCGGTTCGGGCACGATCGTGGTGGAAGGATCGGCCAAACGCATCCAGCATCGCGAAGGCGGCATTATCGGCCAGATTCGCGTGACCGACGGCAGCCGTGTCAAAGCCGGCGAGTTGCTGATCCGGCTGGACGACACGATTACCCGCGCCAATCTTTCGGTGGTGACCAAGCAGATGGACCAGTTCGCGGCACGCCGCATGCGGCTGATTGCCGAGCGAGACGAGCAGACGCAGCTGAAGGTACCGGAGGAACTCAGCGATCGCCAATCCGATCCGGCGGTTGCCGAATATATTTCCGCCGAAACCGCATTGTACAAGGCGCGACGGGAAACCATGGAAGGCCAGAAGGGACGGCTTCGCCAGCAGATCGGCCAGATCGAGCAGGAACGCACCGGGCTGGAAGTGCGGCGTGACGCCAAGAACGAAGAACTTTCCTGGGTTGCCGAGGAACTACGGCGTATTTCCAACCTCAGCGAACAGGGGCTGGTGCAATTTACCCGGCTTTCCGAACTGCAGCGCACCAAGGCGCAGCTGGATGGCGAGCGCGGGCAGCTGATTGCCGAGATCGCCCGTGCGGCAACCCGTATTTCAGAGACCGAATTGCAGATCCTGCAGCTGGACCAGGACCGCCGCGCCGAAGTGCTGACCGAAATGCGCGACATGGACAACAAGCTGGCGGAGCTTGCCGAACAGCGCATTGCCGCGGAAGACCAGCTGCGGCGCATCGACATCACTGCACCGCAGGCCGGCATCGTGCATGAACTGGCGGTACACACGATCGGCGGCGTGATTTCACCGGGCGAAACGGTGATGCAGATCGTACCGACCGACGACAAGCTGGTGATCGACACAAAGATCCGGCCGGCCGATATCGATCAGGTGCGCAGCGGCCAGACGGCGGGCCTGCGCTTTTCCGCCTTCAACCAGCGTACCACGCCGGAGATCGACGGCATCGTCGAGACGGTCTCGGCGGACCTCAACCATAACCAGCAGACCGGCGAAAGCTGGTATTCGGCACGCATCACCATTCCACCGGAAGAGCGCGTCAAGCTGGGCGACCTGACACTGGTGGCCGGCATGCCGGTGGAAACCTTTGTGCAATCCGGCGAGCGTTCGGCGCTTTCCTATCTGGTAAAACCGCTGACCGACCAGGTGGCGCGAGCGATGCGGGAGAACTGACAAGACTTTCCGCAACAAAAGCGTGACAAAAAAGTGCGATTGCTAAAGTTTTTTCGCATATGCCGGAAAGCCTCTCGCGAAACATCACGAAAATCTGCTAGGCCGCTTGCGAAATATAGCATTGCAGGGCGGCGGGACGGCTGCCCTATGTCAAACAAGGGCCACCAGAACCATGAACACCCGTCTTGCCGCGCTGGCTGCCGTCGCAGTCGCGCTTTCCGCTTGCACCACCGCTTCTCCGCTTCAGTTGGATCCGATTTCGGCACGCTGGGTCGGCCAGTCGGCCGGCAAGTTTTTCGCCGCCTACGGTCCGCAATATAGCGACGTGGCAAGCGGTTCCTCGACCGTCTACAACTGGCGTGGCGGCTACAAGCGCATCAAGATGGAAAACGGCAAGAGCGCCAGCGTGAGCTGCGCCGCAACGCTGACGGTTTCGTCGGATTACAACATCCGCTCCATCCGCATCGTGGCCGACCGCCCCGGCTCCAAGGGCCCGAGCTATTGCCAGGAACTACTGGCGCCCGCACAGGGCTGATTTGGCTTCGACCTGAGATGACGACAGGCGGCTTCGGCCGCCTGTTTTCGTTTTTGGGGTTGGTTTTGCGGGGACGTAAGAAGACGCGAGCATGCCAGGGCGGCGGATCGACCCGAAGCGGTCATCGGCAGTTCATTGCTCTAACTGCGTCACGAATAAACGATCAAGATTTCATTCGGTTCGGATGGATCATTGGAAAACACCTCAATAGTCACGATCGCGGAAGCCGCGTCACCCGACAGCAGGACGTCTCCTTCACAAGTCCCCACAACAAGCCTCCCATTTAATCCTTGAAGACTTCCTGAAAACGACTTGCTCAATCCCCCGGCATCTACGTGGCCTTTTGCAAGCGTGATACGGGTAGGGCCGTCAATCTCACAGAGAGTGCCGAGGCCAATTACCGTTGGGGTGGCGAAGACAACTTCGCCTTTATATTGATCAATGAAACTATTGAAATCACCAGCTCCGCCAGAGACAAAAACTAATGAATTTGGCGGAGAAATAGAAATTGACGAAACCAACTTGCGCCCCCTGAACAGACAATAGAGTAAACTAACGCCAATGGCACATTCCTGCCAATGACGTGTTGTCCCGGAAGCTTGCAGCCTGCTCGAGCAGCGATCAATCCATGCACATCGTGGCTCAATCGCACCATGTCCGGTTCGCGCACGGCGCCATTGCCCTTTGAGACACACCTACCGACCTATCAAAGCCCCATCGCCACCGCACGCGTGCGATGCACGCCCTTTGGAGTGAAGGCAAACCTTTCCGCAAGCCCGAGAAGATCGGCAGCCAAATGCAGGGTCGACAGCCACATTTCCGTGCCCTGAAGCCCGGGTTGCTGGCCATCGGCAAACGCAAATCCCTTGCCCGCCTGCCATCGATCGGCCGCGCGCAGAATGACGGTCTCGGCGATCGCCTCCGCCTGCCCGCGTGAAAAATCGGTCTGTTTCAGGCACAGCCAGAGTGGATGGATGGTGTCGAGCAGATTGCAGGCATTGTAGGTTTCACCGGCAAAACCACCGTGATTGCGGTAATTGGTGAGGACGGAATTGATGGCCGCTTCCGGCAGCGGCACCGGCACGCCGAATTGCGCGTAAGCACCGCGGGTGAGGCGGTAAAAGCCGTTGACCGGCTGCAACAGGCCTTGCGTTGCCGTAGGCTTGCCCCACAGACCAGTGGCACGATCCACATGGGTGGCGAGCCAGCCGAACAGGACTTCCTTGGCCCTCCCCGTCTCAAAATACCGAGCATTGAAATAAAGTGCCGTGGCAATGGCATCGACGCGGTCGCCGCTCCACCATGCGCGTGTCGACCACGGCAGGCTTTCCAGCCAGTCGCAGAGAGCGGCCGGTTCCAGCTCGACGCCGGCGATCGGCCGAAGCGGGCGGGATCCCAGAATTTCCAGCGCATAACCGACCGCAAGCACGTGATAGAGAGACGCGGAATCCTCGCGGATATTTTTGGTTTGATCCGGCATGGCATGCGGATCGGGGAAAAAGCCGGTTTCCGGATCCTGCAGCGCCTGCAGCGTATTAATGAGATCCTGCGCCTCTTCGCCTTCCGGGGAATGGCCGAAACCGGCGGCGATTTCTATCGCATCACATTGGTGACGGATGGCGGCACGGGGCACACCATCGGCACCGGCAGATAGAAATCCGTCTGGCGTACGATAATGCGCGAGCACATCTCGCCATTCGGCACTGGCCGTATCGCCGATCTGCTTCAGGGCTGCCTCGACCTGCGCCCGCCGGGATTTGGTGGATGAGGCGCTTTCACCACGCCGGCGAACGACCTTGGCCGGTACGCCGGCGGCAATGCCGAGTTCGGGAATATCTTTGGTGACGACGGCACCGGCCGCGATCACCGCCCCTCGCCCGATCGTCACGCCATCGAGGATGACGGCATTGGCGCCGATCCAGACATCGTCGCCGATGGTGATGCCGAGCGTGATATGCGGCTGGTCGTTGATCGGCGTATCCGGGTCTTCAAAACCGTGATTGAAACCGACAATGGAGACCAGAGAGGCGATGCGCACGCCATCACCGCAGCGGATTTTTCCAGACAGGCAGGCATAGGCATTGACCGAGCAGTTTATGCCAAGCTCGACATCACCGCGCACCAGAGCATGGCCGGCAATCCAGGAACGTTCGCCGACGACAAGCCGGGTCGTAAAAACGCGCGCATCGCCGGCGATATAGGCGGTGTCGGCAATCTCCGCCCCTGCACTTGCCGCAAGGCCCGCTTTCAGTGCCTGTTGCACTTCGCTGCCTGTATCATCGGGTTTGCGCTCCCAGGTCATGAATTGCAGCCGGTCCCGCCTTGCCGCCTCGGCATCCGTCATCATCTCTTCCTCCACTCCCATGTCGTCATATGAATTCGGGGGACGGCCTATCGCCAACGCCGAAATCAGAGGGCGAAACAACGTTTCCAAAGCTTATCCGCCGAAATTGGCAAACATCAATCTATGCGAATATTGAAGTCGATGCCAAGTTATCATACAAGTGAAGATATGAAACGGATCGATGCGGAAATTTCTGACGCGCCGATCCTCGACGAGGAATGTGGTGTGGCCGTTCAAACCAAGAATCCCAGCAAAAATTCCGGGTCTCTGGTGTTTCAGGTGGGTGAAAGCCTGCGACAGGCGATTTCCAGCGGCCAATATGCGCCCGGCGACAAGCTGCCAAGCGAAGCGGAGCTGACGGAAGCCCACAAGGTGAGCCGCACGGTGATCCGTGAGGCGGTGGCGGCGATGAAATCCGATGGACTGGTGGAAGTGCGCCAGGGTGCCGGCATTTTTGTGCTTGCCCCCGCATCCCTGCTGGCCAGCAGCCGCCGGATCGACAAGGCGCGGGTGTCTTCCGATCTGGAAGTGCTGGAAGTGCGCGCACCTCTGGAAATCGAGGCGGCTGGCCTTGCCGCGGCACGTCGTTCGCCGGCACAGGAAGAGGCGATCTTCGAATGCCACCGGCAGGTTTTACGCTGTATCGAAAACAATCTGTCGATCCGCGAGGCCGATCTCGCCCTTCATTTTGCCATTGCCGACGCCACCAACAATCCGCTGTTCCGCCAGCATCTCGAATTTCACGGCGGTGCCGTCATTCCGCAATCGCGTCCGGTGCCCGACCCGGAACCGGCTGAACAGACCGCCTACCGCCGGCTGATCCACCAAGAACATGAGGCGATCGTGATGGCGGTTTCCGACCGCGACGAGGAAGCCGCCCGCAACGCCATGCGCGACCACCTGCGCGGCAGCCAGATCCGTTATCGGGATCTGTTGCGGAATTCGCGCACCGGTTCGAACTGATTTCGGCAGCGGGCTATTGCCGCTGCCGCCGGCTCAATTCAATCGCGGCCAAAAACCTCGATCTGCGTCAATGCCGGATAGGGTGACGGATCCTCCGCCTTGATGAGGCTGTGCAGCCGCACCCATTCCACCGTCTGTTCCGGGATAGCAAAAGCCTGCGCCGTGCCGGTTTTGGTAAGCGCAAATGTGTGCGTCTCGCCGGAGGACAGCGTGACGCTCGCCTTTTCCCACCAGGCATCATGTGGGAAATCGGCGCGCAGATAGAGCACGATTTCGTCGATCCGGACCGGGCGGCCGAACTCGATCGTCAGCGCCGCTTGCGGGTCCTTGTTGATACCCCAGCTGGTGTAAGGCCAGTGGCCGTGATCGTCATTGGCCTTTTCGCCATCGATGGCGTTGCGGGCGAAAAACTGCGATTCACCGCGGGTTTCGACATTGGCATGCGCATGCGGATAAAGCGTCTTGTTGGCGTGATCATCCCATGGGTTGAGCGCGAGATTGCGGCGCTGGGAGACCTCTTCCGGGCGGGCCTTTCGCACATGCAGGCGATGGCGCTCACCGGTGAAAGAGCGCGGCGAATAGGGCGCGCGCTTGATGTCGAAGGGAACGGCCAGCGCATAGGCCGCACCGCCCAGATAGACCAGTGTCGGCGCCATGGCGTCATCGAGCGACAACACGACATGGCAGGGCTCGGAGGCCTCAACGACCGCCTCGTCACCGGGTTTGTAGATATCGGAAAAAATCAGAAACGTCTCATCTGTGCCGGTCGTCTCCGCACGCACGAAACCGGTCTCGTCAATCACTTTCAGTGTCAGATCCATTTCGTCCTCCTCAGACGATCCGCAATGTCAGTAGCTGCGCCGCGAACGAAATCCGCAGGCGGTAAAGTGTTGAAGGCCATGAGATATTCAGCCTCGGGTCGTTGATCTCGATCGTTTCCACCTGAATGTCGCGACCGCCTTCGACCTCGATGACGGCAAGATCGCCGACATGGACGGTGCCACCTTCCACCACCGGCTTTTCCTGCAGCATCAGTGACAGGGTGGCCGGCAGATCGCCGTCATGGATGTCGGTGATCTCCACACTGTGGCCGCGGTTGAGCGTGGCGGTGCGGCGATAGCTGCGCAGCCCTGCCTCAGACGGATAGGCCGGCGCGAGATCGAGCGAAATATCCGCCCATTCCAGCAAAAATTTCGCCTGCACATTTCGCGCGGCGAAATCGGCTCCGTCGCGCTGCATCACACCGCCAAAAGTCGGCAGGTTGTGAAAACCCGATTGCATGGTCCAGATCTGGTAACGATCCTTCGAAAACGTCTTGGCCGTATAGGTCTCGACGCCGACATCGATCAGCAGCGGCTGGCCGTTTTTATAGAGCGTGATACTGCCGACATCGTTGTGATTGTGGCTTTCGCCATTGTTGCCGCCCTTCACGGCCAGCGCGAAATCCTCGTCGCGCGCGATGAACAGGCCGATGCCGGGATAGGAGGCGTCTGCCGGCAGCAAGTCGCGTTCCGCCGGGGCGACGGGTGTCAAACATTCCAGCACGCGGTACCAGAGGTTCCATTCCTCCGGCAGGTGCGGCTTGTCCGCCGTGGCGCGATCGCGGGCGGCAAAATCGCTGAGTTTCTGCGAACCGACCGCCTTGCCGAACAGGTATTCGCGGGCGCTGCAGTGATCGATAACGGCAGCGGAATCGGCGAAATTGAAATAGAAATGCCCGTCCACATGCATGTTGACGATATATTCCGCCATGTTGCGGATTTTTGGTGCCGACCAGAGCGGGGTCATCACGCCGGGCGCCACCGTATCGAAGATGCGCATCGCCCCGAACATACACAGCGCCGCATGGCGGTAATACACAACACCTTCCTCGCAGGCGCCGTCCTCGGCATAATCCTTGATGAAGGCATCGAGGCTGCCGAGCGCCTTTTCGGCCACATGGGCGCGCAAGCCCTGATCGGTCTTGAGGCTGAAAGTCGAGAGCAGGACATTCTGGGTGATCCAGGCCGTCCAGTTGTTCATGCGCTCTTGGCCATTGCCCATCCACCAGAAATGGGTGGTGAGATAGGGTTCGAGAATTCTCCTGCGCACTTCGCGATGGATACGGCCGACGATAACCGGACTGATCACATTCAACCGATCACCCATCAGCGCGACGATGGTGGAGAGAAGTGCTGCGGTTTCGGCGGCAAACAGGTCGATGACCGGGCGATCGACATCCGGCAACGGATGACGGATGCCGCCACGCTCATAGGAATTGTGGGCCGGAAGCTGCCAGCCGCTTTCCTCGCAGATCAGCCAGAGACCATCGACGATCGCGGGCAGAAATCGGCCCTCATCCTGCAGCAATTCGCCCAACACCAGATCATTCAGCATGCGGCGACGGGAAAAATACAGCGTTTCGAACTCGGCGCGATTGCCGTTTTCTGAAAACTGGCGGTAATCGCCGGCCGTGATCACCGACCAGTTGCGACATAGCGCCGCTTCAGCATCAGCCAGAACCAGCGCCCTGAGGTTTTCAGGCACGCTGTTCCAGGCCTCGCGATCATCAATGACGGCACCGGGAAGAAAGTCCGCCAAACCCGCCGGCAGCCGCGCTGCGACCTCGCCAAACATGTTTTCCTCCCGTTCAAAATGCATCGCGATCACCGCGATTTGATCCGCCCTATCATATGTATTTTTGCAGTTCCAGCTAATTCATATGACAAGATGATAAGTTGTTTGACCAATGTCGTGGATATGCTATGTCGAATGTGGGAGGAGGCATGGAAGACAGATCAAACTGGCTGCCATGCATCGGCGGATACGTGTTTTAGCGCACCTGTCCGTGGCGATTTCTTCGGAGGAGTTTTATGGCCAATTCCATTACTGCCGCGGGCGATACGCCGGTTCCGGCGAAGCGCCGCAAGGTCGTGTCCAGACGTCGCCGCAAGGTGCAGGATGCGCTCATCGCCTATTCCTTCATTGCTCCCAATTTTTTAGGTTTTGCGGTTTTCACGCTGGGGCCGATCCTGTTCGCTTTCGTGCTGGCTTTCATGCACTGGGACGGCAGCAATGCGATGACCTTTGCCGGTCTCGACAATTTCTGGCGCCTGTTCGAGGACAAGGCGTTCAAGGATGCGTTCTGGAACACCATCATCTATACGGTGGTCTCTGTGCCGGCGACGCTTGCCTGCGCGCTCGGCCTTGCCATTCTGCTCAACCAGAAAATTCTCGGTCGCGATTTTTTCCGCACCGCGATGTTTTTTCCGTATGTCGCCTCGCTGGTGGCTGTCGCCGTCGTCTGGAACATGATCTTCAACCCGGAAATGGGTCCGGTGAACATGATCCTCTACACGCTCGGCCTCGACCCGAAAAACATGCCGGGCTGGGCCGCCGATCGTCATTGGGCGATGGTTACCGTCATCCTGTTCGGTGTGTGGAAGAGCATGGGTTATTTCATGGTCATCTATCTGGCCGGCCTGCAGGGCATCAATTCCGAGCTCTATGAGGCCGCCGATCTGGATGGCGCCAATGCCTGGCAGAAATTTCTTTATGTCACCGTGCCGCAGCTTGGACCGACGACGTTTTTCGTCACCGTGATGCTGACCATCCAGTCCTTCAAGGTATTCGACCAGATCTACATGATTACGCAGGGTGGTCCCGGCACCTCGACCCTCGTGCTCGTTTATCACATCTATAACGAGGCCTTCATTTCCTGGGATCTCGGTTATTCCAGCATGATCGCGCTCGTCCTGTTCTTCCTCGTGCTGGCCGTCACCGTCGTCCAGTTCCGCCGCCAGAAGGAGGACTGAGCCATGCGCATTGCCGGCCAGAAACTCACCGGAAAGCTCGCCGCCATCTATGCGACGGTCATCCTCATCACCATCGTGATGCTGCTGCCCTTCGCCTGGATGCTGTCGGCTTCGCTGAAACTCAGCAGCGAAGTTTTCGTTTTCCCGATCGAATGGATCCCTTCCAACCCGCAGTGGCAGAACTACGTCGATATCTGGACAAAGATCCCGCTGGCGCTGTTCATCTACAACACATCCAAGCTGACGATCATCGTCACGCTGTTGCAGCTGTTCACTTCCAGCTTTGCGGCCTATGCGTTTGCGAAACTGCATTTCCCTTACAAGAACGCGCTTTTTCTCGGTTACATCGCCACCATCGCCATGCCCTGGCAGGTTTATATGGTGCCGCAGTTCCTGCTGATGCGCGAATTCGGCCTCAACAACACGCACTTAGCGCTGATCTGCCTTCAGGCCTTCACCGCTTTCGGCGTCTTCCTGATGCGGCAGTTCTACATGTCCATCCCGACCGAGCTGTGCGAAGCGGCCCGCATCGACGGCATGAACGAATACCAGATCTGGGCCAAGATCATGCTGCCGCTGTCGAAGCCGGCACTGTCGACGCTGACGATCTTCACCTTCGTGACCACCTGGAACGATTTTCTCGGGCCGATGATCTACCTGACCAAGACCGAGTTGAAGACGATCCAGATCGGCCTGCGCATGTTCATTAGCCAGTACTCGGCCGAATACGGGCTGATCATGGCGGCCTCCGTGGTGGCGCTGATCCCGGTGCTGATCGTTTTCCTGTCGCTGCAACGCTTCTTCGTCGAAGGCGTCGCGTCCTCCGGCATCAAGGGTTAAGTTCATGAACGCCATTTCCCCCATCGCTCCGCAGCCGATCGCCGATGAAGAGGTGAAAGCCGCACTCGATCTCGCCGTGGCGCAGATCCGTCGCAATCTTCCGGAATTCACCTACAGCGCCCAGAACCATTCGAGCGTGAATAATTTCTACCCCGCTGTTGCCAACGACCAGTGGACCGCCGGTTTCTGGCCGGGCGAAATCTGGCTGGCTTACGAGCATAGCGGCGACAAGGTCTTTCAATATGCGGCGCAGATACAGGTGCAGAGTTTTTTGCACCGGATCGAAAACCGCATCGAAACCGACCATCACGACATGGGTTTCCTCTATTCGCCCTCCTGCATCGCAGCCTGGAAACTGGTGGGCGACGAGAATGGTCGCCGGGCAGCGCTTCTCGCCGCCGATCAGCTGCTGGAACGCTTTCAGCCGATCGGCCAGTTCATTCAGGCCTGGGGCCGCAAGGGAAACCCGGATGAATATCGCTACATCATCGACTGCCTGCTGAACCTGCCGCTGCTCTATTGGGCAACGGAACAGACGGGCGACCAGAAATACCGCGATATCGCGCTGATCCATGCCCGCACGACGCTTGCCAATTCGGTGCGGCCGGACGATTCCACCTATCACACCTTCTATATGGACCCGGTGACCGGTGCGCCGGTGCGTGGCGTGACCAAGCAGGGATACGCCGACGACAGCTTTTGGGCGCGCGGTCAGGCCTGGGGCGTGGCCGGCATGGCATTTTCCTATCGGTACGAACGGATCGACGAATACCGCGACACCTTTGACCGGCTGCTCGCTTTCTATCTCGAAAAACTGCCGGCCGACATGGTGCCCTATTGGGACATGGTGTTTACCGATGGCGATGCCGAACCGCGCGATACGTCGGCGGCCTCGATAGTTGCCTGCGGGCTGTTGGAAATGGCCGATCTCGTTGGCGGAGAGGCAGCTGATCTTTACCGCGATCTTGCCCGCCGGATGATGAAAAGCCTTGCCGATCATTATGCCGTCAAAGATCCAGCCATCTCGAACGGGCTCGTGCTGCACGGCACCTATTCCAAAAAATCCCCCTACAACACCTGCCGCGGCGAAGGCGTCGATGAGTGCGTGTCCTGGGGTGACTATTATTACATGGAAGCCCTGACGCGCCTTTCGCGCGCATGGTCTTCCTACTGGTGAGAGATTGAACCGATGGCCAGCATTTCACTGAAAAAACTGAACAAGACCTATGGTGCACTCACTGTTGTGCATGACATCGATCTGGAGATCGCCGACAAGGAATTCATCATTCTGGTCGGCCCGTCCGGCTGCGGAAAATCGACGACCCTGCGCATGATTGCCGGTCTCGAGGAAATTTCGGGAGGCGAGTTGATCATCGGTGGCGATATCGTCAACGACGTGCCGTCGAAAGACCGCGACATCGCCATGGTGTTCCAGAACTATGCGCTTTACCCGCATATGACCGTCTACAAGAACATGGCTTTTGGCCTGCAGCTGCGAAAGGCTTCGCGCGAGGTCATCGATCAGAAGGTGCAGGAAGCGGCAAAGATCCTCGACATCACGCATCTTTTGAACCGCAAGCCCAAGGCGCTTTCCGGCGGTCAGCGGCAGCGCGTGGCCTTGGGTCGCGCCATGGTGCGTAATCCGGAAGTGTTTCTGCTCGACGAGCCGCTCTCCAACCTCGATGCCAAACTGCGCGGCACGATGCGCGCCGAAATCACCAAGCTGCACAAGCGGCTGAACTCGACCTTCATCTACGTGACGCACGACCAGATCGAGGCCATGACCATGGCCGACCGCATCGTGGTGATGGCCGATGGTCATATCCAGCAGGTCGACACGCCGCAAAATCTCTATGACCGCCCGATCAACATGTTCGTGGCCGGTTTTATAGGCGCGCCGCAGATGAACATGCTGCCTTCGAAGATCGAAAAGCGTGGCGAAGGGTATGTGGCGATTTTCGACGGTCGCGTGCTGCCGATCCCGGCCAATTTCGACAAGGCGCGGATCGCACCTTACGAGGGCCGCGAAGTCGTCATCGGCCTGCGCCCGGAAAACTTTCATGAACTCGCGCCGGGCGATATCAACCCAGACAACCTTGCCCCCTTCGAGGCGATCGTCGATCTGGCCGAACCGATGGGGTCCGAGATCCATCTCAATATCACCGCCGGGGAAAAGGCTATGACTGTTCGTGTCTCGCCACGTTTCAAGGCGGGCATTGGAGAGGTGGCAAAACTGGTCGTCGATACGACCAACATGCAGCTGTTCGACAAGGAAACGGAACGGTCGATCCTGTATTGAGATCGTCACAAGGGGTAGGCCATGCAGTGGCTGCGTGATTTTTGGACGAAGGAAGGGCCGGGCATTCCCAAGAATGCGCCGAAAAAGACAGGCCTTGCCCTTTTCGGCCAGATCTTTGCGCGTGAATGGTGGGAGATGGTCAAACTGAACATATTGTTCATTCTGGCCGCCCTGCTCATCATCCCCCTGCCCGCAGCCCTTGCAGCCATGGCCTTCGTCTGCGTTGCCTTTGTCGAGGATCGCAACACCTATCTGCTGCGCGATTTCCTCGAGGCGCTGCGTCGTTATTTCTGGCGCGCGACGGGGTGGGGCCTGCTGTTTGCCGCCGCCATCGGTCTCGGCGGTTATGCCGTTGCCACCTACGCATCGACAGCGCGCGAAAATCTGCTGATGGCGGCACCGCTGGCGATTGCGCTTGTTGTCACGGTCTTTCTCACCGTCATGGCCTGCCATCTTCTGGTGCTGATGGTGATGCGCGACATACCGGGCAAAGTGCTGATCAAGCTTGCAGCAATCGCCTCGATCATCCGGCCATTGCCGCTGCTGGCCGCACTTCTGTTCAATGCGGCGCTGTGGGTGGCCCATGTCGCCTTTTACCCGGTGTCGGTGTTCATGCCGGCCACGCTCAATTTTTCTCTCGGGCTTTTCGCCATTGCCTTTGCCGCTCATCGTGCGGCCGGGATGGTGCTTGCCCTGCCATCGGCCTCTCAAACGGAGGCGGCCGACACCTAGCATTTCTGACGCAGAAACACTGAGACCAGAGACAATCCAGGGAAGGAGAAACAGGATGTATTTGGAAACTTTTGGGAGAGGTTTGAAACTGACTTTGGCGGGCCTTGCCCTTGCGGCATCCACCGCAGGTTCGGCGCTGGCACAATCCGGCGACGCGGTCACGCTGCGCTGGGCGCTGTGGGATTGGGACAAGGTGGCCTATTACAAGCCGCTGATCGAGGCCTATCAGGCCAAGAACCCCAACGTAAAATTCGAGCATATCGACCTCGGCTCGCAGGATTATCAGCAGATGATCGCCACGCAGCTCGCGGGCGGCTCAAAGGATATCGACATCGTCACCGTCAAGGACGTGCCGAACTATACGAACCTCATCCGCGCTGGTTCGATCATGGATCTGTCCAGCTATATGAAGGAGCAGAATATCGACCCGGCCTCCTTCGGCGGTCTGGCCGAGGAAATGACGGTTGACGGCAAGATCTATTCGCTGCCGTTCCGCTCGGATTTCTGGGTCGTTTATTACAACAAGGACATTTTTGACAAAGCCGGCGTGCCCTACCCGACCAATGACATGACCTGGGCACAGTTCGACGAAACTGCCACCAAGCTTGCCGGCGGCATGGGCGCAAACAGAACCTATGGCGCGCTTCTGCACACCTGGCGCTCCACCGTTCAGCTGGCCGGTATTCAGGACGGCAAGAACACGCTGGCGGGACCGGATTACGCCTTCCTGAAGCCGTGGTACGAACGTGCCCTGAAACTGCAGGAGGATGGCGTCATCCCATCCTATGCAACGCTAAAAACCTCCAACACCCACTATTCCGGTCCGTTCTTCAACGGCACGGTCGGCATGTTGCCGATGGGCACATGGTTCGTCGGCACGCAGATCGCCAAGGTGAAATCCGGTGAATCGAAGAGCAAGAACTGGGGCATCGTGAAATTCCCGCATCCGGATGGTGTCGTTGCCGGCACAACGGCGGCGCAGATTTCCGGCCTGTCGGTGAACAGCAATTCCAATCACAAGGAAGCGGTGCTCGATTTCATCAAGTTCGTGACCGGTTCGGAAGGCGCTTCGATCATCGCCTCCACCGGCACGATCCCGACCGTACGTACGCCGGAAGTGACGGCCAAGATCGCCTCGCTCGAGGGCTTCCCGCAGGACGAGGCCAGCAAGGCAGCGCTGGAACCCGGCAAGTCCTATCTGGAAATGGCGGTTACGCCGAATGCCGCGCGCATCGAGGTCATCCTCAACCGGGCGCATGACTCTCTCATGACCGACAATATCTCGATCGATGACGGGTTGAAGGAAATGACCGATGGCGTGAAGGCCATCAAGTAAGATTTCTCAGCCCCGCGGACCTGAAAAAGTTCGCGGGGTTTTCTTTTGTCCGCATATACCGATGACTGGAAGCCCGATGATCTACGATCCCGCCCGCGCCAATCCCCTCCACGGCAATCCTCTCCTAAGCCGCGATGATCTCGCCAAGGCGGTGATGGATCTCTTCAATCCGCTGCTTCCATACTTTTCTGAAGGCGGTGCGCGGGTGCGGCTGAGCGCCACCGGTGCGCATTTCGATCGCGCGGCGGCCGATCTCGAAGGTTTTGCCCGACCGCTCTGGGGCATCGTGCCCATGGCTGCCGGCGGTTATGATTTTCCACATTGGGAGCTTTATCGCCGTGGCCTTGCCAACGGCACCGATCCGAACCACCCGGAATATTGGGGTGATGTTTCCCGCACCGACCAGCGACAGGTGGAGCTTGCGGCCATCGGTTTTGCCATCGCCATGGTGCCGCAGTTCATCTGGGAGCCGCTGAGCGAAGCCCAGAAAAAGACGATTGCCGCCTATCTGATCTCGGCGCGGACCAAGGAATTCGTCGATAACAACTGGAAATTTTTTCGCGTCCTGATCGATCTCGGGCTGACGCAGGCCGGTATCGAATTCGACCGGTCGCTGACGGAACAATATCTCGATGAAGTGGAGGCATTTCGGCTTGGTGAAGGCTGGTATCGCGACGGGCCGGTCAAGCGGGTCGACCATTATGTGCCCTTTGCCCTGCATTTTTACGCGCTGATCTATTCCGTCATCGCCAAACACGACACCAGGCGCGCTGACGCCTATCGCGCGCGGGCCCATGTGTTCGCCAAGGATATCCGCCACTGGTTCGGGTCGGATGGCGCAAGCCTCGCTTTCGGTCGTAGCCAGACCTATCGGTTTGCCTGCGGCGGTATTTGGGGCGCGCTGGCCTTTGCCGGTGTCGAGGCCCTGCCCTGGAGCGAGATCAAGGGATATTACATGCGCCATATCCGCTGGTGGTCGGACCTGCCGATCGCCGAGCGTGATGGTGTTCTGTCCATCGGTTACGGTTATCCCAACCTGATGATGAGCGAGAGCTATAATTCCGCCGGTTCGCCTTACTGGGCACTGAAATTTTTCCTGCCGCTGGCCCTGCCCGCCGAACATCCCTTCTGGGCAGCCGATGAGACCCCTGCGCCGGCCTTCACCGATCCGGTTCCACTGAAGGAAGCCGGCATGGTGGCGATGCATACGCTGGGCAATACGGTCGTGCTTTCCTCCGGCCAGCAACATGACAAGATGCTCGGCGCCAACGAGAAATATTCGAAGTTTGTCTATTCGACGCGTTACGGGTTCAACATCGAGGTCAACGACCGGCATTTCCTCGCCGCCAGCTTTGACGGCATGCTCGGCCTTTCCGACGACGGCGTGCATTTTCGCATGCGCGAGGTGCTGGAAGAGGCCATGATTGCCGGCGACAAACTCTATTCGCACTGGAAGCCGTGGGACGATGTGGCCGTCGAAACCTGGCTTCTCCCGGCTGCTCACTGGCATATCCGCATCCACCGCATACGGACCCCTCGTAGCCTGCAGACCAGCGAGGGCGGGTTTGCCATTCCGCGCGCCGATTTCAATGCCGACACCAGCATTCAGGAGCCGGGTAAAGCCATCTGGAACGGGCAGACGGATATCAGCGCCGCCATCGACCTGGCGCCCGATCTTCAGCGCAACGGCCATGCCATCAGCGCCATTGCCAACAGCAACCTCATTCATGCCAAGACGCTGGTTCCGCAGCTTCGCGGCGGGATCGCTGCCGGCACCACGGTTCTGGCTGCAGCCTTCATGGCCCTGCCGAACACTGAGGCGCAACCGGACTTTTCCGAGACGGCGCCTGTCTGCCCTGACCTTGCCGAACTGGAAGCTATTTTCCGAGACAGCGGGCAACGTGTCCCGGCCTTTGACCTCTGAAGAATTTTCAGGCTCCTGAAGCGATCCTGAGCGCAAAAACGATGGTCCACCAGTTTCCCACGCATCGCGGTTTCTGCGGCAGCTGTGGGGCGGCTGGCGGGCCATTTGTTTTGCTGTCTCGTCACGGATCGCTCGCGCATGGTGATTACGCCATCCCTCTCGTCGTCATGCGGTGCATGGAAGAGGACTCCGGGTTTCCATAAAACCTTTTCGCGGCGGACAAGACAGGCGAGGACGATTTTTTCGACAGAAGATAGGCTTGCTTGGCTTCATCAGCCGTGAGGAAAGCCGAGGTCTCCTTCAGATCGCCAACACCAGTGTTTTCGTTGACGGTGTCCGTGTGCTGAAGAGTTGCCAGCTGCGTCATCACCAGCCTCTCCACCATTGGTCTCACATCGAACTTTCCTGACTTTGCCGAGGATGCGAGATTGCGAAGATATCCGCTGGCACAAGCGATCGCCTCACCCTTCTCATAGAGGCAGGCAAGGGTAACGGCAGTCTCGACGGTACCGATCGTGTTGTTGGCGAAATCCAGAAGCTGACGATTGATGGAAAGCATGGAGCACAGAACAGGTTGAACCGACATCAGGTCCTGTGTGTTTCGGATGCTGCCGTTTGCCGTGAGGATCGCCACATTGGGGCAAGCTCGGTTGACCAGATCCAGTGACAGCGGTTTTTGTAGCTGCTTCTCGCTCGAAGGTGCTTTTATCGCGCGCGGTTCAACAACAGCGATGTTTGAATCGAATCTGGATTCTGGTTTGGATTCTATGTGCCGCTCATTCTGAGAGGTGTTGCCGCTCGTATTTTGAGAATTTGCGAATTTTTTCAATGAATTGACGATTTCCGCATGAACGCGCGACAGAATCGAGAGATGCGCCTCGAGCTGATTGAGTTCAGCCTTGCGTGGAAGGGTCGAAACAAGCTCTGCCAGACGGATTTTCAGCGCAGCCCAATCACCCGGAACGTCTTCCACTTCGACCACGATCAGCAGCTTGCCGATATCGCGACGATGAAGAGAGATTTCTTCACGCAGAAGATGGATCTGGAGACGCTCACGCTCGACCTTTTCGGCCAGCGCAAAGATTTCTTCCGAACGCGAGAGAAGCGGCTGGAGAGAGAAACCGAAAGCCTGGGTGATATCCCCTGCCCTGCCACGACGCGCATAACGTTTGCCGTTCGGGCTGTCCTTGCGCGTGAGAAGACCTGCTTCCACCAGTGACGCCATGTGACGGCGAATGGTCTGTTCGGCCATGCCGTGGCTTCTGAGGGACAAAGCCTGATTGGACGGGAAGACAACGAGACCGTTTGCCACGGAAATCTCGGCCTTGGGATAGAAGCTCAGGAGAGCATTGAGAAGCGCAAGCGCACGGTCAGACAGGCCGAGAAGCGGCTTTGCCTGGCAGAGTGCGCGATAGAGTTCCCATTTGTCGATGGACTTGTTGTTTACCTTCTCCGTGTCGACGATCTGATCCGTCAACATGGCAAGCGTCATCGACCGCCGCCCAAAGGGCGTCGTCAAATAACCACTGTTCATGACTTTCACCTTGTGACAGGCAAAAGAAATTCGCTCGCCGAAACGACGCTATGCTTGACACCGATTCTGGGAAATGCGATTCTCGAGTTGCTCAGACTACGAGGAAAGCTTCCGTAACGGTGACGTTCGGGGGCTTTTCTTTTGCGCTCTTGTCCCTCTCCTATTTGGTTAGAATTGATCGATCGTCTCAGTCGTGACGCAGTGCGGACGACTTGAGATATTCCTGGTGCAGATCCTGCAGACGGGCTGCAACGAAATCTGCGAATTCGGGTGCGACCTTCTCATCGAAGAGAAGATTCGTGCGGCTGCCGGATTTCTCCATCACCGCCAGCTTGACACCGCTTGCTGCCTTGATCGGCTCCGGCTTATCCTTCTCGACCTTGACCGACAGAGCGGTCATGACCTTCACGAAACGGCTGTCGGAATCTGATGCAAGGAATTGCGGGTTCTGCAGAAGGGCTGACAGTGCCGGCGATTCCGGCATGGCGGTCAGACGTTCCGTCAGGGCGACCCAGCGCGGGCGACCAGTCTTGGGTGCTGGGCCAATCGCTTCGATCAGTGAACGCGGCAGACCATGGGCAACCGACATCAGGCGTGACAGCTGGGTCTTTTCCATACCGAGCGCCGACATGATGATGCGACGATCAAAGCCCTTCTCTTCCAGAGCGAGCGCAAACAGACCGCGCTCGATATAGCTGAGATCGGAACGGGCAGAGTTTTCCTGACCTTGGATGACGACCAGTTCTTCATCCGACAGGTTCTGGACGACAGCCTTGACCGGACGATCAAGGCTACGCAGAACACGAACACGACGATGGCCGAAAGCGATTTGATAATGATCAGCCTTTGTCGGATGCGGACGAACCAGAATGGGGCTCTTCTGTCCGGATTCCCGAATAGCATCGGTCAGCCGCTGAAAGTCCTCACCATCATCGGGAAGACGGTCATTGACGAAAGATCCTTCGATCTTTTCCGCCGGAATTTCGATAACAGCCGAACCGGCAGCAATCAGTGCACGAGCCTGATCGGCGGCATTGGCGATCTGACCGAGCGTGCGTCCCATGGCGCCGACTGCACCGGAACGGATGTGTTGCAGCTTGGCGTCCTGTGTCGCATCCGGCTGTGCCGCATGATCGGGCGCAGAGTTGCCAGCTGGCAACTCATGATCCCGACGCGACAACATGGCTTTTAGTGTATCCTTGCGGCTCATACTGCCCTACCCCAGGCCTGACGGATCAGACCTTCAATCTCGCTGTTCACGCCATCCAGCGATTCCATGGCGCGGTCATAGGTGTTTTTCGAGAAGTTCTCGCGACCGACTTCGTAAAGCGTCTGCTTGGAAAGTCCGGCATCGGAGATCGCTGTCGATTTCAATGCAGTGTTGGTAAGAACGCGCTCGCGAAAAAGCGAACGCATGAAACCCACCATCTGGGTCTGCGGTCCATCCGATGGCTCGTAACGGGTCACGACATAACGGATGAAATCGTAATCAAGGTCACCACCGGATTCCTGCACGACGCCGAGAAGATCGGAGGTCATCAGCAGGAACTGGCACATGGACATGACATCGAGCATCTGCGGATGCGCGGTGATGATCAGGCCGGTGGAGGCGCACAAAGCACCGAGCGTGAGGAAGCCGAGCTGCGGCGGGCAGTCCAGCACCATCACGTCGTAATCGTCGGCAACGGTTCCGAGTGAGGAAGCGACACGACCGAAGAAAGGTTCGGCACCACGCTCCGCAAGCGCGCGCGGCGTATCGTGTTCGTATTCCATCAGCTCGAGATTGCCAGGCACGATATCGAGACCGGGGATGTAGCTTCTGCGGATGATATCCTTCATCGGACGACGCTGGTCGTCATAGCGGATCGCCGCATACATGGTCTCGTTGCTGGCGATATCATATTCCGGCTGATAGCCGTGCAAGGCCGTCAGCGAGGCCTGTGGATCGAGATCGACCGCCAGCACGCGATAACCCTGAAACGCCATGTACTGCGCAAGGTGAGCGGCCGTCGTCGTCTTGCCACTGCCGCCTTTAAAATTGACGACGGCCATGACCTGGCAATGTTCGCCATCACGACGGCGCGGCACATAGCGCTTGTTGCCCTTGGCGTTCTCATCGAGAACGGCACGGATCTCGTTGATCTGGTCGAGGGTGTAATAACGCCGGCCGCCATTGTTGATGGTCGGCTGTGGTCCCTTGCCGTTCAGCGACAATTGGCGAAGATAGGCATCCGCGATGCCGATCAGCTTGGCAGACTCCACCGATGAAAATGAGCGGAGCATCTTCTGCGCGACCGGGGGAAAGAGCGCAGCACGCATTGCCTGCAGCTCTTCGGAAAGTGCTGCACCATCGCCCGCGATGACTTCCGTCATCGGTCGCTTGGTTTCTTGCGCTTCCGCAGGCTGACTACGTGTCTTGGCCATAACTACGATAAATCTCCAGAGTGTCGGAATATTCCGTAGCGAACCATGGCCTGAGTCGCTCTGAGTCGCAAGGCCTTTAAGGTTAACGCGGGGTTAACGCCATTTGCTCCACGATTCGTTCAACGGAACACGATACGAGTGTTTGCGAGTTGCCATATGGCAACCGGCGCGCCGTTGATGGCACTCCGACACGATCGAAGCCGTTCCGGGAATTGCGGGTGACCCGTAATGAGACTAGTGTCTTTATCGTCAGCCTCAAGCCCGAGCAGATTTAATGGCGATCTCAGCCGATTCTCAAGTGGACAATTACCGCGACTTCGTCGACTTAGCTTCTGTGCCGAGTACGCGTTTTTTTCACTACCACCCTTTTATAGAGCGACTGCGACGTGCAGTGCATTTCGATTACATTGCGGTCAGCGGGCTCGATATCGATCGCTTTCGTTTTGGTCGCGGTCAGTCGATCGATACAAATCTGCCGCCCGGTTATATCGAGACCTATGCGGCGGAAAAACTCTATCTCAGTGATCCGCTGGTGGCGGCCTCTCTCGTTGCCAGGGATGTTGTCTGTGATGCCGAGGTGTTCATGTCGGCACCGCCGACCGCGCGCCTTCAGCAGTTGATGACCAGTTTTGGTGTACTGAACCGCACGCTGTTTCCGCTCAGTCGCGGCGATCATGTTTATGGCGGCATCACCTTCATGCGGACGGTTCGCTTCGATGCCGATGAAATCGATTTCCTGAAACGCATCTGTGAGGCGACCCATGTCGCCATCACCAAGCCATTGATGGACCGGTTTGCCGCCGACACGATGCGGCTGTCATCCGGCGAATTGATCTGCCTGCGACTGGCAAGCCATGGCCTGACCAGCGAACGGATCGCGGCGGAGAGCGGGTATCAGGTCGACACCGTGAACACCTATATAAAGAGTGCGGTCAAAAAGGTGGGGGCATCCAATCGCACCGAAGCGATTGCCGAAGCCATTCGGCGCCGACTAATAGAGTAGCTTTCAAGCAAGATGATGTTGGGGCCGTAGGAGAGGGGGCGTCAACTTCAAGCGGGATGAGTTGTAAGCCACGACCTCGTTGCCATATGGCAACCGCTTGTCGGTCCGTCGAAAGGGGGGAGCCATGAAACTGGTGGCAAAACACTGTGCCATCTGGTGCTATCTACCCGACTCTGCTATGAGATTCTCAGTTGATAGAGCCGTGGCTTCGAACGCATTCTCCCTTTGCGAAAGGGTAGAAGAGCTTGAGTCTGAGTGCTGAAACTTAGATGCCATTTAAGTTTCATTTTAGATAAATCCTCTTTCAAATCAATGGATTATGATCCGGTCGATATGGACAATCCATTGGATTGCCAGAACCCGTTCTCCTGCTTCCTTCGAGCCGGATCGGTCTCATGAACGGCCATTGCTGCTCGAGGCTGCAGGTACATTCCATACCCTTCCTATCGCATCCGTCGGCAGAATCGACTAGCCATAGGTAATGCGGTTCGAGCTCGGAAAACTTCCTTTTCAGGATCTGATGGCGCCGGTGGCGGAAGCAACGGCGGCGGTCACCCGTCTCGACGAACGGGTGTTGCGCAGCCGGGAAGGGCAGGGCTGGCTTTCCCGTTCGCATTTTTCGGATGCCTGCGCATCGCTTTGGGTCGATGGCGAGCTCGTGCATCTGGAAGATCTGGTGCTGCATGATGCCGATATGGGGGCGCGCAGACCGACCCATGAGCTGACCATCGCCCGCGATATCCTGCGCACGCGCCGCCGCATTCTGTCTCATCCGGCCGATTGGGCGCTCTCCAACGACGGGCTGAAGAGGTTGCGAAGAGGTGGCGACGAGCCGGATGGATCGCTCGAAATCAAGTCCGCCTTGCCGCGCCCATCGGTCGATCTCTCCGATGATGAGGAGAACGAGGACGCCTTTTCGGCTGAGCTCGCGGCGATCGATACGGTCTTGGCCCGCAGCGAGGCGCTGTTGTCCGAGGCGAGACATGTCGTGTCCGGCACCCCTGAGGGGGAGCGCGATGCCCTCATTTATGAGCCGGACTGGGATGAGGATGAGCGGCTTGGCGAGTGGCGGCAGGTGCTGAGGCAGAGTGAAACACTGCCACCGGTCCTGCGTGCCGCGATCCTGCTCGATGCGTGGAACCTGTTGCAGGTGCTCCAGCATGCACCCTGGCTGGGACGATTGCTGGCGGCAGCGGTGTTGCGCGAAAGCGGTTTGACGAGCGCCTTTCTGCTGCCGTTGAGCACCGGCCTGAAACAGGTGCCACGGCAGGAGCGGTCGCATCGTGACGGCAATGTCCGGCTTGTCGCCCTGCTGAATGCCATGCGACAGGCGGTGGAATTGGGCCTGAAGGAACATGACCGGCTTCTGCTCGCACGTCGACAGATGGAGCATCGGCTGATCGGGCGGCGCAGTTCATCGAAGCTGCCGCAACTGATCGAGCTTGTTCTCGAAAAGCCGTTCGTCTCGATGGCGATGATTGTCGAAACCCTGTCGGTGACGCCGCAAGGAGCACTCAAGATCGTCGGCGAATTGAACCTTCGGGAGCTGACGGGCAGGGGGCGTTTTCGCGCCTGGGGTATTCTTTGAGCGTCTGACATTCTCGACCGGCGGGCTTGCGTATGGCACGGGTCGGTCTCTGCTCCAATCGCAAACGGACGTCATGACCGCCTGCCATCCGAAAGTTGCCAGCTGGCAACTCCGCGTAAATTGCCGATGCTGGGCATGGCGTGTCGGGCGCAAACGCGACAGGTCGGCAAATGTACTGCCTTTTGCCGGTCAGGGATGGCATCGAATTCGACCGGGAGATGATCGAGATTGCGGACGGTGAGGGGCCAGATTTGATCGCACGGACTGGGTGCGAGAAGCTGATCTCGGTGCCTGCTTCTCGAAACGGGGCGTGGTCTTTCAGACCAGGCATGGTCCATATTTTCGCAGGACACTGGTTTTCTCGGCTGTAGCAAGGTGACACGAATGCACTTTGGGAAACTGCGCGGAGACAGGGTATGAACGTCCAGCGCGATATAGCGGTCCTGCGCTCGGTATTTCGGTTCCACTGCCTTCCGGCCTTGATGGGAAAATTGGCACACAGCGCTTGTAGCACCTGCGGTCTTTCATGGAGCATCGGATGCATCGAGCGCGATCCGGTCGGAACCTTGGTCAATGCTTTTCGTTGCGGTGAGGTGTTGCATCGCAGCGAAAGGATATTCGATGGAGCTGACATCACAGGTGGCACTGGTAACGGGTGCCGGTTCCGGCATCGGCAAGGCGGCGGCAATCATGCTGGCGGGGCAGGGCGCAAAGGTCGGCGTGCTTGGTCGCACCCGGTCCGAGATCGAAAAGACGGCAACAGAAATTGTAGATGCCGGAGGAGAGGCGCTGGTGCTCGAGGCCGATGTCGCGGTGGAAGAGGACATGCGCCGCGCGGTGGATGAACTCGTGTCAGGTTTCGGGCGGCTGGATATCGTTGTCGCCAATGCGGGGATCAACGGTGTGTGGGCGCCGATCGATGACCTTAAGCCTGAGGAATGGGACAAGACGATTTCTGTCAATCTGCGCGGCACCTATCTGACGCTGCACATGGCGGTGCCGCATCTGAAGGCGCAGGACGGCGGTTCGATCATCGTCATCTCGTCGATCAACGGCAACCGCACATTCACGACATCCGGCGCCACCGCCTATTCCGCCACCAAGGCCGGGCAGGTGGCAATGGTGCAGCAGCTGGCGCTGGAACTCGGCAAACATCATATCCGGGTCAATGCGGTCTGCCCGGGCGAGATCGAAACCAGCATCGAGGATAATACAAGGCAGCGGCATTCGGATGAGACGGCCATACCGGTGGAGTGGCCGCAGGGACAGGTGCCGATCAGTGACGGCAGGCCGGGCAAGAGCGAGGACGTCGCCGAAGTCGTGCTGTTCCTGGCGTCGTCGCGATCACAACATGTAACCGGCGTGCCGATCTATGTGGATGGCGGGCAGGGTCTGTTGCGATGACGGGCGAAGATGCCGGCAGGTCATCATTGTCAGCGATCGAGAAAATCCTGCCACTGCCGTTCTCCCGACATGCAATCGACCTTGGCCTCCGTGGCGATCCGGTGGACTTTTGGTGAAGGGGCGATGTTGCTGACCTCCATCACCATCTTGCGGCGGATGGCCGTGGCAAAGTCCTCTATCCTGTGCACCGGCAGCACGAAGGAGCCCGGGCCGCCGGCAACGCAGTCGGAATAATATTTGTCGAGACCGGTCACCGTGCCGGAGGGCCTGAGCATGATCGCCAGCCCATTGATGACGATGCCCGCCTCGATGGCCTTGTCGCGCACGGGCTGCACCGGCACGCCGATATTGTTCGGGCCGTCACCCGAAACATCGATGACCTGGCGCATGCCGCGATAATTGTTGGAAACGATCGATGTCGCGCCGTAGCTGATGGCAGCCGAGATGGAGGTGCGTCTTTGCGTGGCAACCGGCCGGGCGGCGACCTTGTCGGCAAAAGCCTTGGCGTCCTCGGCGGTCTCGATGATCTGCCAGTCTATGACCGAGGCCTGATCGACATCTCCGGCCCATTCGTAATAACTGATGGCGATGCGCCCGATCATGCCGCCCCTGACCGCATTGATGAAGTCGGGATGGGAGAGTGCCTCGACATAACCCTGGCGCTGTATCTGGACTTCTTCGTAATCCATCGAACGGGAAACATCGACGGCAAGCGCCAGTTCCACATCCACCTCGCCGCCTGTCGCGGCCATGACTGTGGGTGAGGCAGAAAGCCCCATGAACATCGCAACTGTGACCAGCATTTTTACCCCGTCACTGCGTTAATCTATTAGGAGAGTAACACAGAAGACAGGCGGCGCTAATCCTCGCTGTCATCGCCGTTTCACAAAACAGTGATTTTCAAAAAGGACTTGCGCCGCTGGTTTGTCGTCGGGATCTTATTGCCGGACTTCTTCGAGACCCTGGGGACGGCCGAGGCCGTGTTTCAGGGCTTCCAGCAGGCAATCGGAAATGGCCTGCCGCAATGCATAGGTATGGTTGCTGGTACGTTTGTGGTCGAGCGACTGGGCCGCATCGACAAGGCTCAGACCCTGGTGAACCACGATCTGATGTGCTCTCTGGAAAGCCCAGGACTCAATTGTACTACTTTGCTCGTTCAAAGCAGCCTCGCTAAATCATCTAGCCAATATTCATGCGAATCATTTCGCATCTGGAAAATAACGCAGCTGTACTCCGTGCGATACGCAGGTATTAAACATTACCAAAAATGGCGATTGTATTTTCTCAGCAAAAACAATGTCGTACAATTTATAACAGGCAATAATTGTGACACTTTTGGCGCGCCTCAAAGATGACATCTGATCTGTATTTTGTATAATTACGGATTTTTCAAATATAGATCAGAGAATTCCGGTCTCAATCGGTCATCTGCTTGCGGGAAGATGGGCTCGCCGGTGCAGCCACGACCGCACCGGCTGCGGTTCACTTCTTCACGATGACCCAGACGGCATGGATGATGCCGGGAATATAACCGCACAAGGTCAGCAGAATGTTGAGCCAGAAATGCAATCCGAGGCCAACCTGAAGGAAAACACCGACCGGCGGCAGAACGATTGCGATAAGAATGCGGATGACGTCCACTTCAAGGTCCTTTGCTGAAACAATTTCAGACCTTTAACGCACAAAGCGGCGTTTGGTTCATCTACGGAAAAAGCAAGTTTCGCTTTATTACTTCAGAGCGTCATCCGGATCGCGACCCGGGCGCGGCCGATAGCGCGGGATTGTCCAGCTGTAATAGAGCGCACCACCGCGCAGCGCAAAGGCGACGGCAAAGCCGGCTGCTGCGCTGAGATAAAGCGGGACACCCTGCGCGTGGCACAGCACAAAGGCGCCGGCGCCGGCGAGCGCCGCCGTAATATAGATTTCCGGACGCAGCAGCACGGAAGGTTCATCGGCGAGAATATCGCGCAACACGCCGCCGCAGGTGGCGGTCAGCATGCCGGTGACGATGGCGATGATGGGGGAGCCGGTGGTTTCAAGACCGATCAGCGCGCCCATGACACTATAGGCGGCAAGGCCGATGGCATCCAGCCAGAGCAGAAGCTTGTAACGCCATTCGACAAATTGGGCCGTGAAGAACACCAGAATGCCCGTGGCGACGCAGACGAGAATATAGATCGGTTCCTTCACCCAGAAGACCGGCAGCCGGCCGAGGATGAGATCGCGCAGGGTTCCGCCGCCAACGCCGGTGACCGCCGCGAAAAACAGGAAGCCGATGATATCAAGCTGCTTGCGCGATGCGGCAAGCGCGCCCGCGGCGGCGAAAACGACGACACCCGCATAGTCCAGAAGGGTCAGCACGCCGCTCTCCTTGTTGGCCGGATATCCGGCATTCATTTGATCGCCTGCTTTATGCGTCAGTTGGGAGATAGACAACCGGCATGCATGCCGCATGGGCTTTTTGCCCAATGAAAAGGCATTTCGGTTGACGCAGCCCACAACGACAAACGACCGGCGGCGTGTGCCGACCGGTCGTCTGATCATCTCATTCCCGCCATCGCAATCAAGCGGGCGGGATGAATATTACTTCGGCAGCTGGCCGGCGACCTGCTTGATCGCATTGGCGACGGTTTCGCAAAACTGCTTTTCGGTAATGTTCTGTGCCTTGGCGGTGGCGGCAATTTCCTGGTTCACGCCCATGGCGGCAACGGTGCCTGCCTCGCCGGTCTTTTCTGCCTCGTCACCCTTGGCGGTGTCGGAAGGAGCCGGGATGAGCGCGATCAGCTTCGTCTGAACGGTGGCGGCCTCGCCGTCGATATGGCCTTCGTTCTGGCAATATTTCAGAACGCCGAGCTGATTGCGGGCCGAAGTATAGGCCATTTCGATCTGCTCGTTGGTTGCCTGAGCGAAAGCCGGTGCGGCCAGTCCGATTGCAACGAGACCGGTCAAAACAATTTTCTTCATCTTTGTTTCCTTCAAAACCCCTAGGCCGACATTTACGAGTATATGTCAGCGGGCCGTTAATTAGGGGAGTGATCGGCTTCGGGAAGGTTTTGAGCCGGCTTTTCCGGCGAATGTGCAAACCAGCGGCTGACGCGCCGTCCCATGCCATCGAGATAGGTCAGCACTACGGGCACGAAAACCAGCGTCAGCAGGGTGGAAGAAATCAGCCCGCCGATCACCGCATGCGCCATCGGTGCACGCTGTTCGCCACCTTCGCCAAGCCCCAGCGCCATCGGCAACATGCCAAAAATCATGGCGAGCGTGGTCATGATGATCGGCCGAAGGCGCACCGCACCGGCATCGGCAAGGCTTTGGCGCAGTGTCTTTCCTTCCCGAACACCGAGATTGGAATAATCGACCAGCAGGATGGCATTCTTGGTGACGAGGCCCATCAGCATGATGAAGCCGATCATGGAAAACATGTTGAGCGTCGAGCCAGTGAACAAAAGCCCGAGCAGAACGCCGATCAGGGAGAGCGGCAATGTCATCATGATGGCGATCGGCTGGATGAAGGAGCCGAACTGCGAAGCGAGGATGATGTAGATGAAGATGATGGCGAGCACGAGCGACTGCACGGCATAGCCCATGCTTTCCGTGAGGTTTTCCGCGTCGCCGCCGAAGGAGATGCGATACCCGACCGGGATATCCATTTTTGCGATGGCGGCGTTGAGGTCCGTGGTGATGTCGCCCAGCGCCCGGCCTTCGACATTGCTGGAAATCCGCACTTCGCGCGACAGGTCCTTGCGGGTGATTGCGTCGGGCGCCGTGCTTTCCACCACGTCGGCGACCTGATCAAGCAACACGGTGATCGGCTTGCCGTCATCATCCGTGCGACCGGTGGAGATGGTGAGATTGCGCAGCTGGGCGGCATCGCGACGGCCTGTTGCGGGAAGGCGCAAGGTCACGTCGTAGGATTCGCCGTCCGGTGCGTTCCAGACGGAAATGGCATCGCCCGCCACCAGCGGCCGCAGCGTATCGCCGATCGTCGAGATGGAGACGCCAAGATCGCTGGCCGCTTCGCGACGCACGCGCACGGCCAGTGTCGGCCGCACGTTTTCGATTGAGGATTCCACTTCCGTAGCACCCGGAATGGCGGCGAGCGCCGTGGTGATCTGGTCGGAGATCCGGCGCAGTTCCTGATCGCCATCGCCGAGGATGGAAAGCTGCAGCGGCTTCGACGCTCCGCCCATGCCGGAAGACTGGCCGACCGAGATTTCAAGACCGGCCACGCGGGCAAGCCGCTGGCGGATCGGATCTATGCTTTGCGCCGTCGTGACCGACCGGTCGGCGCTGGGCACGAGCTGCACGGCAACGCTTGCCTGGTTGAAACCGCGCGCGCCGCCGGAATTGATGGTGGAATAGGTAGCGGAAACGTAAGGGAATTCGCGCAGTGCCTTTTCGACCTGGCTGACCTTTGCGGCCATGTAATCGAGCGAGGAGCCTTGAGCCGCTTCCAGCGACACGCTGACTTCGCCCTGATCGGCCGGCGGCAGGAATTCGGCGCCGATACGCGGCACGAGAGCCAAGCTGCCGACGAACATGGCGACGACGATGGCAATCGTCGTCTTGCGATGGTCAAAGGTCCAGTGGATCAGCGAGCGATAACGTCCAGCCAGTCCTTCGAACCAGTGGTCGAAACGTTCGACGGCGCGGCCAAGCAAACCGCGCTTGGCGCCCTTCTGGCTCTGTGGGTCGTACCAGACACTCGACAACATCGGATCGAGCGTGAAGGACACGAACAGCGAGATCATCACGGCAGCGGCAACGGTGACGCCGAACTGCAGGAAAAAACGACCGATCAGGCCGCCCATGAAGGCAACGGGCAGGAAGACCGCGACGATGCAGAGCGTGGTGGCGAGCACGGCAAGGCCGATCTCGTTGGTGCCGTCGAGCGCCGCCTTGATATGGTCCTTGCCCATCTGCAGGTGGCGGGTGATGTTTTCACGCACAACGATCGCGTCATCGATGAGAATGCCGATCGACAGCGACAAGGCCATCAGCGTCATCGTGTTGAGCGTGAAACCGAGCGCATAGATGACCGCGAACGTGCCGATGACCGAAATCGGCAGTGTCAGGCCGGTAATCACCGTGGACCGCCAGGAATTGAGGAACACGAAAACGATCAGAACGGTCAGCACGCCGCCTTCGATGAGCGTGCGCTGTACTTCGGAAACCTGCGCGGCAATGGCGCGCGAGTTGTCGCGGGTGATGGTGAGCTCGACATTTTCCTTGGCAAGCTCTGTATTGAGCGTGGCGATCTCTTTTCTCAGAGCTGCAGCCACTTCGACGGTATTGGCGCCCTGCACCTTGACGATATCGAGCCCGAGCGACGGAACGCCCTGATAGGTGGCGCGGCTCGTCACCTCGGCACCGGTATCGAGAATGGATGCGACATCGGAGAGATAGACGGGGTAACCGCCGCTCTGCGCCACTATGATGCTATTGAAGCCAGCCGCGTCGGGAATGCGGCCTTCCACGGTAACGATACGCTGGTTGATGCCGGAAATCAGCGTGCCGGCGGCGCGGTCCTGGTTTTCACGGCGAATGGCATCCATGATCGTGGAAACGCCGACGCCATAAGCCTCCAGCCGGTCCGGATCGACGACGACGAGAACCTGCCGCTCACTGCCGCCGACCAGCGAAATCTGGCCGACACCACCGATGACATTCAGGCGATTGGTGATGACGCGGTCGGCAAGCGTGGTGATTTCCGACAGCGTGCGGGTGGGGGAGGAGGCCGCGATCGACAAGATCGGCTGGTCATCCGGGTTGAAGCGGGTCACCTGTGGCGTATCCACCTCATCCGGGAAGGAGGCTTCGAGACGCGCCACACGGTCGCGCACTTCCTGTGCCGCCACCTGGCTATCGACATCAAGTTCGAACTGCACGACGACGATCGAGCGTCCCTCGTAGGATTCCGAGGTGATCGTATCGATGCCGCCGATCGTGTTGAGCGAGGATTCGATCGGTCGCGACACTTCGCTTTCCACCGATGCCGGAGAGGCGCCGGTATAGGTGGTGGCGACCACGACGATCGGCAGATCGGTTTCCGGGAACTGGTCGACGCCGAGGCGCGAATAGGAAAAGAGGCCGACGACGAGGATCGTCACCATCATCATGGTGGCGAAAACGGGATGGCCGACGCTGATACGGGTGAGAAACATGTCAGAGACCCTCGACGCTGACAGTGGTGCCGGCGACCAGATCCGGCAGCGGTGCCGTCACGATCGTTTCGCCCTCTTCGACGCCTGAGACCTGAACGAGGTTGCGATCCGTCCAGCTCGTCCCGAGATTGACTGCTTGGCGACGCAGCGCATTGCCCTCGACCTTGAGGACATAAGTGCCCTCGCTGTCGTGGCGGATTGCAGCAGCGGGCAGGGCGATCACGTTCTTCTGGTCATCGACCTTGAGAATGCCGGTGGTGAACATGCCGCCACGCAGCAGGCCTTCGTTATTGTCGATGGCGATGAAGACGCGAACGGCCCGCGAGCCGGCAACGGCGGTCGGCGAGATGCGCATGACCTTGCCGGCAAAGGTGCGGCCGGCAAATCCTTCCACGGAAAGCTCCACCGGCTGATCGAGGCGCACCAGCGGGATACGGCTGGTCGGTACGCCGGCATCGACTTCCATGCGGCTGAGATCGACGATCGTCATAAGCTCTGCGTTGAGCGCAACGGTCTGCCCCTGTTCCACCGGGCGGGCGGAAACGACACCGTCGAATTCGGCGCGCAGTTCCCCATAGGCCAGCGAACGTTCGGAATCCGCCACTTCGGCCTGTTTCGAGCGCAGCTGTGCGCGCAGGTTCAACAGGTTGGCGCGTGCTTCAAGCCGTGTCGCATCCGATGCCGCGCCCCGTTCGCCGAGCGCCGTGTTGCGTTCGAGCACGGATTCGGCCAGCTCGACCTGGGCATCGAGTGCATCGATTTCCGCCTTGCGAGCGGTGACGGCGGAGGCGAGTGCCTCGGTATCGAACCGCACCAGGAGGTCGCCTTTCTTGACGACATCGCCGATCTGCACCGGCAGTTCGACAATGGTCGAGGACACCCGCGATGTCAGGTTCGAGCGGCGGATCGGCGTCAGCGAACCGGCAATGCGCACCTCGGTGGCGATATCCTGCCGCACGGTCTTGCTGACATCGACCGGGGCCAGTTCCAACGGTCCATCCGGCTTGGGCTGCTGGGCGCCGAGTGGGCCGGCGGTCAGGAGGACGAGGCCGAAAACGCTCGCAAATTTGATGGCTTTGGTCGTCATGGTCTGTCCTTCAGGGCGATGAATGGCTGGATACGCCAAAAACATTGGGGGCAATCGGGTCGCAGATCGGCAGGGTGCTGGCCTTGCGAATGGCCTGCGCCATCTCCTGCGCGATCTGCTCGGTGGTGAATTGCTGGCCGTGTTCGATTGCAGCGATGCTGATCGTCTCGTCGATCAACCGCATGGCGGCGGCAACGGTTGCGGCGCAAAGGCGGACATCAAAATCCTTTTTCGATCGGTCGAGGCGATCGGCGATGATGTCGATCATGTCCTGCTCCACCTGATGCGAGGCAGACAGCCAGACGGCGCGCAGTGCCGGTTCCGCCTCCATCCTGGTCAGCAGTCGCACCACCAGAAGTCCATCGATCATGTCCTGCGGCGTCGCATCATCCAGCCGGCAGCATTCGTGCAGATGCGTGTCGATCGAAACATTGCGGGGCCACTGCCGCAGTTTGGTGTGAAAGCGCAGGGCGGTGGACAGGAACAATGGCTCGACGCAGCTTTCCTTGCTGGCGAAATAACGCCAGATCGTGCGCTCGGACAAGCCCGAGGCGGCAGCGATCTCAGCGCCGCTGGTTTCCGCCAGACCATTCTCCAGAAAAAGCGTTGCGGCATGGCGCGACACGGTCAGGCGGGCATCATCTCGACGGTTGCTCATGGGGTTTGCATTCAAGTCGGCGATTGACGTTAAGAGACAATAATTATGTCAGTTAATGACATTTTTGAGGCGTGGTTTATCGCCGTGAGCATTTTGGTGGGGTGCGACCCGCCAATATAAAGCCATGCCCGGAGTGCGGGCATGGCTCTTCTGCCCATGGAAGCATGCAGGGAGCCCTGTGTTATTTCCCTGCCCTGATGGTCTGGGCTATGGCATCGACTGCGCAATAGGCGGATGCGACAGAACCTTCCTGCCATCCGGGCCAGTAACTCCATGTGTCACCGGCGCAATAGAAATAGCCATTTTCCTTGAATGTCGTGATCTGTTGGTAGACTGCCTGATTTGTCGTGGCGGTATCGGATGCCCATCCGCCAACCTGATGAGGCATGTATTGCCAGGCAATGGACATGCCATGCGTAACATTGTCCTCTTCACCCTTGTGGAGTTTTCCAAGCCCGACCCTGGCAGTGGCGAGGCGTTGTTCCTGATTCTGTCGTGCGTATACCGTCGCCAGTTGTCCACGGTTATAGGCGCCTGTCAGAATGCCCGTATGCGCCGTAAAATCCTCTGATGGATACCAGATCTGGCCGATGATATCGGTGGTCCAGGAAATGCCGCCATAGATTTCGTTCTTGGTTTCCCAGAAACGATCCTTGCCTTGCCACCCCACCTTGATTGCCGGTGTCCAGAGATCGGGGGTTGGATCGCTGCCCCAGTCTCCTCCTGTTTTGGAGAATTCCGCCAGACCGGCCAGAAAATCCGGTGGAATGTTATCGGGTTCCAGAACCGCCTTGAGCAGCGAAGGGGCCATGGTGGATACGCAGAAATCGAACGTGACCTTCGATGGTGCATTCCGGCCCGGTTGTTGAAACGTCAGGCTGGCCCCCTTGTCGAGGACGGTGACATTGGAAACACCTGTTTCGAGCAGAACGAGATCGCCAACCTTGGGGTTCTCACCCGATTTTTTCTGAATGTCCGTGTCCCAGAATGCCGTCGAGGGAACATCTTGCAACAGCAATTGCTGCCAGATCCGATCCATGCCACCAACGGGCTGCATCAGGGTCGGTTGCCAATCGATGTTGTAGGAATTGAAGAGGAACGAGCCGGGTGAGAGTTCCGGATTTTCATCCGCCTTGCCGATGAAGTCGGATGCGAGGATTTGATCCACTGGCATCGGTTCGCGCTCGATACCGGCGTCTCTCCAGCCGCCCGGCAGTTTGATGTAACCAAGCCGTGATGTTTTTTGCGTCTGACCGTCTTTGGTAAGATCGCCGAATAGTCGATAGAGGTCGTCGAGAGTAGAGGCTTCTTCGCTGCCGATGCCACCTTGCAGCTTCACAACTTCCTGCGTCACCTTGTACATCATCGCAGCCATTTGGTTGAAAAGGCTGTAATTGACCTGCCCGAACGGGATAGGCTCACCACCCCGGAATGTGTCGTTTTGCAGCAGGTTTGATGTGGACAGGAAGAAATAGGGTTCCAGAGCCACGCCGATTTCCTGGCAAAGGGCAATCAGATCGACATGGATGGATGGAATGCGCCCCGGCCCTGCATTGAGGAAAAGTTCCACGGGATTGCCGCGATAGTCATTCGCGGCCCATTTGTCATCCATGAATGTGCAGATCTGTTCACCAGCCGCAGGACTTTCCGGGCGCTCCTGATATCGATCGACATACATGGCCGGGAAACGTTTTTCGGGGTTGTATTTCTCGAACCACCAATCCCTGTATCTCGCATCCGACGGACGGGCTGTGAGGCTGCGGCCACCGTAACGCGTGTCTGCCTCAAACACGGCGACTTTGAAACCCGCATTGGCCAGCGTATATGCCGCCGTCAATCCAGCCACACCGCCGCCGATGATAGCGACACTGCGACCGGCGCCGAAGTCCTTGTCGAGTTTTGGCTTTGTTGTTTCATAGGCTGCATGGGCCTGACGCAACCCCCAGATCAGCGGTGAGGCGAAATAGGCACCTGCCAACGCTGTCATGCCACGCAGCAACGAGCGACGCGACGGTGAGTATTTGATCTCTGACATGAACGTCCCTCTCCATTGGATCGTCACGACGGGAACCGACCGCACGGGTTGTGTTCCCGGGTGCGAATATTGATTTGATCTGATGATTTGGAATGCGATGACTGCTACTTATGGTGCTAAAATAATAAAAATGCTACCGTTGATTTAATGTGGGTGGCCGATATTTTATCGGCCTGTTGATCGCTTGGCATGGAGCATACGGAACGTCGGATGCGACTTGCGCATTCTCATGCCGGGGTTTTGACGTGTGTTTGATCGCGATCCCGGTATAAGCCGAGGACATGACCGCTTATCTCACGCTTTTCATGGCGGCCCTCGTCGCCGCGACAATCCTGCCGGCGCAGTCCGAGGCGGTGCTTGTCGGGCTGATCCTGAAAGGCGGGCACCCGGTCTGGCTGCTGGTCTCGGTCGCCTCCGTGGGCAACATTCTCGGTTCCATCCTCAACTGGGTTCTGGGACGCGGCATAGAACGGTTCCGCAATCGGCGCTGGTTTCCGATCAGGCAGCAGGCGCTTGAGCGGGCGCAGGGCTGGTACCGGCGTTATGGAAAATGGTCGCTTTTGGGCAGCTGGCTGCCGATCATCGGCGATCCGTTGACGGTTGTCGCCGGTGTGATGCGAGAACCGCTGCCGGTCTTCATTCTTCTGGTCGCCATCGCAAAAACAGTGCGTTACGCCGTGCTGGCGGCCATCACTGTCGGGCTGATCTGACCGGACGGGTTTTGCCTCAAACGTCCAACGCATGCTCGCGCCTTGTTTTCCGTTTGGCATTCATCAGTTATGACTTCCGGGAAGTGCATATCGGGAGGCATCATGCAGACTGTGCTGGACGAGTTGGAACGCCGCCGTGCCGAGGCGCGGCTGGGCGGTGGGCAGAAGCGCATCGATGCGCAGCATGCCAAGGGCAAGCTGACGGCGCGCGAACGCATCGAGGTTCTGCTGGACGAGGGCTCGTTCGAAGAATTCGACATGTATGTCACCCATCGCTGCACCGATTTCGGCATGGAGAACCAGAAGATCGCAGGCGACGGCGTCGTGACCGGCTGGGGCACGATCAACGGCCGGCAGGTCTATGTGTTTTCCCAGGATTTCACCGTGCTCGGCGGTTCCCTTTCGGAAACCCATGCGCAAAAGATCTGCAAGGTCATGGATATGGCCGTGAAGGTCGGCGCTCCGATCATCGGCCTCAATGACAGTGGTGGCGCCCGTATTCAGGAAGGTGTCGCCTCGCTTGGTGGTTATGCGGAAGTCTTTCGCCGCAATGCCGAGGCCTCGGGCGTCATCCCGCAGATCTCTGTCATCATGGGCCCCTGCGCCGGTGGTGCCGTCTATTCGCCGGCCATGACCGATTTCATCTTCATGGTGCGTGATACGTCCTACATGTTCGTCACCGGGCCGGATGTGGTGAAAACCGTCACCAACGAGATCGTTTCGGCGGAGGATCTGGGCGGTGCCCGCACCCACACGCAAAAATCCTCCGTGGCCGATGCGGCGTTTGAAAACGATATCGAGGCGCTGGAAGCGGTGCGCCAGCTGTTCGATTTTTTGCCGGCCAACAATCGCAGCGGTGTGCCCTCGCGTCCCTTTCACGACGATCCGAACCGCGTGGAAAATCGGCTCGACACGCTGATCCCCGACAGCGCGGCCAAACCCTATGACATGAAGGAACTGATCCTCGCGCTGGCCGATGAAGGCGACTTTTTCGAAATTCAGGAAGCGTTTGCCAAAAACATCATCACCGGCTTTATCCGGCTGGAAGGGCAGACGGTGGGCGTTGTCGCCAACCAGCCGATGGTGCTGGCCGGTTGCCTCGATATCGATTCATCACGCAAGGCCGCGCGGTTCGTGCGGTTCTGCGATGCCTTCTCCATTCCGCTGCTGACGCTGGTGGATGTGCCCGGTTTCCTGCCCGGCACCGCGCAGGAATATGGCGGTGTCATCAAGCATGGCGCAAAACTGCTGTTCGCCTATTCGGAAGCAACCGTACCGATGGTGACGCTGATCACGCGCAAGGCTTACGGTGGTGCCTATGACGTGATGGCGTCAAAACATATCGGCGCCGACATCAACTACGCCTGGCCGACGGCCGAGATTGCCGTGATGGGCGCCAAAGGTGCGACCGAAATTCTCTACCGCTCCGAACTCGGTGATCCTGAAAAAATCGCGGCGCGGACAAAGGAATATGAGGAGCGTTTCGCCAATCCGTTCGTGGCCGCCGAACGCGGGTTTATCGATGAGGTGATCATGCCGCATTCCTCGCGTCGGCGCATTGCCCGTGCATTCGCTTCCCTGCGGGGCAAGCAGGTGCAGACGCATTGGAAAAAACACGACACGATCCCGCTTTGAGGAGGCCCGCCATGTTCAAGAAAATCCTCATTGCCAATCGTGGTGAAATCGCCTGCAGGGTCATCCGGACGGCAAAAAAGATGGGCATTGCCACCGTCGCCGTCTATTCGGATGCCGACGCCAATGCGCTGCATGTCTCGATGGCCGACGAGGCGGTGCATATCGGTGCCGCCCCCTCCGCCCAGTCCTATCTCGTCATCGAGCGGATCATCGACGCCATCCGGCAGACCGGGGCGGACGCCGTGCATCCCGGCTACGGGTTTCTGTCGGAAAATGCGGCTTTCGCGGCAGCGCTCGCAAAGGAAGGCGTGGCTTTTATCGGCCCGCCGGTGGGCGCGATCGAGGCGATGGGTGACAAGATCACCTCGAAAAAGATCGCTGCCGATGCCGGTGTTTCCACCGTGCCCGGTCATATGGGCGTGATCGAAGATGCCGAGGAAGCGGTGAGGATCGCGGCATCGATCGGTTACCCAGTGATGATCAAGGCATCCGCCGGCGGTGGCGGCAAGGGCATGCGCATTGCCTGGAATGAGGCCGAAGCACGCGAGGGATTTCAGTCTTCGAAGAACGAGGCGAAAAATGCCTTTGGCGATGATCGCATCTTCATCGAAAAATTCGTCACCCAGCCGCGCCATATCGAAATCCAGGTTCTGGGCGACCAGCACGGAACAACGCTTTATCTCGGCGAGCGCGAATGCTCGATCCAGCGGCGAAACCAGAAGGTCATCGAGGAAGCGCCTTCGCCGTTTCTCGATGCCGCCACGCGAAAGGCCATGGGCGAACAGGCCGTCGCACTGGCAAAGGCCGTCGGTTATCATTCTGCCGGTACGGTGGAATTTATCGTCGATGGCGCGCGAAAATTCTATTTTCTGGAAATGAACACCCGCCTGCAGGTGGAACATCCGGTGACGGAGCTTGTGACCGGTATCGATCTCGTCGAACAGATGATCCGCATCGCCGCCGGTGAAAGATTGTCCTTTGGTCAGGCTGATGTGAAGCTGGATGGCTGGGCGATCGAAAGCCGGCTTTATGCCGAGGATCCCTATCGCAACTTTTTGCCGTCGATCGGTCGGCTGACACGGTATCGGCCGCCGGTTGAGGGAGAACAGCCGGATGGCACGCTGCTGCGCAACGATACCGGCGTCTTCGAGGGCGGCGAGATCTCGATGTTTTACGATCCGATGATCGCAAAGCTCTGCACCTGGACACCGGGTGAGGGAGATGGGGCTCGCATCGCGGCCATAGACGCGATGGCGCAGGCGCTGGACCGTTTCGAGCTTGAAGGCATCGGCCATAACCTGCCCTTTCTGTCGGCGGTCATGGGCCAGGAGCGCTTTCGGTCCGGCAAGCTGACGACGGCCTACATCGCCGAGGAGTTTCCAGACGGATTTGATGGCGTCACGCCGGATGATCCGTTGTCGAGGACGCTGGCAGCCATTGCAGCTTTCGTCCATCGAACTGTTCGCGCGCGGGCTACGGACATTTCCGGCACCCTGCCCCATCGCCATCCCGTGGTCGGGCCTGATTGGGTCGTGGCCCTGCCTCAAACTGAGATCGCACTTTCCATCCAAGGCGAAGAGGTGGTTTTTGGTGACGGCTCTGCCTTGACGGTTTCTTCCTCTTGGAAGCCGGGACAGACATTGGCCGATTTTGCCGTCGGTGACGCGGTTTTGCGGATCAAGGTGAACCTCGTCGGGTCCGCCATCCGGCTTCGTTGCCGCGGTGTCGATCTCGTTGCCCGCGTACGCTCGCCGCACATTGCGACACTTGCACGGCTGATGCCGATCAAGCAGCCGCCGGACACGTCGAAATTGCTGTTATGCCCGATGCCGGGTGTCGTGACATCGATTGCGGTTCAGGCCGGCGATGTCGTCGAGGCCGGCCAGCCGCTCGCCGCCGTCGAGGCCATGAAGATGGAAAACGTGCTGAAGGCGGAACGTGGCGGCGTCATCAAACATGTCGCTGCCGATCTCGGCCAGAGCCTTGCGGCGGACGATCTGATTCTGGAGTTCGAATGACGGGTGCCAATGCAGCGGCACGGCTTGAATTGGCCGCGCATTGTTCCAACTCATGATGATCATCATGCTGCGCAAGTCGTGGGGGGACAGGATGACGGCATCCGCATGGATATTCAAAGGGCTGCTTGCCCTGATCGGTTCGGTTGCTGCCGCCTATGTCTTCGAGGAGGTCATTGGCGGTGGCGCTCTGGGATGGACCGTATGCGGCGCCATTCTTGGCGTCACGGTCGGCCCGTTTCTCCTGTCGCTGCTGGAGTGGCGCAAACAGCGTGATGCCGCGCGGGCTGCAGCAAAGCAAAAAGGCAGGAACGCCTGAGCTTTCCCGCCTCCCGATCCTTTCAGTGCTAATCCAGGAACGGCTCAGAATTCCTCCCAGCTGTCGGTGGCGACTGCGGTTGCCGTATTGCCGCGACCACCAAAAGCCTGGGCGATCTTGCCGACCATGCTGCGGGCGGGTGAGGCTGCCGGTGTCGAGCGCGGCGAGGCGGCCATGACAGCCGCCGTCTGGCGTAGGACCGATGCCGGAGTTGAACCGGCGGTATTCTGACCGAGCTGGAACTGGCTGATCAGTTCACGCAGGCGGCCGGCTTCGGTGGCAAGTGTTGCGCCTGCGGCATTGGCTTCTTCCACCATGGCGGCATTCTGCTGGGTCACCTGGTCCATCTGGTTGACGGCGGTGTTGACCTCGGAAAGGCCGACCGACTGTTCGCGCGAGGAGGTGGCGATCGAATCCATATGCTGGTTGATGGTGACGATATGGGATTCGATGGCACGCAGAGCCTCGCCCGTTTCCCGCACCAGCCGGACGCCGGTGCCGACTTCGATCGAGGATTTGCCGATCAGGTCCTTGATCTCTTTTGCCGCATTGGCGGAACGCTGGGCGAGTTCACGCACTTCCTGCGCGACGACGGCAAACCCCTTGCCGGCTTCTCCGGCACGCGCCGCTTCCACACCGGCGTTGAGCGCCAGAAGATTGGTCTGGAAGGCGATGTCATCGATCACGCCGATAATGTTGGAGATCTGGCCTGACGATTCCTCGATACGACCCATTGCCTGCACGGCATCGGCCACGACGGCCCCGGACTGGCGGGCGCTTTCATTGGCCTGGATCGCCACCGTGCGGGCCTCTTCGGCGCGCTTGGAGGAATTGCTCACATTGACGGTGATCTGGTCGAGGGCGGCTGCCGTCTCTTCCAGCGAAGCGGCCTGCTGTTCGGTCCGCTTGGAAAGATCGTCGGCGCTCTGGCTGACCTCGCGCGAGCCGCTGTCGATCGAGCTTGTCGCCTGCGCGACCGAGCCGAGCGTGCCGCGCAACTGGCTGACCGTTGCGTTGAAATCGGCGCGCAGGCTTTCGAAGTCCGGTGCGAACGGACGGCCGAGCTGAAAGGTCAGGTCGCCGGAAGACAGGTGTTTCAGGCCGGTCGCGAGCCCGTTGGTGGCTTCCGCCATCTGTTCTGCACGGATACGCGCTTCCTCGGCGTTCTGTCGGCGCTGTTCTTCGGTCATGTTGCGCTGTTCGTCGGCCTGGCGTTCCAGTTCCTTCGTCTTCAGCGCATTGTCCTTGAATACCTGCACCGCACGCGCCATCGCGCCGGTCTCGTCCGGGCGGTTTTCACCCTCGACGGTGGCATTCAGGTCGCCGGCGGCAAGGCGCCCCATGGTCGAGGTCAGGCGACCGATGGCGTTGCCGAGCGATTTGGCGAACAGGAAGAACGCCGTCAGCGCAATGATCGATGTGGCAAGCGTGACGCCGAGCATGGTCCAAAGCGCCGTGCGAGCGGCAGCGGCAATCTCCGTCGTGTCGGTGCCGATTTCGAAAACGCCGATCTTTTCGCCGGAGAAGGATGTGAACGGCACGGCCTTGACCAGCATGTTTCGCCCGCCCAGCACGGCCGGCTCGAACACCTCGGCGCCATTGAAGGCGGCCTGAATGGTTTCCGCCGGCAGGAACGGGTTTCCGCCTTCGGTGGAGGACTGGTTGGTCAGCTTGCCGTCCTGCGTGACATTGACCGAGATTTCGGCGCCGAGCCGTTCGGCAAGCGGCGTGAAATAGGCATTCGAGAGTTCCGTTCCGACATCGACGACGCCGACGACCGTGCCATCAACAACGACAGGCGCAACGGCATAGATGCCGATACCGGCGCGGCCGGGTTCGATGCCGGCGGCAAGCTTGCCGGTCGAAACGGCGGCCTGCATCGTCTTGCGGCGACCGATGACATTGTCGCCGAACTTGTCCGGTGAATGCATGCGGGCGACGATGTCACCCTTGGCATTGCCGAAGGTGATGATCTGCAGGCCACCGGCTTCCTTCATCGCGGCAATGTTTTTGGAGAACTTGTTCAGCAGCGCCTGCCGGTCGTTGGCGGCGATATAGGCAGGAAGATCGGGATCGCCGGACAAGGTCAACGCCAGCGCGGAAGCCGAACGCTGGATTGCCGCCATGTCTGTCTGGATGACCTCGAGATCACTCGCCGCCTTGCTGTAGAGCGCCTTGTCACTCATGTCGGCCTGGCGATACCAGGCAAGTCCGCCAATGGCGGCGCTGGCGAACAGAACGGCAGCAAAACCGTAGCCGGTTATCTTGATCCACAGCGGGCTTTTTATATTCGTATCGGTCATTACACTGGTCATCCTAGTACAGTGATGCGAAAGACATCGTTCGCCGGGGACCATTTGCTGAAATATTCAATTTTAGATAAATTTTATTTTCCATGAAGTATAAATTAAAATTTATACTCGTCCGTTGATTGAGGTGGCGCCGGGCTTGCAAACGCCGCAATTTGAGCAATTACTGGATTACCGCAGGGTTTGCGTCGGCAAGGTATATCCCATGGTTGCAGTGCAGTTGACACGGCGTTTTCTGATTTCCGGTCTCGCGACTGTCGCCATATTGCCCAGTCCCGCATCTGCCCTCGATGTTTTCCTTCCGACAAACCTGCCGCTGGAACGGCGCGACTATGCGCTGGCCAGAAAGAGCTTTCACACCCACCTCCTGCGCAAGGGGCCGTCGCCGGAAAAATCGACGCCTCTTGGCACGCCACCCGGTGCCCGGCGCGTGACCTATGCCGGCGGTCCCGATGGTTCCATAGAACTGATCGCCTGGTTGTCCGACTACCAGCCGTCATCGCTGCCGAAGCCGGGCGTGTTGTTTCTCCACGGCGGCAATGCCACCGGTGACGGCCATTGGGCGCTGATGAAAACCTATTGGGACGCCGGCTTTGTCGTGCTGCATCCGTCTTTCCGGGGAGAAAACGGGCAGGCGGGCAATTATTCCGGTTTTTACGATGAAACGGCGGATGCTCTGGCGGCGGCGCTTTATCTGGCAGACCTGCCGGGCATCGACCGCAATCGCCTTTTCATCGCAGGCCATTCCAACGGCGGAACGCTGGCGCTTCTGGCCGTGATGACGCAAAAATTCCGCGCTGCCGCACCGATTTCCGCAGGCGTCAATTCCTGGCGGTATTTTCACCGTTATTCGGACGAGATGCCGTTCGACGCTTCCGATCCGAAAGAGTTCATCATGCGCTCATCCGTCTGTTTCGGGCCGAGCCTGAAATGCCCCACCCTGCTGTTGCGCGGCAGCGAGGAACGCCCCTTCGATGCCGATCATGAATTGCTGATGGAACGCGTTCGCGCTGCAAAAATGCCGATCGACAAGATGGTGCTGCCCGGCACTCACACCGGTGTCGTGCCGGGGGCGATCACCGAGAGTATTCGCTTCTTCAACCAGTTTTCCTGACGGGCTGTGCGGTCAGATAGTCCCGAACATCAGCGAGCGATGCAGGCCGGTACCGGCGAGATTGCCATCTCCAACGGCCAGCGCCACCGATGCCATCGGCCGCGCCGCATCACCGCAGGCAAACACGCCGGGCATGCTGGTTTCCTTCATCGCATCGGTCTTGATCACCGCCCCCACCGGGTTCTCTTCAAATTGCAGGCCAAGTTGCGCCGCCAAAGGGTTTGTCATCTCGTAACGGGCCAGCGCGAACAGGCCGGCGAAGGGAAGCGTGCGGCCACCGCCAAGACGGATATCGGCATGGCCGGTAATTGCCGCGATCGGGCTGCGCTCCAGTGTCACGCCGCGTGCATCGAGGTTTTTCAACTGCTCGGCATCCGGTTCGAAGGCGTCATTGAGAAGAAGCGTCGTCGGTCCCCAGTCCGGCAACATCAATGCGTGATGCATGGAAAGCTCCGATGCCGCGATCACGCCGATCCGGCCCTGATCGAGTTCATAACCATGGCAATAGGGGCAGTGGAACACCGCCTTGCCCCAGCGTTCCTCCAATCCGGTTATCTCCGGCAGAATGTCGCGTACGCCGGTGGCGAGCAGCAATCGTCGCGACAGATGGCGTTTCCCGGCAACGGTTACGGCAAAACCGTCCTCCGTGCGCTCGGCCGTTTCGGCACGACCGGCAAGCCAGTTGATCGTCTTGTATTCCATCACCTGCGCGCGGGCTTCAGCAGCGATGATAGCCGGATCGACGCCATCCTGTGTCAGAAACCCGTGCGAATGGGCGGCGAAACGGTTGCGGCGTTTGCCTTCGTCAATGATCAGCACATCCCGGCGGGCGCGACCAAGCTGCAAGGCGGCGGAAAGGCCGGCGTAGCTGCCGCCGATGATGATGACGTCATGGATGGGATCGGTCATGGCTTTCTCCTTTCAAGATTCGTCACAACATAAGTTACATGATTTTGGTCGGTCAATAGTCACGCAACTTTTGTTGTGACGAATAGCGGCGGTGTGGTATGAAGGCGGAGAAGCATGACGGCCGCCGGCCGCTGGATTGGTAGGGAAAAATGCGACAGGACAGTCGGCTTTCGCGCATGCTGCATGTGCTTATTCACATGGGCCATCACGATGGTGCGATGACATCCGAGATGATCGCAAAAATGCTGGACACCAATCCGGTGGTGATCCGCCGCACCATGGCCGGTCTGCGCGAAAAGGGTTATGTGACCTCCGAAAAAGGCCATGGCGGCGGCTGGACGCTCGCGCGGCCTCTTGACGAGTTGACGCTGCTCGATATCTATCGCGCCGTTGGCGAACCCTCGGTTTTTGCGGTCGGTCCGGCCTATGACATGCCGGGCTGCGTGATCGAGCAGGCGGTCAACGCGACGCTGAAGGACGTGTTTGCCGAGGCCGAGCAATTGCTGCTGCAACGTTTTGCGGGTGTGACGCTGGCCGAGATCGCCCGTGATTTTTCGCGGCCAACGCGTCCCGACAATGCCGGCGAGAGCGAATGCCAAGACGGCAACCCGGATGATCTCCTGGCATAAGAATCCGAAAAATCACCAGCTTCGCGCCAGTTGCGGTCTCTAGTTTGACCGTGACGTCATCTGCCGGAAGCGGTTTTGCCCATGTCCCTGTCTCATCTGCCTCTTCGCCGCGTGTTCGTGCTCGCCACGACGCTGTTCGCGACCACCAGCCTTTCCGGCTGCCTGTTCGTGACTGATACGACGCTGATGGACCCGGCCGTGTTCGTGCAGCAGACCGCGCCGGTCTTTGCCGTTCCCGAATATGCGGACCCGCCGAGCAACAATCCACCGCCGATGCCAGGTGCCATTCCGCATAAACGCCAGCTCTACCCGACCGATTTCCACCAGACCTATGGCCTGCCCGTTACCAATCCCGTGCATCGCACGATGTATGAGGTCATGCGCGACGAGGGCCATACGCTGCCCGCCATCCCCACGTCGCGTGTCAATCAGCGTTTCCTGCGTCAGGAAGTTTCCTACCAGACCAACGAGGCGCCCGGCACGATAGTCGTCGATACCAGGGCGCATTTCCTCTATCTGGTGCAGGAAAACGGCAAGGCGATGCGTTACGGCGTCGGCCTCGGCAAGGCCGGTTACGGCTGGACAGGCCGTGGTGTCGTGCAGTGGAAGGCCAAATGGCCACGCTGGACACCGCCGGAAGACATGGTTGCCCGCCAGCCGGATCTGCGCCAGTTCGCAGCCTCAGAAGGCGGCGCAACACCGGGCCTCAACAATCCGCTGGGTGCCCGCGCGATGTATATCTACAAGGATGGCAAGGACACGCTCTACCGTGTCCACGGCACGCCCGACTGGCAATCGGTCGGCAAGGCAACCTCTTCCGGTTGCGTGCGCATGTTCAACCAGGACGTCATCGACCTCTATAACCGCATCCCCGCCAAAACGACGATCGTGGTGATCTGATCACGGTCGGAGAAATTGTCGTCACGATTCCGTCAGGTCCTTAAGCCTTTTCGTGGCCGGGTGGTTCCGACAGGCTTATGTTTCTGACAGACGACAGGCGGCTTGACCGGTCGAAAACGATGACATGGAACAAATCTTCATGATCCCCGTTTAAGACGGTCCCGCCTGCTGCCAAAGGCCGCAACTGCGGCTGATGTCCCGTAACGAAGTCGAAACGGCCCCCATGACAGACACGATGATTTCCCGCCGCAACCTGCTCAGCCTGATGGCTGTGGGGACGGCCTCAACATTGGCCGGCTGCGCCTCCTCCGGCCCGGTCACCCGTGGTTACACCATCACCTATCGCGACAACGCCACGCAGGTGGTCGATCCGTCGATGGGCGGCGGCAATAGCGAACTCGACGTCATGTATGGCCAGATCGCCGATGGCGGTTTCGTCATTCCGGCCGTTCCCTACCAGCAGATTCCGTCGCGTTTCTATCGCCAGCGCGTATCGAACTCGACCGGTCAGCCGGCCGGCACCGTCGTCGTCGATACGAAGTCGCGCTTTCTTTACCTGACAGAACCGGGCGGCACCGCCATGCGTTATGGCGTCGGCATCGGCCGCGAAGGGTTTGCATGGCAGGGCGAAGGCGTCATCCAGTGGCGTCAGCGCTGGCCGAAATGGACCCCGCCGGATGAGATGATCGCCCGCCAGCCGGAACTGATCTCCTATTCCGCCAAGAATGGCGGCATGTCGCCGGGCCTTCGCAACCCGCTCGGTGCCCGCGCGCTCTATATCTTCCAGAACGGTCAGGATACGCTCTATCGCCTGCACGGATCGCCGGAATGGAATTCCATCGGCAAGGCCGTCTCCTCCGGCTGCGTGCGCCTGATGAACCAGGATATTATCGACCTCTACGACCGCGTGCCGGAAAAGGCCCGCGTGGTGGTCTGGCAGTAAGAGTTTGCTGGTCGGGAAAGGCCAGCTTTCCCGACTGACCTCACGCCTTCAGCGCCGCAATCAGCGCTCTCAGTGCCGGCGGCGATTGTCTCCGGCTTGGATGATAGAGGTGGAAACCCGGAAATGCCGGGCACCAGTCCGCCAGTACCTGTACCAATGTGCCTGATGCGATTTCCTCGGCAACGTCATGTTCCATGACATAACCGAGACCTGCGCCGGCGCGTACAGCCGCTGCGGGCAGGTCGCTGTCATTGGCGACCAGCGGGCCATTGGTATGGATCCTGATCCCCTTGCCGTCCTTTTCGAATTCCCATGGCAGAAGCCCGCCCGATGTCGTCAGTCGGTAGCCGATGCAGGCATGACGATCGAGATCGTAAGGGGTTTCCGGTGGCGGAAAACGCCTGAAATAATCCGGCGTACCGACGACCACTGTCCGCAAATCCGGGCCGAGCTTGACCGCGATCATGTCCTTGGCGACGGATTCGCCGAGGCGGATACCCGCATCGAAACCGGAAGCGACGATGTCAGTGAGGCCGTCATCGATATTGACTTCCACGCGCACATCGGGATGCGCCTGCAGAAAGGCCGGCAGTTTGGGCAAAAGCACCATGCGTGCGGCATAGGCAAAGGTGGTGATGCGCACCGTGCCGGACGGGTTGTCGCGCCATTCGGCCATTGCCTCCAGCCCGCCCTCGATCTCCGACAGTGCCGGATTGAGAGACTGCAACAGCCGTTCACCCGCCTCGGTGGGTGCCACGCTGCGGGTCGTGCGGGCCAGCAGCCGCACGCCGAGCCGTTCCTCCAGCCCGCGCATCGCATGGCTGAGCGCCGAGGGCGACATGCCGAGAATGGCGGCGGCACGGGTAAAGCTGCGTTCGCGCGCCACCGTCGCGAATGCCATGAGATCATTGAGCTGACTGCGTTCCATTGCTGCATTCTGCTCACAAGTGCATGCGGGCGGCAATGGCTAATCCTGGCTGGGGCGGAGCGCTAAATGCCTCCCATCACCACGAAGGAGATTTATGATGGACCTCACCAGCTATCGCACACTTGGAAAATCCGGCCTGATCGTCAGCCCGCTGGCGCTCGGCACCATGACCTTTGGCGCCGGTCGCTGGGGAGCGGGCGAAAAGACGTCGCAGGCTCTGTTCGACGCCTATGTCGATCTCGGCGGTAATTTTCTCGATACGGCCGACATCTATTCCGGTGGCGAAAGCGAAAATATGCTGGGCCGTTTTCTTGCCGATAGCGGGTTGCGCGATCGGCTGGTGGTCACCACCAAATCCGGGTTTCCGCGCGGGCAGGGCACGCCGCTCTGGGGCGGCAATGGCGCCAAGAATATTCGGCTCGGTATCGAGGGTTCGCTGAAGCGGCTGCAGACCGATTATATCGACATGTACTGGGTGCATGTCTGGGACCGCACGACGCCGGCCGAAGAAGTCTTGCAGACGCTTGCCGATGCCGTGCGCGCCGGAAAGATCCTGCATTACGGTTTTTCCAATACGCCCGCCTGGTATCTCGCCAAGGTGGCGACGCTGGCCGAAGTGCATGGCTTGCCGAAACCGATCGGTCTGCAATATGCCTATTCGCTGATCGATCGTGGCGTGGAGCTTGACCTTCTGCCTGCTGGCCAGGAATTCGGTCTCGGCCTTGTGCCGTGGAGCCCGCTTGCCGCCGGCCTGCTGACCGGCAAATACGGTCGTGACAAGATTGCCGATGCCGGGCGGGCCACTGCCTTGCCGGATAGTGGTTCTGAAGTCGGCGAGAGCGGCAGCGATGGCCGGCTGAATGGCGACAATCCGTTTGGCGGCATGCTGTTTACGGAGCGCAATTTTGACGTGGTCGATGTGTTGAAGGCGGTGGCATCGGAAATCGGCCGTTCGCCGGCAGAAGTGGCGCTGAAATGGGTTTCGGCCCGTCTCGGCGTGTCATCGGTGTTGATCGGCGCCAGCCGGGTGGAACAGTTGACGCAGAATGTCTCGTCGCTCGACGTGGTTTTGAGTGACGACCAACTGGCGCGGCTGGAAGAAGCAACGGCGCTGCCGCTGCTCAATCCCTATTTCATCTTCCGGATGCCGACCGAGCGTCTGTTCGGCGGTCAGACGGTGGAAGCCTGGCCGCAACGCTGATCTTGAATTTGTCACCGCCTACCGGGCAAACCGGCGGGCGGCGGCAACACAGCCGATGACACCGACCGTGGCAACCAGCATCAGCGGCGTCACCGTTTCGCCCAGTAGCGTGGCGGCCAGCGCCAGCCCGAAGAAGGGCTGCAGCAGCTGTAACTGGCCGACCGACGCGGTGCCGCCCTGAGCCAGTCCGCGATACCAGAAGATGAAGCCGATCAGCATGCTGAACAGCGAGACATAGATGAGGCCGCCCCATGCTGGAGCCGCGACCTCGGCAAGGTTTTGCGGCCAGGCGAAAACCATGCCCACGGCCATGACCGGCAACGAAATGGTCAAAGCCCAGCAGATCACCTGCCAGCCGCCCAGCCGTTTCGAGAGGCGAGCGCCTTCGGCATAACCCAGTCCGCAGGCAATCACGGCCGCCAGCATCAGGCTGTCGCCGAGGGGCGAGGCGGTGAGCCCCTGCGATACCGCAAAACCCGCGACCAACACGCTGCCGAGTGCCGAAAACACCCAAAACACCGGTTTCGGCCGCTCGCCGCCGCGCATGACGCCAAAAATTGCGGTCGCCAATGGCAGAAGGCCGATAAAGACGATGGAATGCGCCGAAGTGACATGCTGGAGCGCAATGGCCGTGAGTAGCGGAAACCCGACCACGACGCCGAGCGCGATGACGGCAAGCGACACGAGGTCCGCGGCCGAGGGGCGTTTTTCCCTGAAGGCGAGCAGCAGTGCGAGGCTCAGGATGCCGGCAATGGTGCCGCGTGCGAATGTCAGGAAAAACGGATCGAACCCGGTAACCGCCAGCCGTGTCGCCGGCAGCGAGCCGCTGAAGATGATCACGCCGATCATGCCGTTCACGAGCCCGGCGACGCGGCTGTCGAACGGTCGGTCGAGGGCGGGGCTGACTTGCTGGGTCATGATCTTGTCCTGCTATGTCTGTCTGTTCGTCGGCGCAAGTATTTTGCTTTCGCCAAGCGGAGGCGGGCCGGCAGGCTGACCTATCGCTCAAATCGGCTGGTGCCACCATCGACAGTCTGATACGGTTTGATCGAACTGTTATGGTGTATTGGGCAATACAGATGGATGTGAGCAGCAAGACGCAACGCATAAGTAGCGCGTCCGATGATGCCGGTTTATCCGGCGAGGGCACGACCCGTGTCGGCATGGTGATGGCGACGATCCGCAGCCGTATTGCCGCCCGCAGCCTGACGCCCGGCGCGAAACTTCCCTCGGTGCGCGGGCTTGCCGCCAGCCTGAAGGTCTCGACCTCCACGGTGGTCGATGCCTATGAACGATTGGTGGCGGAAGGGGCGATCCTGTCGCGGCCCGGTTCGGGTTTTTATGTCGCCAGTCAGGCGGCACCGTTTTCACCGGCCGATGTCGGGCCAAAACTCGATCGTGCCGTCGATCCGTTCTGGGTGTCGCGGCAATCGCTGGAAGCGGGTGATGAAACGCTGAAACCCGGCTGCGGCTGGCTGCCGCCTTCTTGGTTGCCGGAGGAAAGCATCCGCAAGGCTCTGCGTGGCCTGTCGCGTTCCAACGGATCCGTGTTGACGGATTATGGCTCACCGCTCCGGCTTGCCGGCCTGCGACAACTGATCGCCCGGCGGCTTTCAGAACACGCGGTTGAAGTGTCGCCGGACCAGATCATGCTGACGGATTCCGGCACGCAGGCGATCGATCTCATTTGCCGACTGCTGCTGGAGCCCGGCGATACGGTTCTGGTCGACGATCCCTGTTATTTCAATTTCCATGCGCTTTTGCGTGCCCACCGTGTAAAAATCGTTGGCGTGCCTTACGGCCCGGCCGGACCCGATGTCGAAGCGTTTGCCAGCGTTCTCGGCGAGCATCGGCCAAAACTCTACATCACCAATTCCGGCATCCATAATCCGACCGGTGCCGTCCTGTCGCCGGTCGTGGCGCACCGCGTGCTGAAACTGGCTGAGCAGTTCGATCTGACGATCGTGGAGGATGATATCTTTGCCGATTTCGAACTCGTCGCGGCACCACGTCTTGCCGCCTTCGACGGGCTGGACCGGGTCATCCAGATCGGCAGTTTTTCCAAAACCCTGTCGGCATCGATGCGCTGCGGTTTCATCGCCACCCGCCGCGAATGGCTGGATGGGCTGACCGACCTGAAGATCGCCACCAGCTTTGCAGGGGCCGCCATGAATGCCGAACTGGTGCGCACGGTTTTGAGCGATGGCGGTTATCGCAAACATATCGAAGCCCTGCGCGGGCGGTTGGCACGGGCGATGGCGGATGTGACGGCAGGATTGAAGGCGATCGGCATTGAGCCGCTGCTTCAGCCGCAGGCTGGCATGTTCTTGTGGTGCCGGCTTCCCGGCAATGCGGATGCCGCCGAGATCGCCCGCTTCGCGCTGGAAAAGGGCGTGGTTCTGGCGCCGGGAAATGTCTTCAGCCTGTCGCAGACGGCCGGCAGCGCCATGCGCTTCAATATTTCGCAGATGAGCGACCACCGCATTTTCGATGTGCTGGCTGATGCACTGAAAACCTGAAACGCAAAAGGCGCGGACATGCCGCGCCTTTCCAGAATTCGGTTGATTGAGGCTTTGATCAGACGAACTGGCTGAGGCCGGGAACGGAAGCAATCACCTGATCGACCACTTCGTCGCCGGCATGTTCGCGGGCAACGGCCATGGTTTCACGGGCAAGTGCTGTAATCTCGCCCATGCCGAGACCCTGCGCCATCAACTGCTGGCCAAGCGCCATCACGCCACCACCGAAACTCGCCATCAGGCCACCGAGCAGACCGCCGCCACCGGCACCCTCGCCATTGAACTGGGCGACCAGTTCCGGTGCGCCGGGAATGGCTTCGATCATCTTGGCAACCGCGCCGTCATCGGCTTCGCGCTGCAGGAAGCCGAGCATCATGCCGATTGCCTTTTCGGCAACATCGGGAGCCAGACCGACATTGTCGGCGATGCGGGATACCAGTTCGTTCATAAGCGTCTCCTCGGAATGTAATTGACGTTTACGTTAAAGTCATTCGCACTGGCGGGCAACGGGGGCGCAGGTCGAAAACGAAAGAATTTTCTTCGTTATGCCGCGTGTGTTTGCCCATTGCGCACCGCGCCCGAATGACAATTATCAGGTCATGAAGAGGCTTAGCATGTGGATGCTGTGAGTGAAGCATGTGTTTGGGCAATCAACCGTTTCGTGAAGGGATGAATTGCCGCAGTGTCTGGGCTGGTCGTTGATATCAAGCCGTTGAAAGATGCGTGTGCAAATGTCCGTCACATCGATATCGAAAAGAAAACAGTTTCCAGATGATCAAGATCGAGATCCTGCATGACGGTGTCGTCATTGGTACAAGCGACATCGAGGCTTCGGACCCGCCCATGGGGGTGGCGTCAGGAGCGTTTACGCCGACCGAGGCCTATAAGCCTGTTGATCATGCATTCTGGATCGATCTGGATTGCAGAGAGCCGGGTGACGAAATCGACCTTGCGGCGCGATGTGCCGAATTCGGCATCATCCGGTGCGCCGGTGTGGTGATTGAGGATGCCAGCGATTTGGGCGAGGGACGACAGGTGACTGTCCTTGGCATGTATCATGACGATTATGAGGTGGCTTTTGCCAACGATGTCGCCTTCCGCGAATATTACCAGGCATAAACGTTTACGACGTCTCCCCGATCGTATCCGCCATATAAGCCCCCCGCTCACCCATCGGCTGTTCCGGGCCGGTGGTCGAATCCCGTGCCGTCTGGTGTTCCAGTTCCGCATTGATCTCGGCGCCGATGACGATGATGATCGTCGAAATCCAGGTCCAGACCATGAAGCCGATGAGCGCGCCGAGTGCGCCATAGGTGGCGTTGTAGTTGGCGATATGGGAGAGATAGAAGGAGACGCCGATCGAGGCCGCCAGCCAGGCGAGGCTGGAAAAGACCGCGCCCCATGTCAGCCACTGGATACGCGCCGGCTCGCGGCTCGGGCCATAACGGTAAAGCACGGCAATGCCGGTCGTCACGAACAAGAGCATGATCGGCCAGCGCGAAAAGCGGATGATCATTTCCGCCCATTGCTCCAGCCACAGGAAGGACAGGACTGCCGGTACAAGGCCCAGGCCTGTCAGTACAACGATGGCGACGAGGATTGCCCCCAGTGTGAACAGGAGCGAGATCATGTTGAGTTTGAAGATATTGCGCTTTTCCTTTTCACCATAGGCGACGTTCATCGCCTCGAACATCGCCTTCATGCCGGCATTGGCACTCCACAGCGCCAGCGCGAGACCGCCGAACAGACCGATGTTAAGGGTGGTTCGACCCTGCTGGGTCAGGCTGCGCAACTGGTCGAGAAACAGATCGAGCGCATTGGGTGGCATGATCATGCTTAAAAAGGTGATGCGGTCGGCAAGTTTGGTGGGGTCTGCGACAAAACCGTAAAGCGACACCATCGCCGTCATGGCCGGGAAAAGCGCGAGCAGCAGATAATAGGTGACACCGGCGGCGACCAGCAGAACGCGGTCGCTCTCGATCGAATAGAACACGCGCCAGAAAACATCCTTGAGACCACGGGCTGGAATATCGGCCGGCGTTTCCGCCTCGCGGCCTCGCGCCTTGTCGATCGGGGACGTGTTCAATGGGGCAGTGTCGGTGGCCGGTGGCTTGATCTGCGAAAACGTCTCTGCCGTATCGGCTGCCATGATTTGCTCTCCCCGCCCAGATATGCCGACGCTTGACCAAGCGGCTTCTCGTTGCCGAGACGGCAGTCTCGTCCTATACAGGACATTCTAAATTGGCATTTCATCGATAACGCGAAGAGCGGGAAGCGGTTGCATGGTTGATGCGGGAAAACTCTTGATCGGCGGCAGCCGAAAGCCGGACGACAGTTTCAAGGAAGCCGAATATCTCGAACTGAAATTCGGCAATCGCCATGGCCTCATCACCGGCGCCACCGGCACCGGCAAGACGGTGACGCTTCAGGTTCTGGCGGAAGAGTTTTCGGCCGCCGGCGTGCCGGTCTTCTGCTCCGATATCAAGGGTGACCTCTCCGGCATCGCCGCCATGGGCGAGCCCAAGGATTTTCTGCTCAAGCGCGCCGAGCAGATCCAGTATGCCGATTACGATTTCACGAAATTCCCGGTGATGTTCTGGGATCTCTACGGTGAAAAGGGCCACCGTGTCCGCGCCACCATCGCGGAGATGGGCCCGCTTCTGCTTGCACGGCTGATGGATGCGTCGGATGCGCAGGAAGGCGTCTTGAACATCGCCTTCAAGATTGCCGATCAGGGCGGACTGCCGCTTTTGGACCTGAAAGACCTGCAGGCGCTGCTCAATTACATGGGTGAACATGCCGGTGAAATTTCAACGCAGTTCGGTTTCGTCTCGAAAGCGTCGGTCGGTTCGCTGCAGCGTGGCCTGCTGACGCTCGAGCAGCAGGGCGCCATTCATTTCTTCGGTGAACCGGCCTTGCAGATCAGCGATATCATGCGGGTTGCGCCGGATGGTCGCGGCATGATCTCGGTTCTCGCCGCCGACAAGCTGATGATGAACCCGCGGCTTTACGCGACCTTCCTGCTCTGGATGCTGTCGGAGCTCTTTGAAGAACTGCCGGAAGTCGGTGATCCGGAAAAGCCGAAACTGGTGTTCTTTTTCGATGAGGCGCATCTGCTGTTTTCCGAGGCGCCAAAAGTACTGCTGGAACGTGTCGAACAGGTCGTGCGCCTGATCCGCTCCAAGGGTGTCGGCGTCTATTTCGTTACCCAGAACCCGCTCGACGTGCCGGAAACCGTGCTTGCCCAGCTCGGCAACCGCGTGCAGCATGCGCTGCGCGCCTATACGCCGCGCGAACAGAAAGCGGTCAAAACCGCTGCCGATACCTTTCGCGCCAACCCGGAATTCAATACCGACGAGGCGATCACCCAGCTTGGTACCGGCGAGGCACTCGTCTCGACGCTGGAAGGCAAGGGTGCGCCTTCGATGGTGGAGCGCACGCTCATTCGCCCGCCATCGGCGCGGATCGGGCCGATCAGCGAGCCGGAGCGCAGCCAGATCATGAACATGAGCCCGGTTGCAGGTGTCTACGATCGTGATATCGACCGTGAATCCGCTTTCGAAATCCTTGCTGCCCGCGCCAAGAAGGTGGCGGATGCGGAGGCCGCCAAACGGCAGGCTGAAGAGGCGCCGACTGAGAACAACAGCGCTGCCGGTCGCTGGAGTCTGCCGGGTTTTGGCGATGCGCAGGAGGACGAAGCGGCTGCAAAACCCGCCGCCAAGGGGCGTTCCGGTTATCAGCGCGAAACGGTGATCGAAGCGGCGATGAAAAGTGCCGCGCGTTCGGTGGCCTCAAGCGTTGCCAACCAGATCGGCCGGGCATTGGTGCGCGGTATTCTGGGCAGCCTGAAACGGTAGGCAGGTTTCGGTATCGCGGCTGGTGGAAGGATATGCATCGGCCGCGGTGCTTTCGGCTTCAAAATGCGCCGGGTTCGATACTCTGCGCGGATGTGCAAAGCACACGAAACCCCATATCACGAAAGGCTTATAAGTATTGGAGCCGTCGATTTTTCCTATTCTGGAGACGTTGTTTTAATATCTTCCCTCTAGCGATTGTCGCATAACCGCATGGGGGCTGAGCGGCGTTGAAACGATCGCGTGTTATTCTGGAAGCCACGATCCTGGCCTTTCTCGGCGCGCTGCTCCCGTTGTGCCTGACCATCTATGCCGCCTGGTCCTTTTCGCTGCGTGTGGAAGAGGATCGGTTGATGAGTATCGCCGCTCAGGCAGCGACACGGGCCGAGCGATCCTTCACCGATGCTGCCACGACCCTCAGAACACTGGGCGGGCGCCGGTTCATATCCTGCACGGATGCGCATATCGGCGAGATGCGCCGTCTTGTGATCAACGCCCGTACGGTTGAGGAAATCGGTTATATCGAGGACGGCATCCTCAAATGCACGTCATGGGGCGCCGAAAGCCGGTCGGTGAAAGAGCTGACGCCGGATTTCACCATCGGGCCGGATATCAAGGCCTGGGTCGATGTGGTGCCTCTGGTCACCGGCGCCAATCCGATGAGCGTCGTTCAGGTCGGCCCCTACAATGCCCTTGTCGATCCCGGCCGTCTGGTCGAAGTGTTGGCCGATCAAAGCGCTGCGGTGGTGATTACCGCGCCGAATGGCGTGGTGACCGCGACGCTGAACGCACCGGATACGGATCTTACCGACAAGCTGGGCCGTGACACGGCAAAGGGCACTGTCGGCGACACTATCTATGCCGTTCACAGCAAGGGTGGCTGGACGGCTGCCGCCGTCAGCCCCACCAATGGCCTGTTTGGGTTGTTTACCCGCGAACACTGGCTTTTCCTGGTCTTCGGGTCATTCGCGACGCTCGTCATCATCGCTCTCGTCATCCGCATGTCGCGCAAGCGCCTGTCGCCGCTGGGCGAATTGGCCATCGCCGTGCGCAAGCGCGAATTCGTCGTCCATTACCAGCCTATCATCGAGCTTTCATCCGGCCTTTGCGTCGGTGCCGAGGCGCTGGTGCGCTGGCAGCGACCAGATGGCTCGGTTGTTCGCCCGGACCTGTTCATTCCGCTGGCCGAACAGAGCGGGCTCATTCAACCGATCACCGATCAGGTCATCGATGCGATCGGCCGGGATCTCGGGCAGCTGTTCAGGCAGCACCGCTCGCTACATGTCGCCATCAATTTCGCCGCTGACGATTTCAAGACCGGTCGTGTGCTGGAAACGGTCGGGCAGAGGCTCGGAAGCCGCGGTTTCGCCAACGACCAGATCTGGCTGGAAGCGACCGAACGCGGGCTGATGGATATCGATGAAGCCCGCAAGACGATCGCGGAAGCGCGCACACGCGGGTATGCGGTGGCAATCGATGATTTCGGCACGGGTTATTCCAGCCTGCAATATCTGCAGAGCCTGCCGCTCGATGCGCTGAAGATCGACAAATCCTTCGTCGATGCCATCAACCGCCAGACGGCCACCAGTGCCGTCATTGCCCATATCATCGATATGGCGAAATCGCTCAATCTGTCGATCATCGCCGAAGGCGTCGAAACGCGCGAACAGGCGGAATATCTGCTCGATCACGGCGTGGAATTCTGTCAGGGCTGGTTTTATGCCAAGGCGATGCCGGCGGCCGATTTTATCGCCTATGTCGAGACCAGCCTGCAGAGGCATGACAGCGGCGTCGTCATGCTGAGCCGCGCCAAGGCCTGAGGTTCTGCGCCACCTATTGCCACAGGGGACGTAGCGCCAGTTCCGTTCCAAGCAGGCCGATGCAGATCAGAAAACCACGCCGGAAGGCGGTGGGGCTGATGCGATGGCGCAGGACCTGCCCGGTCCACATGCCGGCAAGTGCCGGCGCGATCGCCGCTGCCGATAAAGCCAGATTGCCAAAGCCGATACTGCCATGCGCGGCAAGTCCGAGCGAAAGCGCAATGGTCGAGACGGTGAAGGACAGGCCAAGCGCCTGGACGAGATCGTCGCGGGAAAAGCCGAGTGCCTGCAGATAAGGCACGGCGGGTACAACAAAAACGCCGGTGGCACCGGTGACGAGACCGGTCAGCATCCCGACAAGCGGTGATGCCCAGCGTTCGGTTGAGGCCGGGACGGAAAGCTGCCGGCCGGACAAGGTATAGAGCGCATAGGCGATCAGCACGCAGCCGAGGGCACTGCCCGTCCAGGCGGTGTCGGCGCTCAGCAGGGCGCTGCTTGCAATGGTGCCGACGAGGATGGTGACCATCATCGGCCAGAGGCGGCGCGCGATTATGCCAAGGCTCGGACCGGAAAACAGTTGCCAGACATTGGTGACGAAAGAGGGGATGAGCAGCAGCCCCGCTGCCGCCACCGGCGAGATCAGGGCACCCAGCAGCCCCATGGCGACGGTCGGCAGGCCCATGCCGGTGACGCCCTTGACCAGGCCGGCGATGAGAAATGTGCCGATGAAGGCGGCGAGAAAGGGAAGGGTCAGGTCACTCATGTGCAGTTTATGTCATGATGGCGGATCGATGCTCAAGTCTCAGGTTCGCTCAACGCTTTGAGCTCGCTCGAAGGATGTCTGCGGGGCCGTTTGTTTTGGTCGCAATCATCTCACACGGCGCTAGCATCTTTGTGATCCGGTGTTGACGTGATGTGTGGGGTGAAACCTTATTCCCGTCCGTTTCGTCTCTCAAATATGGCGCATCGATATTCATAGCGCGCCCCATGGAGAGGCACATGCTCGTATTACGTCGAGTGCTCGATCAATTCTGCGAAACGAACCAGGTACCGCTGGATGACCCGCTGGCTATTGCTGCTGCGCAGGAACTGGTGCGTCTGTGGCAGAGCGGCGATCCGACCGAGGCGGAACTTGCGTCCGATCTCGCACATCTAACGGCCGCGCGCCATGGTGCAGCGGTCCCCGCCGGAATGGAATTACAGTTCTGAAACAGGCCAATGGAACCGATATCCTTCAGAGCCGTTGTCTTCTTAAGCACTTCGGTCGGCAAGCAATATCAGTCAACGAAGGCTCCGGCACCCTGACCGAATTTCACGGGGTTTTCACTTCAGCACAATTCTCTCGGCCCGCTTCAGGCGGGCCATTTCTTTTTGCACGTGACTTTGAGGTCCGGCTGGCGGGCCTCTTGCTGGCAGTCGCATCACTTGCTAGTTTGCGAAAAGATACCTCGTGTTTCGCGGAGGAGGACCCGATGCACGGATTTGATCTGGGCGAGGTGTGCCCATGACGCTACAGCCGATGGCGCATGCCGATCATGTCTATTCGAGTGCCACCGGAAATGCAGCGGCGGCGAGTTCGCCCGTTGTCGCGTCCTGGCGGCGCTGCATGGTCATGCATCATCTGGCACCGGAAGATGACCGCCGGCCGGTGCGGCTGACAGAGGCACAATTCCTGCAGGCGCGACAGGCATCGGAGCGGCTGATTGCCGAGGCCGCCGATGAACTTGACCGCCTGTTTTCCACCGTCGGGCGATCCGGCTGCTGCCTGCTTCTGACCGACAGGAACGGCGTCGCTCTGGAACGGCGCGGTGCTGCCGGTGACGACAAGGCTTTTCACGATCTCGGGCTCTGGACCTCGTCGGTCTGGACGGAAGCCAGTATCGGAACCAATGGCATCGGCACGGCGCTTGCCGACGAACGCGCCGTATCGATTTTCCGCGACCAGCACTTCTTTTCGTCCAATATCCGGCTGAGCTGCACCACGGCGCCGATCCGTGATCATCGTGGCGAGCTGGCGGCGGCGCTCGACATTTCCACCTGCCGCGATGATGTCAGCGAAATGGTCTTGTCGATCATTTCCCAGACGGTGCGCGATGCGGCTTTGCGCATCGAGCTCAATCTCTTTCGTTCGGCCTTTCCCGGTGCGCGGTTCCTGATGGTGCCGCAGGCCGCCCATAATGCCGCGGCACTGATCGCGGTCGATCGCAACGACATGGTGATCGGCGCCACACGTGCCGCCCGTCTGGCGCGGAAACTCGACGATGTGAGGATCGCCGCCGGCATTCCGGCCGCCGATGCGCTGGATGAAAGTGCCGGTGACGGTGCAGGTGATCTGATGGAGGCGGAGCGTGCCGCCCTGACGCGCGCCCTGTCTCGCGCAAATGGCAATGTTTCGCAGGCGGCGATCGCGCTCGGCATGAGCCGCGCCACCCTTCACCGCAAGATGAAGCGTTTCGGCCTGCATTGATCCAGGGCAACATTGCCGCGCTGCGGCATGCTTTGTGTAGGGCGACTGTCGCAGGCTTGCGACAGTGTGCGCTGCCATATGGCCACAACATGCTTTTCGTCAGAGGCGTTCCGCCGCAGGTTTTCTCCCAGACCGGACAATGAGCCGGGAAGCTGGATATCAGGGAGGATAATTCCATGCTGCATCAGAAAATCGTCGAATCGCCGTTCAAGCTGAAATACGGCAACTATATCGGTGGCGAGTGGAGGGAGCCGATCGGCGGCAAATATTTCGACAACATCACCCCGGTTACCGGTGCAAAAATCTGCGAAATCCCGCGCTCCGATGAAAAGGATATCAACGCCGCGCTCGATTCGGCCCATGCGGCGAAAGACAAATGGGGCCGCACCGCGCCGGCCGAACGCTCCAATATCCTGATGAAAATCGCGAGCCGCATGGAGGACAAGCTCGAAGTGCTTGCGCAGGCGGAAACCTGGGACAATGGCAAGCCGATCCGCGAAACCATGGCGGCCGACATTCCTCTGGCGATCGACCATTTCCGCTATTTCGCCTCCTGCATTCGCGCGCAGGAGGGCTCGATCGGCGAAATCGACAACGACACCGTCGCCTATCATTTCCATGAGCCACTGGGCGTGGTCGGCCAGATCATCCCGTGGAACTTTCCGATCCTGATGGCCGCCTGGAAACTGGCGCCTGCCCTTGCCGCCGGCAATTGCGTTGTCATCAAGCCGGCCGAACAGACACCGGCCTCGCTGCTGGTCTGGGCCGAAATCATCGGTGATCTCCTGCCCCCGGGCGTCTTGAACATCGTCAACGGTTTTGGCCTCGAAGCCGGCAAGCCGTTGGCGTCCAGCCCGCGTATCGCAAAAATCGCCTTCACCGGCGAAACCACGACTGGTCGGCTGATCATGCAATATGCCAGCCAGAACCTCATTCCGGTCACGCTTGAACTCGGCGGCAAATCACCGAACATCTTCTTTGCCGACGTGGCCAACGAGGACGACGACTTCTTTGACAAGGCGCTAGAAGGGTTTGCGATGTTCGCCCTCAACCAGGGCGAGGTCTGCACATGCCCCAGCCGCGCGCTGGTGCATGAAAGCATTTACGACCGCTTCATGGAGCGCGCCGTGAAACGTGTCGAAGCCATCGTGCAGGGCAATCCGCTCGACAGTGCCACGATGATCGGCGCGCAGGCTTCCACCGAGCAGATGGAAAAGATCCTCGCCTATCTCGACATCGGCAAACAGGAAGGTGCCGAGGTGCTGACCGGCGGTTCGCGCAACGATCTCGGCGGCGATCTGGCCAACGGTTATTACATCAAGCCGACGGTGTTTGCCGGTCACAACAAGATGCGCGTCTTCCAGGAGGAAATTTTTGGACCGGTGGTTTCGGTCGCCAAGTTCAAGGATGAGGACGAGGCGCTCTCTATCGCCAACGACACGCTTTACGGACTCGGCGCCGGTGTGTGGACGCGTGATGGCAACCGCGCCTATCGTTTCGGCCGCGAGATTCAGGCGGGCCGTGTCTGGACCAATTGTTACCATGCCTATCCGGCGCATGCGGCTTTTGGCGGCTACAAGCAGTCCGGCATCGGTCGCGAGACCCACAAGATGATGCTCGATCATTACCAGCAGACCAAGAACATGCTGGTGAGCTATAGCCCGAAAAAGCTCGGCTTCTTCTGACGATCGGCCTGAATTCGCCTCGCCGGGCTGCAAATGGCGTCTTCTACGCTTGCCGAGTGCTCATGGACTTTAAGTCCACTCCGCTCCGGTTCTCGAAGCCACCATTTTCGCCACGGCGGGGCAAATTCCGGGCTCGATCGTCAGCGTCGGCGCTCTTCCCTTGTCGAACGCACCTTCGGGAGGAACCGAGACGGCGTGGCATATCCCTTCTCCTCGCTGGCGGGGAGAAGGTGGCGGAGCGAAGTGAGCCGGATGAGGGGCAGCAGCACCGCAACGGCCCCATCCCCCAGAAAGGATTTTCATGGAAACCACCATCAACGGTGAACCACGCGTGATCGCCACCGACGCGGCGCTTGCTCTCATCACCGAAATACAGGCGGATTACCCAAAAATCCTGTTTCACCAGTCGGGCGGTTGTTGCGACGGGTCGTCACCGATGTGTTATCCGGCGGATGATTTTATCGTCGGCGATCATGATGTGAAGCTGGGCGAGATCGGCGGCGTGCCGGTGTTCATCAGCGCCAGCCAGTTCGAGGCGTGGAAACATACACAACTGATCATAGACGTGGTGCCGGGCCGAGGCGGCATGTTCTCGCTCGACAATGGCCGCGAAAAACGCTTCCTCACCCGCTCGCGCATGTTCGGCGGGGGAGAGGCTTGCGCCGTGCCGGCTGCCAATGCCTGACCAATATGAGTATCCGGGGCGCCTCCCGGCCCCGGCGTGGGACGACCGTAACGGAAAAGACGGCGGTTGACCGGCATGCGGCTTCAGCGGGGTCGTGTGGATGGCCCCGCTCGTACCCGTTGTCGGTCGTCCCACGGCGTTCTGATGCCGTGGATTGGGTCTTGGGGTCAGCGCTTGCCGGCGGTCAGGCAGAAAAATGCGCCCTGCGGATCAAGGGCCTGCACGATCCAGCTGCCGCCGGGCACTTCCACCGGTCCGTTGATGATCTGGCCACCAGCGGCCGTCACGCGCTCGATCGCGGCATCGATGGCATCAACGATGAAATAATAACACCAGCAGGACATCGGCACGCCTTCCGGCTTCGTCATCATGCCGCCGGTCATCTCGCCGCCATGGGCGAAAACGCGATAAGTGCCAATCGGGCCCATGTCGTAGTCATTATCCTTCGTCCAGCCGAAGATTTTCGAATAAAACTCGAAAGCTTCCTCGCCATCGCCGGCATAAAGTTCGCGCCAGCCGACATTGCCGGGATCGTAAGGACCGAGTTCGCGCGGCGGGTTTTCTGGCGGGATCGGTTTCATGATACACAGAACCGCGCAGGACGGATCCGCCACCACGGCAAAACGGCCGATGCCGGGAATGTCCTCCGGTTCGCGCTGTACGCGGCCACCATTTGCAAGATAATCACGGCAGGTCTCGTCGACATCATCGACGGCGACGTAACCCGTCCAGTTCGCAGGGATTTTACCCTCCAGTTCCGGCGGAAAATGCATCATGCCGCCGATGCCCGGGCAATTGTCGCCTTCACCCATTTCGAACAGGAAATAGGCAGGCAGGTCCGGCATGGGAACCTCCTTCACCTTCCAGCCGATGACGGCGGAATAAAAATCACCGGCAGCCTTGGTGTCCGATGTCATCAGTTCGGTCCAGATGAACTTGCCGTGTGTTTCCGATCTTGTTTTCGTCGCGGTCTGCAGCATAGGTTTCTCCTCCCGTCTGTCTGCGGATCATCCCTTGATCAGGGTCAGCGAATGCGCGTGTAGTTCAGGTCCTGAAAAGTCTGCCAACTGCCATCCGGCTGTTTTGTCGCGGAGGTGAAAAGCCGGTGGTTTTCATCTTCGAAAACGATCTGCTCGCGGTAGTCGGCGATCTTGCCTTCGATCTCGCAATCCGGACCGGTCGTGTAGAGGCTGAGCGTATTGCCGTCTGCGGAAAACTCGCCCTCATAGACCCACAACATGCCCATCATCGAACCCAGCCAGGTGCCGACATATTTGCGTTTGTCGGGGTCGTAGCCGACGGTCAGAATGGTCTTGGCGGTGCCGCCGGGCACATCGCCTTCACCCTCAGCGATATACCACATGCCGTCCAGCGACCGGCATGTCTCGGTCCAGTGTGCATCCGGTCCGGTGATCGAGGATTTGGCATCCCAGGTTCCGACCATGCGCTCCAGTGCACGATGCTCGGCCTGTGGTTTAAACATGTCGACTGCGCTCATCGTTCTCTCCTTTTGGGGTTCGAGCAGGTGGGCGGCGTGGCGGAAGGGTTTCGGGCCCGGCGCCGGTAATGGGCTTCCATGAACTGTTTCCAGCTACCATCCGGTTGTTTGGCGCTGGAATTGAAGGTGCGGTGATCGTCGCTCAGAAAGGTGATCTGTTCGCGGTAATCGGCAAGGCCTTCGCCGCTCATCGAAGGACCGGTCGTATAAAGGCTGAGCGTCTTGCCGTCGGCTTCGACCTCGCCTTCATAAACCCAGAGATTGTCCATCATCGAACCGAGCCAGGTGCCGACATATTTGCCCTTGGCTGCATCATAACCAAGGGTGAGCATGGTGGTGGCCGGGCCTTCGCCGCCCGGCATGTCGCCCTTGCCCTCGGCAATCACCCAGATGCGGGAGAGGGATCGGACGGTTTCCACCCAAGGCGTTTCGCCGCTCATTTCGGACGTGACGTCCCATATGCCGACCAGCCTTTCGAGAAACGCGTGTTCACTACGCGGTTTTGCCATGACCATGGTCATGTTTCTTCTCCCTTGTGTCTTGGCCTTAAGTCATCTCAATGGCAGCAGGATGAAGCCGCCGCCGCTCCGGGTTTCTGGTCATATTCGTCGTGACGCTTGAGAAAACTCATCGTCGAGGTTTCGTTGCGTCCCAAAGGCGCGCGGTCGAGCAGCATCAGCGTGCCGCAGACTTCCTCTCCACCACGGGCATAGGTCGAATAGGTGTGGAAGATTTCGCCCTCGGCATTGCGATAGAAAGAAGACATGCCGTGTTCCTCATCGGCGATCTGATCGGCAGGAACCTTGCGGTAGTTGTATTCGACGCTGCCGGATGCCTGATCTTCAGCCGAAAACGACACGTCGTAATCGTAATTGAAGTCGCTGCCGAACGAGGACACCCAGGGAAAATTCCAGTCCATGCGATGGCGATAGGCCTCGATTTTCGAGAGAGGCGCGCGCGACACGGCGACCCAGGTGACATCGTGATTGTTCAAGTGCGGCAGCGCGCCTTCGATATGGTCGCAGAAAAAGGAGCAGCCGATACAGCCCTCGTCCCAATCGGGGCCGAGCATGAAATGGTAGACCAGAAGCTGGCTGCGGCCTTCGAAAAGATCATGCAGGCTCTTGGCGCCGGTCTGCGTGTCGAAAGTGTAATCCTTGTCCACCTTCACCCAGGGCAGGGCCTGTCGCGCCGCGCGCACCTTGTCGCGAAGGCGGGTTTCTTCCTTTTCCAGTTCCAGCAGTTTGAGGCGCGCATCGCGCCATGCCTCGCGGCTCACCACGCTGTTTTCGGGTTCGGTCTTTGCGGAAACGGTCGCATCCATCATCAGGTCTCCTCTTCCTTGACAGATTACGTTGATATCAACATGATTATGACATGCTGTCAAATGTCGATTCGATCCCGTTCTCCACCACGCTGCATGTGCGCGATACCTGCCTGTGTCTGCACGTGCAAAGAGCGGCGCGTGCGCTTGCCCGCCGTTTCGATGTGGCGATGAAGCCGATCGGCCTGAACAATGGCCAGTTTTCCCTGATGATGTCGCTCAATCGCCCGGTGCCGGCAACCATGAAGTCCGTCTGCGACCTGTTGGCTATGGACCGCACCACGCTGACGGCGGCGCTGAAAATTCTCGAACGGCGCGGACTGGTGAAAAGCGCGGTCGATCCCAAGGACAGACGCGGAAAGCTGCTGACATTGACCGATGCCGGCATGGCGATGCTGATGGCAGCCCTGCCGATATGGACCAGGGTTCACGGTGAAATCGATGTGGAACTGGGGGATGGCGGCGCAGATGCGGTCCGCCAGACACTTGCGCCAATTCGCTGACGATTGATTGATCATCGTCAGGGGGATGCTCCTCGGCTCGTCGGGTCCTCGGCGATGCTGAAACCAGGCAGACGTGCCATGTCGGCGCTGTCTGCCGCCATGTCTCGCGTCGATGCCCTGTTCCTGTGCGAGCACGTGCGGGATCGGCTTTTCCGTCAATTCGGCCGTCAGCAAGGGCATGAGCAGGTTTTCAGAATCCCTTTCCTGCGCATGCGCGTACCAGAAGGCCGGGTAGAAGCTCAGATTGGATCGCTTGCTCAGCAGGATGCGCATGGCATCGCGCCAGGCGCCGGTCTCGAAATGGCGTCGATAAAGGTTGTGCTGCATCTCGATATCGTGACAGGACAGCAGGTCTTCGATCACGTCCTCCGCGATCACCGAGGCGCGGATATTGCGGCCGACGAAGTCGTAATACCGTTCGGTCACACCGGATTTGTTGATGTCGGCAAGGATACGGTCGCCGTGGCTATCCCAATAACGCCTTGCCGGCCCCGACAGCGCGCGGCGTATATCGGCATAGATGGAACTGCGGCAAGTGGTCGGCTTTTCGCCGATGAAGGCAAGAAAATCGTCCCGTTGCAACTCAAGGATTGCCGCAGCCTTCAGCTCGATCAGGGCACATTGCGCCGGGTTGGCATCAACGACAATGACCTGCGAGACGGCGTCATCCAGAAGCGAAAACGCCGTGCAGCCTCCTGAACCGATACAGACGATGCGCTCGGCGCCGGTTTGCCTGACGAGCCGGCGTTCGACACGGCTGTCCTCGCGGATCTGCGCGAAATAGATATCCACCATTACGCTCAGGCCGCTTCTTCATCGTGGTCGGGCATCTGCGCGATCTGCGCAATTGCGAGTGCTGCATGCAAAAGCACATCGGCGCCCGCTGCCGCCCATTCCGGAGAAATCTCTTCCGCTTCGTTGTGTGAAAGGCCACCGACACAGGGGCACATGATCATCGTGGTCGGGACGACTTTGGCCAGCCAGCAGGCATCGTGGCCGGCACCGGAAATGATGTCCATGTGGCTGAGCCCAAGCGCCTGCGCGGATTGCCGGCAGGCGGATGCCAGTTCTGTATCAAAGGCGACCGGGTTGACCCGTCCCACCGGCGCGATCGAAATGCCGACACCGAGTTCGGCGGCGATCTGGTGCGCGGCGCGGTCGACCTCGTCATGCAGCATGTCCAGCTTGGCAAGATAAGGCGAGCGTACATCGACGGTGAAAATCACCCTGCCCGGCAGGACGTTACGGGAATTCGGCGTGAAGAAGACCTGGCCGACGCTGCCGACCGCATCCGGCTGGTGGTCCATTGCCAGTTGCTGCACCATTTCCATGATCCGCGCCATGGCGAGGCCGGCATTGGCCCGCATCGACATCGGCGTCGAGCCGGTATGGGCCTCGCGCCCCGTTAGCGTGATTTCGAGCCACGAAAAACCCTGGCAACCGGTAACGATGCCGACGGACCTGTTCTCGGCTTCAAGGATCGGGCCCTGCTCGATATGATATTCCAGATAGGCCCGCATGGGGCGACTGCCGACGGGTTCGTCGCCCATCCAGCCGATCCTGCGCAGTTCATCGCCGAAGATCTTGCCATCCTTGTCGGTTCGGCTCAGCGCGAAATCCGGTGAATATGCTCCGGCAAAAACACCCGAGCCGATCATGGAGGGCACAAAACGCGCACCTTCCTCATTGCTCCAGTTGACAATGCCGATGGGATGGCGGGTCCGGATGCCGCGCTCGTTCAACGTGCGCACAACCTCAAGTGACGACAAAACCCCGAGCACACCGTCATAACGGCCACCGGTGGGCTGGGTGTCGAGATGAGAGCCGAGATAGACCGGGAGAGCATCGGCATCGGTGCCGGGTAGCACGGCAAACATGTTGCCCATTTGGTCCACGCCGACATCCATGCCTTCGTTTTCGCACCAGCGCTTCAGCAGGGCGCGGCCTTGCGCATCCGCATCCGTCAGGGTCTGCCGGTTGGATCCCCCGCTGATGCCGGGGCCGATCATTGCCATCTCGGCAATCGAACCCCAGAGGCGTTCGATGTTGATGCGTGTATTGTAGATGTCCGGACCTGCCATCTTGGCTTCCCTCTCATGTCGTTGAAAAATGTGCCGGCAAATGCCGGGTGTCGGCAGTTCAGGCATTTGCGCAGTCGGGCTGCCTGCACGCAATGGATGTCAGGAAACGGCCGATCGGTGGGCCGAACTGTTCGAAATCGGCCAGAAAGGCATCGTGACCGCGCAGGGACGTAATGCGTAAAGTCTCTGTCGCGACATCGCCCCGGCGCAGACCTTCGGCGATCATCTCCTGCTGGCACAGGGGGAAAAGCAGATCGGACGTGACGCCGATCACCAGTGCCTGGTCGATTGCCGCGCGTGACAGCGCAGCCATGATGTCGCCGCCTGTCTGGTCGCCGAGATCGAAACGGTCGATGGCGCGACTGAGATAGAGGTAACAGTTCGGATCGTAGCGCCCGATGAACCGGTCCGCCTGCTGGTGCAGATAGGTCTCGATCATGAACTCCGGGGCGAAGGATGCTTTTGGGTTCGGAACTGCCCGTTCCCTGCCGATCGGCGTCCGGCCGAAGCGAATGTCCCATTCCTCGATTGACCGGTAGGAGAGTGTGCCCAGCATGCGCGCAAGGCGCATGCCGGCGCTTGGTGCTGTAGCGCGGCTGTAATACCCTTCGCGCCATTCGGGATCGCTCGTGATGGCCTGGCGCTGTAGCGAGCGGATGGCGATCGCGAATGCCGTGGCCTGGCAGGCGCCCGAAATGTTGATGTGACTGCGGGCCAGTCCCGGATGGCGGCAGAGCAGTGACAGCGCCGTCATGCCTCCCATCGAGGTGCCGATCACACAGGCCAGTTGCGCAATGCCGAGCCTGCGGACGGCCTGCACTGCGGCCTCCGCCGTATCCTCGATGCTGACCTCCGGAAAACCCAGCCGGTAACGCTGGCCGGTTGCGGGGTTGATTGACGCGGGGCCGGTCGAGCCGAAACAGCCGCCAAGGCTCGCGATGCAGATGACGAACCAACGGTCGGTATCGATCGGCTTGCCGGGGCCGATCATCCTTTCCCACCAGCCGGCACTCGGGTCGTCGGCATTGGAGGCGGCGTGCGCGCTGGCGGAGAAGCCGCCGAGCAGCAGGATAGCATTGTCCCGCGCCGGCGAAAGGCGGCCCCAGGTTTCATAGCCCAGCCGTGCCCGGTGCAGTTCGCCGCCCGCCTTCAGCTGAAAACGGTCTGCAAGGGCCATGAGCCGGGTGGCCGGCGGGATGATCTCCGCCGGCATGTCGGGAACGCTCTGATGGTCCATCGGAGCCACTCAGGCGTATTCAAGTGCGGGCTCGAGCGCGGCCAGCCATTTGTCGTCGGAACCTTCGTTCACCCCTTCGAAGAGGAAGGTGGAGAGGTAACGTTCACCGGTATCCGGCATCATGGCCAGAATGACGGAGCCTTCCGGTGCCGATGCGGCAATGTTGAGAGCGGTGGCAACCGATGCGCCGGCGGATATGCCGACGAAAATGCCTTCCTCGCTCGACAGGCGGCGTGCGGTATCGCGTGCCGCGACCTGATCGATCTTCTGAAAGATATCGATCACGCTTCTGTCGAGAACGCTCGGCACGAAATTCGGCGCCAGTCCCTGGATTTCGTGAATATTCCAGGTTCCATCCTGAAGGATGGCCGCATTCGCCGGTTCGGTGGCAACGATCTTCACTTCGGGACGGGCGAGTTTCAGCATCTGTCCGACACCGGTCAGGGTGCCGCTGGTGCCGAAACCGGTAACGAAATAATCCAGCCGTTTGCCGGCAAAATCGCCGAGAATTTCCGCAGCTGTCGTCACCCGGTGGTAATGCGGGTTTGCCGGGTTGTCGAACTGGCGGACGTGGAACCAGCCATGACGTTCGGCGAGATCTGCGGCGAGCTTGTTGCCGCCGCTGCTACCCATTTCGCTCGGGAACAGGATGACCTTGCCGCCATAGGCGCGGATCAGCTTGCGCCGCTCGATCGAATATTTGTCGCCCATGATCGCCACGAAATGGTAGCCGCGCGCGGCGGCCACCATGGCAAGCGCAATGCCGACATTGCCGGACGTGCATTCGACGATCGTGTCGCCCGGCTTCAGCAGCCCGCGGCGCTCGGCGTCCAGCACGACGGACAGCGCCAGCCTGTCCTTGACGGAGCCTCCGGGATTGAAGGATTCCACCTTGGCGTAAAGCGTCACATGTTTCGGGCCGATGTGGTTGAGGCGGACGATCGGGGTGCGGCCGATCGTGTCGAGGATGGAGTTGTAGAGAGCCATGGTAAGCATCCTGTCTGGCTGTGCGCTCCAAGGGCCGGCGGTCATGCGCCGGCCGGTGATCGCGCGTGAAGGTTTCGAGCAAGCTGGAATGCGGCGGTCCGTGTCAGTCGCGGCCTTGCGAGGTTCCGGTCACGGCACGTCTGCTGCGCAGGAAGATCGGATAATTCTGGTTCACGGCGTAACCGGCGAACAGGATCATCAGGCCGCCTGCGATCTGCACGCTGTGCATCGCCTTGCCGTATGCGAAATAGTCCACCAGGATGGCGACGACCGGATAGATGTACGACAAGACGGCGATCTGGGCGGTCGGCAGTTTCTGGAAGGCCGAGTACATCAGGATGTAGGTGAGGCAGGTGTGGAAGGCGCCCAGGATCAGCAGGTCGGTCCATTGCGCGCCGGAAAAGCCCGATGCCGTCTCGAAATTGGCGAAAGGCACCAGGATCACCGCACCGACCGCAACCTGGATGAGCGCGATCAGATGGGGCTTGATGCCCTTGAGCTGTTTCACGATGGTCGAAACGATCGCATAGAAGATCGCGGCGCCGATCGCCAGAGCCACACCCAGCAGGTGGCTGGATGACATGCTGAACCCCTCGAAATCCGGTGCCACGATCAGCACGACGCCGAGGAAGGCGATGATCACCCAGCCGAGCTTGTCGCGGGTGATGCTGTCGCCGAGGAAAAGCGCGCCCAGGAGCACGAAGAACAGCGGCTGGGTATGATAGATCACGGTCGAGGTGGAGATCGACGCCACATCAAAGGATGCAAACAGCATCACCCAGTTGGTGACGAGAAAGACACCGCTGAGGCCCGCAAGAAATAGGGTTTTGCGGGTGAGGCCCGTATTGCGGAAAAAACCGCGTGCCAGGCAGTAGAGGGCGAGGAACATCGCCCCGAAGACACATCGGTAAAAAACGACCGTATGTGATGCCAGACCGGACTCCAGGACGAAGTATCCGACTGTACCCATGACGATCATGGCTGCAATCATTTCGAGGAGGCCGCGGCTTCTCTCACTTGGGCTGGTCATTGTCGTTCTCCGCAGAGTGGGGCAAAGGATGATCTCCCGACGGTTTGACGGGGGCATGGATGGAAGGCGAAGGCGCCGCTGAGCGGTCACCGCCCGGTTTGAACGGGCATTCGGCCGGGCGCTCGAGGCCCGGTTCTTCGAGCTGATATTGCAGCCATTCGCGATTGTCGGGGTCTCCGTAAAAACCCAGCTCATGCGGGACAGCTCCACCGTTATAGGCGGCGACACGGCGGCGAATATTGTCTCGAACGAGACGGCCGCTGCGGCTGTCGGCGCAGGCGACGACATCGAAATTTTCCCGCGGATTGATGATCAGCGTCAGGAATTGTCCGAGGTTGCGGCTGCGCAGCGCCACATGGTCCGGCGTGCTCATGTTCACGAACAGCTGCACGCCATTAAAGCAGAAGCACCAGTCCGGATCGTCGGGTGCCGTTGCCACGCCATCGGGCCAGGGCGCGGGGTCTCTGGCGTGCAGCCAGTTCAAAAGGTCCCAAGCCAACCGGTGATGCGGCACATCCGCCAGCTGCGAGCTTTCGACAAACACGACAAGCGGTACGAGCAGCCGCTCGCTGACATCGACCTCCCGAATGAAATCGGTATATTCGAGAAGCCCGGCCAGAGCCTGGCTGCAGTCGCGGCCCGGACCGCATTCGGCAAACACGAAACGGATCGTACCGGCCTTCCATGCCTTGCGTCCGAACAGGCACGGAAAGCTCTCGTCGGAGATCCGGTCGGCAAAATCGTTGAAGGCGTGGCTCTGCCATGGGGAAAAGACTGCATCGCCGTCTTCGAGTGCGCGTCTGGCGAACATCTTTCCGGGTGTGATCAGGCGTCGTTCATGAGCAATATCGGCGAACATGTTCCCCCCTCTACGTTCCGCCGGACTCTTCCGTTCCGACACGGTTCCTGGCTGCAGGCACAGCTGTGCCTGGCGATGCGATGCGCAATCGGTGAATGTCGTGTTTTCGTCGGCTGCCCGATGCCGGGTCTACAGGCTGTCCACGGTGACCCGTCCCAACAGGGGGCTGACCGTTTTTATGATCGTGGCGAGTGCCATTTTCGATAGCTGCGGGTCGTCCGGCGCCTGATATTCCGCCAGTTCCAGGCCGAGTACGCGGTCCGGACCCAGAGCCTGCAGAATGACGCCGATCTGTTCCGGCAACAGCCCGCCGGGGACATCATAGTCCGCAGGAACGTAACCCGGCTCCAGAACATCCCAGTCGATATGGACCCATACCTTGCGCTCGCCAACGGCCTCGAGAATGGCGGCAGGGGTCACCGCTGCCGGCGCAATGACCTGAACGCCGAACCGATCGATCAGCGTCTGTTCCGCGGGGTCGATATCACGCGCGCCGACGAAAATGACATTGCTGGGATCGAGCCCTGAGCCATGGCCGCTGTTCCACAGGCCGCATGCGGCAGCCACAACCATGCCGCCAAGATAACCGGAGGCACTTGTGTGCGGCGTGTTGAAATCACCATGCGCGTCGATCCAGAGCAGCGCAGCGTCAGGGAATTCCCGCGCCACGATCGGAAGTGACGCCAGGCTGATCGAGCAGGTATTGGCAACAAGAACGGTCAGTTCGCCGTTCAGAATGCTTTTCGCGACTGCATTCCTGATGGAGAGCAGTGTCGGCCTGGCCTGCGCCAGACTATCGGTCCAGTCATCGACCGCAGGTGGGGCGGGGGTTCCGACCGTCGTTGGATAGGCGCCGAACTCGTCTGCCAGCGCCTGCGCGGTCAGCGCGGCTCCCTTGAGGGTCATGGCCGATCTGTCGGCGGCTCTGCCCTGCGAGAGGATCACCTTGATGGACATAGTCACGCTCCCATTTCCCGCCACGTATCGTGGCCGAACTCACCCTGCCGGATGGTGTCTGCTGATTGTTGGATCTGATTGATCAAGAAGGCGCGTTCCGTCCGCGCCGGTTCGAGCAGCGCCCTCCTCATGTCGCCGAGGATTTTTCGGCTGATCAGGATGGGCGCAATGTCGTCAACTGCACGTCCGTCCACCTGATGCGGGTTTTGCCCGGCGCAGGTTCCATGTGAACGGTTCTTCGTGTTAAAGTTGCTCTTTGACTCGGAGTCCCCGGATGTCGACCAAATTCACCGCCATGTATCCCCCATGCGGACATGAACTCTGAAAATTAGTGTCGCCGGTTGATTTTCGGCGTCGGTAAATACCTAGACGCGAACAAGTCCGATAAGAACGTCCAGTTTTGAAGAAAAATAGTGGTCCAGTTTAAAAAACATGATGCTAAATTATATCGGCTGGGTGCTCATGCGATTTACGAACGCCTGCGTGATCAGGTTGTATCCGGGGTCTATGCCGTCGGCGAAAAGATACCGTCGACCCGGTCGCTCGCCAAAGAGCTCGGTGTGTCGCGAACGACCGTCTGCGTGGCATATGATCAACTGGCGGCCGAGGGTTTCATTTCCGTAAGCCAGGGTGCGCAGCCGCGGGTCGCGGTGACGTTTCCGACCGCGGAAGAGCCGAGGACCGATCAGGCCGATGGCATGGCAATCGAGGCGCCGTTGTCCCGTTATGGCAGGCATCTCGTCACGATCGGCTCTTTGCCCCAGCCTTCCTCGAAAAACGTGGTGGTCAATTTCCGTTACGGAGAGGTTGCATCCGCAGATTTTCCGTCAGTCCTTTGGCGTCAGGCGATGATGCGGGCACTCTCGCGCAAATCGAAGGTGCTCGCCTATGGAGAGCCGGAAGGCACCAGCGCCCTGCGCCGCGCCTTGCAGGGCTATCTCTGGCGTGCCCGCTCGATCAGTTGCCGCACCGACCAGATCATCATTGTCAGCGGCTCCCAGCAGGCACTCGATCTGTTGGGAAGGCTTCTTCTCAACGAAGACGATTCCTTCGTGATTGAAAATCCGTCCTATGCCATGGCGCGGCTGGCGTTCGAAACAACGGGAGCGGCAGCCATTCCGATCGAAGTCGACAGTGCCGGCCTCGACACGTCGCGCCTTGGCGATATCAGCGCGCAGCTCGCCTATGTGACGCCCTCCCATCAATATCCGCTTGGAGGCATCCTGCCGATCGAGCGGCGCCTCAGCCTCATCGCTTGGGCAAAACGGACGAACGCCTGGATCATCGAGGACGATTACGACAGCGAATATCGCTACGACATGAAGCCTTTGCCTCCGCTTTGGTCCGTCGACGACAGCGGCAGGGTCATCTATATCGGCACGGTCTCCAAGATACTCTCGCCGACGTTGCGGATAGGGTATGTGGTCGTGCCGGAGCCCTTGATCGCAATTTTCAAGGCCGCCAAGCAACTGGCGGATCGCCATACGCCGCTACTCGATCAGGATGCGCTCGCGGGCCTCATTCAAAGTGGCGCCTATGAGCGGCATGTCCGGCGGCAGCGACGTCTGAACCAGAAACGACGGCAGACCCTCATTGCGGCTTTGCGCACCAATTTCGGAACGGATGTCGATATCGAAGGGACATCGGCCGGATTACATCTCGTCGTCTGGTTCCGTCTTCTGCCGGCCGCCTCTGAGGACGAACTGGTTGAGCGGGCGCGATCCCTTGGTGTCGGCGTATATTCGGTGCGCCCGCTCTGCGATCCGCCCCTTTCCTCAGGCCGCAACGAACAGATCGGGCTGGTGCTGGGCTATGCGTCGCTTGATCCGGAATGGATAACCTATGGCATTACCCTGCTGCGAAAGGCGATCGCCGAAATGGAGTTTTCCGCCTGACGGGCCGGAAGTTTCGTCCGGCCCGAGGATGCTAGCCATCTTGCCCTCACCATCTGACCTCTATAACAGACCTGTGGCATTTTAGGGGTTGGAAACGAAGCGAGGCGTTTGGGTCGGAGGGGCGTTATCGGTTGCGGCGGATATCCTCGAACTTCAGTTCAAATCGCGCCAGATATTTGCTCAGGCGATCGGCATCGTTGGAGCTTTTTTTCTCCAGCCTCGAATGCGCAAACAATGCGCGACCGGCGGCACTTGCAGTGGCATGATCCCGGCAGGTTTTCAGCACTGTTGCCAGCTGCGCCACCTCGAAAAGGTCGAGTGCAGCCGCGCGCTCCGCGCCGAGCATGTTGATCAGCAATTCATCGTCGGCATGTTTTTGCGTGTCGAGCCCCCAGGCGGTTTTCAGCCGTAGCACTTCGTCACTCACCACATCGATGGTGATGCGGCCTTGTGGGGCCAGCGTTCCCATGCGGGTGATCGAGGCGGACAGGTCTCGGAAATTGGCGCTCCATGCCGCTTCCGGCCCGGTCGCGAAGGCGAGATAACGGTCGCGCGCCTCCTTATTGAAGGTGACGTTCTGGCCCTCGCGCTCCAGAAAACGCTTCAGTTCGAAGTCTAGATTGGGCTCGATATCCTCGCGACGTTCACGAAGAGCCGGAAGCTGAAAGGTCCAGAGGTTGAGGCGGGCGAACAGATCTTCGCGAAAGCGGCCCTTTTGCACTTCTATACGCAAATCGCGGTTGGTGCCTGCGATCAGCTGGAAATCGGCAGAAGCCTCCTTGTCGGCACCGACAGGCAGAAACCGTTTTTCCTCGATGGCGCGCAGGCACATGGCCTGCTCGTCAAGGCCGAGTTCGCCGATCTCGTCAAGAAACAGCACGCCCTTGTCGGCGGATTTCAGAAGGCCGGCGCGTTCGCCGGAGGCGCCGGTAAAGGCGCCCTTCACGTGGCCGAACAGGGCGGACATCGCCTGATCGCCGCGCAGGGTGGCGCAGTTCACCTCCACGAAGGGGCCGGTGACTTTTCGTTGTGCCTTTTTCAGCTCAAAAATCCGTTTTGCCAACTGCGATTTTCCCGCACCCGTCGGACCGGTCAGGAAAACGGGGGCGGTGGAGCGCATCGCCACGCGCTCGATCTCGTCGATCATGCGGTTGAAGGCGGCGTTGCGGGTGGAGATGCCGGATTTGAGGAAGGATGTCGCCTCATCACGTTCCGAGGCAAAACGCGTAGCGATCTCGTCGTAACGGGAGAGGTCGAGATCGATAACCGCATGCGTGCCGGCATAATCCTGACCCGGCTCACGATCGCGCGGCGGCGAGAGCTGCAGCAATCTGCCGGGGATGATGCGGGCCTCGGTCAGCAAGAACCAGCAGATCTGCGCCACATGCGTGCCGGTGGTGATGTTGACGAGATAATCTTCCGCATCGGGATCGAAATCATAGGCGCGGGCGAAATCGCGCAGTTTTGTATAGACCTCGGAAAAATCCCAGGGGTCGGTGAGGTTGATGATGTTCTGGCGAACCTCGGTGGCGGGCGACACGGTTTCGATGTCGCTGACGACAGTTTTTGCCAGCCGGTCGAAAGTCGCATCATGGATCAGTTCGACGCGATCGAAGAACAGGCCGGGCTGCTGGGTAAGGCCGACATTCGGCCGCCAGCGGTTCCAGCGATCCTCGCGTTTGCCGATATCGAGCGTGGTTCCGAGAATGCTGATGGCGACACGGCGTTTCATGATTTATCCAAATTTATAAAAGGTATATTTGAAGATAATATATGCTGCATGGTGGAATTGGGCAATTTCTGTGCGTGCCAATGACGGTGATTTTTTATTTTATTTAAAATCAACAGGATAATAAGAAATTTCAGCGTGTTTTGCTGCTCTGGCATCAAACTGGCACGCGTCTTGAAATGTATCTGGCAGAACCGAAACAAAGAGGTGATGCCATGGTGAACAAGGCAATCTTCAAATCCTATCTCGGCAAGCTTTTGCCCCGCACGGACACAGTCAACCACGAAGCGGCACCGGCCTATAAGCTGAGCGCTCGTGAGGCGCTGGCGCAGTATGCCGTCACCGGCACGTTCAACGACACCTTTTATGCCGGTGCCGGCGAGCAGCTGGAGGGCGTGGTGAAGCTGGCAGCCGAAGTCGAGCCGCAGTTCCTGGCAAAGCTTGCGGTCTATGCCGCCGAAAAGGGCCATATGAAGGACATGCCGGTCATGCTGTTGGCCATGCTTTCCGGCCTTGAAAGCGATGCCTTTGCCCGCGCTTTCCCGCGCGTGGTGAAAAGCGGCAAGATGCTGCGCGGTTTCGTGCAGGTCATGCGGTCGGGCACGACCGGGCGTAAATCGCTCGGAACGCGTCCGAAAAAGATGGTGCAGGCATGGCTGGAGAGCCGCACGGTGGAACAGCTTTTGCAGGCCATGGTCGGTAACGACCCGTCTTTGCCGGATGTGATCCGTATGGTGCACCCGAAGCCGAAGGATGCAGGGCGCGCGGCGCTTTACGCCTGGGCGATCGGCAAGCCGTATGACGTGGCAGCCTTGCCTGTCGAGGTGAAGGCGTTCGAAGCGTTCAAGCGGGATACGACATTGGCCTTGCCGCCGGTGCCGTTCCAGATGCTGACCTCGCTCGACCTGACAAAGGAACAGTGGGCCGAGGTTGCGCTGAAGGGCTCGTGGCAGATGGTGCGCCAGAACCTCAACACATTTGCCCGGAAGGGCGTGTTCGAGGTGCCGGGTGTGGCTGAAAAGCTGGCGGCAAAGCTTTCCGACCCGGAAACGGTGCGCAAAGCCCGCGTGTTTCCCTATCAGCTGCTGGTCGCCTGGCAGATGACGGGTCACACGATCCCGACGGTCGTGGCCGATGCGCTGCAGGATGCGATGGAGGCTGCAATCTCCACCGTGCCGAGCGTTAGTGGCAATGTCGTGGTCTGCCCGGACGTTTCCGGCTCCATGGGTTCGCCCGTGACCGGTTATCGTCCAGGCGCGACTTCGACGGTGCGATGCATCGATGTCGCGGCACTCGTGGCTGCGTCTTTCCTGCGGCGGAACCGTTTTACACGGGTCCTGCCGTTCGAAAACCACGTGGTGCGCGTGCAGCTCAACGGTCGCGACAGCGTCATGACCAATGCCGCAAAGCTGGCAGCGGTCGGGGGTGGTGGAACCAATTGTTCCGCTCCGCTGAAGCTGCTGGCCGATGAAAAGGCCAAGGTCGACCTCGTCGTCTTCGTCTCGGACAACCAGTCCTGGATGGATGCGCGAGGTGGTGGCCAGGCAACCGGCATGATGAGCGAATGGGCGCGGATCAAGAGGCTGAACCCGGCTGCAAAGCTGGTCTGCCTCGATATCCAGCCCTATGTCCAGACCCCTGCAAAGGGTGCGGATGTGCTCAACATCGGCGGCTTCTCCGATGCCGTTTATGGTGCGATCACCAGCTTCGCGGCCGGAAAATCCGGCCCGGACGAGTGGCTGCGCCGGATCGAGGCGATCGATCTTTGAAAAACGTCCTGCGCCTGAAGTGAAAGGCGCAGGGCACCGTGACGAATGCCGGATGGAACTACAGACTCCTAATCTCCAGGTCGCGGGTTCGAATCCCGCCGAGGTCTCCAAACCATGACCTCGTAGCTCAGCGGTCAGAGCAGGCGTTCCACCACCTTTCGTCGTCACGGACGAATTTGAAATGACTTGAATGACATGGCGAATGCCGGAAGAAACTACACTCGCTTTATCCGAAAATGTTTCTTCTGATTTTTTAGTCGCCATGACCGGAATGAAGGAAAGACGCGGCGAATGCCTGCGAAACTACAGCCTCTTACGCTGGGGCGGAGACATCTGCCTCATGTTTCGCAAACCCTTGTCGCCGCACTGATAAGGACAGAGATGAAAATGCATGGCGAATGCCTTGGGAACTACAGTCAATCCATAGGTCGCGGGTTCAAATCCCGCCCGGTTCGACACGATCGGCCGGTAGCTCAGCGGATAGAGCGATGGGAATGTTTCCAAAACACCTTGTCGCCATGATCTGAAATACCGTGGCGAATGCCGGGGAAACTACAGTGGTAACCCTAAAAGGGTCGCGGGTTCGAGGCCCGCACCGCAGAGATGCCGCAAGGCGTGGACGCGGAAGTTTCCTCAACACTGGTCGCCACGACCGAAATGCAGCGGCGAATGCCGGACGAAATTACAGTCGCCACCATAGGGTGGTCTGATGGGTTCGACTCCCATCTCGGGCAGCGCTCTCTGGCACGGGCGGGGCCACCCGCTTTCGTCCAACCTCGTCGCCGCTGCTGGTTTTTTGAAGAAAAATGTCGGGCGGAATATGCCGCCCGGCAGTCGTACACCGAATGGAACAGAAGGACTGCAAACGCAGATAGACAAATGATTGAGATCGTAAGCGGACAGGATTTGATCGATGCAGGCATGCCGCAGGGCAAGTGGTTTCGCCCCGCGCTCGATGCTGCCAACAAGGTGCTGAGCGAAGGTGGCTCGATGGATGTGGCGCTCGCCGCAGCCCGCGTTTTCCAGCCGGCGCCAACTGTGCCGCTGCGACTGGAAGGGGATATCGAGATCTATTCGAACATCCGTGCCGAAAACGCCTTCGAGCAGGACAATGTCGAGAAGGTGAACGCAACGATGCGCGCGCTTGCCCGTACCCCGGTTGTTCGTGCTGCAGCCATCATGCCTGATGCCTGCCCGGCCGGTCCGGTCGGGACCATTCCGGTCGGCGGTGTGGTTGCCTCGGAAGCCATTCATCCGGGCATGCATTCGGCCGATATCTGCTGCTCGATGGCAATTTCCGTGTTTCCGGGTGTGGACCCGAAGGCGCTGCTGGATGCCATCCATTCCGTGACCCACTTTGGTCCGGGTGGACGTGCCGCCGATCAGCGGATCAAGCCCTCTGAAGCGACGCTCGCCGCCTTCCATCAGAACCCGTATCTTACCGGTGCGGCGCTGAATGTCGGCATCGAGCATTTTGGAACGCAGGGTGATGGCAACCATTTTGCCTATGTCGGCACGATGAAATCGACCGGCGAAACGGTGCTTGTTACCCATCACGGTTCGCGTGCGCCGGGTGCGCGGCTCTACGAGCGTGGCATGAAGGTTGCGAACAAGTTTCGCGAGCTGATCTCGCCCGAAACGCACCGTGACAATGCCTGGATCCCGGCGGATACCGAGGAAGGCGACCAGTATTGGTCCGCTCTGCAGATCATCCGCCAGTGGACGAAGGAGAACCATTATATCCTGCACGACATGGCGGCGGAAAAGCTTGCGGCAAAAGTGTCGGACCGCTTCTGGAACGAACATAATTTCGTGTTCCGGAAGTCGGATGGTCTCTTCTATCACGGCAAGGGTGCGACGCCGGCCTTCGATGGCTGGGCCGACGATGCGACCGATCTGACGATCATTCCGCTCAACATGGCGGAACCGATCCTGATCGTACGCGGATCGAACGCCGCAAACGGCCTTGGTTTCTCGCCACATGGGGCCGGCCGTAATTTTTCGCGCAGCGCCCATATTCGTCGCCTTGGCGAGGAATATGGTGCGGATCAGCGTGGATTGAGCCCGAACAACATCGCCGAGATCATGGCGAAGGAAACGGTGGGTCTCGATGCGCGTTTCTTCTCCGGCAATGCGGATATTTCCGAACTGCCGAGCGCCTACAAATCGGCCGCAAACGTGCGGGCCCAGATCGAACATTACGGCCTTGCCGAAGTGGTCGATGAGGTGATCCCGTTCGGCAGCATCATGGCCGGTGACTGGCAGCGCGATGCGCCGTGGCGCAAGAAGAAACGTCGTTAAATGATGGGGCAGGGGGCGATCGCTCCCTGCCTTCCATTTTGCGTATTTTAGAACTTGGAATGTCTCTAAAACATCCGCGTTGACCCCTTAAAGCCCCATTCATTAAGTGGACTTGTTTTGTCATATTAATGTCGGGGGACATGATGCAGTATCTCGTTGAGCCGGAGCCCCAGCTCGATCGTCGCGCCGTCACACGCAGCGCAAACACAGGCATTTCTCGCCGTTATCTCGCCTTGGCACTGGCCGGCACGGCGCTTGGTTTTTCGCCTGCTGCGTATGCGCAACAGGAAGAGGAAACCACTCTTCTCCAACAGATCGTCGTCACGGCCTCCGGTTTTGCCCAGAACGTCAAGGAAGCGCCGGCGAGCATTACGGTTGTGTCCCGCGAGGATCTCGAAAAGGGCGCCTATCGCGACCTGACCGATGCGCTGCGCGAAGTGCAGGGTGTGGCCGTCACCGGCGTGGCCAATGAAAAGGACATCTTTATCCGTGGCCTGCCGGGTGCCTACACGCTGATCCTCGTCGATGGCAAACGGCAGAGCACGCGTGATGCGCGCACCAACGGCAATTCCGGTTACGAGCAGAATTTCATGCCGCCGGCTGCCGCCATCGAGCGAATAGAAGTCGTGCGCGGACCGATGTCGTCGCTTTACGGTTCGGACGCCATGGGCGGTGTCATCAACATCATCACCCGCAAAGTGTCCGATGTCTGGTCCGGCAGCGTTTCCACCGATGCGACGGTGCAGCAGCATTCGAAATTCGGCAATTCCGGCCAGGCATCGTTTTATGCCAATGGTCCGGTCATTCAGGATACGCTCGGCCTGCAGATCTGGGGACGCGGCCTGACCCGCTCCGAAGACCGGTTCCTGAGCGGCACGACATCGGCCAAGGAATTCGATCTCACCGGTCGCCTGTCGCTGACGCCGAACGAAGATCACGATATCATCCTCGAAGCCGGCCGCCAGAACGTGCGCCGCGTGGCCTCCGCCCCCAACACGCTGGCCGCCGGTGCCAACGGCACCTATAACCAGAACGGCCGCGATCACTGGTCGCTGTCGCATACCGGCCGCTGGGGACCGACGACTTCGGAATTTTCCATTCTGCAGGAATGGGCGCAGCGCGAGAACTACACGTTTAATGCCGCACGCGATGCCTTCGTTCGTAACGCGCGTGCGCCGGAAATTCGCAACACCGTCATCGATGGCAAGTTTACGACCCCGTTCGAATTGCTTGGCTCCCATACGCTGGTCACCGGCGGCCAGTATTTTGAAGCGCATCTGCGTGACCAGAATCCCGGCCGCCGGACGGGTGTGACAGAATCCTTTTCAGCGACGCAATGGGCGATCTTCGCCGAGGATGAATGGCGCATCTGGGATGACTTTGCGCTGACGGCCGGTCTTCGAAGCGACCATCACGAGGAATACGGTTATCACCTCAGCCCGCGTCTCTACGGTGTCTGGAATGCCACCAACGACCTGACCATCAAGGGCGGTATTTCCACCGGTTTCCGCGCGCCGGATATCCGCAGCATCGCGCCCGGTTACGCCTATACGACGGGTGGCGGCGGTTGCTCCTATGGTCCGACCGGCACCTGCGGCGTCATCATCGCCGATCCGAGCCTGAAGGCCGAGACCAGCACGAGTTATGAAATCGGCGCGCTGTGGGACAATGGCGATCTCAGCCTCGGTGCCACCTATTTCTACACCGACTTCAAGGACAAGATCGCCAATGCTCTCGTCACCGATGCGGCCGGCAATCCGGTGCGCTGGAGCGAGGATCCGAACTACCGCCTCTGGTATAACTACAATATCGACGACGCGATCATTCAGGGGCTGGAACTGACCGCCACCTGGCATGCGACAGCGGATCTCTCCTTCCGCGGCAGCTATACCTATACGCATTCGGAACAGCAGACCGGTGCCTATGCCGGCTTCCCGCTTGCCCGTACGCCGGAGCATATCGCCAATGTCCGCGCCGACTGGACCACCCCGGTCGAAGGCTTGGAGGCATGGGTTTCGGTCAACTATCACGGTGAGGAAATCGCGTCCGGCGCGCGTATCGGCTCCAACGGCACGCCGGTCACCATCAATGGCGCGACTGGGCGGAAATACGATCCTTACACGATGGTCGATTTCGGCGCGAAATATGCGGTCAACGACAGTGTCACTGTGAATGGCGCCATCTATAACGTCTTCGACAAGAAAGTGGAGCAGACCGACTTCAACACCACGATGGAAGGTCGCCGTTTCTGGCTGAGCGTCACCAAGACCTTCTGATTTTTTCGATGACGGCAAACGCGAAAAGCCTTCGCGTTTGCCTGCCCCATTCGGGCATGCAGCCTATCGCTTGCGCACGGCCCACAGTTCGCTCGCCCGTTTCAGGCAATCGTCGAAACCTGCTTGGGGATCACCCGTAAGCGCCAGAAACGCTACCGCTGCCGTTTTCACGATCACCGCCTCCGCCCAGTCGTCCCGCGCCGCGCCGGACCAGATCGCCTGCCAGTATTCGCGCTGGGTCAGCATGCCGCTGGTGCCGGGCTTGAGCTTCTTTCCAGCTGGGACAGTCAGATCGGCATCGATGCCGGACGTCATGCGAAAAATCTTGACCATGCGGCCGGGCGTAAATTCCGCCACGTCGCGTACCGAACCGATCAGCGCGATATTGGGCAGGTCGAGATGCCGGGCCACATCGCGGTAGAGATCGCGGCGGGATGATTGTGATGCGCCGAGGATCGAGGTTTTCGCGCCTATCGGATTGATCATGTGAATGGCGGAATGCAGCGGATTGCGCATTTCGAACATGGCATGCAGGCCAAGCAGGCTGCGCGTCTGCGGCGCCAGTGAACCGAGCGGCGTGAAGGCGATCCCGCCTGCGGCCAAAGCCATGCTGGCGTCTGCCAGCGTCAGGCAAACCGGAATGCCCGCATCCTCCGCCGCCGCTTCCAGTTTTCCGCTTTCCGGGCCGCTGCCGTAATGGCCATGCAGAAGCACCTTGTGACCCGCCATGGCCACCAGCCGCGCGGCGTGCAGAAACCATGGCGCGCTGCGCACCTTGGGAGACATATAGGCCGGCCAGTCGAGGTCAGGCCGCGTGAATTTTGCGGGAAGCGTGATCGTCGCGCGGATGGCCTCGGCAAAACCGGCCAGTTCGCCGGCGCTGGCGCCACGATAATGGATCGTCATCAGCAGCGCCCCGACCTGCAAGGGATCGGCCTGACCGTCGAGAATGAGGGCAAGCGCATCGCGCGCTTCCTCCTGCGTCAGCGGTCGGCTGCGGCCGGGGCCGGGTGCCGTCGTGGCAATGTAACGCGCCAGCCGCCGGTGTGGATCGGCATTGTCGCCGATCGCCGCGATACGGACGGCGAAATGGCGCGGGGTCGGCGCGGCTTCTAGCTGATCGGCGGGGGTCACGGAAAGCGGCACGATGTTTGTTCGGGTCTCGACTGCCCAGTCATCCGGGGAGGGTGAAGGTGCCGCTGCCGTTGGCTCGGGCGGGGACGCAGCAAGGTTCGGCGCCGGTGCCAATGGCGTGCTGCCGTTCACAGCCAGCAATAATTCTGTTTCGGATGCATGGCCTCTCACACGCAGACGCAGGGATTCGGCGAAAGGTGTCGGCCGCATGCCCTGTCCGGTGCGAATGAAGATCGGATCGTCATAAAGCTTGCGCAGCTCCGCAAGCATGCGGCTGACCGCCGAGACCTGCAGTTTCAGGCTTTCGGCGGCGCGGCTGACACTCCCTTCACGCAGCAAGGCATCGAAGGCGATGAGCAGTTTGACCTGATTGAACGCGCCCGCGCCGCTGTCATCCACTTTTCTGCCGAGGCTGCGCCTGTCGTCTGCCATGCCTTATCGCCTCGCCATGCCTGCCGTTTTGCAAGATGTGCAATTTAGATCGTCTCTAAATGACATCGATTGACCCATCAGCTCTCCCTACATAAGTGTACATAATTACTCAACTTAGATTTTGATCGATGACAGAGCCTTGATCCGCACTGGCATCGGCCACGACAGGGGAACCTTGATGACGACGATGAAGCGGCCTTTGCGGCTTGCCATGGCTCTGATGACCACGGCCATTTCCTTCGGATTTGCAGGCACCAGTGCCAGCGCCGCAGACGTCACCATCAAGCACGCCAAGGGCGAGGCGACATTTTCCGAAGTGCCCAAAAAGGTTCTGACCTTCGATCTGGCCGCACTCGACACCCTGACCGCTTTAGGCATCGAGGTGTCCGGCGTGCCGGCGGGCAACAAGCCGGCTTATCTTTCGAAATATGCAGGCGAGGACGTCGCGAAGATCGGCACGTTCTTCGAACCGGATTATGAGGCCGTCAACGCCGCCGAACCGGATCTGATCATCGTCGCCGGTCGCTCCAGCGCCAAGTTCGACGATCTCGCCAAGATCGCCCCGACCATCGACCTGACGGTCAAGGCCGAAAATTTCCTGTCGGAAGCGCAGGAAAACGTTCGCAGCCTCGGCAAGATTTTCGGCAAGGAAAAGGAAGCCGAAGCGCTTCTTGAAAAGCTGGCCTCTTCCACCGCCGATCTCAAGGCAAAGGCCGGCCAGCAGGGCAAGGCGCTGCTGGTGCTGACCACCGGCGGCAAGATGAGCAGTTATGGTCCGGGCTCGCGTTTCGGCATGCTGTTTTCCGACTACGGTTTTGTGCCTGCCGAGGAAACCGGCGCCAAGGGCACGCATGGCAATCCGAGCTCGTATGAATACATTCTCGAAAAGAACCCGGACTGGCTGTTCGTGATCGATCGCGATGCCGCCATCGGCCGTGACGGTGCCGCCAAGAAGATGCTCGACAACGAGGTGGTCGGCCAGACGACGGCATGGAAGAGCAATCACGTCGTGTATCTCGATCCGGTCGCCTGGTATCTGGTTGGCGGCGGCATCACCTCGATGCAGAACACCGTGGATGACCTTTCCAAGGCAATCAGCACGAACTGACGTATCATCCATAAACGCCAGTTGCTGAGTGAACCGCGCTCCCCCGCGCGGTTCATCCTTTTCCGGATTATCTGAATTTGCCGCTGAAATTCTTCCTGCCCGCCCTGCTGCTGACCGTCATTCTGGCCTTCGTGAGCCTGTTCGTCGGCGTGCGCGATGTTTCGCCACTCGACCTTTTTGCAGGTGCGGCCGATCAGCGGGACCTGATGGTGCTGGTGGCCAGCCGGGTGCCGCGCACCGTTGCGCTGGTGCTTGCCGGTTCCGGCATGGCCATTGCCGGCACGATCATGCAGATGCTGGCCCGCAACCGGTTTGTCGAACCGTCCACTGCCGGCACGGTGGAATCCGCAGGCCTCGGCATGCTCACGGTGCTGCTGATCGCACCGGATATGCCGGTGATCGCAAAAATGCTGGTGGCGGCGGCCTTTTCCATGGCCGGCACGGCACTGTTTCTCTCCATCCTGCGCGCCATTCCGCTGCGATCGATCCTGATGGTGCCGCTGGTCGGTATCATGCTGGGTGGCATGATCAGTGCTGTCACGACGTTTTTCGCCTACCGTTTCGATCTCCTGCAATCCATGGGCGCCTGGGCGAGCGGCGATTTTTCCGTCGTCCTGCGCGGGCGATATGAAATCCTCTGGGTCGCCTTTGCTTTGACGATCGCCGCCTATGTCGCGGCCGACCGTTTTACTGTCGCCGGCATGGGCGAGGATTTTTCCAGCAATCTCGGGCTCAACTATCGCAAGGTCATGGCATTGGGCCTGGTCATCGTCTCCATGGTGACGGCCTGTGTCGTCGTCACCGCCGGTGTGGTGCCGTTTCTCGGCCTGATCGTGCCCAATGTGGTCAGCATGATCATGGGAGACAATCTGCGCCGCAGCCTGCCGTGGATCGGCCTTTGTGGAGCAGCCCTGGTGCTGGTCTGCGATATCATCGGCCGGATCATAAACGCGCCTTTTGAAATCCCTGTCGGCGCAGTGCTCGGCATCGTCGGCAGCCTGTTTTTCCTTTACCTGCTGATCGGGAGGCGCAACCGTGTCGCCTGACGTTTTGCGCAAAACCTCTCTGGTCACGCTGTCCATTCTTGCAGTGCTTTCACTGGTCTCCGCCGTCGCCTTCATGACATGGGGTGCGCGCGGCAGTTGGTCCTTCGTGCTGAGTTTTCGCGGCACAAGGCTCGCTGCACTGATCATCGTCGCCTATGCGATCTCGGTCTCGACCGTGCTGTTCCAGACCATTACCGGCAACCGTATCCTCACGCCGTCGATCATGGGTTTTGATGCGCTTTACGTGCTGCTTCAGACCGTGCTCGTTTTCACGCTCGGTGCTGCGGCCACCTCCGCCATCGATCCGCGATTGATGTTCATCGTCGAGGTCGCGGCCATGGTCGGTTTTTCGCTGCTGCTGTTCCGCTTTCTTTTCTCCGGCCATGCGCAGAATATTCATTTGCTTGTTCTGGTCGGCATCGTGCTCGGTGTGCTGTTCCGCAGCCTGTCCGGTTTCCTGCAACGCATCATCAATCCGGATGATTTCGTCGTGCTGCAGGATCGCCTGTTTGCAAGTTTCAACATCACCGATGGTACGCTTGTCGGCGTTTCCGCCGTGCTGGTGGCCGGGGTGAGCGTTTTCATCTGGCGCATGCGCGATACGTTTGATGTGCTGGCGCTGGGGCGCGACATGGCGATCTCGCTGGGGCTCGATTATCAGGCAGCAACGACAAGAATTCTCATCCTCGTCGCCATCCTCATCTCCGTGTCGACCGCACTCGTTGGACCGGTCACGTTCTTCGGGCTTCTCGTCGCCAACCTCGCCTATCTGATCATTCCGGCCAGCCGGCACCGTTATACGCTGCCGGCGGCGGTGCTGATCTCGGTCCTCTGTCTGGTAGGCGGCCAGACAATATTGGAGCGCCTGTTTGCCTTCGATACGGCGCTGTCGATCATCATCGAATTTGCCGGTGGCCTGTTCTTCATCCTCTTCCTTTTGAAAGGGCGCAACCGATGATCGAGGTTTCCGGCGTCAGCAAATCCTATGGCAAAACGCTCGTTGTCGATGGCGTCACACTATCGTTGCCCAAGGGCGGACTGACCTCGATCATCGGCCCCAACGGCGCCGGCAAGTCGACGCTGATGTCGATGATTGCACGTCTGCTGCCGATGGATGCGGGCAGCGTCGTGGTGGATGGTCTGGACGTGACAAATGTATCGGGTGATGTGCTGGCCAGACGCTTGTCGATCCTGCGGCAGGACAATCATCTGACGGCCCGTTTGACGGTGACCGATCTCGTCACCTTCGGGCGTTACCCTTACAGTAAAGGCCGCCCAACGCTGGAGGATCGCGATCACGTCGAGCGCGCCATCGACTATCTGGGGCTTGCCGATCTGCGTCACCGGTTTCTCGATGAACTTTCCGGCGGCCAGCGCCAGCGCGCCTTCGTGGCGATGGTGCTGTGCCAGGATACGGATTACATGCTGTTCGACGAGCCGCTCAACAATCTCGATATCAGCCATTCGGTGTCGATGATGAAGCTGCTGCGCGACTCGGCGCGCGATCTCGGCAAGACGGTCGTCATGGTCCTGCACGATATCAATTTCGCGTCCTGTTATTCAGACCACATCGTCGTCATGCGCGATGGCAGGCTTTTCCTGCAGGGGACGCCGACGGATATCGTCCGACAGGAAATCCTGTCGGAGATATATGGCACCGAGTTTCGTGTGCACGAACTCGATGGCAATCGCATCGCAACGTTCTATTGAGGTTGCTCAGTCTTCCTCTTCGGCCTTGCGGGCCTGCATCAGCCGGGCCTGCCGCAGGCGTTCGGTCTTCTGCTCGCGCGCGGCTGCTTCGGCCTCGATGATGCCGAATGCGACCTGATTGGTCTGTTCGAACTTCGCGAGTCTGTCAGCCAGTGCCATTTTCATACCTCATTTTTGCCGCCCCTTAATTAACTAGGGCGGATATGAGGCAATCCAACCCGTTGCTACCTTTTTGTACGGTGATGTACGCAAATAGGGCAGGTCGGGTTATTCAGCTGCGATCGCCGAGACGGCGGCGCGTGCTCTCACCAGAAGCGAAGCCTCGGCCAGTGCCTGACCCACGCGGTTGGTGATGACGGGTGACGGCACGCCATCGGTAAAATCACGGCCCGAGGCATAGATCGCCGTCGGCAGGACAAAGGCTTCGAAAAAGGCGAAAAGCGGCCGAAGTTGGTGCTCGACCACCAGCGAATGCCGTTCGCCGCCGCCGGTTGCCGTCAGGATGATCGGCTTGCCGCGCAGATCGGCCGGATCGAGCAGGTCGAACACATGCTTGAACAGGCCGGTATAGCTGCCCTTGTAGGTGGGTGAACCGATCACCAGCGCTTCCGCCTCGATGATCGTGCGGATGATTTTTCGTGCCGAGGGATTGAGGTCGGAGACAGAGCGGGCAGCAGCAAGCGAGGTGCCGAGATCCTCGATGTCGAACACGACATGGTCGAGACCGGTCTGGTTTCCAAGCTGTTCGGTCACGCTCTCCACGAAACGCCGTGTGCTCGACGGGCGGGAGAGATTGCCCGAAAAACCGACGATCAGGTCATTGCTCATGGAAAATCCTTTCAGGAATTTTTCGCTGTCATGCGGTTTTGAGGATTGGCAGTGCGGTCGAAAAGATCTCCTGTTCCGCCTGTGCCCGGTTCCACCGGTCGAACGCCGCACGACCGAGGATCGAAATCGACGTGTCCTCCTGCGGGGCATGGACCAGCACCGACTGGACATCGCGAAAATGCCGTTCCAGCCCAAGGTCGGCGCTGAGACCGGGATTGCCGAGGCCGCGAACGGCAATCTGCACCGCCTCGCGGATCTGTCGTCCGGCGAGAATTCTCGCCCTGATCAGGCTTTCGGCTTCCACCTGTTTCGCATCCAGCGTGCCGAAGATGAGCTGTCTTGCGCCGGATACGAGAAGGTCGATTTCGCCCGACAGCGTGACGAAACGCTCCGTCTTGGCAACGGCATGGCCGAGATTAGTCGGCACGCGTTCGTGTGCAAACCGGCTGAATGCCGCCTGTGCCGCTTCCGCTGCACCCAGATAGATCGCCGTCAGTGCCAGATTGATGGCGGCATGGGCGCGGTTGTCCTGTTCGGCAACCGAGGGATCGACCAGATCGATGGCGTTTTCGAGAGGAATTTCGACCTCGACATATTCGACATCGTGTGAACCGGTGGCGCGCATACCAAGGCTGGTCCAGTTCTCGATCACGTTGATGCCCGGCAACCCGTTCGGCACGACGAATGTGCCGACCCGCGCAGGCGTCGCGTCGGTATGTGCCCAGACGAGAAAATGCGTGAGGCCATGGGCACCCGTCACGAAACGTTTGTGGCCGGAAATCGACCAGCCGTTTGCCGTGCGCCGGGCCTTGGTAGCGGGCAGGCCGCCGCGCGCCGGCGATCCGAGTTCAGGCTCCACGCGGGCGGCATTGATGAGAAGCGGCCGCTGTTTCGCCTCCGCCAGCAGGCTTTTGTAGAGATCTTCCGGCCAGTGATTTTTCGTCGCCTGGCCGAGATGGTTGAAGATCGTCATGGCGCTGATCAGCGCCACCGACGGGTCTCCGCGCCCGAGGCCTGCGAGAATGCGGGCGGCATCACCGAGCGTGCCGCCCTTGCCGCCATAACGGGTGGCGACGGTCGCTTCGAGAAGGCCGGCTTCATGGACGGCGCGAATGCCCGCCCATGGAAACTGGCCGGTGCGATCCGCTTCCGGCGCCGCAGCCGAAATCGTATCTATGGTGTGCTGGGAAACGATCCGGTCGAGGCTCATGCGGCGGCCTTCTTTCTGGCTTCCTCACGCTCGCGAATGCCCTCGCGCACCAGAGGCAGGATGTAGCGACCGTAATCGACGGCATCGTTGTAATTGTCGTAACCGCGGATCGAGATCAGGTCGCAGCCGAGATCGATATAATCGAGGATGCTGTCGGCGATGGTGCGCGGTGAGCCGACAAGCGCCGTGGTGGCGCCGCTGGCATTGGTGGCGGTCACGGTCGGGTACCAGAGTGCCCGGTCATGCACATCGCCGCGCTTGGCAATATCGAGCAGGCGCTGGGAACCGACATTGGCCGGTGCGGGCGCGTTGACCGGTGCGCGATGGAGCCCCTTTTCACGGTTGGCGGTCAGCTGATCGAGCACCTTGTGGGCCTTTTCCCAGGCCAGTTCGTCGGTTTCGGCAACGATCGGCCGGAAGGTGACCCAGATGCGTGGGCGATCGGTGCGGCCGGCCTTTGCGGCTTCGGCATAGATGCGTTCGATCTGCTGTTTGGTTTCCGCCAGCGGCTCACCCCAGAGGCCAAAGATGTCGCAGAGCGAACCGCCGATACGATAGGCCGCGTCCGACGAACCGCCGAGCGAAATCGGGATCGTGCCATTGGTCGGGCGCACGGCGCTGCGGAACTGCTTGAACTGGTAATATTTGCCGTCGAAATCGAATGGCTCCTTCGAGGACCATGCCAGCCGCAGGATGCGGATATATTCCTCCTGCCGCTCGTAACGTTCCTCCTTGTTGAGGAAGTCGCCTTCGCGAGCCTGTTCCTCATCGCTGCCGCCGGCAATGAAGTGGACGACGACACGGCCGCCGCTCAGCTGGTCAAGCGTGGCGAGCGATTTGGCCGCGACCGTCGGATAGACCGTGTTGGGGCGCAGCGCGACGATGATCTTGATGTTCTTCGTATGCGCCAGAACCGTGGCGCCGAGCGTGAACGGATCGAAGGACGACGAGGAATAGGGGATCAGCGTGTAGTTGAAACCATAATCGTCGAGTGCACGGGCATATCGCTCGAGAAAGCGCGGATCGACGGGTGCGTCCGGAATGGGGTTGAGGTCGTTCGATTCATTGGGAAAGCTGACGCTGATGAATTCCGCAGTCATTTTGAACTCCTTGAGTTTGCCGACCGTTCGAATGAGGTTAGGCCGGCCGATGAAAGGTGAAAAACACGGGTCTTTCGTTTTCTGTCAGGTTCTTGAAAAATATTGCCGCCGGTGATCGCAGCAGTCCGGCTTGCAAGGAAGGAAGGCCGTCATGCGATCCTCTCCCGTCTTTCCGTGCGGATGACCGGCTCGGCCTGGGGTTGGGCCTTGGGCGGAGTTTGGGAGATGGTGGAAATGCCGGATGGGATCGAGTCCAGCAGTGCCGCCGTGTATCCGTGCTGCGGATTGTCGAAAATGTCGCTCACCCTGCCGTGCTCGACGATGCGGCCGCGCTGCATGACCGAGACGGTGTGTGCCAGCTGGCGAACCAGCGCCAGATCATGCGAGACGAACACATAGGTGAGGCCGAGCCTCGCCTGCAGCGACAGAAGCACCTCGACGATATCGGCCTGCACGCTGACATCGAGCGCCGAGGTTGGCTCGTCGAGCACGATGACATCGGGTTTCAGCACCAGCGCGCGGGCAATCGCCACACGCTGACGCTGGCCGCCGGAAAGAGCGCCCGGCTTGCGGGATAAAAGATGTTCGCCAAGCCCGACATTGGACAGCGCCTCGCGCACCTGTTCGCTCCGTTCGGCCGCGGTGCCCACCTTGAAGCGATCGAGCGGTTCGCGAACCAGTTTTTCCACCGTCCATGTCGGGTCAAGCGAGGTGAAGGGGTTCTGGTAGACGAGTTGCAGCTGGCGCCAGACCGAGCGCAATTGCTGCTGGGATCGACCGGCGAGGTTTTCGCCGGCAATGGCAATCTCGCCAGTATCCGGTTCGTCCAGCCCCAGCAGAAGCCGGATGGTCGTCGTTTTGCCGGAACCGGATTCGCCCACCAGCGCATGGGTGGTGCCGGCTGGAACGGAAAAGGAGACGTCATCGACGGCCGTCAGAACCTTGCCATCGACGGCAAAGGTTTTGGTGACGGCACTGACCTCGATTTTCGACGCCGTGCCGGATGTCCGGTCGAGCAGACGAAATCCCGGATCGCGCAGTTTTGCGTAGCGGTCCGGATTGAGGGCCGGAACATCGGCGTGCAGCTTGCGGGCATAGGCCGAGTTGGGGGAGGAGAATACGGTTCTGGTCTTGCCCGCTTCCTGCACGGCGCCGTCCTTCAGCACCACCAGCTGATCCGCACGTTCGGCGGCAATCGCCAGATCGTGGGTGATCAGCAGAAGGCTGATATCGAGATCGTGCTGCAGGCGGGTGAGGAGATCGAGAATGCGTTTCTGGATCGTCACGTCGAGCGCCGAGGTCGGTTCGTCCGCCACTAGAAGCGCCGGGCGCGGCAGCACGGCGAGGCCGATCAGCACGCGTTGCAGCATGCCGCCGGAAAGCTGGTGCGGATAGGAATCGTAGACGCGCTGCGGATTGTCGAGACCGACCTGCGCAAAGGTTTCGAGGATGAGTACCTTGCGCAGCGCCGCATTGGTCTCGTCGGTCAGGCTTGCTGCTTCCATTGCCTGTACGCCGATCGTGCGCACCGGATTGAGCGAATTGCCCGGATCCTGAGGCACGAAACCGATGGCGCGTCCGCGCAAGGGCCGGAACTGCCGCTCGGGCAGGCCCAAGATTTCACGTCCGTCGAATTCCACCTCGCCGGTGGCGTGGCCGGCGCCGGGAAGCAGCCGCAACACGGCGCGGGCAATGGTCGATTTGCCGGAACCGGATTCGCCGATCAGCGCGAGGCTTTTGCCACGGCCAAGCTCGAAACCGACATCATGCACGACGCGGTTTGCGCCATAGGCCACCGACAGGTTCTTGACGCTCAGCAGCGGTGCCGGTTGCGCTGCGCTGGCGGCGGCGTTCTTGATGCTGACGAGGCGGGTGTTCAGTCTGTCTTGCGAAGCCATCTGCTGATCCTGTTCACGGAGAGGACGGTCACGATCGTTACGAAAGCGGGGGCGTAAACGAGCCAGGGCCATTTGAGGTAATCCTTGCCGATCGAGATCAGCAGACCCCAGTCGGAGGCGGGCGGCGGGTCGCCGTAGCCAAGGAAGGCAAGGCTGGCGATGATGAGAATGGATTCGCCGAATTGCAGCACGGCGAGCGGCAGCACCGAGCGCGAGGCATTGGGCAGCACGTGGCGTGTCAGAATGTACCAGCGCGAGCCGCCTGACAGGAACGAAGCTTCTACGAAGGTCGCCTGCCGGGTCTTGATCACTTCGGAGCGGGTAACGCGGGCGAAAAAGGCGATGGCCGAGACACCAGTGGCAATCGCGGCGTTGATGGTCTCGAAGCCGATGGCAGTGACGACTATCACCGCCAGCAGAAACTTTGGGATCGACAGAAGTACATCGACCAGACGGGCGAAGACCACATCAACCCAGCCGCCGAGGAAGCCGGCGAGAAGGCCGATCAACCCGCCGAACAGAACACCGATGACGACGGCCACCAGCGCGCTCGAAACCGACGAGGCGGTGCCATAGACGACGCGTGTGTAAAGGTCGCGGCCGAGATGATCGGTGCCGAACCAGTGCGACAGACTGGGGCCGAGTAGCTTATCGGCCGGCACGCCGACGACGGGGCTGTGGGTGGTGAAGAATTGCGGCGCCAGAGACCATGCGATGACGATGGCGATGACGGCGAAGGACAAGGCGACGGTGACGGGCACGCGGAAGGCGGCAAGCCGGTCGCGGCGCTGGCCGGATGTCAGGGAGGTGTTGGACACGAGGCTCATGGGTTCACCGCCTTTGCCGAGCCGATCGATGGTTCGTCCGATGTCGTTGGGCGTCGTTTGCTTCCCCCAAGAATTTTCACGCGCGGATCGAGCAGCGGATAAAGAAGATCGGCGATCAGGTTGACGAGCACGAAGACCACGGCACCGAGCGAAACGATGGCCTGCAGCACGGGAAGGTCCTGCGTGCTCACCGAGCGCTGAACGAGACTGCCGACACCGGTGCGGCCAAAAACGGTTTCGGTGATCAGCGAGCCGCCCAAAAGCTCACCGATCGTGAGTGCGATGACCGTGACGACGGGCAGCGAGGCGGGTTTCAGCAGGTGGCTCACAAACAGTTTTAGCTGACCGATGCCACGGCTGCGGGCAACGGCTGCGTATTCCTGCTCCGCTTCTTTGTCGAGATTGGCGATCAGCACTTCGGCGATCTGCGACGAGACTGGAATACCGAGCGCGACGGCCGCAAACAGGGTGGCCCAAAAACTGTCGGGATTGATGACGCGGAAGAGACCGAGTTGAAAGCCGAACAGGTGGATCAGCACGAGGCCGATGACGAAATTCGGCACCGACAGAAACAGCGACGGAAAACCGCGCAAAAGTCCCTGTCCGTATTTTTTCGGCACGAAACGCGTGCCGTAGGCGACCAGCATGGCCAGCAGCAGTGCGACGGCGAGACCTGCTCCGGCAAGGATCAATGTCGAGGGCAGAACCTCGGCGATCAGCGTCGATACGGGCCGGTTGGAGCGCATCGACATGCCGAGATCGCCGGTGACGAAACCGGAAAGCGCGTGCCAGAGCTGCACCAGAACCGGCTTGTCCAACCCTTGCGCGGCGATGATCTCGGCGATTTCCTCTTCGGAAAAGCCGTTCTGCGGGTTGCGCAAAACGCTGGTGATCGGGTCGCCAGGCAGGATGCTGACGACCACGAAGGTGAAGACATAAGCCAGCAGGATGACGACGACCGCTTGGCCGAGCCGTTTTGCGGCATAGGTTAGGTAGGCATTGCTCATACCGGTACCTCGCATTGTTCGGTTGCGTCAGTCGGCGATGAAGGCGGTGTAGTAGCTGGCATAAGCAACGCCGTTATAGACCTCGCCCTTCAGCGTCGGGGACTGCACGTAGATGCGCTGGACGATCTGTGTGCGAGGAATGAAATAGCCCTGGTCGAGAACGTATTTCTGCAGGTCATCGAGCAACGGGCTGCGCTCGTCGAAGGAGCCGGCGCCTGAAATCTTGTCGCGCAGGTCGTTGATCTTCGTGTCGCGGTCGTCGAGTGCGAACCAGTTTTCGCCGTTATTGGCGTTGGTGAGAATGCCGGCAACCGTTCCGGCGTCGATGAAGCTGCGGGTGACTTCGTAGGTCGGCACAGCGGCGCCGCCGAACCTTATTTTTTCGCCGTAGGTCACGACGTCATAGGCGCGGATGACGACCTTCCAGCCGAGCTTGCCGAGCTGCTGCGCGATCAGTTCGTCGACGGATTTCGAGGTGGCGAGATAGGGGTTGGAATGGATGGTGAGGACCAGTTCCTTGCCGTCCCTGGCGCGGATGCCATTGGCGCCCTTCACCCAGCCGGCTTCGTCCAGCAGTTTTTGGGCCTTTGCCGGGTCATAGGCCAGAAGCGCGCTCTGGTCGGTGGCGCCGGGCACATTGCTCTGGATGAAGGAAGTGGCGAGATGCCAGTCCGGCGTATAGACGGTGTCGATGATTTCCTGACGGTTGATGCCGGCCTGCAGGGCCTGGCGCACCTTCACGTCGTCATAGGGCGCATGTTTGGTGTTGACCGCCCAGCCGTTGACGAAACCGAGATAACGCGGCGTGGCGACGGTAAATCTCTCGTCCTTCAGCGACTTCAGTTCCTGCGGTGAAGCGTTGTAAGCGACATCCGCCTGGCCGGACTGAACCGAGGCGACACGGAGCGACGGTTCCGACACCAGCTTGTAGGTGATCGTATCGAGGAAGGCCGGGCCGGTATGGCCAACGGCGGCCGGTCCCCAGTTGTAATCCTTACGCTTGGTGAGCGTGACGTGATCGCCTTCCTTCCAGCTTTCCACCACATAAGGGCCACTGCCGGCGGTCTTGTAGAGGTCCGCCTGTGCCGATGCCGGCTGGGCGATGCTTTTCGGCGAGATCAGGATCGAACCGTGATAACCGAGCGTCGGAATGAAGCCGAGCGTCGGTTTCTGGAAGAAGACTTTTACGGTCGAGGCATCGATGGCTTCGGCGCGGTCATAGGTTTTCGGGAAGAGGCCGATCGGGTTGATACCCTCGTTCTTGCGGCCGGCATACCAGATGTCGAGATTGGCAACGACGGCCTTGGCGTCGAGCGGCTCGCCATCGGAGAAGGTCACGCCGCTCTTCAGGTGTAGCGTAAATTCGGTGGCGTTGTCATTCTGCTCCCATTTTTCGACCAGCCAGGGGCTGACCTTGCCCTCGGCATCGACGTAGAGAAGCTTGTCGGTGACATGGCCCCAGACATGGCCCTGAAAGCTGGAGATCGCACTGTTGTTGGGGATCCACGTATCCCCCAGCGAGTCGATCAGAAACGTGATATCGCCACCATCCTTGGGGCTGTCGGCGGCCAGAGCCGGAGACAATCCGGCTGTCGCGACAAGGGCGGTAGCGGTTACGGCGGCTGCGCTCAAAAGCAGGCGCCGCCGGGAAAGAGAAAGCAGTGTTGTTCGGTCGGTCATGGCAAAATCCTGATGGCTTGTCGTTGTGGCCGGTATGTTCGCGGCTGCCCGGGAGCGGCGTTCCGCATATGCTTTCTGATCCTGACGTCGCTGTTTTTAGCGCGCAGAAAACCGTCCGCCGCTGGCAGAGCCAATCGACGAGGGCGCCCGCTCAGATGGCAGGTAATGGCAGTTCAAGAGGGAGGCTTTTGCCTATCCGCTACAGATGCGTGTTCGGGTTGCTTTGACAAAAATCATGACAGCAAGCCTAGGCAACACGTCGCAATCGAGGAAGACCGATCATTCTCTTTCGGGGGAGATGGTAGATTATTTTCTTCTGTTTTGTTGCCGATGCGGGTCAGCTTTTGCGGAGAGGTTGCCGGCCGGGGGCCGGCTGGTAGATCAGCGACTTTTTTTCGAAAAGGTCATTGCTTCGAAAATCCGCACTGGCGGCAGCGTCTCGGAAAACCGTTCCACCTCGACACGGGTCAATTGGCCGGTGCAACCCTGTGCCAGTTTCGACGTGCCGATGTCATGGGTCAGAATATTCGGGTTGCCGTGAATGCACATGGCCGTTTCCGCGTTTGTATCATCGGCCTCGAACCACGCGCCTGTCGCCAATTGCATTACGCCCGGCCGCACATCGCTGCTGATCACCGCTGCGGCAAGGCAGCTGCCGCGCGTGTTGAAAAGCCTGACGATATCGCCATCGGAAATGCCGCGCGATGCCGCGTCGGTCGGGTTGATGCGCACCGGCTCGCGATTTTTGATCTTGGTCGAGCGGCTGAAATCACCGTAATCGAGCTGGCTGTGCAGGCGCTGATGCGGCTGGTTGCAGACCAGATGCAGCGGATAACGCGCATCCTCCGTCTCCGGCCGGGGCGGATAGAACTGCGGATGGCCGCCGCAGTCGTCGTAACCGAAACTGTCGATGGTTTGCGAAAAGATCTCGATCTTGCCGGAAGGGGTCGGCAGGGGAGATGTCTCCGGGGCCTGCCGGAAGGCATTGGCCGGACCGCCATCATCCGGCTTGACGGGTAAGCGCAATTCGCCGCTTTGCCAGAAGGTTTCGAAATCCGGCGCATCATGTCCGCCGGCGGCAAGGGCAGACCGTGTCGTTTCGAACAGGAATGTCAGCCATTCTTTCGAGGTCCGGTTTTCCGAAAACGTTTCATATGTGCCGAGCCGGCGCGACAGTTCGGCAAAGATGTCGTAATCGTCACGTGCTTCGCCCACCGGCTCGATCACTCTTTTCATGGCAATGATCAGCGGGTCGCGGTCGGCGGCGCCAATATCGTCGCGCTCGATCGTGGTGGTGGCCGGCAGCACGATATCGGCAAAACGCGCGGTCGCGGTCCAGGCGGATTCGTGCACGATCAGCGTGTCGGGCTTGCGGAAGGCACGGCGCAGCCGGTTGATATCCTGATGATGATGGAATGGGTTGCCGCCCGCCCAGTAGACTAGCCGGATATCGGGATAATGCAGTTCCTTGCCATTGTAATGAAACGCCTCGCCGGGATGCAGCAACATGTCGGATATGCGCGCGACGGGAATGAAATCACCCAGCGGGTTTTTGAACTGGTTGAGGGTCGGCAACGGTGCGGCGAGCAGGCTTTTGCCGATATTGCCGAGCGCGCCCAGTGAATAGGAATAACCGCCACCATCCAGCCCGATTTGCCCCAGCATGGCGGCCAGCACGATGCCCATCCATACCGGCTGTTCGCCGTAATCGGCGCGCTGAAGTGAATGGCTAACGGTAATCAGCGTTCTGGACCGCGCCATCTGACGCGCCAGATCTGTAATCGCCTCGGCGCCGATGCCGCAGATTTCTGCTGCCCATTGCGGCGTTTTCGGCACGCCATCGCTGCGTCCCAGCAGGTAGTTTTCGAAGCGGTCGTAACCGGTCGTATAATGCTCGAGAAAATCTCGGTCGTGCAGACCTTCCACGACAAGCACATGCGCAATGCCCAGCAGCAGGGCCACGTCTGTGCCCGGAATGATCGGCAGCCATTCGGCATTCACGTCAGCCGGAAAATCGTCGCGCAACGGGCTGACGAGCTTGAAGCGCGCACCGCGGGCGCTGGCACCCTTCAGCTTCGGCAGAACCACATGCTGGCTGATACCGCCGCCATGCACATCGGCATTCTTGATGGCCATGCCGCCGAAGGCGACGACGAGTTCGGTCGAGCGCTCGATCGCATCCCAGGTCACGCTCTTGCGGTCGAATGTATCGTATGGGCCGAGAACATGCGGAATGATGACCGAGGCGGCACCGGAACTGTAGGTGTTGACGGATCGCACATAACCGCCAAGCACGTTCAGGAAACGGTGGATCTGGCTCTGTGCATGATGAAAACGTCCGGCACTCGACCAGCCGTAGGAACCGCCGAACACAGCGGCCGGGCCAAACTCGCCGTAGATGCGTCGAACTTCCGTTGCTGCAAGATCCAGCGCCTCCTGCCAGTTCACCTCGACAAATTCATCGGCGCCGCGTTTCTGCTGATGCCCCGGCTTGCCTTCCAGCCAACCACGCCGGATCGCTGGGCGGCGAACGCGAACCGGGCTGTCGGCAATCGCCGGAATGTTGCCGAGAATGGGAGATGGGTGCGGATCGCCGGGATGTGCGCGGATTTCAAGCTTGCCATCTTCCATGCGGCCGGAAAAGGCGCCCCAATGGGAGCTGTGTGGCTGAAAGGCGTTCATCGCGGGAAATCCTGATCTGTTGCGCAATCGTTTCGCGCGTCCGTTTCCGAGCGCGCGAAACCTGGTTCATGTCGAAATCAGGCGACGAGCTTTTCGCCCTTCAGGTGTCGTTCCAGGAAAGGCAGGCTGTCCTGCCCCCAATAGAGTTCGTCTTCGTAACGATAGGTCGGAAATCCAAAAACGCCGTCCGCACGGGCGGTGTCCTGATTGGTCTTCCACACGGCCTGCACGGCGTCGCCTTGTCCCTGTTCGTCCAGGCTTGCGCCATCAAAACCCGCGGCATCGGCGATTGCACGGCGCACATCCGCCTTGCCGATGTCTTCGCCACGCGTCCAGAAGGCTTCCTGCAGGGCGCTCGCCAGTTTCAGCCAGTCCTGCCCGGCTTCGATTGCGGCAATGACCATGAAGCCGGCGGGCGTGGGGTCGGACAGGGCGGCGCGGTTTTCGAAATTCAGCACCTTGCCGCGAACGGCGGCCCAGCGCTTCAGGTCCTTTGTCCAATAGGCACGACGCGCTTCGGGGCGGTTGCGGGAATAGATCGCGCCATTATCCTCGATCAGCGGGATCACATAGGGGCGGATCGTGGCATTCTGTTCAGACGCGAGCGCAACGAAGGCATCCTGACCGATAAAGGCCCAGGGCGAGGCGATCCCGAAAAAGTAATCGATGGTCTTCGTCATGTCGTGTCCTCCGGTTTTGCCTGCATGAGAGCGGCAGATGTTTTTATCGTGGTTTGTAGAACGATCGTTCTCTGCGGCTCTTATGGCATAGTGCGACCTGATCCAAAAGAATCTAATTTCGCGTGATCTCTGAAAATGGGAGCAATGCCCGTCGACGGTACCGGCTCCCGTCATCCGCGCTCGATGAAGGTCAGGCCGCTTCCATCAATCGGGCAGCGATCGCCTTGGCTGCCGTCGCTGCGCCAGCTTCCCGGCGCAGGATCGAACCGGCCAAAGCGCCATCGTACAGGAGCAGCAGTTGCTCGGCGGTCGAGCCATCATGATCCTTGTGCAGAAGGCTCGAAAAGAAATTCTTCAGGAAAAGCTTGTGATTGCGCGCGGTGGCCTGGATGCGCGGGGATTGCGGGTTTTCGATCGCGGCGATCAGGAAGGCGCAGCCGCGAAAATTGTCGGCATTTGTCTTGCGTTCCAGATTGGAAAAGACGTCCAGGATGGCGTCCGCTCCTTTTCGGCCGCTGACAACGGTGGCTAGTTGTTCGCGTACCGCGATATCGCGCTTTTCCAGATAGGCGACGAGCAGGTCCTCCTTGCCTTCGAAATGGCGATAGAAGGTGGCTCTCGTGGTCTGCAGGTGCCGTATCAGCTCGGTCATGCCCACAAGATAGGTGCCGTTGGCATAAAAAATGTCACCAACGCGTGCCAGAAGTTCCTCGCGGGTGGAGTTGTCGTTCGATGTCATCTTGGCCTGCTGGAATTGCAAATTCTGTTGTGTCGGAATGATGGGGGCGTCGGGGCGACCGGTCAAGCCGGAGCAGCGGTCGGCCGCTTTTCCAGATGATCTTCTTTTTGACGAAGGTGGCATCCGCAAATTCTTAAGCTGCGGCCGTCATGATCGCGACAGGGTATCGTTTTCGTGCGGGCAGGGGATGGGCATGACGGAAAAATCGGGTTGGCTGGTGGAGATCAGCCACGCTGTCGAGCCTTTCGAGCAGGAATGGCGCCTGCTGCGCCAACCTGACAATTCCACGCCGTTTCAGGATTTCGACCTGATGCAGGTGTTTTATCGTCAACTGGCGGCAAATGGCCTGATGCAGCCGGTGATCGCGCTGGTGCGCTATCCTGACGGAACGGCCGCAGCCCTCTTTCCGATGATGAAAATGCGCCGTCATGGGCTGACATGGTTGCGCATGGACGCCAGTCCGCTCGATCATTGCGTTCCCCTCCTCGACACATCCCTGCAGCAACACGACATCAAGACCATCATCAGCGCGGTGATCGCGGCGGTGCCGGGCGTGGATCTTCTTTATTGCACCAAGATGCCGGAGCATTTCGAAGGCCGGGAAAACCCGCTGACAAAGTTCGAGAATGTCGCGCGGCTGCGGCTTTCGGCATGGCAACTGGAACTGGCGGGTGCATCTTGGAAGGAACTGGTCGCCAAACGCCAGAAGCGTTTCAAGTCGAAATTGTCATCGCGCACCAAACAGCTGTCGGCATCGCATGACCGCCAGTTTGCGATCCGCTTCGGTGCTGATGTTTCCGCCGCCGACCTTATGGAATTCAAGGCGTTGCGGGCGAGCGGCTTTTCGGAGAAGGATCGCACGGATATTCTCGGCGATGCCGATTGGGCCGGTTTTTATGATGGAATGCTCGAAAAGGCCGGCGGCACCTGCCAGGCATTTCTGGCCACCCTTAAGGCCGATGGCCTGATGATTGCGGGCCTTTATGGTTTTGCCAGTGATGGACGTGCGGAAATCGTTCTGCCGGCGTCGCTGATGGGGGAATGGAAGGATGTCCTTCCCGGCCTGCAACTGTTCGATGAAACGCTTGGCCATTTCTTCAACGAACAATACCGGCTGTATGACTTTTCGATCGGCGACATGGCCTACAAGCGCCGGTTCGGGGCCGAGCAGGTGAATATGTATGATGCGCTGTTTCCCGCCAGCCTTGCCGGGCGGCTCTACTTTCTTGCATGGCGCTTCAAAACTGCAATAAGGGCGCGTATGAAGCCGGTGGTGACGGAATAATCGGCCAGGCCATATGGTAGGAACCGGCTTTCCCGGCCGGATGACAGATACGCATGAAAATTCTGATCGTTGATGACGAAGCGCTGGCGCGCGATGAGTTGAAGGCCGTTCTGGCCGGTCAGGCCGATATCGAGATTGTCGGCGAATGTGCGAACGCCATCGAAGGCATCGCCGCCATCAACCGGCTTTCGCCCACCGTGATGTTCCTCGATATCCAGATGCCGCAGGTGAGCGGGCTGGAAATGGTCGGCATGATCGATCCGGAAAAGATGCCACAGATCGTTTTCCTGACGGCTTACGAGGAATATGCGGTTCGTGCATTCGAGGAAAACGCCTTCGATTACCTGCTGAAGCCCATTCAGGAAGAGCGGCTGCAAAAGACGCTCGACCGGTTGCGCAAGGTAAAGGCAGTCCATCAGGAGAGATTGCTCGAAATCGTCCCGCCGCTCCGGCACATTCCCTGCACCGGCCTCAACCGTATTCGCCTGATGAAGATCGAGGATGTCGAGGCGATCTTTTCGCGGCCGGGCGGCATCTATGTCATCGGCAATGACGGCGCCGAACATTTTACCGAACTGACCCTGCGGACGCTGGAAGAACGCACACGGCTGATCCGCTGCCACCGGCAATACATGATCAATCCCGAGCATATTCAGGATATCGCGCTCGCGGAAAACGGTGCCGCCAACATTCTGACATTGGGTGGCCGTTCGATCCCTGTCAGCCGCCGGTTCCTCGGGCCGCTCAAGGAACAGCTCGGCATTCTCTGAACCCAAAAAACGAAACCCGGCGCATGTGGGAAACATGCGCCGGGTCTTGAGGCTCCGGGAGGAGGAAAGCCTCAGGGAAGCTGGTTATTCGGCGGGTGCAAGTGCAAGCCTTTCAGCCTCGCCATTCTGGCCGCTGCGCAGCATGTCCTTCCACTTGAACAGTGCCGAGACCAGAACGATGACACCGAGAACCATCATGATGATCGACAGGATGGCATTGACCGGATTGTAGCCCTTGGCGGCTTCGTTCAGGTAGACGTTGGCGATCATCCAGTAGCCGGCATAGTTCACGGTGACGAACAGGTAGGCGAGTGGGATGAGGCAGGTCAGCATGTAGATGCGCTTGGCCGACATCCGCAGGATGATCGTGGCGCCGATGGTCAGCCCGAGCGAGGCCATCATCTGGTTCGAGACACCGAACAGGGCCCAGACCGAGTTGATATCGCCCGAGTTCAGGAGATAACCCCAGAGCAGGCAGGCAACGATGCTGGCGAAGATCGAGCCGGGAAGCCAGTTGATCTGTTTCATCGGTGCCCAGAGATCACCGAGAATGTCCTGGATCAGGTAACGGGCAACACGGGTTCCCGAGTCGATGGCGGTCAGGATGAAGACGGCCTCGAACATGATGACGAACTGGAAGAAGTAAGCGGCCAGCGTCTTGAACCACGGAATGCTGGTGAAGATTTCGGTCATGCCGACGGCAAGCGTGACGGCGCCACCGGTGCGGCCTGCGAGATCCATGCCGATGGCCTGTTCGAGACGGGGCAGATCCTGAACCGTCATGCCGAGCGTGGCAAACACTTCCGGCGATGCGTTGATGGCGAAATAGTCGGCCATCGGCAGCGCGGTTGCGGCGATTAGAGCGAGCACGGCGACAAGGCATTCGACCAGCATCATGCCGAAGGCGACGGGGCGGATATCGCTCCACTTGTCGACCAGCTTTGGCGTGGTGCCCGACCCGATGAAGGCGTGGAAACCTGAGATGGCGCCGCAGGCAATGGTGATCGAGATGAAGGGCCAGACCGGGCCGGCCAGAACCGGGCCACCGCCATGGATGAAGTCGGTCAGGGCCGGCATCTTGATTTCAGGGTTGATGATGACGACGCCGACGACGAGAGCAGCAAACACGCCGATCTTGAGGAAGCTCGACAGGTAACCGCGCGGGGTGAGCAGCAGCCAGACCGGCAGGGCGCTGGCGAGGAAAGCATAGATCGGCAGCATGATGCCGAGCGAACTGTACTGGAAGGTGAACCACTGGCCGAGCGCCGATTCCTGCACGTATGGGCCGGCAAAAACCGAAGCGAGGATGGCGAAGAGGCCGACATAGGTGGCGATCTTGCCGTTGCCGCCCAACTTTTCATAAAGGCCTACAGCCATGGCGATCGGGATCGTCATGAAGACGGCGAACGTGCCCCAGGGGTTGCGTTCCAGCGCATGCACCACGACCATCGACAGGCCGGCCATGGTGATGGTGATGATGAACAGCATGGCAAGACCGGTGCACCAGCCGGCAACCGGACCGAGTTCAACCTTCGCAACTTCCGACAGCGACGAACCCTTGTGTTTCATCGAGGCGAACAGCACGACCGTATCATGCACGGCACCACCGATGACGCAACCGACCAGCAGCCAGACGAGGCCGGGCAGGTAGCCGTATTGGGCGGCGAGAACCGGGCCGACCAGCGGGCCGGCGGCGGCGATGGCCGCAAAATGCTGGCCTGCATTCACCCACTTCTTGGTGGGAACGTAATTGCGTCCGTCGGCAAGTGTGTGCGACGGGGTGACTTCGCTGTCATCAACGCCGAGCACCTTGCGAACGAAGAAGATACCGTAGAAGCGGTAGCAGATCGCAAGAATGCAGGCGGTGCCGATGACCATTGTCAGGGCGTTTGCCATGTCTTGTCCCTCCTTAGGATGAGACAAGGCTACTCGCGGGGGCAAAAGGCGGGAGGGGGTGTTTGGCCGAGCGGTGTCATGGCGGCGTGAGCGGTCGGTAATCCGGGGTAAGCGGCGGGGCGTTTTTGCCGCCGGCCGGGCTATCCCCGGCCGGATGTGACATAGGTCAAATTTCGCCGGAAAAGCAGGATGTTAACCGATTAGATTTTTGTCAGTTCCGGTGCGGTTTCGTGGGGTGCGTGATGATGTGTATCGACCATCGGGACACGCAGGCTGATGCGGGTGAAGACGTCGCGTTCGACATCGACATGGATGCCGTAGTCATCGCCAAAATATCCCCTGGTGCGACGATCAACGATGTTCATGCCAAGCCCGCCGTCACTGCCGGTTTTGCGTTCGAACAGCCCGGCATTGTCGGTCACCGCCACCAGCAGATCGTCGCCCTCGCGCCGCGCCGCAATGGTGATCCGCCCTTCGCCGATCACCTGCGATGTGCCGTGCTTGATGGCGTTTTCGACAAGCGGCTGCAGCGAAAAGGCCTGCAGATGCACTTGGGAAAGGTCTTCCGGCACATCGATCTCGATCTGCAGGCGTTCCTGAAAACGTGCCTTTTCGATCTGCAGATAGGCATTCACATGTTCGATCTCGTCGGACAGCGGCACCACGTCGCTGGTGCGTTTCAGGTTCTTGCGGAAGAAGGTGGAAAGGTTCTGCACCAGCTTTCGCGCCTCGGCCGGATCGATGCGGATGATCGCCGACAGGGTGTTGAGCGTGTTGAACAGGAAATGCGGATTGACCTGCGCATGCAGGAGCTTGATTTCCGATTGCGACAGCATCTGCTTCTGGCGTTCGTAACGACCGGCAAGAATCTGCGCCGACAGCAGCCGTGCCACACCTTCACCCAGCGAGCGATTGAAGGTGGAAAACAGTTTTGTCTTCGGCTCGTAAAGCTTGATCGTGCCGATCACCGCGTCATCCTCACCCTTCAGCGGAATGACGAGAGAAGCGCCCAGCCGGCAATTCGGATCGATCGAGCATTGATAGCTGACCTCATTGCCATCGGCATACATGACCTTGTTCTCAGTGATCGCCTCCATGGTCTGTGCAGAGGTGATCTTGCGGCCCGGAAGGTGGTGATCGGCGCCGATGCCGATAAACGCGAGGATCTTTTCGCGGTCGGTGATGGCGACGGCGCCGACATTGGCTTCCTCGTAAAGAATGCGGGCCACCTTGGTGCTGTTTTCGGCGTTGAACCCGGTGCGCAGCACGCCTTCTGCGCGTTCGGCAATTTTCAGGGCCTTGCCGGAAAACACGGTGGAATGGGTTTCGAACAGTTTTCGCCGGTCGCTGAGGATGTTCATGAACATGGCCGCACCCACCGTGTTGGCGACGATCATCGGTAGCGCAATGGTTTCGACCAGATGCATGGAGTCCACAAAAGGCTGGGCGACCACGAGGATGATCGACATCTGCACGATTTCTGCAAACAAGGTCACGCCGGCAATCAGCAACGGCTTGAACAGCAGGTCCGTGCGGCGGTGCCGCAGCAGATAGCTGTGCACCAACCCACCGATCAAGCCTTCGGCGGTGGTGGAGATCGCGCAGGCAAGGGCGGTATAACCACCCAGCGAATACCGATGCATGCCGCCGGTAATACCCACCGCCAGCCCCACCAGCGGCCCGCCAAAGATGCCGCCGAGCACGGCGCCGATGGCGCGTGTATTGGCGATCGCCTCGTCGATATGCAGGCCGAAATAGGTGCCCATGATGCAGAACATCGAGAAGATGACGTAACAGGCCACCTTGCGCCACGGTCGCACCGTCACCTGCATCAGCGGCAGGAAAAGCGGCGTCTTGCTGAACAGATAGGCGATCACGAGATAGACGCACATCTGTTGCAGAAGGCCGATGACGAGGTTGGTCCAGCCGAAGCTCATGGTCTGCCTTTACGCGATAAAACTCAAGATGGCCAAACGGCCGTTCGGCTCAGGACATAACGCATATCCGCCCGATCCCGCATGTGGCAATCCGTCTGCCGTTCCATTGAGCGTGCGGAAGAGGCGCTTGACCGATCGATTTCGCTGCCATAGCCTTTGCGCATTCACCAGGGGTGTCCCGTCAAGGGGCTGAGATTCTGCTATCGCGCGCAGTGACCCGTTGAACCTGATCCAGTTCATACTGGCGTAGGGACGGTGCAAAACGCTGCGATGATTGCGAATCCATAACCCGGATTCCGTTGCGGACGTTCTTCCATCTTTCCGGCTCTAGGACTGGGTCTCCAACCTTAACACTTGGAGCCTCACGATGAATATTGCCGCCAAACCGCAAAGCCCGACCGTCACTTCGGGTCCCTTTCCGGCTTCCACCAAAATCCATGTCGCGGGACAAACATATCCGGATCTGCGCGTGCCGATGCGCGAGATTGCCCTGCACCCGACAGCGGGTGAACCGCCGGTCACTGTGTACGACAGTTCCGGCCCCTATACCGATCCGAACCACATCGTCGCCATCGACAGCGGCCTGCCGCGCCTGCGTGAACGCTGGATTTTGGGACGCGGTGACGTGACCCATTATGTAGGCCGGCATGTCAAACCGGAGGATAACGGTTTTGCCACGGGCGAGCGGCTGACGCCAGAATTTCCGCTGCGCAATGTACCGCTGAAGGCAATTGGGGGCCAAGCCGTCACGCAGCTCGCTTATGCCCGCGCCGGCATCATCACGCCGGAAATGGAATTTATCGCGATCCGCGAAAACATTGGCAGGCAGGCCGCCAAGGAAGCGCTGGTGCGCGACGGTGAAAGTTTTGGCGCGCATATCCCGGATCATATCACGCCCGAATTCGTGCGCCGCGAAGTGGCCGAAGGCCGTGCCGTCATTCCGGCCAATATCAACCACCCCGAAGCCGAGCCGATGATCATCGGCCGCAATTTTCTGGTCAAGATCAACGCCAATATCGGCAATTCCGCCGTCACCTCTTCCATGGCGGAGGAGGTTGAAAAGATGGTCTGGGCGATCCGCTGGGGCGCCGATACCGTCATGGACCTGTCGACCGGTCGCAACATTCACAACATCCGCGAATGGATCATCCGAAACTCTCCTGTGCCGATCGGCACGGTGCCGCTTTATCAGGCGCTGGAAAAGGTGGGCGGCATTGCCGAGGACCTGTCATGGGAGGTCTATCGCGATACGCTGATCGAGCAGGCCGAACAGGGTGTCGATTATTTCACCATCCATGCCGGCGTGCGGCTTTCCTATATCCACCTCACCGTCAATCGTGTCACCGGTATCGTGTCGCGCGGCGGCTCGATCATGGCCAAGTGGTGTCTGCATCATCACCGCGAGAGTTTTCTCTACGAGCACTTTGACGAGATCTGCGACATCGCCCGCGCCTATGACGTGACCTTTTCGCTGGGCGACGGCCTGCGTCCCGGCTCGATCGCCGATGCCAATGATGCCGCCCAGTTTGCGGAGCTGGAGACGCTGGGGGAACTCACGAAGATTGCCTGGGCAAAGGATTGCCAGGTGATGATCGAAGGACCGGGTCATGTGCCGATGCACAAGATCAAGGAAAACATGGACAAGCAGCTGAAAACCTGCGGCGAGGCGCCGTTCTATACGCTTGGGCCGCTTACCACCGATATCGCCCCCGGTTACGATCACATCACGTCCGCCATTGGTGCTGCGATGATCGGCTGGTTCGGCACGGCCATGCTTTGTTATGTCACGCCGAAGGAACATCTCGGCCTGCCCGACCGCGACGACGTGAAAACCGGCGTCATCACCTACAAGATCGCCGCCCATGCCGCCGATCTCGCCAAGGGTCATCCGGGGGCGCAGATGCGTGACGATGCCTTGTCTCGCGCACGCTTCGAATTCCGCTGGGAGGATCAGTTCAATCTCTCGCTCGATCCGGATACGGCGCGTGAGTTCCACGATGAAACCCTGCCCAAGGATGCGCACAAGGTGGCGCATTTCTGCTCCATGTGCGGCCCAAAGTTCTGCTCGATGCGGATCTCGCACGATATTCGCGCCGAGGCCCAGAAAGAGGGGCTGGAGGCGATGGCGGCGAAATATCGTGATGGGGGCGATCTCTACATGCCGGTGGAAAATCCACTGGCGAATGTTGCGGGAGAAAGCTGATGTCTCTCTTTCTCGTCAAAGGGGCCGGCGTCGCCGGCCTTGCCGTCGCTTATGAGCTGCTGAGGCGCGGTGAAGACGTCGATATCGTCGATTATCAGGACACGGTGGGGCATGGCGCCTCGTTTTTCGCCGGCGGCATGCTGGCGCCCTATTGCGAAAGGGAAGGGGCAGAAGAGGCCGTTCTGACACTCGGGCTCGAAGCCGCCGACTGGTGGGATGAGGCGGTGCCCGGTTCCGTCATCCGCAATGGCACGCTGGTGGTGGCGCAGCTGCGTGATCTGGCTGATCTCACCCGTTTCGCCTCTCGCACGACCGGACATGTCTGGCTTGGTCGACTGGAACTCGCCGAGCTGGAGCCGTCGCTTGCCGGCCGTTTCGACAAGGCGTTGTTTTTCGAAAATGAAGCGCATCTCGATCCGCGCCGCGCATTGACGGAGCTGGCCAAGGCGATCCGTAATCTTGGCGGGCGGTTTCATTTCGGTGCGGAGCCGCCGACACGGACAAAATATGCCGCCGTGCTGGATTGCACCGGTCCGGCGGCCATCCCGCATATTCCCGGCCTGCGCGGCGTGCGCGGCGAAATGCTCTATCTCGAAAGTTGCGAAGTGACGTTGAAGCGGCCGGTGCGCATGCTGCATCCGCGCCACCCGATCTATGTCGTTCCGCGTGACGATAACCGTTTCATGGTCGGCGCAACGATGATCGAAACGGATGACGACGGGCCGATTTCGGCGCGCTCGCTGATGGAACTCTTGAACGCTGCCTATGCGCTGCATCCGGCATTCGGCGAGGCGCGGGTGGTGGAAACCGGCGTAGGTATCCGCCCCGCCTTTGCCGACAATTTTCCGCGCATTGTGGAGACGAATGATGGGCTGGCGATCGCCGGCATGTATCGCCACGGTTTTCTACTGGCGCCGGCGATGGCGAAGAAGGCGGCCACCCGCCTCTCCAACGGTGCCGTCCTTCGCGAGGAGATGATCGCATGAATTTTATCGTCAACGGAGAAGCGCGGGTTTTGGACGCTGCCACGCTCGCGGACCTGCTGGAAACGCTGGAATACGAAGGCGAGTGGCTCGCCACCGCCGTCAATGGCGATCTCGTGCATCGCGAGGATCGCGCCGATACACGCCTCGCAGACGGCGACCGTATCGAAATTCTTTCCCCCATGCAGGGAGGCTGAACCATGCTGAAACTCTACGATACCGAATTGTCCTCGCGACTGCTGCTCGGCACGGCGCGTTATCCTTCTCCGGCAGTGCTGTCAGAAGCAGTCAAACGCTCCGGCACGGGCATCGTCACCGTCTCGCTTCGTCGCGAAACATCGGGTGGCAAAACCGGCGGCGCGTTTTTCGAACTGGTCCGCGAACTCGGCGTGCGCATCCTGCCCAACACGGCCGGATGCCATAGCGCTTCGGAAGCGGTGCTGACCGCAAAGATGGCCCGCGAAGTGTTTGGCACCAAGTGGATCAAGCTCGAAGTCATCGGTCACCACGACAGTCTCCAGCCGGATGTTTTCGAACTGGTGCAAGCCGCGCGTATTTTGACGGATGAGGGTTTTGAGGTGTTCCCCTACACGACGGATGACCTGATCGTCGGTGAAAAATTGCTGGCCGCCGGGTGCCGGGTGTTGATGCCCTGGTGCGCGCCGATCGGTTCTGCGGCGGGGCCGCGCAATCCGTCTGCGCTCACCGCCATGCGGGCGGCCTTTCCTGACGTTCCGCTGATCGTCGATGCCGGGCTTGGACGGCCGTCGCATGCCGCCACGGTCATGGAGCTGGGATATGACGCCGTACTGCTCAACACCGCCGTCGCCATGGCCGGTGATCCGCCGGCGATGGCCGAGGCTTTTGCCAAGGCGACGGACGCGGGCAGGCTGGCTTATCTCGCCGGCATGCTGGAGGCGCGCGACATGGCGGTGCCTTCGACGCCGGTGATCGGCAAGGCGGTGTTTTCATGAGGCTCGATCCCTTTTATCTCATCGTCGATAGCGCGGACTGGATCGAGCGGCTGGTGCCCCTGGGTGTCAAGCTGGTGCAACTGCGTGTGAAGGATAGGCCGGAAGCGGAACTCGGCCAGGAAATCCGCCGTTCGAAGGCGGTGTGCCTCGCTTATGGCTGCCAGCTGATCGTCAACGATTACTGGAAACTGGCGATCGACGAGGGATGCGACTTTATCCATCTCGGACAGGAGGATCTGGCCGAGGCTGATCTTGGTGCGATCCGGAAGGCGGAATTGAAGCTCGGCGTATCCACTCATGACGTCGCCGAACTCGATACGGCGCTTGCCGCGAAGCCGGATTACGTGGCGCTCGGTCCCGTCTGGCCGACGATCCTGAAAAAGATGAAATGGCAGCCGCAAGGTGTGGATCGTGTGGGCGACTGGAAACGCCGTATCGGCACGCTTCCTCTCGTCGCCATAGGTGGCATTACGGCTGAACGCGCGCCTTTGGTTCTGGACGAAGGGGCGGCGACTGCGGCTGTCGTCACCGATATCACGCTCAACGCCGACCCCGAAGCCCGCACCCGACAGTGGTTGTCGGCAACGGCACCATGGCGAAATCGGCAGGAGGTGTTGGCATGACGGCAATCGCAATTACCATTGCCGGTTCCGATAGCGGTGGCGGCGCCGGTATTCAGGCGGATTTGAAGACGTTTTCGGCGCTCGGTGTTTATGGCGCCAGCGTGCTGACTGCCATCACCGCGCAGAACACGCTGGGCGTCTCCGCTGTCGAGGATGTGTCCGTTTCGATGATCGAAGCGCAGATAGAGGCGGTGTTGAGCGATCTGTCCGTCAAGGCGATCAAGATCGGCATGTTGTCTCGGGAGGACACGATCAAAACTGTTGCCGATGGCTTGCAGGCCTATGCGGGACCGGTGGTGCTCGACCCGGTCATGGTGGCGACATCGGGCGATCGGCTGCTGCGCGACGATGCGGTGATGGCGCTGAAAGCGGTGCTGATGCCGAGGGTAGATTTGATTACGCCAAACCTGTTCGAAGCGGCGATCCTGACTGGTTTACCCGTGGCGCAAACGCATGAGAACGTTGTGCGGCAGGCGGAGCAGTTGCGGAGCGATGGCGCGCGTGCTGTGTTGATCAAGGGCGGTCATGGTGGCGGCAGCGAGTGTGTGGACGTGTTCCTGACGGATCGCGGAGAGTTCCAAGAGTTCCGTTATCCGCGACTTGAAACCACCAATGATCACGGCACCGGCTGCACGCTTTCCGCGGCCATTGCCGCGCGACTGGCCTTGGGGGAAAATCTGCTGGATGCGGTGACGGCCGCAAAACACTACCTGCATGCAGCGCTCTCGGCCGGGCGCAGTCTCGCCATCGGCAAGGGGCGTGGTCCGGTGCACCATTTCTTCGGGCAGTGGTAATCGCTTGTGGCGACGGATCCCCCCGTTGCCACAAGCAGTATCAAACTCTCGCCGCGTTAAAGCGCCGGGCGTGTCAGACCAAGATGATCGCGCAGGGTCGAGCCGGTATATTCGGTGCGGAACAGGCCGCGTTCCTGCAGGATCGGCACCACGAGCTGTGTAAAATCCTCCAGACCTTCCGGGAAGAAGGGCGGCATGACGTTAAAGCCGTCGGCGGCGCGGCCTTCGAACCATTCCTGCATACGGTCGGCGATTTCCACCGGCGTGCCGAGCACGATATGGTGGCCGCGACCGGCGGCGACACGCAGCGCCAGCTGGCGGATCGTCAGGTTTTCACGGCGGGCGGCGGCCGTCAGAAGCTCGGCGCGGCTGCGCAACTGGTCTGATATCGGCAGGTCCGGCAGCGGGCCATCCGGATCGTAATCGGCAAGGCTGTGGCCCATGCGCTCTTCCAGAAGCGGCATGGCGCTTTTCAGGTCGGTCCACTTGTCGAGTTCGGCCAGCTTTTCCGCGGCTTCCTTTTGCGTGCGGCCGATCACCGGCAGGAAGCCCGGCATGACGGCGACGCTATCGGCGTGACGTCCAAAATTTTCGACGCGCGCCTTCAGGCTCTTGTAGAAGGCCTGTGCCTCGGGAAGGCTCTGCTGGGCGGTGAAGACAACATCGGCCGTGCGGGCGGCAAGATCCTGGCCCGGGCCGGAAGAGCCTGCCTGAATGAGGATCGGATGGCCCTGCGGCGAACGCGGGATATTGAGCGGGCCTTTTACGGAGTAATATTTGCCGTTGTGGTCGAGCACATGAACTTTAGACGGATCGGCATAAACACCGGTGTCCTTGTTCTTGATGAAGGCGTCGTCGTCCCAGCTGTCCCAGAGGCCGCGCACCACATCGACGAATTCTTCGGCGACGGCATAACGCTCGTCATGCTCGGGATGCGATTTCGAAAAATTGTTGGCCGTGCGGGCATAGGATGTGGTGACGATGTTCCAGGCGGCGCGACCGTGGCTGAGATGGTCGATCGAGGAGAAGGCGCGCGCCGTGTGATAAGGCTCGCCATAGGTGGTTGAGGCGGTGGCGGCGAGACCGATCTTGTCCGTCACCATGGCCAGCGCCGACAGCAGCGTCAGCGGTTCGAAACGGGCGATCATCGATGGATGCGCATCGACCGCGCTGGTCAGGCCGTCGGCGAGGAAAACCATGTCGAATTTCGCCTGTTCGGCGATCTGTGAGACGCGGCGCAGAAGGTCGAAATTTTCGCTGCCGGCTTCGGCCTTGGCGTGACGCCAGCCGGACACATGGTGGCCGGCGCCTTGCAGGAACAGGCCGAGATGGATTTGTCTCTTGTCACTCATGGTAAAGTCTTTCGTCAAATCGGGTTCTGGTTGAGCAGGGAGAGAAGTCGTGAGAGGTCGGCCTCTGTCTTCATGCTGCGGACAAGCTTGGGAATCTCGGCGAAGGCCGCATTGGCAGCGGTCGCGTCACGGAATTTGTCGGTCGGATCGGTCACACCCGGCAGGCCGTCGAAACGGCGGTTGATGGCGTTGCCATCCTTGAGCGTGACGTCGAGCACGACAAAACGGGTGGTCGGATCGCTGGACATGCGCGGTGCCGTCTCGTCATGGCGGCGGCCGGCGCGGGCGGCGAGCGTCATGATCCGGTCTTCGACGGGACGTTCGTCAAAATGGTCGAGCCGCAGCGCGCCGTCGATCAGGGCGGCGGAAAACACGTATTCGGGGCTGAAACGGGCTTCGATACCGTTGGTCGGTTTCGTCACCACCAGCGCGGCATCGGCACCGGGCGGATAGGTGAAGGTGATTGTTTCGATCTGTTCGGCTTTCAAACCTTCTTTGTGAAGTTCGATACCGAGAGAGGCGACGGGGTGGCTGGCGGTGCAGCAGGGATAGGCTTTGAGGGTCAGGCCGGGCGATACGATCTGCCACGGCTCGCCCCAGTCTTTGCTCACCAGTTCCGGTTTGCCGGCGTCGAAAGCATAGGCCGAATGGAACCCGACCGGATTGTCGAGGAAGTCAGGCGCGCCGCCGAAACCTGCCGCTGCAAGCCGAGCGGCCAGAAGGCCGGAACGCGCGGCCATGCCAGCGTGATAGGGCTTTGTGTCGTAACCGAATTGCAGGCGAAGACCGGAGGCCTGTGTCGCGGCGATGCCGAGTGCGACCGCTGTTTCATCCACCGATGCGCCGGTCAGGTGGCAGATCGCGGCGGCGACACCAATCGGGCCGAGGGTGGCGGTGGCGTGAAAGCCGTTTTCGTAATGTTTGGTGCCGAGCGAAAGGCCGAGCCGCGCCATGGCCTCAAGGCCCACAACGTAGGAGGCGACAAAGGCTTCGGCAGAAAATTCGCACTCTGCGGCGAGAGCCAGCAAAGCGGGAATGATAACGGTGGTGGGATGGCCGCGCACGCTGGCATGCACATCGTCATAATCCAGCACATGGCCGGCATATCCGTTGACCACGGCTGCTACCAGCGCATCGGTCTTCCTGTCGCTGCCGACGAGAATGGCGCCGCCCGGCAGATCGCCGCCGACAGCCTTGGCCAAAACACCGGTCGTGCGGTCGCTCGCGCCGGCAATCGTGCAGGCCAGAAAATCGATGATCGCGGTGCGGGCCGCCGCCATGGCCGCGGCATCGGTGGTCGGATCGGAGTTGACGATCGCGTCGGCAAAGGCGGCGGTAAGCGGTGCGTTGGCCATGATCAGATACCTTCGCCGTCGCGCACCGCGCCGCGACCACCACCGGAAAGACCGCCGACGAACTGGCGGATGCGGGGATTGTCGGTCGTGTGAAAGATCTGCTGCGGTGAGCCGTGATCGACGATGCGGCCGTTTTCGGTGAACACGACCGTGTCGCTGATCTCTTCGGCAAAGCGCATTTCGTGGGTGACGAGAATGCTGGTCATGCCGTCGCGGATGAGGTCGCGGATCACCCACAGAACCTCGCCCACCGTTTCCGGATCGAGCGCGGAAGTGACCTCGTCGAACAGGACGAGTTCCGGCTTCATGGCGAGCGCACGGGCAATGGCCACACGCTGCTGCTGGCCGCCGGACAGCTGGCCGGGATAGGCATCTGCCTTTTCCGAAAGGCGGACCTTTTCCAGCAGTTCGCGGGCAAGCTTGACGGTGGCGGTCCTGTCGGCGCCGAGAATTTTGGTCGGGGCCAGTACGATATTGTCGAGAACCGTCAGGTGCGGAAACAGATTGTATTGCTGGAAGACGATGCCGACACGCTTGCGCAGCTGGATGCGTTCGCTTTCCTTGGTCAGCTGATCGACGCGGGTGCCGGCCACGGTGATCTTTCCGCTCTGCGGCGTCACCAGCGCGTTGATGCAGCGCAGGATGGTGGATTTTCCGGAGCCGGACGGGCCGATGATCGAAACGGCATCACCCTTGTTGATGGTGAGGTCGATGCCTTTGAGAACTTCGGTCTGGCCAAAAGACAGATGAACGTCTTCCAGTTTCACGATCGCGGCGCCAGTCTCGGTTGCGGTAGATGCAGTCATGATAAAAATCCTTCAGCCCGCGTTGAAGCGCTGTTCGAGGCGACGGGTCAGGCGGGCAATCGGGTAGCAGAGCGTGAAAAAGGCGGCCATCACCACGACATAGGCGATGATGGTGAAATCGAGCCGACGCACGGCGGTGCTGGCATCGGTTGCCGCATGCATGAGTTCATGCACGCCCACCAGCGAGGCAAGCGACGTGCCCATGGCCATCGACGATGCGACGTTCATCCATGGCGGCAGCGAGCGGCGCACGCATTGCGGCAGGATCACGTAACGCAGCGCCTGCAGGCGTGAAAAACCGAGGCCCTTGGTGGCTTCCCATTGTGTGGTCGGGATGGAGAGAACCGCGCCGCGGGTGATTTCGGCGATATAGGCGCTGGACAGGATGGCAAGGCCAATCACCGCCTTCACCCAGTCCGGGAAAGGCAGGTAGTTACCGAACAGCACGATCTCGAAGGGAAAGATGTAGGTCGTGGCAAAGATCAGCACCAGCGCCGGGGCATTGCGAAAAATCTGCACATAGATCTGCGCCGGCAGACGGACGAACCAGAAAGGCGCCAGCTGCATGAGGCCGAGAGTGACGCCGGCCGTGGTGCCGAGCGTGACAGCGCAAATGGTGATGAGGATATTCATCGAAAAGCCGGAGGCGAGGTAGGGGATCCATTCCACAAGCTCGCGGCCCAGCGACAGGTCGATCAGCGACCAGACGATGACGATCAGCGGCATGGCCACAAAGCCGATGTAACGCAGCACGCGGCTGCTGGTTGATGTGGTCTTGGGTGTCACTGCCATGCTCATAGCCCATATCCCGGAATGGCGAGCCTGCGCTCCACCCATGAGCCGACGCGGGCGACGACAAAATTGATCAGGCTGAAGAAGGCGAGAAGCACGATCATCAGTTCCACGACGTTGTCGCGCTGCGTCCACACCATGATCGAGGCATAGGTGATTTCGCTGACGGCAATCGCATTGCCGACCGTGGTGGATTTGACGAGGCTGATCAGACCGTTGACGATGGCCGGCAACGAGGCGCGGAAGGCGAGCGGGATCTGCACATAACGCAAAATCTCGAACTGGCTGAATCCCATGCCGCGCGCCGCCTCGATCATTGAGGAGGGAACGGCTTCGATGCCGCCGCGGATCGCTTCGGCATGCAGGGCGGCCACATGCAGGCCGACGACGGCGACGACCCAGAAGAACGGTGAGAGCGGATTGTTCTGCGCGCCGCCGAGCATGTTGGAAACGACGGTGTTCAGTACCAGAAAGCTGAACATCAGCTGCACGAGCGTCGGCGTATTGCGGGTGAGTTCGACAAAACCGCGCACCGGCGCGGAAAGCCAAAGCCTGCCCGAGGTCAGGCAGGCGGCAAAGATCAGGCCGACAATCAGGCTGACGGGAATGGTGACGGCGACCAGATAGAGCGTGGTGATAAAACCGTCACGCCAGATCTGTGCTTCGTAACCCGTGGCCAGAAATTCGTAATTGAGACCCAGCCTGCCCATCAGATCGATGAACAGGCCGGTCAGGTTCATGTCCTGCATATGGCTTTACCGCTGCCTTCCGCTTTACTTGGCAGAAAGCTTCTTGTTTTCTTCCTCGAGATACTTGGTGTTGAGCAGGCGGTTTTCCTTGGCCAGTTCAAGCATCTTGCCGGAAGCGTGCAGCTTCTTCACGGATTCGTCGAGCGCCTTCTGGGTGTCGGCTTCGCCCTTGCGCAGCCAGATCACGCTGTCCGAAGGGATCAGCTCGGTCGGGAAGGGAATGGCGTAATCCTTCCATTCGTCGGCGCGGTCGAGAAGCAGCAGGCCAACGGTTGCGCCGACGTGAACGGCCGCGACGCAATTGCCGCCCTGCAGGGCGAGCAGCGATTCCGGCTGGCTCGGCAGGCCCTTGACGATCGCGCCATATTCTTCGGCGAGCGGCTGCGCATAGTTGGAGCCCTGCGAGATGCAGACCGGCTTGCCCTTGAGGTCGGCCCAGTCCTTCAGGCCGCTATCCTTGCGCACCACGGCGGCACCGCCGGCACGGTCGTAAGGGGTCGGCACGTAGTCCAGAACCTTGGCGCGTTCCTCGGTGTACTGCATGTTGGCGATCAGGATATCGACCTTGCCCTGCTGCAGGAACTGCACGCGGTTCGGCGGGGTGACCGTAACGGTTTCCAATTCGACACCCAAATCGGCGGCCAGCGCCTTGGCGATGTCGATATTGTAACCCTTCTGTTCCTGGGTCTTGGGATCGATAGAGCCGAATGGTGCGCCCGACAGGATCACGCCGACAGTGAGTTTGCCGCGGCCCTTGATGCGGTCCAGCGTGGCATCGGCCGAAGCCTGTGTGGCGGCCAGCGTGGCGACCGAAAGGGCAAGTCCGAAAACGGTTTTGGTGATGGTCTTGGCAAACATCAAAAGGCTCCTTCTTGTGGCCGTGACACTAGGGGAGGGTTTTGGGACTCACGAGCAAAGCCATGCTTTCTTTCGGGTCTGTTTGAGACCAGTCTTTTGTCAGTTTGGGCGAAATTGGAAAAAATCAATTCCATGCCGATGTTTTGGTGTGATGGAGTGCTGCCTCTGCAACCGTTGATACTGCACGCGAAAACGCCCGGCTTTCGAGAGCCGGGCGCTGTCGTTTTCGGAGGGTGTTTGGCGTCAGTGCATCAGCAACCGTGGCAGCCACATGGAGAACATCGGCACATAGGTGACCAATGCCATGGCGAGGAACAGCGCGCTGTAGAAAGGCAGGATGGATTTTATCACCTCGCCCACCGAGATTTCGCCGATGGCGCAGCCGATGAACTGCGTGGTGCCGACCGGCGGTGTGTTGAGACCAAGCGCGCAATTCAAGAGCATGACAATGCCGAACTGAACCGGGTCCATACCGTATTGCATGGCGATCGGCAGAAAAATCGGCGTGCAGATCAGGATCGTGCTTGCCATGTCCATGAACGTGCCGAGCAGGAAGAGGATGATGTTGATCATCAAGAAGATGACGATCGGATTGGTGGAAATATGCGCCATCAACTCACCGGTCATGTCGGCGACGCCGTAGAGACCCATCAGGTACTGGAACATGGTCGAGACCCCGATCAGCAGAAGAACGATGCCGGTGGTCTTCACCGTCTTTGCGGCCGCTTCGAGGAACTTGTTCCAGGTCATGGTGCGATAGATGAAGAAGGTCAAAAGCAGCGTGTAGATCACCGCGATGGATGCCGATTCCGTTGCGGTGAAAATGCCCGAAATGATGCCCGCGAGGATGATCACCACGATCAGCATGCCGGGAGCGGCAGCCGCCAGCGAACGGGCCACGATATGCCAGCCCGGGAACGTGCCGGCCGGATACCCGCGCTTTCTCGCGACATAATAGGCAGCGCCGAGATTGCAGACCATCAGCAGAAGAGCAGGCATGATGCCGGCTGCGATCAATGCCCCGATCGAAGCCTTGCCGCTGGCGGCAAGCGCATAGATGATCATGTTATGGCTTGTCGGCATCAGCGCGCCGACAAGGGCTGCATGGGTGGTGACGTTGACCGCGTAGTCGGCGTCATACCCTTCCTTTTTCATCATCGGGATCATCACGGCGCCCATGGCCGAAACGTCGGCAACGGGAGAGCCGGCGACGCCGCCGAACAGGGTGCAGGCGACGACATTGGACATGCCGAGACCGCCGCGCACATGGCCGACCATGGCTTTCGCCGCATTGACGATCTTGTCGGCAACGCCGCCATGCAGCATCAACTCGCCGGAAAAGATGAAGAAGGGGATGGCGAGGAACGAAAACACGTTCATGCCCGCCATCATCTGCTGGAAGCCGACCGCGATCGGCAGCCCTTCGTAAAGAATGGTGCAGAGCGCCGACAGGCCGATCGCGAAGGCGACCGGGATGCCCATCACCAGAAAGGCGACAAAGGTAATGCAGAGAATGGTTAGTGCCATGACGGTACGACCTCCGCGCCACGGAAAATTGCAAGAATATGTTCGATGGAAAACATCACGATCAGCACGCCGGCAGCCGAGAGCGGGATGTAGCGCACGGCTTCGGTGACATGCAGATTGGGCATCAGGTAGGGAGCGACGGACCAGCCCAGCCGCCAGCCGTTATAGGCCATGGCGGCACCGAACACGCAGATGGTGCAGTAGATGATCAGTTCCATGAACCGCTGCCAGCGATAGGGCAGAAGCACGGTCAGGGAATCGAGGGCGATATGACCGGCGTCGCGCACGCCGACGGCCGCGCCGATCATGGTGACATAGAGAATGAGCACGATGGCCATATTCTCCGTCCAACTGGGACTGTCGTTCAGCACGTAACGGCCGAACACCTGGTAGAAAACGATGGCCACAAGGGCCAGAAGGCCTGAAATGGCGAGTATCATACCGGCTTTGGCAAGCGGCGCATTGACGCGCGTCAGCCATCCGGTCATGGGCGGCAGATGTGCCGCGCCCGGTTCGATGTGAGCGTTCATGACATTCCTCGGAAGAGGAAGCAGCGCCCGGCTTTGGCGGGGCTGCTTCCGGTATGAGCTACTTGGTTTCCTGGATCCGCTTGACGAGATCCTGCAACTCGGGCGTCTTGGCGAACTGTTCGTAGACAGGCTTCATCGCGTCGACGAATTCCTGCTTGTCGGCCACTTCGGCGATGACGCTGCCTGCCTTTTCGACGATCTCCTTCGACTTGGCCTCGCGCTCATCCCACAGGCGGCGCTGCTCGACGACCGAGTCCTTGGCGGCCTTGCGGATGATCGCCTGGTCTTCCGGTGTCAGCGTGTCCCAGATCGGCTTGGAGAAGAGCAGCAGTTCCGGCACCATGGCATGTTCGGTGCGGGTGAAATATTTGGCCGCCTCGAAATGATGCGAGGATTCGTAGGACGGATGATTGTTTTCCGCCGCATCGATAATGCCGGTCTTCAGGCCGGTATAAACTTCGCCCATCGGCATCGGTGTAGCATTGGCATCGAGCGCCTGCACCATGGCGACGAACATGTCGGACTGCTGCACACGGATCTTCATGTTCTTCAGATCGGCCAGGGTCCTGATCGGCTTCTTGGTGTACATCGAGCGCGAGCCGCTGTCGTAAAAGGCAAGGCCTACCATGCCCTGCTTTTCCAGTGCCTTCAGCACTTCGTCGCCAATCGGCCCGTCCAGCACGGCGCGTTCATGCTCCGTGGAGCGGAAAATGAAGGGCAGCGAAATGACGATGGTTTCCGGGACCATGTTGTTGACCACGGCGGCGCTGATGCGCAGCATGTCCAGCCCGCCGATGCGCAGCTGTTCGATCGTGCCGCGTTCGTCACCCAGCGCGCCGTTCGGGAACACTTTCACGCCCATCTTGCCGCCGGTGCGCTCCGACAGAAGCTTGCCCATATACATGGCGCCCTGCACGGTCGGATAGTCGTTGGGGTGGATGTCGGCGGAGCGGAAATCGCGCGCCATGGCTGTCGAGCTCATCAGAATGCCGGCGGCGCCGGCCACCAGAAACAGCGAGCGAACGGTCTTCAAACTTACTTTCATTGTATTTCCTCCATTACGATTTAAGTGCGACTTGAATTTTTTGGGCCGGGCTTCCCGATTTTCGGTCCTGCGTCCGGCCAGTGACCGGCCCCATGGCCGGATTGCGTTCTCCCTCCCATGCGAAGGCGGCGGCTCTCGCCGGCAAAACGACATCGGTTTTGAAAGAAAAACCCATGTGGATGTCGCTCCCCATTCGACTTCCACATGGCTAGGTCTGCGGTTTTTTATCGTCAATGTACAAGACGTCGCATCGGCCTTGTCTAATATTGGAAAATATTTCTGCTTATCGTTGTCGTATGATGCCGCCATCCAGATAAAACATCGGGATGATGCGGTGAGGTTGTTTTGGAATACGGATTGCATCCGTCGGTGATCTGATCACGAAAAATTTGATCAGGCGAAATTGTCGCATTTTCAAATGTCAAATTCGGTGTTTTGATCATGTCAAAACGCAATTATACTTATTTCTTTCTGTTTTTATATTTACGAGAGTTTTGCGTTTTTAATTCGGGCTGTGACTGGCTCATGGAGGAACGCCAGCCAATGTTTCCGTGTTTCAGAAATGCGGGTTCAACGGCTGTCATCGGTCGGGTTGCGCACTAGCTATAAAGGGTGCAGGCCAGCGCATGATCAAAGTCGCAAGAGCAGGAGGACATCGGTGTCGGATAAAAAGGTGAAGACGAATGCATCCGCTGACACATCGTTTACGGCGCCGCAGGACTGGCAGGTCCTTGCCGAAAAGGAATTGAAGGGGTCTGCGGAAAAGCTCGTCTGGCACACCGCCGAAGGCATCGATATCAAGCCGCTATATACCGCCGAAGATTTGGAAGGCGTGGACCATCTCGACACGCTGCCGGGCATAAAGCCATTTGTTCGCGGTCCGCGCGCAACCATGTATGCCGGCCGGCCTTGGACCATTCGCCAATATGCGGGGTTTTCCACTGCGCAGGAGAGCAACGCCTTTTATCGGCGAAACCTTGCGGCCGGTCAGAAAGGCCTGTCGGTCGCCTTCGATCTCGCCACCCATCGCGGTTATGACAGCGACCATCCGCGCGTCGAAGGCGATGTCGGCAAGGCCGGTGTAGCGATCGATAGCGTCGAGGACATGAAGATCCTGTTCGACGGTATTCCGTTGAAGGAGATGTCCGTCTCGATGACCATGAACGGCGCCGTCATCCCGATCCTCGCCTCCTTCATCGTCGCAGGCGAGGAGCAGGGCTGTTCGCGGGCGGAGCTTTCCGGCACCATCCAGAACGACATTTTGAAGGAGTTCATGGTCCGCAACACCTATATCTATCCGCCCGAACCGTCGATGCGGATCGTTGCCGACATCATCGAATACACTGCAAAGGAAATGCCGCGTTTCAACTCCATTTCGATCTCCGGCTATCACATGCAGGAGGCGGGCGCGACGCTGGTGCAGGAACTGGCCTTCACGCTGGCGGATGGGCGCGAATATGTGCGCGCGGCTCTCGCCAAGGGTCTCGATGTCGATGCCTTCGCCGGGCGTCTGTCGTTCTTCTTCGCCATCGGCATGAACTTTTTCATGGAAGCGGCAAAGCTGCGCGCCGCCCGCTTGTTGTGGTCGCGCATCATGGAAGAGTTCGAGCCGAAAAAGCCGGGCTCGCTGATGTTGCGCACCCATTGCCAAACATCGGGCGTCTCTTTGCAGGAACAGGACCCCTATAACAACGTCATCCGCACGGCTTACGAAGCGCTTTCGGCAGTGCTTGGCGGCACGCAGTCGCTGCACACCAATGCGCTGGATGAAGCGATGGCGCTGCCGACCGATTTTTCCGCGCGCATCGCCCGCAATACTCAGCTGATCCTTCAGCACGAAACCGGCGTCACCAAGGTCGTCGATCCGCTGGCCGGTTCCTATTATGTCGAGAGCCTGACCAGCGAACTGGCAGAAAAGGCCTGGGCGCTGATCGAAGAGGTCGAAAACCTCGGCGGCATGACCAAGGCTGTGGCCGATGGCCTGCCGAAACGGTTGATCGAAGAGGCCGCGACGCTGCGTCAGGCCAAGGTCGACCGGGCGGAGGAAATCATCGTCGGCGTCAACAAGTACCGGCTGGAGAACGAGGACGATATCGACATCCTCGCCATCGACAATACCAGCGTGCGCAATGCCCAGATCAAGCGTCTGGAAGAGGTGCGCCGCCAGCGTGACCCGAAAAAGGTCGAGCAGACGCTGGCAGCCCTTTCCGAGGTCGCAAATTCCGGCACGGGCAACCTGCTGGAAGCGGCGGTCGAGGCGGCCCGCGCCCGTGCCACGGTCGGTGAGATTTCTGATGCCATGCGCGCCTCCTTCGGCGATCATGCGGCCATGCCGGAAGTGGTCGGCGATATCTACGGCCCGGCCTATGCCGACGACCCGGAATACAGGACCATCGTTTCGCGCCTCGCCGATTATGGCAAAAGCGCCGGCAAGCCTAAAATCATGATCGCCAAGCTGGGGCAGGATGGACACGACCGCGGCGCCAAGGTGATCGCGTCGGCTTTCGGCGATATCGGTTTCGAGGTTCTGGCCGGCCCGCTGTTCCAGACGCCGGAAGAGGCGGCGGACATGGCCATTATCGAAAAGGTGCAGATCGTCGGCATGTCGTCGCTTGCCGCCGGTCACAAGACGCTGGCACCGCAACTGGTCGAGGCTCTGAAGGCGAAGGGTGCGGAAAACGTTATCGTCGTGGTCGGCGGCGTCATTCCGCGACAGGATTACGATTACCTGCTGGAGCATGGCGTTGCCGCCGTATTCGGGCCCGGCACCAATGTTCTCGATGCCGCGCGTGCGATCATCGACTTGATGGAAGGCCGTTTGCGCAATCAGTAAGCGTCTGCCGGGCAGGCGTTTTTCGCCCGCCCGGCCATTATTCCGTCAGGTCAGCGAGAAGCTGAAGGCCGGTGCGCCTGCCATGTCGATATCGAACATGCCGCCTTCGTTGAGCGGGATCGCGCCACACAGCGTGCCGGTGGTGATCAGCGCGCCGGCCTTGAGCACGGTTTCCGGTCGCTCAGCCAGATTGGCGTAATCCAGAAGCCAGGTCAGGACATCGCCGGTCGCGTGTCTGGCCGGTGCATCGAATATAGAGCTCGAACCCGTGCGGATCGAGAGGGCCGGCGTGCTGGAGGCATCGAGAAATTCGCGGCCGAGTTCCGGGCCGAGCACATAACCGTCATTGCCGAGACGATCGACCAGATAAAGCGGGAACGATACTTTTCCGGCTTCGAGAAGCACGGTCCAGACCATTTCGGCACCAAGGTGCACCGTGTCGATTGCTTCGAGAATGTCACTCCGCTGGTATGGCGCGGCTCCGACCGGCAGATCCTTGCCGAGCCTGACGGCGATCTCGATTTCCAGCAGCATGTCCTTGCGCCACGGCAGGGTCGCACCGGCGCTCTTTTCGATAAGCGGATGAAGCCGGGCCACGACCGGTACGCCGTCGGGTGAACGCGCCACCTTCCAGGCCTGCTCGATCGATCCTTCCAGATCGAGCCGCCCCTGCAAGTTCATCGACTGCGCCATGTCGGGCAAGTTTGCGAAATGGCTGGTGGAAACCCGGTCTCCGCCTTTGCGCAGCCGCTCCAGTTCGCGGACCACGGTATCGGCTTCGGTTTCGGTCAGTGCAGTCTTCGTCATTCAAAAAGCTCCCATTGCGTCCGGCATGATCGCGGAGCTTTGTCTCGGGGTAAAGGGCCAAGGCAGGCGTCCCGGTACTGTCGTTCGCGCGGTTGGCCTGTCTGCAGCTTGTGTTGGGCTTGTGTCGATATGCGGCTCTCTCCGCTTTTATCTGGCTTAACCCATGCAGGCCGTCTAATTTGCGCTCCGATTCGCTGCCAGAGACGGGCAGCACAACCATCTGCGCCGAAGGAGAATACGATGACGGACGCAAAGAGCGGCATTACGGGTCTGCGGCCGCATATCTCGGTCGTCGGTGTCGGCGGCGGCGGTGGCAATGCCATCAACAACATGATTTCGGAAAACCTGAACGGCGTCGAATTCATCGCCGCCAACACGGATGCGCAGGTGCTTGCCACCTCCAAGGCATCGCGCCGCATCCAGCTGGGCGCGCAGATCACCGAAGGCCTCGGCGCAGGTTCGCTGCCGGATGTCGGTCGGGCCGCTGCGGAAGAATCCATCGACGAGATCATGGATCATCTGGCCGGCTCGCATATGTGTTTCGTCACCGCCGGCATGGGCGGCGGCACCGGCACGGGTGCGGCACCGGTTATCGCCCATGCGGCCCGCTCCGCCGGCATTCTGACCGTCGGCGTGGTGACAAAGCCGTTCACTTTCGAAGGCAATCGCCGCATGAAGACGGCCGAGGCCGGCATCGAGGCGCTGCGCCAGGCGGCTGATACGGTCATCGTCATCCCGAACCAGAACCTGTTCCGCATCGCCAATGCCAATACCAGCTTTGCCGATGCCTTCATGACTGCCGACCGGGTTCTCTTCTCCGGCGTTGGCTGCATTACCGACCTGATCGTCAAGGAAGGCCTGATCAACCTCGATTTCGCCGACGTGAAATCGGTGATGAAGGGCATGGGCCGCGCCATGATGGGTACCGGCGAAGCCGCCGGCGAAGGTCGTGCGTTGGCCGCCGCCGAAGCGGCGATCGCCAACCCGTTGCTCGACGATATTTCCATGAAGGGCGCGCGCGGCGTGCTGATCTCGATTTCCGGCGGTTCGGACATGACGCTGTTCGAAGTGGACGAGGCGGCCAGCCGTATTCGTGACGAAGTGCAGGCGGAAGCCGATATCGTTGTCGGCGCGATCTTCGATCGCAATCTCGATGGTCGTTTCCGCGTGTCGGTCGTTGCGACCGGGCTGGAAGGCGGCGGTCTCCGCTAAGGGCATTTCCCATCGGAAAAACCGGACGGCGGCACGAAAAATCGTGTCGCCGTTTTTTTGTCACAGGCAACCCGCGCAATCGCCGTTTTCCCTGAATATTGAGGGGGGGGGGTGAATGGCGATGTTTACTGTGGAATAGGCATAAAATTCTCAAGCGTGACAAAAAATCATCAAATCGCTTGAGGTAAATTAAAATTGCAGGTATCCGTTTCCGTACAAATCGTTTTTCTGAAATTTTCGATGATGGCATGCCTATGAAAAATTTCCGCGGTTCTTTGTGGGCGCCAGCGTTGATCCTGTCTGCAGCATTGCTGTCCGGCTGCAACACGACCAAGGTCGAAGCCCCCGCTGTGGAGACCACGAAAGCGACGCCGACCCCGGCCAAGCAGGTTTATCACTATACTTCACAAGACCGCGAATGCCTCAAGCGCGCGATGTATTTCGAATCGAAACGCACCAGCCGCAGCGGTTTCATGGCGGTTGGCACGGTTGTCATGAACCGCCTGACATCGGGCGCCTATCCTGACACGATCTGCGGTGTCGTGGCCCAGAAAAACCAGTTCGCACCGGGTGTGATGACCCGCGCCATGGATGAGGCGACCGCACCGGATCTGGAAGGTGCAAGCGAGGCTATCCTCAAGGGCGAACGTCACGCGGCCGTCAAGGAAGCGATGTTCTTCCACACCGATGGTCTGCGTTTTCCCTACAAGAACATGAGCTATGTGACCGTTGCCGGCGGAAACAAGTTTTACGAAAAACGCGGTCGCGACGGCGAGTTGCAGACGCCAGAACCGTTGCCGACCAGTGAATATTTCCTGGCATTTGCCGATTCCGGCAGCCCGGCATCGGACATTCCGATGATCAGCGACGCGCCGATGCAGGTTGCGTCCGCCGAAGTGCCGGTTCCGGCCTCAGCGCCTGCTTCTTCTGAAGCGCCGGCCGTACGCAGCCCGGAATTGTTGCCGCAGCCGCAGTTGGTTGATTTCGAACCGCTGCCGATGGTCACGCCGCTTCCGACGCCGCGCCCCGGTTCTTCGGTTCAGCAGGCATCGTTGCGCTCGACGCTCGTCTATCGATAAGAAAATGCGGTGCGTGGCCCTCAGGGCCGAGTGCCGATCAGCCGCTCGTATTCCTTCTCGCATTCGCCATAAACGTCATGCGCGAAGGCTTCCAGGGCTGCGCGGTCACGCACGATGATGACGCCGCGTTCGGAATAGATCAGCTTCTTGCCTTCCAGCATGTGCAGCGCCGTGGTCACGCTCGGGCGGCGCACCGCCAGCATGATCGACAGGAATTCGTGGGTGAGGCTGATCTCGTTGCCATCGCTGCGGTCGTGGCACATCAGGATCCAACGGGCCAGACGCTCGTCGATATGATGCACGGCATTGGAGAGCGCGGTATAGGCGCTTTGTACTGCCAGCGCCTGCGCATACCGCGCCAGCAGGCCGTGCAGGTCGCGATCTTCGTGAATGAGCGCCTGCAGGCTCGCATAGGGAATGCGGTAGGCCTCACCCTGAACCTGCATGAAGATCGAATAGGGATCATGGCCGGCATCGAGCACCAGCGAAGCCGGTGTCATGCCGTCGCGGCCGATCACGCCGATTTCGGTCTGCTGACCTTCGGGGGATTTCGCCACGATCGAGGCGATGCCGGCTTCCGGAAAATAGGCGTAAGGGCAGGCTTCATTCGGGCGGGACAATTCGAAGGCGCGGGGCAGCTCAACCCATTCGAGGTCGCCGCGCAGCCGGCCAAAACTGTCGGCGGACATCAATCGGAGCAGATTGTTCCGAACCATGTCTTGCCGAATCTCGCCCATCAATCATTCCCGAATGCAGTGCTCTCCGAAACGGCGACTGCCCTTCGTTTGTTCCATCTATGGTCATAGATTCCGGCAGGCAACCCGGCAGAACAAGTCGGTACGGTATCAGACATAAACAGATTATCGGCTTTGAGAACGTTACATTACTTCTCAACCTCAAATCGGCCGAGCTCATGCATGTACCACTGAACCGACCCGTCCTGCTTCTCGAAGATCAGCCGCTGATCGCGCTGGATCTCGAGGATATGCTGCTGGGGGCCGGAATGCGTGAGGTGATCTGCCTGCGATCGGTGGAGGAGGGGCTGTCATGGCTTGAGAATGCATCGCCATCGGTGATCATCGTCGATTATCACTTGAGCGATGGCGCCAGTCTATCCATTCTGGAGCTCGCGAAAGAGCGGCGTATTCCCTGTGTCGTTCACTCCGCCGTGCCCATGCCGGACACTGTCGATCATGCCCTGATCGACGGCATGCCATGGCTCGACAAGCCGAGCGATCCTGATGTTTTCGTGGAAACGGTATTGGCCACCGCACAGCCGGCCGGCATCCGGACCTGAAGGCTGCTCAACGTTCGCGAAAATCGCCCAGCAGCCGTGCATATTCATGTTCGCTCACCCCGTAGGCATCGCTGGCAAAGGCCTCCAGCCCCTCCCGGTCCCGCACGATGATGTTGGCGCGGTGCGAATAGATCAGCTTGTTGCCCTCCAGCACATGCAGCGCAGTCGTCACGCTCGGGCGCCGCACGGCCAGCATGATCGACAGGAATTCGTGGGTCAGGGACATCTCGTCACCGCCCAGCCGGTCGTGGCACATCAGCACCCAGCGGGCCAGCCGTTCATCGACGGAATGCACGGCATTTGAAAGGGCTGTCGTTGCCGCCTGCGCGGTAAAGACCTGCGCCCAGCGCAACAGCAGCCGGTGCAGGGCAGGGCGTTCTTCCATCAGTTCGATCAGCTTGGTCCGCGCGATACGGTAACCACGGCCACCGACCTGCATGACGACGCGATAGGGATTGCTGGTGGCGCCCAGCACGGCGGAGGCCGGGCTCATGCCCTCGCGGCCAAAAACACCGATCTCGGTCTGGTTGCCTTCCGGTGACACGATGACGGTCGAGCCGATGCCATCTGTCGGAAAATAACAATAGACGGTTTCTTCGCCCGGCAGCGAAAGCTCCAGCTTCTGCGGCAGCGGCATGTCTTCCAGCCAAGGCCTGACGGCCTCAAGATCATCGGGGCTGAGAGACGCCAGCAGGCGATTGCGCATGGACATCGGGTCCGTCCTTGTTGCCGGCCGGAAGTGCCGACTTTGGTGTGTAGATCGGTTAACGCAGCAGGTCCAGATATGTGCCGCCTATCCGTTAGGCGCGGCTGAAAATCGACAAGTCTTTGCAAATGTTAATTTCTGTTTGGGCGGTGTCATTGTTGTGGCGTGAAAATTCTCATGCCCTGCCCAGCCAATGGGCAAAACTGCTTCAAAAATTTACCGAATGGTCAAAAATTTGAGAGGCGCTTCGACCCAAGATTTTGCTGGCAATCCAAGTCAATGACATTGCTGCACTATTTTGATCTGGCATGACGTTTGCAAATTCCTTCCCGACAGAACCTCAAGGTCAATTGGAAGGAGCATGAGATGGAAATCGGTGTTTTTATCCCCATCGGCAACAATGGCTGGCTGCTTTCGGAAAACGCGCCACAATACAAACCGTCCTTTGCGCTCAACAAGGACATCACGCTGACGGCTGAAAAATACGGTTTTGATTTCGCGCTTTCGATGATCAAGCTGCGCGGTTTCGGCGGCAAGACGGAGTTCTGGGACTACAATCTGGAATCTTTTACGCTGATGGCAGGCCTCGCCGCCGTCACCTCGAAGATCAAGCTCTTCGGCACTGCCGCAACGCTGGTCATGCCGCCGGCCATCGTCGCGCGCATGGCCACCACCATCGACAGTATTTCGGGCGGCCGTTTCGGCGTCAATCTCGTCACCGGCTGGCAGCGGCCGGAATACAGCCAGATGGGCCTGTGGCCGGGCGACGATTATTTTGGCGATCGCTACGCCTATCTTGCTGAATACACGACCGTGCTGAAGGAACTTCTCACGACCGGACAGTCTGACCTGAAGGGCAAATACTTTCAGATGGAAGATTGCCACATGAAGCCGGTGCCGGAAGGGGACGTCAAACTCATCTGCGCCGGTTCCTCCAATGCCGGCATGGCGTTTTCGGCTGAGTTTGCCGATTACAGTTTTTGTTTCGGCGTCGGCATCAACACGCCAAAGGCGTTCGCGCCGACCAATGAGCGCCTGCTGGCAGCAACCGAAAAGACCGGCCGCGATGTGCGCTCCTTCGTGCTGACAATGATCCTTGCGGAAGAGACGACGGAAGCCGCCCTCGCCAAGTGGGAGCATTACAAGGCGGGTGCCGATCAGGCAGCCATCCAGTGGCTCGGTCTGCAAAGTGCTGCCGATACCAAATCCGGCGCCGATACCAATGTGCGGCACATGTCCAATCCGGTGTCGGCGGTCAACATCAACATGGGCACGCTGATCGGCTCCTACGAGGAAGTGGCGGCCATGCTGGACGAGATGGCGGAAGTGCCCGGCACCGGCGGTGTCATGCTCACCTTCGATGATTTTGTCGAGGGCATCGAAAAGTTCGGCAGATATGTGCAGCCGCTGATGAAAAGCCGCCAGCATATCAAGCCGGCGCTGGAGGCGGCGGAATGAGCGTGGTGGCAGGATATCAGGCGCCGGCCAGCCGGTCGGAAAGTGTTACTCTGCCGGCGCGGCCGGAGCCGATCACGCTAAAACCGTCGGAAACGGCTGTCGTCGTGGTCGATATGCAGAATGCCTATTCGACAGAGGGCGGTTATGTCGATCTTGCCGGCTTCGACATTTCCGGCGCCAAGGGCACGATCGACAACATCAAGAAGACGCTGGATGCGGCGCGCGCCAATGGCGTGCAAGTGATCTATTTCCAGAACGGCTGGGACAAGGATTACGTCGAGGCCGGTGGCCCCGGTTCGCCCAACTGGCACAAGTCGAATGCGCTGAAACACATGCGCGCCAACCCGGATCTGCAGGGGCAGCTTCTCGCCAAAGGCACCTGGGACTATGCTATCGTCGACGAGCTGCAGCCGCAGCCGGGCGACATTCTGGTGCCGAAAACCCGTTACAGCGGCTTCTTCAATACCAATATGGACAGCGTCTTGCGCGCCCGCGGCATCCGCAATCTGGTCTTTGTCGGTATCGCCACCAATGTCTGCGTGGAAAGCTCGCTGCGCGATGCCTTTCACCTCGAATATTTCGGGGTGATGCTGGAAGACGCCACGCACCATCTGGGGCCGGACTTCATCCAGCAGGCCACCGTCTACAATGTCGAGAAATTTTTCGGCTGGGTCGCCACCGTCAACGATTTCTGCGCTGTCATTTCGCAAGCCGCCCCGGCGGATGCCTGATCAAAACCGATAAAAGAGGAGAGGAAAAATGCCGAAAACGATCATCGTGCCGGAAGGCACCCAAAAGCCGATTGCGCCCTATTCGCCCGGTACGCTTGCCGATGGCGTCGTGTATGTCTCGGGCACGCTGCCTTTCGACAAGAACAATGACGTCGTCCATATCGGTGATGCAGGTGCCCAGACCCGCCATGTGCTGGAGGTCATCAAGTCGGTGATCGAAACCGCCGGCGGCACGATGGAGGATGTCACCATGAACCACATTTTTATTACTGACTGGGCCAATTATCAGGCGGTGAATACCGTTTATGCCGAGTATTTTCCGGGCGACAAACCGGCGCGGTATTGCATCCAATGCGGGCTGGTAAAGCCGGATGCGCTGGTCGAAATCGCCACTGTGGCGCATATCGGGAAATAACGGCATGCTGCATTTCGATGTGCGTGGTTCCGATGCTGCCGATGCCTCGACGATCATTCTGTCGTCGGGCCTCGGCGGCAGTGCCGCCTATTGGGCGCCGCAGATGGAGGCGCTGAAGGCGCGGTTCCGCGTCGTCACCTATGATCATTTCGGCACCGGCCGTTCGCCGGGCGAGGTGCCGGAAGGTTATTCGATCAGCGACATGGCCGATGAGGTCATGGAGATCGCATCAGGGTTGGGGCTGACCTCATTCAGTTTCATGGGGCACGCGTTCGGTGGTCTGGTTGGCCTCGACCTTGCGTTGCGTTTTCCCGAGCGCATCGAAAAGATCGTCCTCATCAATGCCTGGGCCAAGGCCGATCCGCATTCCGGGCGTTGTTTCGACGTGCGTATCGCGCTTCTCGAAAACTCCGGCGTGCCGGCTTTCGTCAAGGCGCAGCCATTGTTTCTCTATCCGGCCATCTGGATGGCAGAAAATTCCGCGCGAATGGAAGAAGAAGAAAAACATGCGCTTTCGCATTTTCAGGGAAGGGAGAATATTCTACGCCGCATCGCAGCATTGAGGGCATTCGATATCGAGGACCGGCTTGGCGATGTGACGGCGCCCACGCTGGTGGTCGCCACGAAGGATGATATGCTGGTACCCTATAGCCGTTCGCTTCAACTTGGCCGTGCTCTGCCGGATGCCACGCTTGCCCTTTTCGAATTCGGTGCCCATGCCGTCAATGTCGTGGACCCGCAGGCTTTTAACGCCGCCATGCTTTCCTTCCTCAACGATCGATAGATTTCAGGATTTCCAATGACGAATAGTCTTGACCAGCAGGCACTCGATACGCTGTTTTTCTCAGCCCGTACCCAGAATGGCTGGTTGCCCGGCGATATGTCGGACGAGGTGCTGAAGAAGCTCTATGATCTCGCGAAGATGGGTCCGACATCTGCCAATTGCTCGCCGGCGCGTTTTGTCTTCGTAAAGGGCCCGGCTGCCAAGGAGCGGCTGAAGCCCGCCTTGTCCTCCGGCAATCTGGAAAAGACCATGGCTGCACCGGTAACGGTGATTGCCGCCTATGACGGCGAATTCTACGAAAAACTGCCAGAGCTTTTCCCGCATGCGGATGCTCGCAGCTGGTTCACGTCCAGCCCGGCGGCGGCAGAAGAAACTGCCTTTCGCAACGGCACGCTACAGGCCGCCTATCTCATCCTTGCCGCCCGTGCCCTCGGACTCGATACCGGTCCGATGTCCGGTTTCGACAAGGCCAAGGTCGATGCCGAGTTTTTTGCCGGCACGACGTGGAAGTCGAATTTTCTCATCAATCTCGGTCATGGCGATCCGTCAAAAGTGTTCGATCGCCTGCCGCGCCTCGATTTCGATGACGCCTGCCGGATCCTCGGAGAATGAGCATGCAGGGGCAGGCTTTATCGGACGTGCCGGAAGACATCGAAAATGTGCGGCGTGAAGAATACCGCAACGCCATGGCAAAGCTTGGTGCTGCCGTACACATCGTCACCACGTCGGGCGCTGCCGGTCGCGCCGGTTTTGCTGCCACCGCCGTCTGCAGCGTCTCCGACAATCCGCCGACCCTGCTTGTCTGCCTCAACAAGACGTCGAGTGCCTATTGGCCGGTCAAGGGCAATGGCACGCTTTGCGTCAACGTGCTTTCTGCCGACCATCAGGACCTCAGCCGGCTTTTTGGCGGCAAGACCCCGGTCGAGCAGCGGTTTGCCGGCGCGTCATGGACGGAATTGCCGAGCGGCAGTCTTGCACTGGATGGAGCCCTGGCCTCATTCGATTGCGAGATCACCTCGGTCGCCGACGGCCACAGCCACGATATCCTCATCTGCCGCGTGCTCGATAGTCAGGTGAGCGATGGCGGCAAATCACTGATCTACCTGAACCGCGCCTATCACACGGTCTGATCGTTCAGGTAACGCGTGCGCCGTTCCTGCAGGCGCTGGCGATAACGCTCCTGGCTGGCGGCCAGATGCGCGCGCATGGCATCGCGCGCCGCCGCCGCATCGCCGGCCGAAATCGCGTTCAGGATCGCCAGATGCTCGCGTTGCAGGCCGGCCTGATAGGTGAAGGACAGCACGTCCTCCGTGGCATAAGGCGAGGTCACGTCGCAGGGAATGGTGCGGCTGCCGAGCGAATCCAGCACTTCCACGTAAAAGGCATTGTTGGTCGCTTCGGCGATCGCCCGGTGAAAGGCGAAGTCGGCAGCGCCGGTTGGCTCTCCCTGTTTCAGCAGATGTTCGAATTCGAAAAACCGTTCCTGAATCTGTGCCTCTTGCGAGGCACTGCGGCGGGTGGCGGCAAGGGCAGCACTTTCCATTTCCAGCGCGATGCGCACTTCCAGCACGTTCAGTGCATGAGAGATGTTGCCGGACTGATCGACCGCCTTGGCTGTTGCGGTGACCTGTGTCGGGGCAGTCATCTGGTGTTTCAGAACGAACATGCCGGCACCCTGCCGGGTTTCCAGCAGCCCATCGGCCACCAGAGTGGCAATCGCTTCGCGCACGACAGTCCGGCTTACCTCGAAATCATCGGCAAGCTGGGTTTCCGTCGGCAGTTTCTGGCCGATGTCGACCTGGCCCGACAGAAAATCCCGTCGCAGCGCAACGACAATTCGATCCGACAGTTTCTGGCGTCGGGCATTGCCGGGTTCCTGAGAGCTGGATGCGATGTCGGGGTGCTTCATCTGGCCTGCTTCATATCAAAATAGACAAATTCATGACAGCAATAACACGATTTGTTTGCAAGCGCTCATAGCGTTTCGCATTTTTTATTTCATCGAAAAATGTTGAAATGTCTGGCTTTGGCAATGACATGCAGATGGTAGACAGCAAATTTTAGGAGCCGCATGTTGTATGCGTTTCGTCAATATGTATGATGACTTCAACTTGAGGAGTTTTGGGAGATAACATGAGTCACACCGATTATACCAATCGCTTCGCCATCGACCCGATGACGGCAGCCGGTTTCAACACGGCGCAACTGCGTGACCATTTCCTGCTGCCGCCGCTTTTCGTGGATGGCCGCATCCAGCTGCATTACACCAATTACGACCGCATGATCGTCGGTGGCGCGACGCCGACATCTTCGCCGCTCGAACTGGAAACCATCAAGCCGGCCGGCACCGACAAGCTGCTTGCCCGCCGCGAACTGATCGCCGTCAATATCGGCGGTGCGGGTTCTGTTACCGTCGATGGTGAAAAGTTTGCCGCCGGCACGCGTGACATGGTTTATGCCGGTCTCGGTTCCTCGGTCACTTTCGCCTCGGACGACGCCGCCAACCCGGCAAAGTTCTATCTGCTCAGCGCGCCTGCGCATTTCAAGCATCCGGCACAGCATATCGGCATTTCCGATGCCAAGCGTATCGATCTCGGATCGCAGGCCACCAGCAATGAACGTTCGATCTTCCAGTTCATCCACCCGGAAGGCGCAAAGACCTGCCAGCTCGTTGTCGGCATGACCACGCTTGCCGAAGGTTCGGTCTGGAACACCATGCCCTGCCATATCCATGACCGCCGCATGGAAGCCTATCTCTATTTCGACCTGCCGGAAAAGGCGCGCGTCATTCACCTGATGGGCGAGCCGGATGAAACCCGCCACCTGATCGTCAAGAACGAAGAGGCCATCCTGTCGCCGGGCTGGTCGATCCACTCGGGTGCCGGCACGTCCAGCTACACGTTCATCTGGGCCATGGCCGGTGACAATGTCGATTATACCGATGTCGATCCGGTCGCCATCGAAGACCTGAAGTGAGGCGCGATCATGTCATCGAGTGATCTGTTCGTCTCGGCCGAGGGCGCCGAATGGGTGAGCCCGGAGCCGGGCGTCACCCGCCGCATCATGACCTATCTGCCGGAAATGATGATGGTGGAAGTGGTGTTCGAGGCCGGTGCCATCGGTGCGAAACATAACCACCCGCACATCCAGGCAAGCTATGTCGCGGAAGGCGCGTTTGAAGTCACCATCGACGGGCGCACCGAAACGCTCGTCAAGGGTGGCAGCTTCATCGTGCCGCCGGATCTGGTTCATGGCGTGAAAGCGCTTGAAGCCGGACGGCTGATCGACGTCTTCACCCCGCATCGCGCCGAATTCCTGAAGTGAGATAATCGATGACCTTGTTCGATCTTTCCGGCCAGGTGGCCGTTGTTACCGGCGCAAACACCGGCATCGGCCAGGCGATCGCGATTGCGCTCGCCGAAGCCGGGGCCTCCATCGTGGCCGTCGGCCGCTCGTCAATGGATGAAACCGAGGCGGCGGTCAAAAAAGCCGGCACCGGTTTTCATGTCATCAAGGCGGATCTCGGTTCGATCGAACCCGTCAAGGGCATCGTGTCGGAGACGATCTCCACCTTCGGAAAGCTCGACATCCTGGTCAACAATGCCGGCATCATCCGCAGGGCCGATGCCGTTGATTTCACCGAGGAAGATTGGGACGCCGTCATCGACGTCAACCTGAAGACGGCGTTCTTCCTGTCACAGGCGGCCGGCCGCCACATGCTGGAACGCGGCAGCGGCAAGATCATCAACATCGCGTCGCTCCTGTCCTTCCAGGGCGGTATCCGAATCCCGTCCTATACCGCCTCCAAAAGCGGTCTGGCGGGGCTGACAAAACTGCTGGCCTGCGAATGGGCGGGCAAGGGCGTCAATGTCAACGCCATCGCGCCGGGCTATTTTTCGACCAACAACACGACAGCGCTACGGGAAGACCCGGATCGCAACGAGGCCATTCTGGCGCGTATCCCGGCCGGTCGCTGGGGCACGCCGTCAGAGCTTGGCGGTGCTGCGGTATTCCTGGCATCCAAGGCTTCGGATTACGTGCATGGCACGGTTCTGCCGGTCGATGGTGGCTGGCTGGCGCGCTGACTTTTCGGGCCTGGACCTTTTTGAAAGGGCCGGTCACCTAAGCGCTCAGGCGGTGGGTCAATGTCAGGCACTCACCGTCGTCATCCTTTTCCGTGCCTGCTGCTTTTCGCATGCCACCCGAACAGTTGGCCGGGAGGCCGAGGCGTGTCGATCGCGCAGGATAAGGACGGGCTCCATCACTATAGTATCTTGCACCGCTGCATGAATTGCAGCGACAGTAAGCCATTCTCGGCTCGGCGCCTGCTGTCTGTCCCGCTACCGTCGGAGTGCTGATCGCCTGTCTGCCCGAACTCGGTCAGCGTAATCGCCGGGCTATCAGCGCCTTGGCTGGCCTGACACCTCTCCCACGCGATAGCGGCAAAATTGCTGGTCAGGTGCGCTCCACAGTCAAAGCCAGCGAGCAGCGATCTGACGCAGCCACGCAAATCATGGGCGAGGCAGTGTCGTATATCGGGAACGGCATCACAGGCATATCGAAGGTTTTTATTTTGCGGTGCGGCCAACTCGCTCGGTTTCCCCGGGCGTTTGGTGATGCATGACGGAGAGGCCGTGCAGATTTCGATGCGCATCGCTCTGGCGATTGCGACGCAAGGGGGTGGCTTGCCTCCTTCTTGGAGCGCGCGAATGGTGTGGTAACCCCGCCTCCCCCTTATACTAAAAGAGTTTGAAGCCCGCGCCGCGAAGCGATCTGTCGAGCCGTCCATCTTTTCTGGTGCCGACGCGATATTTCGGGTTGCCTCCCCGAAATCTCCTCGATAGATGATATAACATTACATGAATGGGCGGATACGCCTGTTGCCCGATTTGACGAAAGATGTTTCTTCCGTGGTCCAAGCCTGCCTCAATTTCACCGACCTGACACTGGGATACGACCGGCATCCGGCCGTGCATCATCTCAATGGAAAGGTGGCGAAGGGTAGCCTCCTGGCTGTCGTCGGCGGCAATGGCTCGGGCAAATCTACGCTCATGAAAGGTATCGCAGGATTGCTGAAGCCCATGGGCGGCACCTGCTCCATCGCGGCCGGAACCCGTCTTGCCTACCTTCCCCAGCAGTCGGAACTGGATCGCACTTTTCCTGCCCGTGTCATCGATCTGGTGTCGCTGGGGCTGTGGCCGCGTCGCGGTCTGCTTGGACGGCATCGGGCAGAGGATCGCGAGGCGGTTTCACGGGCGCTCGTCGCCGTGGGGCTCGAGGGCTTCGAGAAGCGCGCGATCGATACGCTGTCGGGCGGTCAGATGCAGCGTGCCTTGTTTGCTCGGGTCCTGGTGCAGGATGCCGATCTGATCCTTCTCGACGAACCCTTCAACGCCGTTGACGAACAGACAATCCTGGACCTGATCGGGCTTGTCACGATCTGGCATGGTGAGGAGCGTACGGTCCTGGTCGTCGTCCACGATCTCGATTTGGTCCGGGCGTATTTTCCGGAAACGCTTCTCCTTGCACGCCACCCGGTTGCTTGGGGCCCGTCACGCCAGACGCTTTCACAGGAGAACCTGCTGGGTGCGCGGCACTACCGCGAGGCGTGGAATGAGAATGCGCCCTGGTGTGCGGCTGAGGCATCTGTCCACGGAAGCCACGGCCACTCACACCATCAAGACAGGGTGAAGGCAGGCGCGCGATGACGATGGTTTACGACGCACTCATCCTCCCATTCATCGAATTCGCATTCATGCAGCGAGCGCTTGCGGGCGCCATCATGCTGTCGCTCAGCGCGTGCCCTGTAGGTGTGTTCCTGACCCTTCGGCGCATGAGCCTGACCGGTGACGCGATGGCGCACGCGATTCTTCCGGGCGCTGCCGCAGGTTTTCTCTTCTACGGACTTGAGATCGTGCCGATGACGATAGGCGGCCTGATCGTCGGTATCCTCGTTGCGCTTGGAGCCGGCGCGGTGGCGCGATTGACCGTGCAGAAGGAAGACGCGTCCATGGCCGCCTTCTATCTCATATCACTTTCCCTGGGTGTGCTCATGGTTTCGCTGCGCGGATCAAGCGTCGATCTGATGCATGTCCTGTTCGGTACCGTCCTTGCCCTCAACAATGACGCATTGATCCTGATTGCCCTTGTCTCCTTGTTGACGCTCGGAATGCTCGGCATCTTCTGGCGCGCACTCGTCGCGGAATGCATGGATCCGCTGTTCCTGCGCTCGGTATCTCGGCTCGGCTCACCGGTTCACTTCATCTTCCTTGGCCTTGTCGTAACCAATCTTGTCGCAGGTTTTCAGGCGCTGGGTACGCTGCTTGCTGTCGGGCTGATGATCCTGCCGGCCGCCGCCGCGCGGTTCTGGACGCAGCAGGTGGCTGTGATGTGCTTCCTCGCCATTGCGATCGGGCTGGTGTCATCTGTCGGCGGCCTGCTGCTTTCATATCATGTCTCTCTGCCTTCAGGCCCATCCATCATGTTGTCTGCTGGTGTCTTCTATCTCGTCTCGGTCGTGGCAAGTCCTCGCGGACTGCTGCTGTCTCGACTGCCGCGGGCCGTCCACAGGGCGGCATGAAACTCAAACTGATCTTGGAACTGAAAATGAAGAAACTTTCGCGATTATTTGCCAGCCTGACGTTCATGGCTCTCGGATCGACGACATTGCCTGCCCATGCGCAGGACGGAAAGCTTTCGGTCGTCGCCAGCTTCTCGATCATCGGCGACTTCGCCAAGATTGTCGGTGGCGATCGTGTCGAGTTGAGGACGCTGGTCGGTCCCGATAGCGACGCCCACGTCTATGAGCCGCGTCCCGCCGACGCACTCGCGCTGGCCCGCGCCGACGTGATCCTCGTCAACGGGTTGATGTTCGAAGGGTTCATGGACCGCCTGATCCAGGCGAGCGAGGCCAAGGCTCCGGTGACCGTTTTAACGGACGGGGCCGAAGTGCTGAACGATCCCAAGGGCGGCCATTATCATTACGTGGACGGGAAGGCGATCTTCCACGCTACGCCGAATGATCCCCATGCCTGGCAATCGATCGGGAACGCAAAAATCTACGTGCAGAACGTAGCCAAGGCCTTCTGCGCGGCCGATGCGGACGGATGCTCTGCCTATGAGAAGAACGCCGCTTCCTACAATGAGAAGCTGACGGCGCTCCACAACGAGATCAAGACAGCGGTTGATGCCATTCCGCAGGATCGGCGCGTCGCGGTCGTCGCTCATAACGCCTACCGTTATTTCGAGAAGGATTACGGTGTCACCTTCCTTGCACCGCAGGGCGTCTCCACGGAATCGGAGGCCTCGGCAGCCGATGTTGCCTCGATCATTCGCGAAATCCGCGAGAAACGCGCTGCGGCAGTGTTTGCCGAGAATATTTCCGATGCGCGTCTTGTTGAACAGATTGCCTCCGAAGCCGGTCTCAAACTTGGCGGCAAGCTCTATTCGGACGCCCTGTCGCCTCCGGATGGCCCGGCGGCAAGTTACATCGAGATGATGGAATACAACGTCAAGACTATCGTCGCCGCGATCAGCGGGGCCTGAAACCGGCGGTGCCGATCACCGCTGCTGCATTAAAATGTTATGATATATCATTAATAGGAGAGAAACGTGGAAAACGTGAGAAACCTGATTCTGGGAGTGTCCGCCATCGCACTTTCGGTGGGAATTGTCGGTCATGAGGCTTTTGCACACGACGATGAGGAAGACGTTACGCTGTATCGCGTCTTCGTGGGCGACCATGATGCTGCAAAGATCACTGCGTTCGACCTCAGCAAGCCTGAGAACCGCTGGACCTTCGAGACCAAGGGTCAGAACAAGCTCTATAGCGTCAACGAAGGTGCTGCCATCGTGTCGGTCCAGTCCGACGACGATGCCGTCAACTTCATCAACAGCGGCATCTCGCTGCATGCCCATGGCGATCATGCCGATATCGAGATCTCCGATCCCAAGGCCGTGGAAAAGCAGCTGACCGGACCGCGCCCGTTCCATGTTATCGATCATGACGGCAAGATCGTCATCAACTTCGACAAGGGCGGATACAACGACATCGTCGATGCGCATGAGCTCTCGCATGGCGAGATCGAATCTACCCGCCTCAAGCAGGCTCGCGCCCACCACGGCTTTGCTGCTCCGGTCGGTAACGGCTGGGTGACGACCGTGGCATCGGATGCTCCGGTTGAGGGTGACGCTGCTCCGACACGCGTGGGTCTTCGTGCCGTCAAGGCAGACGGGACGCCGGCCGGCGATGTGGCGACGTGCACGGGAATCCATGGCGAAGCATTCTCCGGTGCTTATCTGGCAGCAGGCTGCAAGGAAGGCATTCTCACTGTGACCGCGAGCGCGGATGGTCCGGTCACCAAGCTGCTGCCTTACCCGGCGGAATTGCCAAGCGGGCAGACGACCGGCACCCTGCTTGGTGCAAAAAGCATGCAGGTCTTCATGGGCAACTACGGCGCAAAGGGTCTCGTGATCGTTGATCCCGTCGATGCGCCGAACTTCCAGTATATCGAACTGCCGTTCCGTCGTGTCGATTTCACGCTCGATCCAGCAAACGCGCGCTTCGGTTATGTTCTGACTGAAGACGGCTCGCTCAACCAGATCGATGTTCTCGACGGCAAAATCTCCAAAAGCGCGAAGGTCACCGAGCCCTATTCCATGGACGGCCACTGGAACGATCCGCGCCCGCGTATCGCGATGGCCGGAGACGAGATCGTCATGAGCGATCCGAATGCAGGTTTGGTTCGCCGCATCTCCAAGACGGACCTCAAGGAAGTCGGCACGATCAAGGTCGAGGGCAAGCCTTACAACATCGCTGTTGCCGGCGGCAGCGGCAAGGTCCACGAACATGGCGAAGGCCATGACCATGACCATGACGGCCACGATCACGCCCACAGCCACGGCGACCCCAAGATCTACGCAGGCTACTTCGAGGACGAGCAGGTGAAGGATCGCCCGTTGTCGGACTATGCCGGCGACTGGCAGTCCGTTTATCCTTTCCTGAAGGACGGCACTCTCGATCCGGTATGGAAGCACAAGGCTGAGAAGGGTACCGCGAGCGTCGAGGATATCCGCAAGGAATACGAGGTTGGCTACAAGACCGACGTCGATCGCATCACCATCGACGGTGATGTCGTGACCTTCTACAAGGATGGCAAGCCTTCCAAGGCAAGTTACGCCTATGACGGCAAGGAAATCCTGACCTACAAGAAGGGCAATCGCGGTGTGCGGTTCATCTTCAAGAAAGCCGAGGGTGATGCGTCGGCTCCGCAGTTCATCCAGTTCAGCGATCACGGTATCGCGCCGAACAAGGCCGATCATTATCACCTCTATTGGGGCAATGACCGTGCGGCACTCCTCAACGAAGTGACCAATTGGCCGACCTATTATCCGTCGTCGATGAATGCAAAGCAGATCGTCAGCGAGATGAAAGCGCACTAAAACTCGAATGCAGATGCGTCCGGCCCACGGGCCGGGCGCAATGCCGCGGATTTTCTACAATGTGACGCCACGGCCGACGTCGTCCAGTCCGGGAGGCTCCATCACTGGCTCGGTTCTGCGGAGAAACCGACGTGAAGCAGGCAGATGGACAGGCCCCGTCCCTTGAACCGGGGCCGGGGATAGGCCGGAGTTGCAGATCAGTGGAAAACCGACCTCAGAATTTGGCCGTCATGTTAAGGCGAAAAGTACGCCCGGGAGATGGCATGAGGCCGAGTGTCAGCGCATCCATGTAATAGACATCCGTAACGTTATCGACGGCAACGTCGATGTTCACACTGTCGTTCACCTTGTAGCTCGCGAACAGGTCGAGCAAGGTATACTTCTCCCAGTTGACGACGGTGGTGAAACCGCCGGTCTCAGCGGTCGTCATGCTTCCACGACTGCCGACATAGGTAACACGTCCACCGGCCTCCAGCGCATCGTCCAGCATGCGTACGCCGGCTGTCAGCGTTGCGCTCTTGCGCGGTGGCAGATGCATCTGGGCGTATCCGTTCGGGATGCCTGACGGAAGGCAGGTCAATCCCGCTCTCTGCTCCGTGCAGAATTCGGTTTTGTCGTAGATCGTCCCACCCAGATCGAAATAACCCCAGCCGACATCGTAGCCGACCGACGCCTCGAATCCGCGAAACAATGCCCGGTCGATATTGCGCACCGACACGTTGGGATAGTTCGTGCGCGACAGGTAATCCTTGACGTCATTGTTGAAATAGGACGCCTTGAACCGCAACTTGTCGCCGGGAAGCATCAGGTCTTCCTGAAGAAGATTGATCCCGATTTCCTTGTTGCGGGAGCGTTCCGGTCGCACGCCGACCAGCGGATTGGTGCCGAACGAAAAGCCGGTGGTTGATTCAAAAAGGCTGGGAGAGCGGATCGCCTCGGCATATCTCGTGTAAAACTGCACGCCATCCCATGGCTCGATCGTGGCGCTGATCATGGGCGCCCAGCCGTCGTTCATCTCCTCGTTGTGCAGGGTCGAACCGTAATTGGAGTTGTTGTCGTAGGACTGTGTCCATGTGTAACGCAGGGCGCCGTCGAACTTCAGCCAGTCGAACGGTTTCCATTCTGCCGCCGTGAATGCGCTGGCTTCCTTGCGCCAGCCATCGCGTGAAGCCAGAAGATCATTGGAATCGATGTTGACCCGGCCCGGTGGCGGCTCGATCGTCTCGTAGACGAAGGACCCGCCGACCGAGAAGCCGAAGTCTCCCCAGCCCGTGTACAATTCGGATGTGTTGACGATATCGGCGCCATACCGCTTGGCAATGTCCCAATAGGCCTGGGGTATGTCCATCGTCACACCATTGCCGAAGCTGAATGCGTAAGGCGTGAGGATGTGGGTGTCCGTATCCGTCATCCAGATATTGGCCTTGAGGTCTATCCAGTCATTCTCATCCGGATTCCACTTGTATCCGGCGCGGTACGTATCGACGGACACTTCGCTAAGCGGGGCCTGTGTCGCTCCATCGAAGCGCAGGATGACCGAGGGCATCATCTCGCCGAACATGCTTTGGTAACGCATGTAGCTGAGATCGAAAATGTGACCACCATCGAGTTCCAGCTTCGCCTTCAAAAGATATGAGGTATTGTCCTGCGAGGTATTCAGCACTTCTTCCCCAGCGCGATACCGATTGAGACCATTGAGAGAGAACACGGTGTAATCGGTGATCTGTTCGGGCCTGCCGGGTCGGCCAGGGCGAATAATCCTGTCGGATGTCTGCGTCAGCACCGGTGTGCGTCCGCGTGTACCGGCATAATAATTGCCGTTCTTGCGTTTTGCATAGGCTGCCACAACCTCGAGCATGTCGTTGCGGGCTGCAAACGCTACGCTGCCGGATCCGGACTTCGGTGCAAGAAAAGCAGGGCGATCCATACCCTTGGCACTGCCGGATAACAGGTTCTCGGGTATGGGCTCAATCGTGCAGGCCCAATTGCAGCCGCTTATGAAGCGCGATTTCGACATCGGCGCATAGCCGCCCGGAGTGCCGACCGCAGGCGGCGAGGACATATTGCCCATCATGCCGCCTCTCACCCGGATGCCCCAGTTCTTGTCGTCCGTGATGATGTCGCCGGCGTTGATCGTTTCCATGCGAACCAAGCCGCCGGTTGCTCCGACACCGTAAACGCTCGCGGATGGTCCCTTTTCGATGACCGCCCCGCCGATCATGTCCGGATCGACATAGTTGCGGGATGCAACGCCGGAATAACCACGGTAGACGGTGTTCTGCTGTACCGTGCCATCGATGACAACAGGCACACGACCAAAACCCTGCATGCCGCGGACGTTCACATCGACGGCGCCGCTATTGCGGTTGTCTCCCGTCAGAACGCCTGGCGTACCCTTGATGAAATCGCCGGCAGACGAACCGCGAAACCGCTGCACCTTCTGTTCATCCAGAAATGCACTGCTGCCGGGTGTCCGATAAGTTGCGTCCTCGTCCGCCAGGCCGCCGAGCGTGTCAGTTCTGCTTTTATGACGTCCGGTTGTGACCGTGATTGTGTCGAGCAAGGTCGAGCCGTCTGCAGCAACCCCATCATTGGGGGCTGCAGGCTTTGTAATGGTTACGGTATTGGAATCGGTAAACCGGTAGTCCAGCCCGGTTCCATCAAGCAGTCTTTCCAGAGCCTGGTGCGCCGTCAACTGTCCTGAAATACCATTCGTCTTTTTGTCGCGAACAAGATCTGCCGGATACAGGATCTGCAATCCTGCGCTATCACCAAATCTGGTTATTGCCGTGCCCAGAGCGCCGCCCGGGATTTTATGCACGATGGCGCGTTGTCCCATGTCTTGAGAATAAGCCGCGGGGATGGCAACGGTTGTCCAAAGTATCAGCCCGAGGCTACCCAGACCCGACTTGAACCGATTACGCTTTTGCGACCTGTTTTTCATTGCCCCGTCAAACTCCTGCTTGCCCATCGCGACCATGCTTTTCGGTCACTCCTGACAAAGACGGATTTCGATGAGGAACAACTCACCCATAAAGTTGAAAAAATTGATCATGATTTGTTTGCTGGATACCCGCCTTGATCGCGGGATCACGCGGGGTGTAGCAAAATCAGGTAGGGCGTCAGTGCCAATGCTTTCACCGGCAGGGTTTGTGTGATGGCTTCCAGCACGCGGTCTGGCCGGGTCACGTCGAATATGCCGCTGACACGAAGAGTTTGCAGGTCGCTATCCACCACTTTGATGATACCCCGGCGATAGCGGTTCAGGTCGCTGACCACCTGACCCAGAGGAACATCTTCGAAGATCAGCTTTCCGCGCTGCCATGCGATTTCCGTTTCGCTGTCGACAGTCGTCACGGCTCCCAGACCAGCGTGGTCGTAGCTGATTTTTTCTCCGGCATCGAGGATGGCTGAACTGGCGCCGGGATACGATACCGATACTCGGCTTTCCACAACGGCCACAGTGATCGTGTCGGCGCTGCTGTGAACCACGAACTCGGTACCGAGTGCGGTCGCCCGACCATTCCTCGCGATGACCGAAAACGGTCTGCCCGCGTCTTTGGCGACCTTGAAAAAGGCGCGCCCTTTCCGAAGGTGCAGATTGCGCGCCGTGCTGGAAAAATCCACGGCAATAGCGGTGTCGGCATCCATGTCGATGATGGAGCCATCGTCGAGTGTAATGCTCCTGCGTTCGGCAACCGATGTCGTGTAATCACTGGTGAGTACATCCGGCAATCCGTGAACGGCTACAAGACCTGCAGCGAGCGCAGCTGCGGCCCCGCCTGCCAGAAACGACCTGCGCCCAACGGCACCGGCGCGCCTCTGTTGCCGGACGACGGATAATCGCTTCCTCGGATCGGCAATGTCGTCCATCTCGGTCCACATCGCAGAAAGCTTCAGATATTGCCGTGCATTCTCGTGACAGGCCGACATCCAGGCCTCGTGAGCGCGATAATCTTCTGCGCTGACATCGTCCGATTGCAGCCGCGCAAACCATGCAGCCGCCTCTTCTCTTGACGCCCTGTGGCCGGTTTCGTTCGGTTGTGCCATGACGGTTACCATCTCTTGGGATGTTTCGGGCACGCAATTCTGCCGTCCGTTGAGAAAACGCTCTGTGTTAAGACGTTTCCGGGCGTCATCTGCCTCACCCTCATCGACGATTTTTTCATAGTGCTAATCCAGCAGCCCATCCAGGCGATCGCGGCAACGGACCAGGGCCTTCATCATCAGCTTCTCTACAGCACTTTTGCTAATTCCAAGCTGTATCGCGATATCGCCGTAACTCATCCCGTCGAACTTATGCATGAGAAATACCTGACGTTGCCGATCAGGCAGTTCGCGGACGGCTTTCTCCAGTATCAACATACGCTGACGATAGTCCGCTTCATGTTCCGGAGAAGGGCGATCTTCCGCCACATCGGGCATGACGTCGCCGGATATGTAACGTTCTCGTGCCGCGGCGCCCCGAACACGATCTTTCGCCAGATTATCCGCGAGGCGATAGAGATAGGACCGGGGATTGCCGATCACCGCATCAGCGGGAATTTTCTGGAGTTTCAGGTAGGTATCCTGAAGAATGTCATCGACATCGGAACCGCGTCCGAACCGGCGTGTCAGATGCCTGGCGAGATCACTGTAGCCGGTCAGAAGTATATGCAGGATAATTTTTCTGTTGCTGTCCGTCATGCCGGCTGCGTCATGTGTCCCGAAGCCTTCAACCTCAGATGGGATCGTCATTCTGGAGGCGGCAACAAAAGCCGGAATGACCACAAACACGATACCAATGCAATATATATGATTGCATTAGTCATGTTTTTTGACGCCGACGAACCGGCTGACCGAGCCATCGTCCGCTCGTGCAGGGCGCTCCTTCCTCGGTGAGCCGATCATGTTTCGGGTGACAGGCAAACACAGTCGCAAACGCACCGGGCCTGTCATGCAGGCGCCTTCTTGGGTCAGGACGCCTGCAAATTCCGCGCCCGCGCCACCCATGCCGCACCCTCACGGGCGTGGTGAAAGCCATTCGAGAGTGGCGCTGCCGGATAGATTTTTTGCAAATCCGCAATCGCCTCATCCGCGCCCATCTCTCCATCCAGCACGGCGCGATACAGTTTTGCCACTTCCACCATGTCGCAATCCTGTGGCGAAAGCCGGAAGGAGTGGATGCCGGCGGCAACCAGATCATCGAGTTCGCCGAGCAGAGATTGGCAGGCATGTGACACCGTCTGCACACCGTTCAGCGTCAGAAACGATTGGCGGTCCAGCGTCTTTACCGGTAGCCCGTCCGGCTCCTCGCCACAGACGAACTGGCAATTGTCCTTGATACGGCCCTTGGAGCGGGCATGCGCGCAGCGCGCCGAGATGGCCAGCGGCATACGGCCAAAGGCAAAAACCTCGAAATCGATCTCGGGACAGTGTGCGACAATCTCCTTCACTGACGAAAAGGGCAGTTCCGGCGGCAGGCAGATCGTCTTGGCACCACGGTTCGCCAGCAGCCGCGCGGTCGGCGCGTTATAGACGTTGATCAACGGGCTGATCGTATGCGGTTTGTGCTTCAGCACGGCCAGCGCCGAGAGGTCGTTGGCCTCAAGCATATGGTCGCTCGCCTCCGCCATCTCACGGACCTGCTTGCTTTCACGCGCCAAGGTCACCAACGAGAGGGTGGAAAACACCACTTCCTTGCCGGCCTCTTCCAGCCGTTCCACCACCTCGGCCAGATGCGGCTCGATGAAATGCTGGCGTTTGGAACAGACCGTCTCGCCGATCAGCACGCGGTCGACCGGAGCCTCATCGGCCATACGGAAATGGAAATCGCGCCATTTGGCGGCGTCCCACAGGTAATAGACCGGGCCAAGGGTCAGGCTCGGGCATTTCGTCTCCGTCATCGTTTTATCTCCAGCGTTTTTCGTAGGCGCCGGACGTGGTTTTTTGTCCCTCGCTCATACTGTGCAGCCGTGCAAGCAACGCACCGCGCCTTTCCGGCGGACTGTTCACCGCCGCCTTCATCACCTTCACCACTTCGGCGACATAGGCCTTGCCGCGCTGGCGTCCCTCGATCTTGAGTGCGCTGACACCGGCGGCTTTCAGCGCTTCCAATTCGCCCATCACATCCAGCGAAACCGGGTCCTCGAAGGCATAACCCTTGGCATCGGCGATATCGAACCGGCCTTTGCACAGCGTCGGGTAACCAGCTGCCTCGCCTTCGGGGAAACGGTTGATGGTGAATTCGCCGAGTTCCGACACCAGATCGCGGCCATGCTTGCGGTAGTGCACATGGCTTGCCGGCGAACAGACGCCGTTCATGTTGGGCGATTTGCCGGTGGCATAAGAGGAGAGCGAACAGCGCCCTTCCGCCATCACGCAGAGCCCGCCGAACACAAACACTTCCATCTCGCAGCGGATGGATTTGCCGATACGGGCAATGTCGGCAATCGTCAGCGTGCGCGGCAGAACCACGCGTTTCGCATTAAACGTGTCGACGAGAAAATTGATGGCATCCGGGTTGGAAGCCGACGCCTGTACCGAGACATGCAGCCGCTGGTCGGGATATTTTTCGGCCACATGTGCCATCAGGCCGAAATCGGCAAGGATCAGCGCATCCGCCCCGCAGGCAATGGCATCGGCCGCGCCCCGGTACCAGATTTCCTCTGCACCTGCGCGCATAAAGGTGTTGAGGGCGACGAAGGTCTCGCAACCCTTCGTTTTGGCGTAGGCAATGGCTTCCTTCAGTTCCTCACGGGAAAAATTGAGGCCGGGAAAATTGCGGGCATTGGTTTCGTCGCGAAAACCGCAATAAACGGCATCGGCGCCGGCATCCACGGCTTCGTGGAAGGCAGCCGGCGTGCCGGCGGGACAGATCAGTTCCATGATGCGGCTTCTCCCCGAAGAGCGCGGTTGCGGATTTCGCCGATCACCCGGCCAGCCATCGGAGCAAACGGGCCGGCAAGCCGGGCGAGATCTTTTGACAGGTCGATATTGCTGGCATCGAGCGCATTGCGCATTGCAAGCATCGCCTCCATGTCGCCGGTTACCGAAAGGTCACGCGAGAAGAACAGCGCATCGGCGTCGCAACGTCCCTCCATCAGCGCCAGCAACATGAACAGTGGCGCCTCGGTCACCGCATCGGCGGTGACATCGCTGGTCTTGCGCGAGACGGAAATGGTTTCGCTGGCGGGTTCCACGACGAAGGAAAGCGGCACATCGGTCGGCAGGAAGGCGAAACGTTTTGTCCTGTGTTCGCCCAGCCTCTCGAAAAGCCCGGGATGGGCGGTGCCGATGCGTCTGAACATCAAGCGGCAGATGCGCTCGATGACGACAAGCGGCACGGCGTTGAGAGGGCGGGTGAGAAGGGGAGGGATGAGTTGCATTTGCGTCGGACGTCTCCGGATCATTTCGCGCAAAAGCTAACGACCGCGGCGCAACATGGTTTTGAGCTAGAACAAAGACGGGGCCAAAATCCCCCGCCAAAGATAAGGGGATGTTTCAAAATCCCGCGCCACCCCGCTACCGCGACCTGCAACATTTCGCCTCGGAACTGGAACGTCGCGGTCTGTTGAAACGCATTTCCGCACCGGTCAGCCTTGTGCATGAGGTGACCGAAATTCACCGCCGCGTGCTGCATGCCGGCGGCCCGGCTCTGTGGTTTGAAAAGCCGGTGGATGCGGACGGAAACGTTGCTGCGATCCCGCTGCTTGCCAACCTCTTTGGCACACGCGAGAGGATCGAACTCGGTTTCGGGCTTGAACCGGGAAAGATCGGCGACCTTGCAAAACTGATGGGCGATCTGCGCGAACCGCGCCCGCCGACATCGCTGAAGGATGCATTGGGAAAACTGCCGCTTTTGCAATCGGCGCTGTCGCTTGGCGTGCGGCAGGTCGGTTCCGCGCCTTGTCAGGACGTGGTGCTGCGTGGTGACGATATCGATCTGGACAAGCTGCCGATCCAGTGGTGCTGGCCGGGCGAGCCGGCACCTCTCGTCACATGGCCGCTGATCGTCACGCGCAGTCATGATGATCCGTCGGACGTCAATCTCGGCGTTTATCGCATGCAGAAACTCGGGAAAAACCAGTTGATCATGCGCTGGCTGGCCCATCGCGGCGGAGCCAAACATCACCGCGAATGGCAGCGTCAGGGCAAGGATACGCCGGTTGCGGTTGTCATCGGCTCGGACCCACAAACCATTCTGTCCGCCGTCATGCCGTTGCCGGAAGGCATGAGCGAACTCGGTTTTGCCGGGGTGCTGCGCCGTCGCCGTTCGCGCGTGGTGAAAGCCGTCAGCCAGCCGCTTTTCATTCCCGCCAATGCGGAAATCGTCATTGAGGGTACGGTGTCGGCAACGGAAGTGGCGGATGAAGGGCCTTATGGCGATCACACCGGTTATTACAATTCCGTCGATCGTTTTCCGGTGATGACCGTCACCGCGATCACCATGCGGCAACAGCCGGTCTATCTGTCCACCTATACCGGCCGTCCGCCGGATGAACCTTCGGTGCTCGGCGAGGCGATGAACGAGCTGTTCGTGCCGCTGGTCAAAAAGCAGTTTCCCGAGATCGTTGACCTGTTCCTGCCGCCGGAGGCCTGTTCCTATCGTGCCATCGTGGTGTCGATCGACAAACGTTACGCCGGACAGGCGCGGCGTATCATGCTCGGCCTGTGGTCCATGCTGCCGCAGTTTTCCTATACCAAGCTCATCATCGCGGTTGATCCCGATATCAATGTCCGCAGCTGGCCGGATGTGATGTGGGCGCTTGCCACCCGTTTCGATGCCTCGCGCGATATGGTGGTCTTGGCCGACACGCCGATCGATTATCTCGATTTCGCCTCGCCGAAACCCGGTCTCGGCGGCAAGCTGGGACTGGATGCCACCAACAAGATCGGTCCTGAAACAGATCGTGAATGGGGCAAGGTGCTCGCCATGGCGCCGGAGGTCGAAGAGCGCGTCTCTGCCATGTGGAGCGAACTCGGGCTGGACATGTCATGATGAGTGACCCGAAAAAACGCGTGGTTCTTGGTGTTTCCGGCGCATCCGGTGCCGCGATCGCACTGAGGATCGGCAAACTTCTGACGGACGTGCCGGACGTTGAACTGCATCTCGTCGTCTCGCAAGCGGCAACCCGCACGCTCGAACATGAAGTGGGCCCGGATGCGCTGGTGCGTCTCATCGATCTCTGCCATCACCATCACGCAATCGAAGATATCGGCGCCTCCATCGCCAGTGGCTCGTTTCGCACCGTGGGGATGATCGTCGCGCCCTGCTCCATGCGTACGCTGGCCGGCATCGCTTCCGGTTTGGCGGACAATCTCCTCATCCGTGCCGCCGATGTGCAGCTGAAGGAGCGCCGTCCGCTCATTCTTCTGACCCGCGAAACGCCGCTGCATCTCGGTCATCTGCGCAACATGGTGTCGGTCACAGAAATGGGGGCGACCGTCATGCCGCCGGTGCCGGCCTTCTATCACCGGCCTGAAACTATTGCCGATATCATCGAGCACATTGCCCGGCGCGCCATCGATCTGCTGCGCCTCGAAGCATTGCCGCTGGCAAAGGAATGGCAGGGCTGAGCCTCACCCTTCAAGTGTTGCCTGTGCATATTTTGCCCGCTGGTGGGCAATGAAGGCGCGCACGGCGACCGAACCTTCCGTCTTGCGATAGGCGACCGCCAGATCCGAGGTAACACGGTTGTTCAAAAGCCGCAGATAACGAACACCCGGCAATCGCAGGCAGGAAAGCGATTGCGGCCCGACAGCGGCACCCAGACCCACCGCCACCATGCTGGCGATGGTGGTGAAGTCACGGCCGGTGGCGCTGATGGCAGGCTCGAAGCCGGCGGCACGGCAGGCTTCAAGCGTGTTGGAATGCCAGCCGACATCGGCCGGTTGCCTCGGTGTGATGAAGCTTTCGGCGGAAAGCGCGGCAAGATGGACCTCCTCGACCGAGGCGAGAGGATGGTTTGCCGGCAAGGCGACCACAAGCGGTTCACGCAGCACCGTCATCGTTGCCACGCCGGCAGGCACCGAAACGGGCGGGCGGATATAGCCGAAATCCAGCTCTCCTTCGGCAATCTTGTTCAATTGCATGCGCATTTCCATCTCGACCAGTTGCAGTTCGATATCCGGATAAGTCTGGCGGAAGGACGAAAGCGATTGCGTCAGTACGCCGGAATAGGCGACGGAGGCGACGTAACCGATGGAAATCTTGCCCGTCTGGCCACGACCGACGCGGCGTAGCTGTGAAAGCGCTGCATCGGTCTGCGCCACGATCTTGCGTGCCTCGTCGAACAGGATCTGGCCGGGCGGTGTCAGGTGTACAGAGCGTTTCGACCTGTCCAGCAGCGGCAGGCCCACCAGTGTTTCGAGATTGCGGATCTGCTGGCTCAACCCCGGCTGGGCAATGCCGAGCCTTGCCGCTGCCCGTTCGAAATTCCTCTCCTCCACCAGCGCTATGAAATAACGCAGATGCCGGAGTTCGAACTGGGTTGCGCGGGGCGTTTTTGGTGCTGCCATGGGCGAGGTCTCGAACGAATAAGCGTAACTTATATGACGAGAGAACTTCATAAGAGATAGTTCTGAAAAATACATCCTCCGATTATTGGATCGATGCGCGCCCGCGCTATAAAGATGACAAAATAAGTCCAGATTGATGGTTCGAGTCGCCCGAGGCGCATGCGGACAATGTTGCGGGGGCGCATAATGATTTTTTCGAAAACTCACACGATGCTTGCCGCATCCGTCGCTTTTGCCGGTTGCCTGAGCGCCGGTGCCGCATCTGCGCAGGATGCCACGAGCGCCACCACCCTGGCGCCCATCGTCGTGACGGGCAATGCCGATGAAAACCCGAAAGGCGCGGTCAAGGGTTATGTCGCCAAGACAAGTGCCTCCGCTTCCAAGACGGGCGCGTCTCTGATCGAAACCCAGCAGTCGGTTTCGGTAATCACACGCGATCAGATCGAGGCGCAGAATGCCCAGACCCTGGGTGAGGTGCTGGATTATTCGCCGGGTGTCGTCGGTCAGCCCTATGGTTCCGATCCCCGTTTCGATTCGCCGAGCATTCGCGGTTTCGATGGTCGCCAGTCGCAGTTCCTGAACGGCTTGCGGATGATGCGCACGTTCGGTGCCGCGTCCTACGAGATCTATGGTCTGGAGCGCGTCGAAGTGCTGCGCGGTCCGGCCTCGGTCATGTACGGGCAGGGCAATCCCGGAGGCCTGACCAACATGATCAGCAAACGCCCCACCTTCGAAAACTTTGGCGAAGTCGGTGTACAGGTCGGCAGCCATGAACATTACGGCACGTTCTTCGATGTCGGTGGCCCGGTCGCAGGTAGCGATACCTTCGCCTATCGCCTGACCGGCATGGGCCGCAAGGCCGGCGAGCAGACCGACTTCCTCGACAACGACCGCTATTTCATCGCGCCGGCGCTGACCTGGAAGCCGGATGAGGATACGTCGCTGACCATCCTCACCAGCCTGCAGCATGACAATCCGAGCACGCCTTCAGGCCTGCCGGCCGTGCTGACGATGAATGCGACAAGTTACAAGCTGCCGCGCGATTTTTATGTGGGCGACAAGGGTTTTGACCGCTCCAGCCGCACGCTTGCCAATATCGGCTACGAGTTCGAGCATCGCTTCGACGAGACCTGGACATTCCGCCAGAATTTCCGCTACTCGCATTTCGATTGGGAATATCAGGCCGTCAGTCAGGCCCGTATCGACCGCGCTGATGCAGGCATGATCGATCCCCGGACGCTGCGTCGTTCTGCGCTCGATCAGGACGAGATGCTGAATACCTACAATATGGATAATCAGCTTCAGGCGGAATTCGCCACGGGTGGATTGGAACACACCATGCTGTTCGGCCTCGATGCGCGTTATTTCGAGAACAATACCCGCTCCGTCTTTCTGCCCGCGCCGGGTCTGGACATCTTCGATCCCGATTATCACCAGGTGATCGGTGGCACGCCGACGTCGTCCAATCATGTCCTTTCCGATCTCACCCAGATCGGTCTCTACGTTCAGGATGAGATCGCCTATGAAAATTGGCACGCCACGCTTGGCCTGCGCCATGACTGGGCGCGCACGGACAGCCACGCGGTCAACAAGGATGGTGTCGTCACCGCTTATGACCAGCGCGACAGCAAGCTGACCGGTCGTGCGGGCCTGAGCTATCTCTTCGACAACGGCATCTCGCCCTATATCAGCTATGCCACGTCGTTCGAGCCGATCGGCCCTATCAACAGGGGCACCTCGGGTGGCGTGGTGGTGACCGCGCCGGGTGCACCGACCACGGGCGAACAGGTCGAACTCGGCGTCAAATATCAGCCGGAAGGATTTGACGGCTTCTTCAGCGCCGCCGTTTATGACCTCAAGCAGCAGAATATCGTCAGGACGGTATCTCCCGGCGTTCAGGAGCAGATCGGCGAAATCCGCGTCCGAGGTCTGGAGCTGGAAGGTGTCGCAAGCCTCACCGAGGGCCTCGATCTGCGCGCCGCCTATACCCACATGGATGCCGAGGTGACGGATACCGGCCTGCGCCCGGAAACCGTGCCGCAGAACACCGCCAGCCTGTGGCTCAAATATACGTTCCAGCCGGACACAGCGCTTGAAGGTCTCGGCATCGGCGGTGGCATGCGGTATGTCGGCAGCCGTTACGGCAATGCGGCCAACACGCTGAAGATGGATGCCAATATCCTGTTCGATGCGGCGCTGACCTATCAAAAGAACGGTTACAAGGCCTCGCTCAACATCCAGAACATTGCCGATGAGGAATACCTTTCCAATTGCGGCACCTTCGGTTGCTATTACGGCGAAGGCAGATCGGTTATGGGGAAGCTCAGCTTCACCTGGTAACGATTTGATGGCATGCCGATCTGATATGATGTCTTTCAGCCGCCGCGGTGTCCTTCTGGGCAGCGCGGCCTTGGCTCTTGCCGGACGCGCGAATGCGGCAGCCCCTCCGCAGCGCATCGCCGCCATCGATTGGGCCATGCTGGAAACCGCAGTGGCGCTTGGCGTGATGCCCGTGGCTGCCACCGAGCTGATCCAGTTCCACAAGGACGCGGTCGAACCGGCCATCCCTGACAACGTTATCGATCTGGGCTTGCGCGGCTCGGTCAATCTAGAGCTTCTCCATCTCGTCAAGCCGGACCTGATCCTCATCTCGCCCTTCTACACACGCCATGAGGCGACGCTGTCCGCCATCGCGCCGACCCTGTCGCTGCCTTTTTACGTCAAGGGTGAGCCGCCGTTCGAAAAGGCACTGGGCGCCGTGCGTGCGCTTGGCGAAAGACTGGGCCGCAGCCAGGAGGCGGCGCATGTCGAGACGGATATTCGCGCGGCCCTCGAAACCATGCGGCAGTCGCTGGCCCGTTTTACCGACCGCCCGACCTATCTCGTCAATATCGGCGACTCCCGGCATGTGCGTATTTTCGGCTCCGACAGCATGTTCGGTGATATCCTTGTCCGCCTTGGTTTCAGAAATGCGTGGCCGGATCGTTCGCGCTTCACCTTCGCAGCCCCGGTGCCGATCGAAAATCTCGCCGTGGAAAGGGATGCGCGGATCGTTATCGTCTCCGATATCCCGGTCGAAGCACGCAGTCGCCTGCGATCCAGCATGATCTGGAATGCACTGGAGCCCGTGAGCCAAGGGCGCGTGCTGCAACTACCCAATATCGCGCCTTATGGCGGCGTCACGGCCGGAATGCGGTTTGCGCGCCTTTTCGCTGAAGCGCTTCAGAGTGAAGGTGCCGGCCGATGAAACGTCTTGCGTGGATTTTTCCGGTCGTTGTGACCGTGGTCGCGGCCGCGCTTTTTCTGCATGAGGCATCCCTGCGGCTTCCGATCGGCATGTGGGGCAATGCGCTTGCGTCGCCGACATCGATGGATGAGCTCATCCTCGTTTACGGCACCTTTCCGCGCGCTGCCGTGGCATTGGTGGCCGGTGCCGCGCTCGGCCTCTCCGGTGCGCTTTTGCAGCAGCTGTTGCGCAACCCGATCGCCGATCCCTCCACGCTCGGCATTTCCGCCGGTGCGCAGCTGGCCATCGTTGTCGCCACGCTGTTCTTTCCGGAATTTCTGGATGGCAATCGCACCTTCGTGGCGCTGTTCGGCGCGGGTGCCGCTGCGGCGATCGTTTTCACACTTGCCGCCCGGCGCGCCTTCGAGCCTGTCACCATGGTCGTTTCCGGTCTTCTGGTGGGCGTCACCGCCGCGGCATTTTCCGCCGCGCTGACGCTGGCACAGGGCGAATACCTGATGTCGCTCGTCACCTGGAATGGCGGTTCGCTGAGCCAGCAAGACTGGTCGGTGTTTCAGTCACTCTCGGTCGAATTCGCCATTGCCGCCATCCTGTCCGCCCTGCTGCTGCGCCCGCTTCTGCTGCTGGGCCTCGGAGATGCCGGAGCGCGTGCACTCGGTGTCAATCTCGTCGGCATCCGCTTCGCCGTTGCCGCCGTCGCCACGGCGCTTGCCGGCTTTGTCGCGGCCGGTGTCGGCCTTGTCAGTTTTGTCGGTCTGGCCGCCCCGGCGCTGGTGCGCGGCATGGGTATCCGCCGACCGGCCATGGTCGTCGCCATGTCACCCGTTGCCGGCGCCTTGCTGTTGTTTCTGTGCGATGGCCTCGTGCAACTGATCGCCTCCAGTGCCGGCGAAACCTTTCCGACCGGCGCCGTCACGGCCCTGATCGGCGGGCCGTTGCTTTTGTGGCTGCTGCCGCGCGTGCGCACCACGGACCTGCACGAAAAGCCGGCGCTGATGGTGAGGCCGCTCCCGTTCAGACGCGGCCTGCCGTTGTTTCTGCTGGCCGGCATGGCCATCATCATTCTGGCACTTGCCGTTGCCCGCAATGGTGAGAACTGGATCATGCTGGACTTGAACCAGATTGCCGATCTTGCGCCGCTGCGCTGGCCGCGCCTGTTGGCGGCTTCGGCGGCAGGTGGCCTGCTGGCGCTCACCGGTGCCATCCTGCAGCGCATGACCGGCAATGCCATGGCGAGCCCCGAAGTGATCGGCGTCAGCGGTGGTGCGGGTCTCGGTTTTGCAGCCGCGCTTACCTTCTGGCCCTTGGGCGGAGCGCTCACGCAGCTTGCCGGTGCCGGCGCCGGTGCCCTCGTCGTCATGGCGCTGGTGCTCGCCTTTGCCAGCCGTCGCCACCTGCCGGCCGACAAATTGCTTCTCGCCGGTATCGCCATCGGTTCGCTCAGCTCTTCGGTTCTCGCCGCGCTGATGGCAATCGGCGATCAGCGTTCCTGGCAGATCCTCGCCTGGCTTGGTGGCTCCGCGTCCACGGCGACGGCGGGAACCGCCATGCTTCTGGCCGCCATCGCGGTGGTCGGTCTGATGGTTTCGCTCTTTTTCACCCGCTGGCTCGCGGTCCTGCCTCTGGGAGCGCCGGTTGCGCGTTCGCTTGGCGTGTCGGTGCCGGTCAGCCGCATCGTGCTCCTGCTGATCTGCGGCATCGCCACGGGTGCCGCCTCGCTTCTGGTCGGTCCCTTGAGCTTCGTCGGCCTGATCGCGCCGCATATCGCCTTGCGCGCCGGTTTCGTGCGATCAGGCGATCACATGACGGCATCCTTCCTGCTCGGTGCCGTCGTCATGGCCTTTGCCGATTTCGGCGCGCGCACGGCAACCTTCCCTTACGAGCTGCCGCTCGGCCTGTTTGCCGCGCTCGTTGGCGCGCCATACCTGATCTGGCTGGTGGCGCGCGGCGAGCGATAAAGAGCTCAGTCGATCAAGACTTCAAGCCTGTCGAGAAAGATATCGGCGCCGCGAAAGCTCGGCGGATAAATCTCATACCGCGAAAAGCTGAGAATGCGCTTTGCCTCATGGGCACGCAAAAAGGCCTCGTAACCGGGCGCGATACGCGTAAGGGCGGGAAAAATGCTCTCCGGGCTTTCGCCGCTTTCCGGCAGATAGGAGGTTACGATCAGGTCGGCATCGATCTCGCCGATCAGTTCCGCGCCGATCGTCATCCGGCTCTGGCCTTCCGGTACGCTTTGCGCAAGGGCGGTGCGGCTCATGCCCAGATCGTCGAGCACGGTTGTCTGCACGCCATATTCCTTCAGCATGGTCAGCGTGCCGTCGCGTTCATTGGCCAGAATGGCGGAATAACTGCCGTCGATCAGCGTCTTCGGCAGTTTTTGGCGCGCTTCGGTTATCCGTTTGTCATAAGCGGCCTTCAGCGCATCGAAACGCGCCTGCCTGCCGATCCAGCCCGCATATTGCCGATAGAGATCGAACGGTTTGTCACCGTTTTCGGCATCGAACATCAGCGTCGGGGCGATGGTGGAAAGCTGTTCGCGCAGGGCGCTGTAATCACCGATATTGGCGACGATGAGATCAGGCTTGAGGCTGCGGATACGCTCCAGATCCGGCTTGCCGTGAATGGCGGCAAGCGCAATCTGGTCGAAATTCAATCCGAACAGCTCGCGGCCACCGCGAATGAACGTGGTTCCATCCGGCGCCAGCCGGCCGGCGCTGGCAATCAGTGGCGCATCGAGTTCCCTTGTCATCACCGTCAGGGTCCAGTCATGCAGCGAGAGGATCCGTTGCGGCGCGTCCGGTACCTCGACCACGTTGCCGCCGTGATCGGTCACATTGCGGGCGGCCGCCGGTGATACGAAGGCGAGGGTTGCGGCAAGAACAAGTTGCGAGATCAGGCGCATTGCAAAAAAATCCTAACGGCTGGAGCGGGAGAGACGCGCGGCAATCAGAAAGGCGAGCACGCCGGCGATCGAAACGAGAATGCCGGCCGGTACGATGACAGGCAGAAACAGCGTGCGCCCGACCGTGTCGGCAATCTGCAGGATCAGTGCGCCGCAAAGCATGGCAACGGGCATGACCGCCACCGGTCGCTCGCCGACCAGAGCGCGGGCGATATGTCCGGCAATCAGGCCGAGAAAGGAGATCGGTCCGACGGCGGCGACGATCGGCGCCACGAGTGCTGCGGCCATCAGCGTCAGCAGCAGGGAAAGGCGACGCGGCGAAGCACCGATGCCGGCCGCCTGTTCGTGCCCCAGAAGCAGGGGCATCATCTGGCCGGAGGCAATCAGCGACAGCGGCAAAAGCACGGCAGCCCAGAGTGCCACCATGCCGGCATTGCCGGCCGAGACGGATGTCAGCGACCCGTGTGACCATGCCAGCCAGCGGGCAAATTGCAGAATGCCGCCGCGCACCATGATGATCTCGATCGCGGCACCGAGCACGATGCCGACCGCAAGCCCGACCAGAATGAGACCGGTGGAGGAGGAAAGCCGCCAGGCAAGCGTCATGACGATGAGGGCCGTGGCAAAACCACCGGCCAGGCTTGCCCAGGCAAGCCATGCCGGGGGAAGGCCGAACACCGCCGCACCGATCACCACCGCCGCCATGCCGCCCTGCGAAATTCCGAGCAGGCCGGGATCGGCCAGCCCGTTGCGCGACACGACCTGCAGAAGATAACCCGAGGTGGCGATCATCGCCCCTGCCAGAATGGCAACGGTGACACGTGGCCAGCGCAAAAGCATGATGGCGGATGTTTCCGCATCGGCATCCTGCCACGGCATCAGCCAGCGGATGACGTCATCCATCGAAAGGGCGGTGGAACCGAGTTGCAGGGCATGCAGCGTGCTGATGCACAGCAGTATCGACAAGGCCGCCAGCACCAAGGCCGGCCTGAGGTCGATCGGGAGATGGATGGCAGAGCCGAGCCGGAGCGTAAACTGCCGTCGCATCAGGCGGCCCTCCGTCGCAGTGTCGCAACGACGATCACGAGAAAGGCGATGCCGCCGCACAGCGCCATCACAGTGCCGACCTGGAGCAGTTGCGGTGCCAGCAATGTGCGTGCGGCAATATCTGCTGCGATCACGATCACCGCGCCGCAGAGCGTGCAGAACCCAAGCGCCGGGCGGCCGGTCTCGCCGATCAGCAGCCGGGTGATGTGCGGGGCCACAAGCCCGACGAAACCGATCGGCCCGACCACGCAGACGGCCGAAATCGCAAGCGGGATCGCCAGTGCCAGCGTACCCGCGCGCACCAACCGGGGATCGGCTCCCAGTGTTGCCGCCTGTTCGGTGCCCAGCGTCAGAAGATCGATCTGTCGGCAGAGCACAAGGGCAAACCCGATCCCGGTCACGCCAACCGGCCAGAGCCATGCCAGCGGCAGGTAATCGAAATTGCCGATATCGCCGACCAGCCAGCCCATCAGATTGCCGAAACGGTCCGGATCAAGCGAGATGACAAACGTCGTGGCGGAGGAAAACAGCGTTGCGGTCATCGCGCCGCCGAGGATGAGAGACAGCGGATCGCGCCTGCCCCGGCTGACGAGACCGGCCGCGAGAAAGGCGACGGCGACGGCCGCAAAGCCGCCGATGAGTGCCGGCCAGAACAGGGCGGCACCGTTCAGACCGAACAGATAGATGCCGAAAATCACGAAGGCGACGGCACCGCTATTGATGCCGAGTGTGGAGGGCGACACGAGGTCGTTGCGCAGGATTTTCTGCAGCAGGAGCCCGGAAACCGCCAGCACGGCCCCCACATATCCGGCAACCACAAGCCGCGTCAGCCGCTGTTTGATCACCACCACATGCTGGTAATTGCGCGGATCATGATCAAACAGCGCATCGAAAACCAGCGCGGGAGCGCTGAACCGCGCGCCGGCTGTCAGATGCAGGCCGCACAGCAGAAAAAATGCCATTGTCACCAGCACAAGGCCAGGCCCCGCCTTCATTCGACAGCGCTTTCCGGCAGGTGCACGATGGCGCGGCCAAAGGTTTTGGCGACCGTGACGATGCCATAAACAGCGGCGATGTTTTCCGGCGTCAGCACATCGGCGGGAGCGCCATCGGCCAAAACCTTGCCGCCATCCATCAGGATGATGCGGTCGGCAAAAAGGCTGGCATGGGTGAGATCGTGCAGGACGGCGATGACCGCCCGGCCCGTGGCCGCCTGCATGCGGGCGGTTTCCAGCAGCGCATATTGATGTTTCAGGTCGAGATGGTTGGTCGGCTCGTCCAGCAGCAGGATGTTTGCATCCTGCGCCAGCGCCATGGCCATGCGGCAGCGCTGCAACTGCCCGCCAGAAAGCTCGCCGACACGACGATCGGCAAGATCGGTCACCGCCATGGTCTGCATGGCGGCGTCGATATGGGCGATGTCGCGAGCCGTTCCACGGCTCAGCCAGCCCTCATGGGCAAACCGCCCCATGCCGACGAGATCGCAAACCACCATGCCGGCAGGCGCCTCGTTGGATTGCGCCAGCATCGCCATGTGCCGCGCCAGATTTTTGCGCGAAAAAGAGGAGACGGGGCGGTCGTCCAGCTTGATCGCGCCATGGCCGGGGGACAGGAGCCCGGCCATGATTTTCAGGAGAGTCGATTTTCCGCAGCCGTTCGGCCCGACAATGGCAACGAATTCACCGGACCTGAAGGCAAGCGAGATCGTATCCAGCACGGCGTTGCCGCCATAACCAAACGTCACGTCCTCAAGGGTGAGGACGGTCTGCGCATTCTCAACGCCTGCCTTCATTCACAGCCTCCGGATCATTCGATCAGAAGGACGCCTTGAGGGCGGCCATGAAGTTGATCGGTGCGCCGGGATGATTTTCCGTGCGGCTGGCGGTGCTTTCGATGTACTTTTCGTCCGTCAGGTTGCGGCCGACGAGCGAGAAGTTGAGATTGTCGTTGATCTTGTAGGAGACGGCGGCATCGACCCGGTAATAACCGTCGACATAAAACGGCTTTTCAAGATCGCCGGCGCGCTTGCCGACGGCGGTGATGCCGGCACCGAGTTTCAACCCTTCAAGCCTGCGGGTGTGGAACTCGTAGGTCGTCCACAGGCTGCCGCTCCAGTAGGGCGTACCGATCAGGCGATTGCCGACATAGGACGGCGTGTCGTCCTTGGTAACCTCGGCATCGACGTAACCGAGCGAGGCGATCACCTGCCAGCCATCCATGATCTCGCCGGTAATATCGATCTCCGCGCCGCGCGAACGCTGCTGGCCGCTAAGGCGGGAGTAGTCCTCTTCGTCGACCGCGACCGCAACATTGTTCTTGGTGATGTGAAACACCGAGAACGTTGCCGAAAGCCGATCGGTAAGTTCAGCCTTCACGCCCGCCTCGACCTGCCAGCCTTCTTCCGGATCCAGCACCTGTCCATCCTGGTTCAGCGCACTTTGCGGCATGAAGCTGGTGGCATAGCTGGTGTAGAAGGACAGACGATCGGTCGGCTGATAAACGAGACCGGCACGCCAGGTCAGCGCGCCGCCATCGAAAGGCGGCTCTTCGTCACCAACGCTGTGTTCGACGGTGTGATCGAAATGATCGTAGCGCAGGCCGACAAGAGCCTTCCACTGATCGGAGAATTCGATCTGGTCCTGCAGGTACACGGAGCTCGCAAGAATGTCCTGAACATAGACATTCTCAAGCGTCGTCGGCGTCATCGGAGCGCCGTAGACCGGGTTATAGATATCGATGGGCGCAATGTTCGCGCGGGCGGACCAGAAATCCATATGCGAGCGGGTATGCTGCACGCCGGCGAGAACGGTGTGTCCGATATCGCCGGTATCGAAGGTCATGACGCCTTCGAACTGAAGATCCAGATTGCGCATGTCTTCAACACGATCCGTATAGCGGCGGCGCAACATGGATCCGTCGGCATCCGTCAGTTCGCGAAAATCGATGCCGGTGTCCGTCGTGTAGGCATCGTCGTAACGAACCGTGCCGCGCAGTTTCAGCCAGTCGGTCGTCTGGTGCTCGGCCGAAAGCGAGACGCGGGTCTTGCGACTGTTCACCATGGACCACTCCTCGCCGAAGAAGCTGTCATAGGGTACGTCGATGATCTCGCCATTCGTGCCGACAACCAGTCCGCGGTCGTATGGCTGCTTCTGGCGGGTATGGTCGATGCTGAGCGAGACCCTGGTGTCCTCGTCCGGGTTCCATTCCAGAACGCCACCGATGTACTGGCGCTCGCTATCGGGCCGGTTTTCGACAAAACCTTCCTCGCGCTGGGCGGCGCCGGTGATACGGCCGGTCAGGCTCGCATCGTCGTTCAAGGGACCGCTGGCGGTGGCTTCCGCACGGCGGAAACCGAAACTGCCGAGCTGGGTGGTGGCTTCCGCCGTCGGCGTCGTGGTCGGGCGTCGGGTGACGATGTTGATCAGGCCACCCGGCTCACCACGACCGTAAAGCACGGAAGCCGGGCCTTTGAGCACTTCCACGCGCTCGACACCGGCCAGATCGGGGTTGACCTCCGGGCGGCTGCCGGTGGCGTTCAGTACGGAACCGTCGATGGCATAGGTGCCGGATGAAAAGCCACGGGTGATGAAGGTTTCGGCCCGGTTGGCGCCGGTATTGCTCTGCTGCACGTTGGAGACGTTCTGCAGCGCCTGTGTGAGGGTCGTTGCCTGCTGGTCGGTGATGACGCTGCGCTTGACCACCTGGATCGACTGCGGCACGTCGCGCAAAGGCGTGTCGGTCCTGGTGCCGACGCTGCTGTCCACAGCGCCGTAACTGCGACCGCTTTCGCCTTCCACGGTAATCGTGCCGAGCATGGTCGTACCGTCGGCCGCAACGCCGCCCGACGTCTTGCCCGGTGCGATGATGGTGACGGTGTCATTGGCGCCGAAACGATAGGTCAGGCCCGAGTCGACAAGCAACTGATCGAGTGCCTGTTGATCGGACAGGCGGCCGCTGACCGCGCTGCTGCGGGCGCCAGCCGGCAGGCTGCCGTCATAAACGACGTTGATGCCGGTGATCGAGGAGTAACGAACGAGGGCGGCGGCAATGTTTTGGGTGGGGATGCTGAAATTGCGGATCCGTGCCGTTTCCTGGGCCTGTGCGGCCATGGCGAATGCAACAAGGCTGGTGGTGGTCAACAAGGTCCAGCCAAGCCCGATGCCGACCATACGGGATCCGATTTTACGCAACATGCTCATGCCCCTTTAACACGCATTGGCGCGGCACCGCCCAGCGCCGCTCAAGCACCCATACGAATGAGCAGGGAAAAAACCTGAGTGCATCGGTAAATTATTTTCGAGAAATTAACGCCGGGCCGAAACGACAGTCAGCAACGGGGTATAGTGGGTGAGCGTGATCGGCAGTCCCTGTTCCAGCGTGCGGTCGATACGGGCAATGTCGTTGACGTCTATGATCGCCGTGACGCGGCGATCCGCCAGTGCCTGATCAAGCACGACGAGACGGCCGGCGCGCCAGCGGTTGAGCTCCGCCACCACCTCGCCAAGCGGCCGCGCCAGGAAAACGAGCTGGCGCTTGCGCCAGCCGAGGCGGCCTTCCGTTTCTTCCCGGATAACGGTCCCGAGCCTGCCTTTTTCGTAGTCCACCGCATCGCCTTCGCCGAGGTCCAGGCGTTGTGTATCGACCTCGACCCGAACGTCGTGTTCGGTCACGGCAACGCTCAATCGTTCGGGCGTGATGGCGACGGAATAGGCGGTACCCAGCGCTGTTGCCTTCAAAGGTCCGGCTTCCACGATAAAGGGCCGTCCGGCATTCGGCGCGACGGTAAAATAGGCCTCGCCGGCATGCAGGACCACGGAGCGTGTGGAGCCGTGGAAATCGATGGAGATGGCGCTGCCGGCGGAAAGCTGTGCGGTCGAGCCATCCGGCAGCGAAACGGTGCGGATTTCGCCCGTCCCCGTCGAAAAATCGGGCCGCCGCATGCCGGCTGTCCAGGCCGCGCCGATGCCCGCCAGCAAAACCACGCCGCCGGCCGTTTTCAGGAAGGTGCGACGTGTGCCGCCGGCCCTAAGCGGTTCCGCCGCCGCCTGTCCCCACAGGCGTTCGATGCGGGCATAGGCTTCGGCATGGCTCTCATCCGCCTCCAGCCAATCGCGAAAACGGGCATAGTCCGATTGCGGTGTCGCCGGATCAAGCAGATGTGCAAACCACGTCGCCGCCTTGTGGGCCGTGCCGTCGCCGGCATCGTCCGGCAGGTCTGTATGCGTGCTCTTGCCCATCGTTTTCCCGGGCTTCTGCGCCCAACATCCATTCGTCCCGATATTCACTTCTGTCTTTACGAGTGAGGCCGGCAAAAACCTCGGTCGCCGCGCAATTTAATTCTCAATCATCCGAATGGCATGATGAATCCAGCTTTTCGAGCGCCGCCACCATGTGGCTGAACACGGTTTTCGGGGAAATGCCCAGCTTTTCACCGATTTCGACATAGGTCAGGCCATCGATACGCGCCATCACGAAAACCTGACGCGCACGCGGCGGCAGGGCCTCTATGGCAGCCGAGAGTACCCTCAGTTTTTGCCTGGCGGCTGTGCTGTCTTCCGGTGTCGGGGCCTGATCTGCGATGAAATCCAGGTGTTCGATACCCTGCACGAACGGTGCTATACGCTCGCGCCGGCGGAAGTCGATGGCAAGGTTGCGGCCGGTGCGCAGGACGTAGTTCTGCAGATGCGCAGGATCGACCGGTGTATTGCGTCTCTCCCACAGGCGCAGAAACGTGTCCTGAGCCAGGTCTTCCGCGGTCGCGTGCGAGCGCACCAGTCGCGAGATGGTGGACAGCAGGCGCTTGCGCAGGCTCAAAAAAGTGCCAAGCAGATCCGGGGTGAAGGCCGAGTGCATGCGCGAGCGGTTAGCAGGGCCTGTTGGTCAGAGCAATCTTGTCAAAGAAAATATTACTGAATTAGTCATGTTTTCGAAGGCGGCGTTGCCATGCTGCACCGCACGCTCCGATAAGCAGGTTTGATGTCCTGTCAGCTGATGATGTTGCCGTCCTGCTGCGACAGCGGAAAACGGATGTCGCAGACCAGCCCGGTCACCGCGTAATCCAGCACCGTCTCGCCACGCAGTTCGTAGCGGATGCTGCGCTGGATCAGCGTCGTCCCAAAACCGTCCTCCTGCGGCGGCCTGACGGCGGGGCCGTCGATCTCGCGCCAGTGCAGCGAAAGCCAGGGCTCGCCATCGATCTCATCGCGCGTCCAGCCGATCGCCACGCGTCCGTCGGCATGCGACAGCGCGCCGTATTTGATGGCATTGGTCATCAGTTCGTTGAAGGCAAGGCTCAGCGCCAGCGCCGCCTTGGGGTCAAGATGGATCACCGGTCCGGCATCGATCTCGAAACGGTTGCCCTGTTCATGCGGGGCGATCGTTCGCTCCAGCACCTGCAGAAGTTCGGCGTCGGTCCAGTTGCTTTCAAACAGAAGCGCATGTGCGTCCGCCATGGCGCGCAGCCTGCCGCTCAGGTTCTCCACATAACTTTCCACCGTGCCGCTATTCTTCGCCGTGCGCCGCACGATCGACATCACCATCGCCATCGTGTTTTTCACGCGGTGGCTGAGTTCGCGCACCAACAGTTCCTTCTGGTGCTCGGCGCGGCGGCGTTCTGTGCGCTCGCGTGCTTCCGCCAGTGCCCGTTCCACGGCGGCGGGCAGGCGGATCAACCGCTGTTTCAAAACGTAGTCGGTCGCACCCCGCCTGAATGCATCAATCGCCATTTCTTCGCCCAGAACGCCGGACACAAAAATGAATGGCACGTCCGGCACCTGCGCAGCCGCCAGTTCCAATGCCGACATGCCGTCGAAATCCGGAAGCGAAAAATCCGACAGAATGACGTCGAAATCACGTTTCTCCAGCGCCTGCACATATGTCGGGCGCGACGAAACACGCAGTATTTCCGGAGCCGGGCTGATCTTTGCCAGGTGTTCGGAAATCAATTCAGCGTCAAGCAGGCTATCCTCGAGCAAAAGAATACGCGGGCGAGGAGGGGCATGTTCAAGAGGCATTCGGTCTGGATCCCGGAGGTGGTTCGTTGAGAATGGCCCAGAAGACGCCGAGGTCCTGAATGGCCTTGAAGAATTCGTTGAACTCGACGGGCTTGACCACGAAGGCGTTGACGCCGAGTTCATAGGAACGCACCAGGTCCTGCTCCTCACGGGAGGAGGTCAGCATGACCACCGGAATGTGGCGCAGGTTGGCGTCCTTCTTGATCTTTTCCAGCACTTCCAGCCCGTCGATCTTGGGCAGTTTCAGGTCCAGCAGCACCACGGTCGGATTGCCGCCGTCCTTGCCGGCATGGTTGCCCGCGCCCAGCAGATAATCCATCGCCTCGGCGCCATCGCGGGCAATGACGATCTCGTTGGCCAGCTGGCATTTTTCCAGCGCCGCCAGCGTCAGTTCAAGGTCGCGCGGGTTGTCTTCGACCAGCAATATCGGGCGCAGTTCAGGCAAGGATCTTTCCCTTTCCTTCTTTCGGCAGGGCAAAAACGAAGGTGGCGCCTTTATCGACTTCACCTTCGCCACGAATGATACCGGAGTGTCGTTCGATGATTCTTCGCACAAGGGCAAGGCCGATGCCCGTCCCTTCGAAATCCTCGACACGCTGAAGCCGCTGGAACACGCCAAACAGCTTGTCCACATAAGCCATGTCGAAACCGACCCCGTTATCACTGACGGTATAGGTCGTGCGGTCGTTTTCGGTCGTGCCGGTGACGGAAATCCGTGCGGGCGCGCGGGGGCGTGAATATTTCACGGCATTTTCGATGAGGTTGAACCATACCTGGCGCAGGAGCGTGGCATCGCCCCAGGCAGGCGGCAGCGTATCGATCGCCCATTCGATGGCGCGATCCTCGTTGTTGATCATCACGCTGCGAACGACTTCTGCCACCAGCTTGTTCATGTCCACCGTCTTGTGGGCGATGGAGGCACGGCCAAGCTGCGAAAAATTCAGAAGATCGTCGACCAGCCGTCCGGCCGAAAGCGCTGCTTCGGAAATCGTCTGCAGGTAATGTTTCGATTTTTCGTCCAGCACGTTTTCCCGCTCGCGCAGCAATTGCGCAAAGCCGACGATGTGGCGAAACGGCGCACGCAGATCGTGCGAAACGGAATAGGAAAACGCCTCCAGTTCCTTGTTGGAGCGCTGAAGTTCGCTGCTCAGCTGCGCCAGTTCCTCGGCCTTGCGCAAAACGATGCCGACAATTGCGGCGCGCAGGTCGCGGGCGGCGGTGATCTCGGCCTCCGCCCAGGGGGCTGCGTGCAGCCGCACCTGTTCGCTCCATCGCTCGAAGGAAACGCGCGGATGAATGCGCCCCTGTTCGCGCACCACCTTGTGCGGGTCTCCGCCCCATTCGACGGTGCGCAACACTTCCGGGCGGAACCAGATGAGCCAGCTTTCATGCAGTTCGGAAATGCGGATGGCGATGATGCCGCTGGCCGTGGCGGCGAAATCCTTCGCGGCCGGCATGTCCAGCGGCAAGGCATGGGTGGCGAAGACTTCGGTGTCGGGACGGTCCGCAAGCCAGCCGATTATCTGCGCAATCTCATCCTGCGTCGGCGTGGCGCCAACCGTGTGGCACTCGCCGCCGGCCACGATGGCGGCACCGGAGGCGGCCACCTGCGCCAGAAGATCCGCGACGTTGGAAACGAGGCCATCCAACCAGTATTGGCTGACGCTCATGGCTCCGAGCAAACGGCCCTGGATGCGTGCCAGCGCGACGCTGTGGGCGGCCTCGTCGGCATGTTCCTGCGCGGCAATGCGCATCGCAAGCGTCTGGACGATGAAGTCGCAGGCCTCGCGCGTCACGACGGGGACATTGTGCGGCTCATGGCTGTGGCAGGCGATCAGGCCCCACAGGCGCCCATCGACCATGATCGACACCGACATGGAGGCCGCCGTGCCCATGTTGCGCATATATTCGAGATGGATCGGCGAGACGCTGCGCAGCTGCGCCGAACTCATGTCCAGCGTATCGCCCGTCTGCGGATTGATCACCGGCTGCAGCGGCACCGGCTGATAGTTGACGTCGGGAATGAGGCGCACGTGGTTGAGCGCGTAAAGCGCACGCGCCTGGGGCGGGATGTCGCCCGCCGGAAAACGCAGGCCCATATAGGAAGGCAAGCGGCCATTGCCGGCTTCGGCAACCACATGGCCGTTCCACTCCCCGTCGAAACGATAGGCCAGCACCCGGTCGAAGCCGGTCAGCTTCTCCATCACCCGCACGGTGGTGGACAGCGCACCCGGCAAGTCCGGCTGGCCGGCCAGCTGCTGGGCAAAGCCGCGCAGGCGCAGGAATACATTGTCGGCAGCGTCGCTTGGTGATGTCTCCAATTCCGCAACAATCATGTCCCCGGCCCGATGGAAACCGAGGCTGAGATTGTCCGCCTGGATCTGCAGTTCCGGTTCTTCCGAACCATGCCATGTCAGAATCTCGTTGCGATGCGCATCGATCACTCCGTCCACGGTTTCGCCGATTGCAATCGGTCGCCCGAGAAACTCGGTGGCATTGGCGCTTGCCTGAAGGACCGTCATGTCCGACGGGCGGATCACCACCATTGCGCCATGCGGTTGGATGGCGCCGGGGACATGGATCGGTTCCTGCGCGCAACTATCGAGATCCGGCCGATTCACATGGACACTCCGGTACTGACTGGGTTCGGCTCTGATCGAGAATTTGGCAAATATCAAACTTTTCGATCCTGTCACGGCAACATAGGCATGGAGCCTACGATGTAAACGCCCGAGCGCGATTTCCGTTCATGTCCAGATTTCAAAACCGGATGCACACATGCGAAAGGGCGCAGGTTTACCCACGCCCGTCATTCACATTTGATAGTTTGCGATCAAAACTCTTCCCAATTGTCTTGAGCGAGGGCAGCATTGCCATGGAATGCCGGAGCGGGGGCACGTTTTGGTGCCAGCTGCGGGGCCGGCCGCGGAACCGGCTTTGTCGCAACCTTCAAGGCCGGCTGTGCCGGGCGGCTGAACGATGCTTCCAGAACCTGCTGCTGTGCATGCACGGCATGGCCGACATTGAACTGGGCAATCAGCTTGAACAGTTCTTCCGCCTCGCCTGCCAGCGCCTGTGCTGCTGCATTCGACTGTTCCACCATCGCAGCGTTCTGCTGGGTGCCCTGGTCGATCGTGTTGACCGCCTTGTTGATCTCGGCAAGTCCGTTCGACTGTTCGCGGGCGCTTTCGACGATTGCCGCGACATTGCCGCTGATCTGCTGGACCTGGGCGACGATCTGGTCGAGCGCCGCGCCGGTGCGGTCCACCAGCGTCACGCCTTCCTTCACCTGTGCGGCGGAGGCGGTGATCAGTGCCTTGATTTCCTTTGCGGCTTTGGCAGACCGCTGGGCAAGCTCGCGAACTTCCTGCGCCACGACAGCAAAGCCCTTGCCGGCCTCGCCTGCACGTGCCGCTTCCACGCCGGCATTGAGCGCCAGAAGATTTGTCTGGAAGGCAATCTCGTCGATCACGCTGATGATGTTGGAAATCTCGCGCGAAGAATTTTCGATCGCGCCCATGGCAGAGATCGCCTCGCGGACCACGATGCCGGATTGTTCGGCATGGCTGCGGGTGGTCTCGACAAGCTGCCCGGCTTCGTGAGCGCGGCGGCTGCTATCGGCCACGGTCGTGGTGATTTCCTCGAGCGCTGCGGCCGTTTCTTCGACGGAGGCGGCCTGCTCGTCGGTGCGCTTGGAAAGGTCGTTGGAGGCGCTGCGCACTTCCGAGGATGCGGCGGCAATGCCGCTGGCATTGCGGGCAACCGTCGTCATGGCGTCACGCAGACGTTCCACCGTGCGGTTGAAATCGACACGCAGGCGTTCCAGTGACGGAATGAAGGGCTTGTCGATGCTGCTGGTGAGGTCGCCGGCTGCCAGATGGTTCAGGCTGTCTGCCAGCACCTCGACATTGTCGACCCGGCCGGTAATGTCGGTCGCGAATTTCACGACCTTGAAAACCCTGCCGTTCATGTCGAAGATCGGATTGTAGGACGCCTGGATGTGAACGATACGGCCGCCCTTGCCGACGCGGGTAAATTCGGCTGCCGAAAACTCGCCGGCCTGCAGGCTGTTCCACAGGGTCCTGTAGTCCTCGGTCTGGGCATAGGCCTTGTCGCAGAACATCGAGTGGTGTTTTCCGATGATCTCGCTCAGGTCGTAACCGACGGTCTGTAGGAAATTTTCGTTGGCATTGAGGATGATGCCTTCCGGCGTGAACTCGATCATCGCCTGGGCGCGGGATACGGCGGCAATCTTGCCGGCATCGTCGGCTGCCTTCAGCTTCGCTTCGGTAATGTCGGTGGCGAATTTCACCACTTTGTAGACCTTGCCGCCACGAAAGACCGGATTGTAGGACGCTTCGATCCAGACTTCACGGCCACCCTTGCCGATGCGCTTGTACTGGCGGCGGTCGAACTCGCCACGGCCAAGTCTGGCCCAGAACTGCTTGTAGTCCTCGCTTGCGGCCTCTTCCGGCGGCACGAAGAGTTTGTGATGCTGGCCGATGATTTCTGCTGCGTCATAGCCCATGGCCGCGCAGAAATTGCCGTTTGCCGCCAGAACGCGTCCGCTGGGATCAAATTCGATGACGGCCTGCGACCGGTTCATGGCCTCAAGCACGCGCGCGGCATCGGACGAAAGAGAAAGAGGCATGTCTGATCTCCAGAATATTGATCCAGCGCAACCCACCTCCGTCCGGTATGGTACGAAAATAAATATTTTCGCAACCGGAAGATTAGTGTTTCGAACTGCGACCCCCTAAGTACAATCATGAATATTGTTTGTCGCAAATATAGACAAAACTAATTTCAAAGCTGTGAATCACGCGCCGCGATTCATGCTGTGGATTTTAAGAGGGCTTTATTATTTCAATTATGATTTGATGTCATTAATCATCTATGTTTCGGCTTGATGCGGTGTTGTTGCATTCAAAACTATATTCTGCACCCGGACACCGATCGCTGCGTCATGAACGGCTGAACGATCTAGCGTTCCGCAGCTTCGAAAACCTCGGACAGCAAACGGCCAAGCTTTTGCGGGCTCCACGGCTTGGGCATCAGCGGCAATCCCGCCAGTTTCTGTTTCAGTTCGGGAAGTTCGGCATAACCGCTGCAGACGATCATCGGGACATTGCGACAGCGCAGACGCTCGATGACCGGGAAGGACAATTCTCCGTGCAGATTGAGATCAAGGACGGCGCCATCGACCCTGGTTGTCTCCAGCGCGTCCAGTGCATCTTCCACCCGTCCGAAAGGGCCAACGACATCGTATCCGCGACTTGCCAGAAACTCTTCCATGTCCATCGCCAGAAGCAGATCGTCTTCCAGCAGGAGAATGGTGGGGTTTGCGGCGGTCTTTCGGGCTGTCTGCACTGCACGTTTCCTGCTTGCTACTCGATTTACGCACGCTCGATGGGGAGCGAACCTGTTTAGGTGAGGCAGCAAGCAGCGAATTCAAGTATTTTCTTTTGTTCTAAGCAAGTCGTTGTCAATCGGGCAGCGGCTTGAGGATGCGAACCCTGTCGCCCGGAGCGAAAACGAGGATGCCATCCTGCGCCAGTGCCGAAAGCACCTCCAGAATCTCGTCTTGCGCGTATCCAGAAACCTGCAAAGGGCCGGATATGTCGAGAAGATTGATCGTTTTTTCGGGAGCGGCCTTGAGGACGCGCAGCCGTTCGACCAGTGCGATCTCAATCTCGTTGAATCTGCTCATTCGACAATTCTATCCGGACTATGGTTGATGTTGCATCGTCTGTTTCCCGTTCCTTCACATTCCTTCGTCCGGAATGTTGAGAACATGTCCGCAGGCCTTGCAATGCACGGCATCGGCATCATGACGCTGCAGGCCGCATTGCGGGCAGGGGAAGCGCACCTTGTAGGGCCGCACGATTGCCTGCGCCAGACGCACGAACAGTGAAATGCCGATGATCATCGTCACGACCGAGGTCAACTTGCCCACCGTGCCGGGCAGGGTGATATCCCCGAAACCGGTCGTGGTAACCGTCGCCACGGTAAAATACAGCGCATCGACAAAACCTTCGCCGCCCGGCAGGTCGTAAAAGAAGCTGGTATAGACAAAGCCGGTGATGACGAAGAGAAACACCAGAAAATTGATCACCGCGCGGATGACATCCTGCATCTGGCCGCAGCCGGCGCGGATCAGGATAACCCGGAACAATGTGCTGTTGCTGATCGACCAAAGCCGCATGATCCGCAGGAAGGCGAAGTTGAACAGCGCCTCCGGAAACAGCAGCGTCGCCAGAATGAACAGGTCGATCCAGGTCATCGGCCGTTTGGCGAAGGTCAGGAGCGAAGGGGCTGCAATTGCCCGCGCCATTAGTTCGCCGGCAATCCAGACCGCGATCATGTAGTCGATGATCAGGTAGCTTGGGCCGGACCGCAGATAGGGACCGAGCAGGAAAAAAGCGAGGATGGCGAGATCGACGATCGCCAGCAATGCCTGCCAGCGCAATGCCCAGTCGTCCCTGCCGCTTTCTATACGCTGCAGTTTTTCCCGCAGATGGCGGGAACGGGTCGAGCTGTCCGGGCGGTTTGCTTCAGTGTTCATGCCGCCCAGATAGAGACTTCTCGTTGGCGGTCAAGCAGGGATGGCAAAGCCGTCAGGTTGCCACGTTTTCCAGGTCCGGCGTGCGCTCCATCGAACCGAGAATGCGGCTCTTGCCGACATCGATGACATGTTGCATGGCGGCGATCGCCTTGGCCGGATCGCGCGAGGCGATCGCATGCGCGATACGCAGGTGGTTGCTCGCCACCTCATCGATCTTTTCCGGCGATGCCGCCGGCGACGACAGCTGGAAGGAGATTGCCAGTGCCGCTTCGATCAGCGCACTGGCAGAGCGCATGAACGGGTTTCCGGACATGCGCGCGACCGCAAGATGAAAGTCGAGATCCACCTTGGCGATGGTTTCCGGCGTGTGCGACAGATCGTCGAAGCGGGCGGCAATGGCATAAAGTGCGACGATATCGTCGCTGGTCGCGCGCACGGCGGCAGCGGCCGCTGCTGCCGGCTCCAGCGCATTGCGCATTTCGGCGATGTAATCGATGAAGGCATGGTCGATGCCCGCTTCACAGCGCCAGCCCAGCACGTCTGGATCGAAGAAATTCCAGCTGTCGCGGGGCAAAACGCGGGTGCCGACACGCGCTTTCGGTTCAATCAGGCGTTTGGCCGTCAGCGTCTTCATCGCCTCGCGCAGCACGGTGCGCGATACGCCGAAGCGTGCTGAAAGCTCGTTGTCTCCGGGCAGGATCGAGCCTTCCGCAAGCTCGCCGGAAACGATGGCGCTGCCGAGTTCGGCAACCACATGCGCGTGGCTGCTTCGGCGTTTGCGTCCGCTGATCGTCGTTTCCAGCAATCCCAATTCAAGCCCCCTTCAGGCGCGCTATGTCGATGCGCCTGTTTGAATACCAGATGATGCCGCGCTGCAACACGATGAACACGAAGAGCAGTACGCCGATGACGATTTTCGTCCACCACGATGACAATGTGCCGTCGAAGACGATGTAGGTCTGGATCAGTCCCTGGATGAGAATGCCGACGAACGTGCCGGCAATCAGCCCTGTGCCGCCGGTAAGCAACGTGCCGCCGATCACGACAGCCGCAATTGCATCGAGTTCGACGCCGACAGTTGCCAGCGAATAACCGGAGGAGGTGTAGAGGGTATAGGCGATACCGGCGAGGCCGGAGAGAAAGCCGGAAGTCGCATAGATGCCGATCGTGGTGCGGCCCACCGGCACACCCATCAGTTCCGCCGATTGCGGATTGCCGCCGAGCGCATAGACATTGGCACCGAACTTCGTGCGTGACGCGATGATGCCGCCCACCACGAAGACTGCGATCATCAGCATCGACATGGCTGTCAGCCGGCCGCCGCCGGGGAAACGGAAATAGAACCCCTGGATAGTGTCGATGAAAGGATGCGAAATCGGCACCGATGCCGTCGAGATCAGATAGGCAGCACCGCGCGCCAGAAACATGCCGGCCAGCGTCACCACGAATGGCGGGATCTGCAGATAACGGATCATCGCGCCCATGGCGCTGCCGAATGCCGTTGAGATGACCAATACCACCGCAAAAGCCGTCAGAGGGTGCAGGCCGAAAGAGCCGACGGTGACAGCGACGAAGACGCTGGTAAAGGCGATCACCGAACCGATCGAAAGATCGATGCCGCCCGACAGGATGACGAATGTCATGCCGACCGCTGCGATGCCGAGAAAGGCGTTGTCGACCAGTAGGTTGCCGATCACCCGCGTCGACAGCATGGCCGGAAACTGCAGGGCGCAGAGCGCATAGGCGATAACGAAAATGGCAAGCGTGGTGACGAAGGGAAGGTTGCGGCTGTGGATCATCGGATGTTCCCCTTCACATTGGCATCATTGACTTCCGAGCGTTTGGTCGGCGCGACGAGCTCCGGCCGTTTGCGCCAGAATCGCAGGAAAGCCGTCAGCGTCAAAAGCGCCGGTGATTGCAGGGTCAATACGATGACGATGATCACCGCCTTGATGATCAGGTTGAATTCCGGCGGAAAGCCCGAAACCAGAATGCCAGTATTGATCGACTGGATGATCAGCGCGCCCAAGAGCGAGGCGGCGATGGAAAACCGTCCGCCATTGAGCGAAGTACCGCCGATCACGACCGCCAGGATGGCATCGAGTTCCAACCAGAGGCCGGCATTGTTGGCATCGGCGCCACGAATGTCGGCGGTGACGATCAGGCCGGCGACCGCTGCCATCATGCCGGAAATGGCATAGACGAAAAAGATCAGGAATTTTGCCCGCACGCCGGCAAGGGTTGCCGCGCGTCGGTTGATGCCGGTCGCCTCGATCAGAAAACCGAGCGCCGAGCGCCGCACCAGAAGGCCTACGATCAGCGCCATCGCCACCCAGATCAGGATCGGCAGCGGGACCCCGGCAAAGGAGCCGGAGCCGAGCGCCGCGAATGTATCGTTGTTGAAAGTGAGGATGGCGCCCTCGGTGATCAACTGGGCGATGCCGCGTCCCGCCACCATCAGGATCAGCGTGGCGATGATCGGCTGGATATCCAGCAGTGCCACCAGCATGCCATTCCACAACCCGCAGATCAGGCCGACACCAAGTGAGACGAGAATGACGACCGGCAGGCTGTAACCCTGCGTCACCAGACTGGCCGCCACCGCGCCGCAGATGGCGATGACGGCGCCGATCGACAGATCGATACCGCGCGTGGCGATGACCAGCGTCATGCCGATGGTGAGCAACGCCACGGGGGCTGCGCGGACTAAAACGTCGATCAGGCTGCCATAGATGCGGCCATTGGCGATGGAGAGGTTGAGGAAGCCCGGTGCAACGGCGGTGATCATCGCCAGAATGACGACGAGCGCAATCAGTTGCGGGGCAAGGCGGCGCAGGCGGCGGGTGATGGCGTTTTTCATGCGGCCTCCGTCCGGTTGGGGGCAGCAATGGCATGCATGATATTGTCGGCGGTGACGTCCGCGCCGGAAAGCTCGGCAATGTGCTTGCGATCGGACAAAACAATGACGCGATGGGCGATCGCCGTCAGTTCCTCGAGTTCCGAGGAGATGACGACAAGCGACATGCCGTCGCCGCAGAGCTTCTCGATCATTTTCAGAATTTCCGCATGCGCGCCGATATCGATGCCGCGCGTCGGTTCATCAAGGATCAGCAGGCGCGGATTGGTGGCGAGCCAGCGGGCCAGAATGGCCTTCTGCTGGTTGCCGCCGGACAGGAATTTGATCGGTCGGTCAGGGTCGGCGGGGCGGATGTCCAGCGAACGAATGAAATCCTCCGCCAGCGCCTGTTTTTGCCGCGAGGAAATCGGTTTCGCCCATCCCTGCCGCGCCTGAAGCGCCAGCGCGATGTTTTCGGCCACGGAAAAATCGCCGATAATGCCGTCGCTCTTGCGCTCCTCGGGACAGAAACCGAACCCTTGCGCAATCGCCGCTTCCGGCGAGGTCAGCGCGATCTCACTGCCATCCACCGTCGCCGTGCCGCTGTCGGCGCGGTCTATGCCGAACAGGAGGAAAGCCGTCTCGCTGCGGCCCGAACCGAGCAGGCCGGCAATGCCGACCACCTCGCCGGGGCGGATCGCGAGATCGAAGGGGGAAACACTGCCGCGCTTGCCGTAATCGTTGAAGCTGATCGCTGCATCACCCACCGGCACATCGCCTTCGGTGGCCTGATGGTCGCGCGTGACATGCTGCAACTCGCGGCCGAGCATCATCGAGATCAGGTCCATGCGCGGCAGACCGTCAAGGGCGCGGTTGCCGACCAGCTTGCCGTTGCGCAGCACGGTCACGCGGTCGCAGACGGCATAAACCTGATTGAGAAAATGGGTGATGAGAATGATGCCGAGCCCTTCTGCCTTCAGCTTGCGCAGCACGGAAAACAGCACTTCGACTTCCTGCGCATCGAGGCTCGCGGTTGGTTCGTCCAGCACCAGAACCTTGCCGGACAGATCGACGGCGCGGGCAATGGCGATGATCTGGCGAATGGCGACGGAATAGGTGGAGAGCAGCGCATCGACATCGATATCCAGCCCGTACCGAGCGAGAAGTTCGCGTGAGCGCCGGCGCATTTCGCGACGGTCGGTGAGACCGAAACGGCGCGGCTGGCGGCCCAGAAACAGGTTTTCCGCCACCGTCAGGTTTTCCAGAAGATTGACCTCCTGATAGACGGTGCCGATGCCGAGCGCCTGCGCCTCGCCGACATTGGCAGGCGAGACCTCTTCGCCATCCAGCCGGATCGTGCCGCTGTCACGGCTGTAGACGCCGGTCAGGATCTTGATCAGCGTCGATTTGCCGGCGCCGTTTTCGCCCAAAAGCGCATGGATCTCTCCGCGCTGCAGCGAAAAATCGACAGTGTCGAGTGCGATATTGCCGAGAAAGCTCTTGGTGATCGAGCGGGCTTCCAGCACGCAATCGGCCTCCAGAATGTTTTGGGAATCTGACATGCTCACCTGTCCGCATGGTTTTTGGGCGAGCGGCACGTGTTCAACGCGCCGCTCGTTCTGCGTCAGTGATGCGGGCATCGGTCAGGATGCCTGCTCATCAAGCCTTGAGGGTAGGGATCAGTAGCCGAGACCCTTCTTGGACTCGTACACCTTCATCGGGTCGTCGTTCGCAGTGAAGAGCTTGGACTCGGTCTGGATCCACTTCGGCGGCTCCTTTTTGTCCTTCAGATACGCTTCCAGCGCATCGAAGGCCGGGCCGGCCATGTTCGGGGTCAGTTCCACGGTGGCGTTGGCCTCACCCTTCGCCATGGCCTGGAAAATGTCCGGCACGGCGTCGATCGAGACGATCTTGATGTCGGTACCGGGCTTCAGGCCCGCTTCCTTGATCGCCTGGATGGCGCCAACGGCCATGTCGTCATTGTGGGCGTAAACGGCACAGATATCCTTGCCGCCGCCTTCCGCCTTGATGAAGCTTTCCATGACTTCCTTGCCCTTTGTGCGGGTGAAGTCACCGGTCTGCGAACGCACGATCTTGATGTTGGAAGCAGCCTTGATCGCTTCCTCAAAGCCCTTCTTGCGGTTGATGGCCGGAGAAGAACCGGTCGTGCCCTGCAGTTCCACGACCTTGCAGTCCTTGGAGCCGATATCCTTTACCAGCCAGTCGCCGGCAACCTTGCCTTCGTGGACCTGATCGGAGGTCACGGCGGTGAGGTAGAGATCCTTCGGCGACTCGATCTCGCGGTCGAGCAGGATCACAGGGATATTTTCTTCCTTGGCTTCCTTCAGCACGGCATCCCAGCCGGTGGCGACTACCGGTGCGATCAGGATCGCATCGACGCCCTGCGCGATGAAGCCGCGGATCGCCTTGATCTGGTTTTCCTGCTTCTGCTGCGCATCGGCGAATTTCAGGTCGATGCCGCGTTTTTCCGCCTCCTGTTTGGTGACGGTGGTTTCGGCCGCACGCCAGCCCGATTCGGAGCCGATCTGCGAGAAACCGACCGTCAGCGAGGCTGCGGAAACGCTGGTTGCCAAACCGGTCATAGCGGAAAGTGTGAATGCGACGCCAAGCGCCGCGAATGCTGTTCTCATCTTAAATCCTCCCAGAGATGAAAGTAGCAAGTGCATCGCTAACTGATCATATAGTCATACTTTTGCAAGCGGAAACTTTGTCGTATTTTGATGTTTTTCAGGTCTCGACAGCAATTCTCAAGATACAAACGGTTTAAATCGCTTAAAATTTAGGCAATGCCTTGGTGTTGATGGATTTCGCTTGGCGGTTCTGGCTTCTTGACAATGCGCTCCCTCATCCAATAGTCATATTTATCGACGGAGCGTCACTTTGGCGCAGGCGTCGAAAAATGTCCGGCCCTGAGGAGGCGTCGGGTGGGAGAGAAACATTCAGGATGATGGGTTGATGCTGCGAATTCTTCAGGTTGCGGATGCGGCCGGCGCCGTGCGCGTCGTTGCATGGGATGGTGAAGGCGATGCCCGTGTCGTCAATGGCGTACATGCCACATACGAACTGGCAAAGCAGGCCATCGCGGCCGGCAGGTCGCTTGCCGAACAGATCAGCGAAGCCGGTCTCGGTGATGTTGTCGATCTTGAAAAAGCGGCTGCGGAAAAGCGTATCCTTCTTCCTATAACTCACCCGGATCCGGCGCATTTCATCGTTGCCGGCACCGGCCTCACCCATCTCGGTTCGGCAGACGGTCGCGACAAGATGCACAAGGCGGCGCAATCGGCGGAAAAGCCGACCGATTCCATGCGCATGTTCCTGATGGGCGTCGAAGGCGGCAAACCGAAGCCGGGCCAGGAAGGCGTTCAGCCGGAATGGTTCTACAAGGGTGATGGTTCGCAGCTGCGCGCCACCGGGGAGGACCTGCAGTCTCCCGCCTTCGCGCTTGATGGCGGCGAAGAACCGGAACTGGCCGGCGTCTATCTGATCGGCGATGACGGCATCACCTATCGCGTCGGTTTCTGCCTCGCCAACGAGTTTTCAGACCATGTCACCGAAAAGGGCAATTACCTCTGGCTCGCGCATTCAAAACTGCGCCAGGCCGGTCTCGGCCCCGAGCTGATTGTCGGCGATCTGCCGGACCACGTTGAAGGCACCTCGCGTATCGTGCGTGATGGCAAGACCGTGTTCGAAAAGCCCTTCCTGTCGGGAGAGGCGAACATGTCGCACACGATCGCCAATCTCGAACACCACAATTTCAAGTACGATATCTTCCGTCGGCCGGGCGATCTGCATGTGCATTTCTTCGGAACTGCAACGCTGTCCTTTTCCGAAGGTATCAAGACCGAACCGGGCGACGTTTTCGAAATCTCGGCGGCGCCGTTCAAGCTTCCTCTCGTCAACCGCTTGGCCGTCGCTGAAGCGACGTCGGTCGACGTCCGCAAGCTTTAAGGAAGACTGCAATGAGCAATATTCGCCTCGGCATCGTCGGGCTCGGCAAGATCGCAAGAGATCAGCATCTCGGTGCGATCGCGGCCACCGATGGTATCGAACTGACGGCGGTGGCCAGCCGCAATGCGCAGCTCGACGGTGTCCACTGTTTCCGCGACATCGCAGACATGCTGGCATCGGGTGTCGAACTCGATGCGGTCTCGCTGTGCACGCCGCCGCAGGGCCGGTTCGCGCAGGCCAGGGCCGCCATCGAAGCGGGCAAGCACCTGATGCTGGAAAAACCGCCGGGCGCGACGCTCTCGGAAGTTTTCGCGCTGGAACGGTTGGCGCGAGAGAAGGGCGTCAGTCTCTATGCGACATGGCATTCCCGTGCGGCCGCGGCGGTCGAGCCGGTGCGCGACATGCTGGCGAAACGCACCATTCGCTCGGTTGCCGTATCGTGGAAGGAAGACGTGCGTCACTGGCATCCGGGCCAGGCGTGGATCTGGGAGCCGGGTGGCCTCGGCGTGTTCGATCCCGGCATCAACGCGTTGTCCATCGTCACCCGCATCATGCCTGACAGTTTTCATCTGACGGCTGCCGATCTGTCCTTCCCGGCCAACCGGGCAGCGCCGATCGCCGCCAACCTGGCCTTCGAAACGGCAGGCGGAGTTCCCGTCACCGCCGAGTTCGACTGGCGTCAAACCGGTCCGCAGACTTGGGACATTCGCATCGAGACGGACGAAGGTTTGATCGTCATGACTCATGGCGGCAGCCGCCTGATCGTCGATGGCACCGCGCAGATCGTCGAGGAAGATCACGAATATCGCCGCTTGTACGAGCGTTTCGTCGAGATCGTCCCGGCATCCGCCATCGATGCCGATCTGTCGCCGCTCGTGCATGTGGCCGATGCCTTCATGCTCGGCCGTCGCCTCACCGTCGAAGCGTTCGAGGATTGAGCAAGAACACTCGATCCGCACCATCTTCCAATTCGAGAACAGCATCATGAGCCATTCCGACAATCACGACCCGAAAGCCATCGTCGAAGCTGCAAAGGGCCGCAAGCTGCGCTCGCGCGCCTGGTTCGACAATCCCGACAATGTCGACATGACGGCGCTTTATCTCGAGCGTTACATGAACTTTGGCCTCAGCCAGGCCGAACTGCAGTCGGATCGCCCGATCATCGGCATCGCCCAGACCGGCTCCGATCTGTCGCCGTGCAACCGTCACCATCTGGAACTGGCGCATCGCCTGCGTGAAGGCATTCGCGAAGCCGGCGGCATCGCCATCGAATTTCCGGTTCATCCGATCCAGGAAACGGGAAAACGTCCGACTGCCGGACTCGACCGTAACCTTGCCTATCTCGGCCTCGTCGAAGTGCTCTACGGTTATCCGCTCGATGGTGTCGTTTTGACCATCGGTTGCGACAAGACCACGCCGGCCTGTCTGATGGCGGCGGCCACCGTCAACATCCCGGCCATTGCTTTGTCCGTCGGCCCGATGCTGAACGGCTGGTTCCGTGGCGAGCGTACCGGTTCGGGCACCATCGTCTGGAAGGCGCGCGAACTGCTCGCCAAGGGCGAGATCGATTATGCCGGTTTCGTCAAGCTGGTCGCCTCGTCGGCGCCCTCCACCGGTTATTGCAACACGATGGGCACGGCAACGACGATGAACTCGCTGGCCGAAGCGCTCGGCATGCAGCTTCCGGGTTCGGCCGCCATTCCGGCGCCGTATCGCGACCGTCAGGAAGTGTCCTACCTGTCCGGCCTGCGCATCGTCGACATGGTCCGTGAAGATCTGAAGCCTTCCGATATCATGACCAGGGAAGCCTTTATCAACGCCATCCGCGTCAATTCGGCGATCGGCGGTTCCACCAATGCGCCGATCCATCTGAACGGTCTTGCCCGCCACATGGGCGTGGAACTCACGGTGGACGACTGGCAGAAATACGGCGAGGAAGTGCCGCTTCTGGTCAACCTGCAGCCAGCCGGCGAATATCTCGGCGAAGACTATTACCATGCCGGTGGCGTTCCGGCCGTCGTCAACCAGCTGATGACGAAAGGGCTCATCCATGAGGATGCGATGACGGTCAACGGCAAGACGATCGGCGAAAACTGTCGCGGTGCCGTCATCGAAGATGACAAGGTCATCCGCACCTATGACAATCCGCTGAAGGCCCATGCCGGTTTCCGCGTGTTGCGCGGCAACCTGTTCAATTCGGCGATCATGAAGAAGAGCGTGATTTCGGAAGAGTTCCGCAATCGCTACCTCTCCAATCCGCAGGACCCGGAAGCTTTCGAAGGCCGTGCGGTCGTGTTCGATGGGCCGGAAGATTACCACCACCGAATCGACGATCCGTCGCTCGAAATCGATGCGCATACCGTGCTGTTCATGCGCGGCGCCGGTCCGATCGGTTATCCGGGCGCTGCCGAAGTCGTCAACATGCGCGCCCCGGATTACCTTCTGAAGCAGGGCGTTTCATCGCTCCCCTGCATCGGTGACGGACGCCAGTCCGGCACGTCGGGCAGCCCGTCCATTCTCAACGCCTCGCCGGAAGCGGCGGCAGGTGGTGGTCTCGCGATCCTGCGTACCGGTGACAGGGTTCGCATCGATGTCGGTCGCGGCACCGCCGATATCCTGATCTCGGCGGAAGAGCTGGAAGCCCGCCACAAGGCGCTCGCGGCCGATGGCGGTTACCAGTATCCGAAACATCAGACGCCCTGGCAGGAAATCCAGCGCGGCATTGTCGGCCAGATGGAATCCGGCGCCGTGCTCGAGCCGGCGGTCAAATATCAGCGTATCGCGCAGACTGCCGGTCTGCCGCGAGATAACCATTGATAAATCCCCCCGAAATTCAAGGATGGTTTCGGGGGCTTTCAATGGGCAAGCTTAGAAGACTTGCGGTGCAATAACGCCGCAGGGTTGCAATCGGTGGCGGTTGAATAAAACTGCCAGCCAGAGGATTGAGCGGCTCGTTGGGAGCACGCTTTTTTGGGAGAGTAGTCATGAACGTATTCAAATATCTGTCGACGGTGGCTATCGCTGCTGCCGTCGCCTTTGCGGCACCGGCATTTGCCGCCGACAAGGGCCTCGTCGGCGTCGCCATGCCGACCAAGTCGTCCGCACGCTGGATCGCCGACGGCGACAACATGATCAAGGTTCTGCAGGAACGCGGCTACACGACCGACCTGCAGTATGCCGAGGACGATATTCCGAACCAGCTGTCGCAGATCGAAAACATGATCACCAAGGGCGCCAAGGTTCTGGTCGTCGCTTCGATCGACGGCACCACGCTTTCGGACGTTCTGGCACAGGCCCACACGGCCGGCATCAAGGTCATCGCGTATGACCGCCTGATCCGCGACACGCCGAATGTCGATTATTACGCGACCTTTGACAACTTCCAGGTCGGCGTTCTGCAGGCGACCACGCTGGTAAAGGCACTGAAGGCCGATACCGAAGCCGGTCCGTTCAACATCGAACTGTTTGGCGGTTCGCCGGACGATAACAACGCCTACTTCTTCTATGACGGCGCCATGAGCGTTCTGCAGCCGCTGATCGACAAGGGCACGCTCGTTGTCGGTTCCGGCCAGACCGGCATGGACAAGGTCGCCACCCTGCGCTGGGATCCTGCAACCGCCCAGGCCCGCATGGACGCCATCCTGTCCTCGACCTATTCCGACAAGAAGCTGAACGCTGTTCTGTCGCCCTATGACGGCATCTCGATCGGCATCCTGTCGTCGCTGAAGGGCGTCGGCTACGGTTCGGGTGACATGCCGATGCCGTTCGTTTCCGGCCAGGACGCCGAAGTTCCTTCGGTCAAGTCGATCATCGCCGGCGAACAGTACTCGACCATCTTCAAGGACACCCGTGACCTCGCAAAGGTCACCGTCGACATGGTCGATGCCGTCATGAGCGGCAAGGAGCCCGAGGTCAACGACACCAAGACCTACAACAACGGCAACAAGGTTGTTCCGTCCTACCTCCTGAAGCCTGTCGCCATCGACAAGACCAATGTCGATGTCCTGGTCAAGAGCGGTTATTACACCGAAGCACAGATCAAGTAATTCGCGAATGCCGCGCGGCGTTATTCGCCGCGCGGTTCCTTTATATTGGGAGTTCTCATGCTTGATCCCGTTCAGTCCGTGGCGGAAAAATCGCCTATCCTCGAAATGCGGGGAATTTCAAAAAGCTTCGGCGCCGTCAAGGCGCTTTCGGACGTCAGCTTTACCGTCAACGAAGGCGAAATTCACGCGCTGGTCGGCGAAAACGGCGCCGGTAAATCCACTCTGATGAAGGTTCTGTCGGGTGTTTATCCGGCCGGTTCCTATGAAGGGTCGATCCTCTTCGGCGGCGAGGAACGCCATTTTCGCGATATCAACGATTCTGAAAAGCTCGGCATCATCATCATCCATCAGGAGCTTGCGCTCATTCCGCTGATGTCGATCGCGGAAAACATCTTTCTGGCCAGTGCACCATCGAAATTCGGCGTCATCGATCAGGACGAGCGTTATCGCCGCACGAAAGCGCTGCTCGCCAAGGTGGGTCTCCACAGTGAAGTGCCGGAAACGCTGATCACCAATCTCGGCGTCGGCAAGCAGCAGCTTGTGGAAATCGCCAAGGCGCTGTCGAAAGACGTGCGCCTGCTGATCCTCGACGAACCGACCGCGTCGCTCAACGAGACGGACAGCGCCGCACTTCTGGAACTGCTCAAGGAGTTCCGTCGCAACGGCATTACCTCGATCATGATCAGCCACAAGCTGAACGAGATCACCGAAGTGGCAGACCGCATCACGGTTCTGCGCGATGGCCGTACTGTCGGCACGCTCGATTGTCATGAAGGTGCCGTCGATGAGGACGAGATCGTGCGGCGCATGGTCGACCGCGATCTCGAAAGCCGTTATCCATCGCGCACGCCAAAAATCGGCGACGTCATTTTCGAAGTTGAAAACTGGTCCGTCTATCATCCGCAGCATTCCAGCCGGCAGATGGTCAAGAACGTGTCCATGAAGGCGCGCGCCGGCGAAGTGGTCGGCATTTCCGGCCTCATGGGCGCAGGCCGCACCGAATTCGCCATGAGCGTGTTCGGCCGTGCCTATGGCCGCGATATCACCGGCACGGTGAAGGTGCATGGCAAGGCGGTCGATACATCCGACGTGCACAAGGCCATCAAGGCGGGGCTTGCCTACGTCACCGAAGACCGCAAGCAGCTCGGCCTCATCCTGGCGGAAGACATCCGCAAGAATGTCTCGCTCGCGCATCTGGGCGGCGTTTCCACACGCGGCGTCATCGATGATATTTCGGAAATGAAGGTGGCGCAGGAGTTCCGTGCGCGCATGCGCATCCGCAGCCACAATGTCTATCAGGAAACCGGAAAGCTTTCCGGCGGCAACCAGCAGAAGGTGGTGCTGTCGAAATGGCTGTTCACCGGCCCGGATATCCTGATCCTGGATGAGCCGACGCGCGGCATTGATGTCGGCGCGAAATACGAAATCTATTCCATCATCAACGAACTTGCGGATGCCGGGAAGGCCGTCATCGTGATCTCGTCGGAAATGCCCGAGCTTATCGGCACATGCGACCGGATCATGGTGATGCACGAGGGCGAATTCGTCGGCGAAGTGGCCGGCGAAGAGGCAACGCAGGAAAATATCATGCGCGCCATCATGCGCCGCAGGGAGAAGTAAACCATGAGCACTCCACAGGAAGCAGCGGTCGCCCCGAAGGCGGGCACCGGGTTCTGGAAGGAAAACCTTCGCGATTACGGCATGCTGATTTCGCTTGTCGTCATCGTCATCTTCTTCCAGATCGCCACCGACGGCATTCTCTTGAGGCCGCTCAACGTCACCAATATCGTCCTGCAGAACTCGTATATCGTCATCATGGCGCTCGGCATGCTGATGGTCATCGTCACCGGCCATATCGACCTGTCGGTCGGTTCGGTGGCGGGCTTTATCGGCGGTCTCGCTGGCCTGTTGATGGTGCGCTGGGGTGTTGATATCTGGCTTGCCATCATCGCCTGCCTTGTGGTCGGCGGCATGATCGGTGGTGTCCAGGGCTATTTCGTCGCCTATTTCAAGATACCGTCCTTCATCGTCACGCTGGCCGGCATGCTGGTCTTCCGTGGCTTCATGATCGCCATTCTCGGCAGCCAGGCCATCGGCCCGTTTCCGCCGATCTTCCAGAAACTGTCCTCGGGTTACGTCGCTGAACTGATCTCCTCGGATGGCGGCATCTACATCACCTCCTTCCTGATCGGCATCGTGCTGGCCTGCCTGCTCGTCTGGCAGAATTTCCGCAGCCGTTCGCGTCGTCTCATGCACCAGGTGGAAAGCGAACCCTTCGGTTTCTTCGTGGCCAAGAACATTCTGGTCTTCGCAGCCGTCGGTTATGTCGCCTACCTGATCTCTTCGCATCGCGGCCTGCCCAACGTGCTGATCATCATGGCGGTGCTGATCGTCGCCTATGGTTTCTTCACCAACCGCACCATCCTCGGCCGGCAGATCTATGCCGTCGGCGGCAATGCGCGTGCAGCGGAACTGTCGGGCATCAAGACCACGCGTCTGGTGTTCTGGACCTTCGTCAATATGGGCGTTCTGGCAGCCCTTGCCGGCCTCGTCGTTGCAGCCCGCCTCAACAGCGCCACGCCGAAAGCCGGTACCGGCTTCGAGCTTGACGTCATCGCGGCCTGCTTCATCGGCGGTGCCTCGGCTTATGGCGGTGTCGGCAAGGTCACGGGCGCGGTCATCGGCGCGTTCCTGATGGGTGTGATGAACAACGGCATGTCCATCCTCGGTATCGGTATCGATTACCAGCAAGTCATCAAGGGGCTGGTGCTTCTCGGCGCCGTTTGCGTGGACGTTTATAACCAGCGCCGTTGATCTTTTCCGGCAAGGGGCTTCCCTTGCCGTGATTTTGGAGCCGGCCCTGCCACCTGTTTTATCCAGGTGGCAGGGCCGGCTTTTTTTGTCATTGCCGTCAGCCGACAACCCATCTCGGCCATGGCATTGCGCATCGGCAGTACCATTGAAACCAACCAATGCGGAACAATTGATTTTTGTTGCCTTCGGCAAATGTCATGATAAGGTGAAATTCAATCATAGATTGCGAATGCCGTTGGTGCTTATAGCCACCACGGTACCGTTGCGCGCAGGCGAAAACGGCGAGTGCAGACATCTGGCATATATGGGAATAGATGGGTAAGGGCTTTCGGGGGATGGTCTTATGTCCGCAGCATTCGTGTCTTTTTGCCGCTATTGGTGTGTCTGGCGTCGTTGGCTGCTGATGCCGCTCATGGTTGTGTCCACTGTTCTGGCGCCGTCCCTTGTGGCGGCGTCCGACCATGCCGATCCGCTCAACCTGACCGATCCCGAAGCGAACATCACCGATCTGTTCTTTTACCCGGATGGCGAGGACATGATCCTGACCTTCGATGTCCGTCGGTCGCTGCGCAAACCAAAACCCTACAATCTCAGCGAATATCTCTATCAGATACACATGGATTTCACGACGCCGGTCACCTTTGGAAAGCCGGATGATCTGGCGCGGTACGGCGGCACGATCGAGACACCGCGCCTCATCCATCCCGATGTGACGATTTCGATCCGGCTGAATGACGACACCAGCGTGAAAGAACTCAGCTCGAAGGAAATCGATACGAGCAAGTTCGTTCGTTATACCGGCGTTCGTGACGATCCCTTCGTGTTTCCGCGCTTCTTCAAGCAGAACGCGATTGCCATGGTCATTCGCGTGCCGAAAACCGCGTTTCCGCCGGGCCAGCGCGATTTCATCCTCTGGGCCACCACATCCAAGAACGGCAAGCGGATTGATCATGTCGGGCGCTCGCTTCGCAGCCAGTTGCCGCGTTTCGGCTTCCTCAACGATCTGGATCCCAAGGATCAGGTGGCGGCGCTGCTCAAGCGCAAGGCGTTTCTGGATGATACCTACACGTTCTTTCGCCAGAAACGTGAAAGCTGGTCCAAGGGGATCGCCGATCTGCTGCAGTTCACTTTCCAGCTTCGAAAATACGACGCGCAGCCCGATGTGATGATCTACAGCACGCAATTCCCGCCGGGTTTTCCGAACGGGCGCAAGCTGGAGGATGATGTCGTCGCGCAAGCCTGCGCGACCGGTGATTGCCTGTTGCAGGAAATCTCGTTCATCGAGGGGGATTGGCCACGGGCTGACGTTAACGACAAGCCATTCCTGAAAACCTTTCCTTATCTCGCCGAACAATGGCCCGATCAGGCCGAACCACCGGCACCGACGGCCAGCATTTGGCCCTATGTCATCCTGCTTGTCGTTGTCCTTGCCGTCGTCTTCTGGGCTTTGGTCGAGCTCATCCGCAGGCTGGCGATCTGGCTTTGGCGCTGGTTGCGCGAGCGGTTCGCGTCCAAAACCATTGCCTCTCCGGTCCGGTAAGGCAGATGGCGACAGGTCATTGCCGAACCGGCGCGTCAGGGCAATGGACGCGAGTGTATCCGGTCTGCGCTTTTCTGTTGCTGGTCGCCGGGCGGGCCGATGCTCATGACTTCTGGATCGAGCCGTCCTCGTTTCGACCGAAGCCCGGATCTGTCGTTTCCGTGGGGCTGCGGGTCGGCGAGAATTTTATCGGCGACCCGGTACGGCGACACTCCAGCCTCATCAAGCGTTTTACGGTTCTCCAGGGCGAAGAAGAGCAGCCCATCTCCGGCTCCGACAATATCGATCCGGCCGGCCTGTTCGAGGCTGAGGGGCAAGAGACCGCACTGATCGTTTATGAAGGCGGTGGTTCGCAGGTCGATCTCCCGGCAAAACGCTTCGATGACTATCTGATCCAGAACGGATTGAGCGAGATTGTCGCCGAGCGTGCCAGACGCGGCGAACAGGACCGCGCCGGTCGCGAGCGGTTTTATCGCAATGCCAAGGCTGTCCTTGCCGGCAGATATCGAAATGACCGTGTCACAATACCGATCGGGCTGCGGTACGAAATCGTTCCGCTGGAGGACCCGACCGGCGAAACGGCGACACTCGACATGCAGTTGCTGTTTAACGGCGAACCGCTTTCCGGGGCGCAGGTAGAGGCAATCTCCAGGGACTGGCCGAAGGCCGGAATCGTCATGCAATCGGATGCCGAAGGCAAGGTGCGCATGCACCTGCCGCAGGCGGGCGTCTGGATGATCCGCTCCGTGCATATGCGGCGTGCCGGATGGTTCTCAGATGTGGATTGGGAAAGCGACTGGGCTTCACTGACATTCGAGAGATTGGGGGATTGAAGGCAATGGCGAAACGTAACTGGTGTATCTGTTTTTTTATCGCGTTGTTGGGGCTGTTGCCGTCTCTTCCTGCCTTGGCGCACGAGATCGGTACGACCAGCGTTCGCCTGACGCTCGGCGTCGATAAACGCTGGTCCGTGGAGGTTACCACGGCGCCGACAATTCTGATCAACCGGCTGGAGGGGGAACGGAACCTGCCGCTCAGTCGCGACCTGACCGAGGCACAGGCGCGCGCACGGCTGCAAATGCTGCTGCCCGTTCTGGCGCCGCATATGCAATTGCGTTTCGGCCCGCAGGCGGTCGAGGTCGAACCCGCCATCGCAGAGATGGTCATCCCCGATGACATCACCCTTCCGGCCTTTGTGACTTTGCGCGCGAACGGCCCCGTTCCTGCTCAGGCCGAGACGTTATCCTGGCGTTATGAGCTGGTTTTCAGCACCTATGGGTTTGTGGTGGTGGACGAACTGCGCGGCATATCCGAGACGCAATGGCTGGAGGGCAATCAGGAGAGCAAGCCTTTCGCCATGACCGGCAATGTTGAAAAACAGCCGCTTTCCGGCCTGATGTTGCAATATCTAGAGCTTGGTTTCCTGCATATCCTGCCGGAAGGGCTGGATCACATCCTCTTCGTGCTCGGCATCTTTCTTCTGTCGCCGCATTGGCGTCCGATTCTCGTTCAGGTCACGGCATTCACGCTGGCACATTCGGTGACTTTGGGTTTGAGCATGTATGGCATCGTCAGCCTGCCCTCCCACATCGTCGAACCGCTGATCGCGCTTTCCGTTGCCTATGTGGCAATCGAAAATATCGCCACACGAAACCTGTCGCCGTGGCGGCCGGTCGTCGTGTTCTGTTTCGGGCTGCTGCACGGTCTGAGGTTCGCCGGTGCGCTGCAGGAGCTGCAGCTTCCCCGCGCCGATATCATTCCGGCGCTGATCAGCTTCAACATCGGCATCGAACTGGCGCAACTCGCCATTATCGCAATTGCCTATTTCGGCTTTGCCGTCTGGTTTCAGCGCCGCAACCTGTACCGACCCTATATGGTCATCCCCGCTTCCGTGATCATCGCGGCAATTGGCCTGTTCTGGACGGCGGAGCGGGTGCTGGAATTGTGAACTGGCAGCGTTGCGACGTGCAAAAGACAATCGGTCGCTTCCGTTGCCGAGCCGCCGACGCCCCTCCAGATGTCAAGTTTTTGAACCTGTCGTTCACCTCGTCGCACGATGGTGCGCGCCAATCGGTATGGAGCTGAGAGGTGCCGGCAGACGAATGCGGGCGCAAGCTTCAAACTCAGCATCTATGCCGATCTTCATTACCGCACTTCCGATCCGGGCCTCCTCATGGTGCGTGTCAGGGCTGTCGCATATGGTCCCCCTCTGGCCTGCCGCCTCCATAGGGGGAGAAGATCAGTGGCAAGCGCTTGCCTCAACTGAGCTTTGGCGGATCAGCCGCATTAAGTGGCACCACCTTTTTGTGCGCGCAAGGATGGGCAGAAACAGGAGGGGCTCTGCGAGGGTTGGGTTTGGGCGGGTCTTTTGCATATGCGATAGGTCTGCGGTTGCCGGAGTAACGTCAGGCGCATGCCTGCGGGAAAGCGACATCGACGGACACTTGATCAAGTTTAGGCTTGCAACAGCGGACAAAAACATGCCGGCTCCCGGCTCCCGGCTCCCGGCTCCCGGCTCCCGGCTCCCGGCTCCCGGCTCCCGGCTCCTGGCTGCGCGAAGGTTTGGCTGACGCGAAATCCGCGCCGGGGCGTCTGGTGCCGCCCCGTGTCCAAGGTCCGTCGCCGTGCCTCGATTGCACCAGCAAATACGCTATCCAAAAACGCTGTTGCCGGCACATTCACCCAGAGAACGGTAGCTTTCCCACTGATCGTCCTGGAAGAACTGGTCCAGCGTCGATTGGTTGGGAAAGGCCTCGTTGACCACGGCATAGTTGGTGACATCGGCCGGGACCTTGGGGGCCAGGTTCGCCTTGATGAACAGAAGCCAGCAATCCTGTTTCTGCGCATCCCTGAAGCAGACGCGAGCGAAAGCCGCGGTTACAGGTCCGTTGCGTTTTATGCTGTCGAGACTGCCGATGGCCAAAGGCTGCTTGATCACCTCTTGAATAAAATCCGGGATCTTGATGGCGTTTGGTAAAGCCTGCGCGGCATTCTGCAGGCCGGCCCATGGTGACGCGCCGGGGATGGCAATGCCGGGATCAAGCCAGGTGATCTCGGCGCCGAAGTCGAGCCGCACTTGCCGCATCAGGATGGCCACATCCTCCATCTGGTATTTTGGGTCGGCGCCGGCGTCTATCGCGATGATCAGCGGCAGACGCCGGCGGATCAGTTCGTAGACGCCGGTATTTTCGAAATGTCCGTCATCGCTGAGATACCAGCGTTCTGCATTCGGACCCTCGAACCGCGCGCGCCATTCGTTCAGGATGATGGCCTGAACCGCGAAGAGCCATGCGGGCCAGCTTTTTATCTTTCGCCAGATACCCGGTGGATAGCGGCCGGGCCGGTCACCGGCACTGAGACCACTGTTCCACCAATAACCGAGACGGATGTTCAAAAGACCGAGGAGCAGTGCCATCGGCAAGCTGGTATAACGGCCGGCACCGGTCGATTTTGCCGCAGCCGAGATCGCCATCCAGCGACCCACCGTCAACTGCTCCACCTCGACCTTGTGACCTTTGCGACTTTCAAACGGGTGGAAGGCATTCGGGTCGGGGAATACCGGTATGGCTTCCACCGCCCGGTGGTCTCGCCGGACCCATTTTTTCGTCGTCGATGTGGCGGCGTCGGCCTGTTTTTCAGGCTCGGGTTTCCACAGGGCGTGATATCGCGTGCCGACACTGATGCCGCAGGGGCCGAGTGCCATGGCCAGCCCCTTGTTGCCACGCAACTGGCGGCCGGATTGATAGTCCACCGTTTCATTGAGGCAGACATTGATGAGGTGAAGCGGCCCACCGTGACGTTCGGGATGGTAGTCGGTCAAGAAAATATCGTCGCCGCTGTCGGAAACCTGCACGGGCACGGCCACATCGGGGCCGAGCGGGTGCACGCGATTGTTGTTGGACGCGCCGAGGAAGGTCCGCGTCAGCTTCTGAGTGAAAGACTGCTGCAGCGAGGAAAGGTTGGCGAACTTGTAGGCGTGGCCCATCGCCAGCGATACGAAGAACGCCGCGCCGAAAAGCCATGCCCCGATCGTTCCATCCCGGTTGAATGCGTGATGGACCAGGGCATCGACGGCAATGAAGAAAATGGCGGCGAGACCAAAACTTAAGGCGTTGACGGTGATGCGCTGCCGCAATGTCGGTGGCAGGCTGCTGGCAATCTCGGTTGTGCTGCGCGGCAGCAGCCTTGTCACGATGCTGCGCAGCAGCAGCAGAAATGGCGGCGCGGCAATAACCGTTGCAGCCATGAAAGGCATGCTGGTGTCGTCGGAGAAATACCGCGCAAAACTGTCGAGCAGAACGAATACGACGGAAACGCCCAGCAGGAAAAGCGAGGATCCGAGCGCCCGCGACAGACGGTTGCGGTAAAGCGCGACATAATCCGTTCCCGCCGGTGCCGGCGGTTTGCGCCACCGCAGGACTTCCTGCAGGACCCATGCCAGCAGCAGCACGACGATGGCGACCGCCGCAGGCAGAAGCAGGGAGGGGAGGGTGAGCGCGAAGATGGCAGCGCCCAGCAGGGCCGTCCAGGAGAGCGTGCCTGTAAGGGAATAACGCCAGCGCGAACCCGGATTGGCGAGCAGCCAGTAACCGACCGCCAGCGGAATGACCGAGGCAAGCGCAATGACGACGGACGCGATCCACCATGGAGAAACCTCAATGCCGCCAAGGCCCCAGTTCGGTATCTCGACGGGAATCCACTGGCCGAGCCAGTTCGGCATCCATGACGGCACATCGACGGACGTGATATTGCAGGCGGTGCATTCGTCGACCGCCATGGCCGCCGCTGCTTGGTCCGCCATCGGCTCGCCGGCTTTGCCCGGCGCACTCGCAATCGCCTGGACGGTGAACAGGGTATCGGCGAGCCAGCGCAGGGCACTCAAGGCCGTCACGGCCAAAGCCGCAATGCAGAACAGCATGGTCGTCAGGTTTCGGGAAATGATGGCGATGTCGGTTTCGAAATCCGACCGCCCACCGCCGATGAGGTAATCGGCATTGCGACGTAACCACCAGACTTCAGAGGATGTCTGATTGGTCAGGGTCTCTGCGACGTCGTCTTGTGGATTGCGTTCGCCCAATTTCAGTCGTGTAAACAACCGGCCGAGAAAACCACCGATAAACCCGCCGCCCGAAACGGTGGACAGAAAATCGATCCTTTTAAGCACACCATTCCTGGCAAGCGCCTGAAGAACGCCGAGACTATAGGTGGCGCTGCGAATGCCGCCGCCTGAAAGCGCCAGACCAATGCAGTCTTGTGGCAGAGCCGGTTCTGGTGTGCCCGCGGTTGCGGCAGGTTCATTCAGGGGCACCTCGGCGATAATGCGCCGTTCCTTTACAGCGGCAGCTTCACGCGCCACAAGGCTTTCCGGGTAGGTGGGATGGTCTGCAAGGATGGTATCGGCGGCTTTTTCGCCGATCATGAAAACCGGTGTGACGATGAAATAACCGGGAATGCGCGGAAAGACCGAAGCATCGACCACACGCAGGCGCTCGACGCCATGAACGCGGAACTTGCTGTCCAGCACGGCCCCTTCGTCCTTCAAATTCTTCACATTCGCCCGCCATGGATCGCGGCCCATGCGACATGTGCCGCAGGCATGATGTCCCCAGGCCTGCTGCCGCACCCAGTCGTTCAGAGCTTCTGCGGTGGTCAAATCCTTGCCCGGTTGAATCTCTTTCCTGAGACCCTTGATCTTCAGGTTGGTGTCGCGAATATGACCGACCGTTTCGACCAGCGCATAGGCATCCTTGTCGTCTGCGCCGCGCGGAAAGGAGTTGAAATCGATATCAGGCACATCGAACGGATCCGCCGTGCGCAGCCGCACAAGGCCCTGATTGTTGTCGGTATAGGCCTTCAGGATGACCCAGCTCCACAGGTCGCGCTGATCCCGGCCGGCCCCCTTGGTGGGCCATAACAATTCCTTCGACCAGCCCCAGTAATACCCACGGAAAGCCGCCGGAATACCGAATACGAAGAGATCGGGATCATGCTTGCGGGTGTTGACGTTGGAGGACATCATGAAGGCAAGCGCGCCGCCATTGGTGGCGTAAAGCCCGCCGTGATCCGTGCGCCATTTTTTCAGAAGCGGATCGCTGGTCTTGTCGGGATCGCCCGGCGGAATGGATGGATCGGGCTGGAATGTCGCATCCTTCAGCGTCGAAAAATCCTGCTTCAGTTCGGACACGACGCTGACTTCGTAACGATCCTGCAGATTGCGCCCGACGCCCGGCAGGTTGATGACCGGCGAGACGAGATCGCCCGCCGCATCGCGTGGGCCGTCGATACCCATCTTCTTGAGGTGGGTGGCATCGCCTATGCCGCTCAGCATCAGCAATTGCGGCGTATTGAACGAGCCGCCGGAAACGATGACTTCCTTGTTCGCGAAATATTGCCGCCTCTCGCCCGTTGGGGCCCGTTGCCCCCGGCTGGCCTTGTAGAGGTTCGCCCCCAGTTCGACCTCTACACCGACGGCGCGCGGCGGATCCGAACGGCCCTGTTTCTCGAAAATCAGCCGAGTGGCATGGGTGTCCGTCTTCAGCGTCAAGGCGTTTTTCGGATCGTTCGCCACCTTCAGAAGCCATTCCCGCAGGCCGATGCGGCGGCTGCCATCCGTTCCGATCGAGATCAGGGAAAGGTGGGCGCGGTTGGGCACATATTTGGCGCGGGCATTGGGATCGAGAAACTGCAGGATCTGCAGATGCGTTGCCGCCTCCTTGAAGGCGCGGGAGGCGCTTCTGCCCGAAAGTGCCGACCAGACCACGTCGAACAGCAGTTTCAGGAAAACCCGGTCGCCACGCACGATGGCGGCGATCACCAGAGGATCGATGAAGCTGGTCGGCTGCCAGCCCTTGTGGCCATGGCCGTTCGGGTCAAGGTGAACGGCCGGGTTGATCTTGGCGGCCACCCATTGAACCAGCCGCAGAAACTTGCCGAAATACCCCCGATAGACAGCGTAATAGAGACAATTCTCGATCTTCGGAAAATAGCCCTGCATATGTTCCGAACGCCAGGTCTGGTCGCCGGTTCGATCGGCGATGTCCTCCCAGTCGGAGTCATTCGGTCGGATGATGATCATTGCATGGTGAGAGGTGCAGCCACCCAGCGCTGCGGCGCGCGGGTAAAATATGCCGCCCTTGCCGATGCCGCCGTTGCGGGACGGGTCCATGGCCGGATCGTATTTGTTATCCTCCGCCTGCTTGCTGTCATTGCCGTAATGGCGAACGGAAAAGTCCCAGCTCGTTACCTTGTCTTCCGTGGCCGCTGCGTGAAAGGCGGGGATCGTATAGGTTTCCTCCGGGTATTCCTGACCGGCTGTGGCGGTATCCGATCCCGCCTCGATGACCAAAACCTTCTGGCCGGCCAGCGCCAGCCGGGCAGCCAGAGGTCCACCACCGGCACCGGAACCGATTACGATATAATCGTAATGCGTCTCCTCCGCGCCGACGGGCGAGGGCAGTTCCGCGACAGTGGCGGGCGATGATTGCTCGTTCATGGCAGTGCAACCTTCGAATTGGCGTGATCAGAGGGTTTTGAGGAATGCCTTCAACTGCGTTTTTTCGTCGTCGCCCAGTGTTTCCGCGAACCAGTGACCGCGATCGAGCACGAAGTCCGGTGATTTGCTTGCGCGCATCAAGGGTTCTGCTGCCTCGTCGCGGAACGCGTTCCAGGCGGCGTCTCCGGTCAGGTTGTCCCTTTGAACCAGCAGGATACCCCGCACCAGCCCGAACACGGCACCCGACATGACCGGCAGAGAAGCCTGCGGGTTCATGTTCATCAACAGGTTGACCGGGGTGCCCTGCGGCACCGGGCCGACCCGCAGATTGCCGGATTTGCCATCAACGAAATTGCTGGCGAGATGCGCGGTATAAAGGCTGCCGATGGCCAGCAGGGCGAAAACGATGCGTCCGACCAGCCGCCAGGGCAGGGCGAACCACAGGAGAAGCGCAATCACCGTCGCGCCGATGGGCAGAAGCCACAGAGCCGGATAGATGGTATCCACGCCACTCACGCGCAAGAGAGCTGCGGTGATCACCGCCACCAGTGCGAAAACGAAACCCGCATGCCGGGTCTGTCCGACCAGGGCGAAGGCGACAAAGATGACGGCCAGCGCCACCCACAGTCCACATGTCAGGAACGATACCCATGTCGGCCCAACCACGCCGGTCAGCAGCGGTTTGATGAAGCCCGGCGCAAAATCGATATAGCTGGCCTGCGTGGTGCGGTAGATGAAACCGGCATCGCCGCTGGCAACCGTGATCGCCTTGTCGCCACGCAGGTCGCCCGGCAGGCGAAATGTGCTCGACTTGCGTTTCTCCGGCCAGAGGATCTTGTCGATCCCGTCATCGAAGGCTTCGAGGCGGCCCTTGATGGAGGGGTTGTGCGTATATTTGCCCAGCGCATTGTTGTGCAGATAGGGTGCCGTCGCCCACAGGCTGATCAGCGACGCCGGGCGATAATAACCGGGTCCGTTGGCCGGGGCGGTAAAGCTGTCATTATTGCCCCATTGGTCGGTCGGCTTGCCGGAAAACGGGTTGAAGAAATGGATGTCGCCGACCGAGGGCAGGGCCTTATAGGTTTCCGAGGAGAAATTGTCCCACATCTGCCCGCGCATGGCATTGGTGCCCAGGGCGCGACCGGAATTGGTGCCGACAAGGGTGATCGGAATGCGGATTTCATTGGCAAGGAAATTGCCCTTGATAAAGGCATCGCCGTCCGCCGCTGGCTGGCCGGCCAGAGCGGAAATCTGGCGGACATATTCGCCATAGGCCTGCGTCTTGAGGAATGCCGGCCAGGCGGCAAAATCCATCGGCAGGGTGAGGGCAGGCGGTGAGCCCTGCTTGAGCCAACGCGAGACTTGGTCGCCGCGCCCGAATTTCAGGTCAAAACCCACTGGCTGCTTGCTGGAGTGGCAGATAGCGCATTTTTCCACGAAGACACCACGGCCTTTCAGCGCTTCCGCCTTCTCCATCTCGATGATCGATTTGCCTTCGGCCGTGTCGCCGAGCAGCATCGGCCGCGTCACGCTTTCACCACGGCTCGGGCTCGGATAGGTGAAGAACGCCGCGAGATAAGGAATGCGGTATTTGTCGGTGGCGCGCCAGTAGACCGAGTTTTTCAGATTGGTCGCCACCGCGAAAGGCTTTTGCGGGCGAAAACCGATAACGGTGTTGTGCAGGCGTTTCCACTCTTCCGAATAGGCCCCGATATTGAGATAGACGCGTGACAGCGCCCCGAAGACACCGACGCTGTCGGCTCCATCCAGCAACACGCGTGGCGTGTGGCGCGGATTGGTGCCCTGTGTCGGGTCCTCGATCTGCGGGATCAGCAGATTGGATGAGCTCTGGTCTTCCGGCAGGTTGGTCGCGGCGCGTGCGAGGCGTGCCGGCAGGTCGAAAATCGCGGTGATCGTGTTGGCATTGTTGATCTGGTCGGTGCTGACCAGCGACGTGTCGATGGTGCCGGGCTGCTGGCTGGCGAGGAACTGGTAGATGAAACTGTCCTCACGCTGCAGGTTGGTGAAGGTGGTCTCGGGTTTCCAATACTGGCCGCCGATCGTGCTCGAGAGGTTTTTCCATTCCGGATGCTCTACATCGGTCGGCGGAAACAGCGGATGCGGGGCAATATGGCAAAAGCCACAGGACATGCTGACGCGGAAGGGGCGCACCAGCTTCGGGTCCTTGCTCACCCATTTCTTGGGGTCGTAGTAAGCGTTGTCACCGGGAACGATCACCTTGTCGTTCCAGTATTTGCGGGCATCGCCGGCCGCTTTAGTGTCGCCAAAAAAATCCGGGTTGAGAAACAGACGCAGCCCCAGAATGCCGCTGGGATAACCGTAGATCGCCGGATCAAGCCCGTCATCGGCCAGTTTTGAGAGGGTGTCCTTGTAAAGCGGGTAATCACCGACCGGAAAAAGCTGCTGTACCGGTTTGGAAGGATCGGCAGAACCGGTTCCCGGCAGGCGCACATTCGGTCCAGCCTGATCAATGAAGAGGCCCAGGATCCGTTGGTCTTCGGCCGTGCGAGGCACCATTCCCGGTTGGTTGGTGAGGCCACTTCGCTTGAAGCGCGTGCCTGATTTTTCGATCTCTTCTTTAGTGGGAGTGCGATCCTTGGGCAAGGGTATGCCACGGTCGCGGGAATCCAGCAGAACGAGAAAATCCGTCAGACCATAACCATGCTTGCTGTACCCAGTTCCAGAAGATCTCGTTGCCTTCGCCCCAGAACATCCATGTGTTCTTGCCGCGAATGGCGTCATGAGCAGTCGCGCTATTATCGTAATCGAACGGTTGCGGTTCGCCGTTCGGACCGGGAAGGCTGTCGAGATCGGGCAGGACATTGCGCCCCTCCGCCGGAAATTCGTCCTCGTTGCGTTTGATAACGGGCGTGCCCGCCTCGGTTATACCGCTTTGCGCCTCGTCTTCCGGTGCATCGATATCGAGCTGGTTCGGATAGGCATTCCAGCCGGGCGTCAGGCCGGGTTGCAGTGATGCCGAAGGATAATCCGCCGGCCCGCCAAATGCTGTCGCCGCCGGCAGCAAGAACAGGCCGGCAAGCATAAGACAGTGCCACCGGCGCGCCTTCTTATGGCGCAGCTGTTCGGACGGCATGATGGTTTCAGGCAGGCCAGCCATGATCGTACCCCCTCTTGTTGAAATGCCCAGACGCAGCCGCTCTCCCCACATGCGAGCGGACGCCATGCAATGCGATGCGATGCGATTAAAGGCTTGAAACGTCGAGAGGCCCTGTCGGCAGGTTCAGGGCTGAATGTCTATGGATGCAACCATAAGTGACAATGTATCTTAAATTGATTTTGGTTTGGCAAGTGCCAAAATTCAACTTATGAGCGATTTGTTAAATTGGATGCACCGATGTTTCGGAGCGACGCATCTGGCCGTGAGATGAAGCCGGTGGGTGGGTTTCAGATCGACAGCGCCGCGATCAGTTCCGCCTTTCGAACCTGCGGTGCGGGATAGGCGTGGCGGCTATGTGTGAGGCCAAGCCCAATCAGGCTTTCAGCGATCTTCAACGAGACGGCGACCGGATCGATCAGCGTCGCCGATCCCGCCGGTTGCATCCGCTGCCGAGCCTCGCCCGCTAGGATGATTATCTCCGGCCCATCCTTACGAGCCATGTCCGTTTCGGCTGGCTCGATGCCTGCGCAGCGGGTATCGAGCCCGTAATCGTGGACGAGTTTTTTCGCGCGCACGCGGTCGCGATCTGTTGAGACAACCGAAAAGCGCTCGCCCAGCGTCAATGCGTATAACATCGAGGATCGGCCTGCCGTCACGACCGGGATATCCAGCACGGAGCGCAGCGCGTTTGCGCCATAATCACCGAAATCGGCAAGGCAGACGGCCTGAAAACCTTCCGACTGCGCATCCTGCCCGGCTGTCAGAATAGCGAGGTCGGCCAGCGCCCAGTCATGCGCACCGATCGGCGGGCAGGATGGATAGGCCACGCGGCGGTGTTCGATCTTCGTGTCAGCATCCAGCACGCCGGAGACCACAACATCATCCGGCAGATCGAGATCGGTGGGCGAGAGAAGCAGGATACGGGTCATTTCGAACCTCCGGCAAGGCGCGCAGCGATGTCGCCCATGGCGGCCAGTTTTTCCGCCGCGATATGCGAGGGAGCGGGATAGGAACTGCGCGCATGGCTGAGCTTCAGCTTGATGGCAGCATCGGCCAGCCGGTAGGTGAGCGGGCCGGGATTGATGATCGGCACCGGTAGTCGTTCGGCCAGATAGGCATGCGCCTCATGCATCGTGGTCGAACCGAGGATGATCACATCGGCACCGTCCACTTCCACACATTTCATCGCCGCCTCGTAGAGCGCTGGAAAAAACTCCTCCTCCTTGCCGGCCAGCAGGCTCTGGTTGTTTGGCTGCAGCCCGGCGGATCTGAGTGAGGCGCATTTGTGGCTCAGGCCAAGCTCCGCCAGTGTTTTTGTGTAGAGATGCCGCCAGCGGTCCCACATGGCGAGGATGGAAAACTTTTCGCCCAGCATCAGCGCCGCCAGCATGGCGTGGCGGCCGGGACCGATGACCGGGATATCGAGCACGGAGCGCAGGGCCGACATGCCGCTATCGCTCATCGTATCGATGCAGACGGCATCATAACCATCCTTCTCAGCCTGCAGCCCCGCCTCCAGAATGCCGATGTCGGCGAGAACGGAATCCTGCTGGCTGACATAATTGGCGGGCGCGATGCGCACCGGCTTGAAGTCGAAATCGATACCGTCGCCGAGACGCACCGCATTCAGCTGCGCCCGGCGTTTGGAAAGATTGTCGTCATCCATCGGAAAGGGGACGATCACCAGAACCTTGGCCACACTCTTCTCCTTCCTTTGTCTTTTCGTTATTGCGCGGAAAGTTCCGCGCAGATGGTTTCGATGGTCGCGATACGGGCGACCGGTTTCAGCGCTTCAATCGCGGTGTCATGCACGGAAGGAGAAAAGGCCGCACAGCCGTCCGACAGCACGGTTGTATCGAAATCGCGCACATGCGCATCCCGCACGGTGGAGGCAACGCCGCCATTGGTGACGATGCCGCCGACGATCAGGCGCTCGATGCCGCATTTCCTCAAAACCCATTCCAGCCGGGTCATGTAGAAGGAGGAATAGGCGACCTTTTCCACCACCAGATCGGCGGGGCCGAGGCTGTCGACCAGCGCATTGCCCCAGCTGCCCGGCGCAAAATCGCCCTTGCCGAGAAAGGGGCGTAATTCCTTCAGGTGCGGCGAAATAATCGGTTCCCCGCCCTTGGCCGGCACCAAAGTGAACTGCGCCGAGATGATATAGCCACCCTTCTGCCGAAGGACGTCCACCAGTGGCTTGATCCGCTCCGGCAGGGCGGCAATTTCCGCAGCACCCTGACCGGCGCGGCCATAGGCACCGTTCGGGGCCAGGAAATCATTGGTGAGATCGACCATGATCAGGCCGGTCTTTTCAATGGGGATCGAATGGCCGCTCATGGCTTGCGCTCCATGATGACATTGCCGAATTCATCGACACGGGCGCTCAGGTCCGGATCGACCAGCACGGTCGCATCCGGCTGTTCGAGAATGGCCGGGCCATCGATGACAGCACCCACCGGCAGGTCCAGACGGGCATAGATGGCCGTATCGTGCCAGCCGCCGTCGAACCACACTTGTCTATTGCCGAGTTTGGCCTGATCCACGGTCGTGCCCGGTTCGGGTGCCAGTGCGGCGAGGCTGAAATGCGGGCGTCGACCGATGGCGGAGGTGCGCAGGTTGACGATCTTTGCCTGCAATCCCGGCAGGAGACGGCTGAACGAAGCCTGATAGGCGGCATCGAACGCTGCCTGTACTATGGCTCGGGTCACACCGGTCGAGCCGTTTTCGATCGTCACCGGCAAAGGCACGGCGACGGTATGCGTCTGGCCGAGATAATGCATGTCGAGTTCGAACACGAGATCGATGCCATCGATCGGCAGACCAGCTTCCTCGACGATTTTTCGAGCCGCTTCCGCTTCCTCGACCATGCGGCGATCCAGCATGTTGGTATCAAGTGCCTCGACCGTGAGGTTGACGGTCTGCACCTGATCGTGGCGGATATCGGCGATGACGCAGCCGAGCGCCGAGGTGACGCCGGGATAACGCGGCACAAGTGCGGCCTGCAGGCCGACATCCTTGATCAGAGCGCCGGCATGCAACGCGCCGCCGCCGCCGAAGGGAACGGCGACGAATTTCGCCGGGTCATGCCCGCGTTCGATGGAGACGAGACGAATGGCGCCGGCCATGCGTCCGTCGGCGATTTTCACGATGGCTTCCGCCGCTTCCATGACGCTAAGGCCGCAGGGTTTTGCCACATGCTCCTCGATCGCTTTTCTCGCGGCCTCGACATCCAGCCGTGCCAGCTTGCCGCCGATCGGGCGTTCGGCATTGATGCGACCGAGAACGATATTGGCGTCGGTCAAAGTCGGGCGGGTGTTGCCCTGACCGTAGGCGACCGGGCCGGGACGCGAGCCGGCGCTTTCCGGGCCGACCTGCAACAGACCGCCGGCATCGACATGGGCGATCGAACCGCCACCGGCGCCGATCGTGGTGATCTCGATCATCGGTGTGCGGATGACGAGGCCGAAATCGATCGTCGTCTGTGCGGCAAGCGCGGTTTCGCCTTCCACCACCAGCGAAACGTCGAAGGACGTGCCGCCGAGATCGCCGGTGATGATGTTGGGGAAACCGGCCGCCTTGGAAATCGCGGCTGCGGCAATGACACCCGCCGCCGGTCCGGAAAGCGCGGTGCGCACCGGCAGGCGGCGGGCCGTTTCGGTCGACATCACGCCGCCGTTCGACTGCACGATGTGAAAGCGGCCCCCAAAAGCTTCGCTCTTCAGGGCATCGCTCAGCTTGCGCAGATAACCGCCGACAACCGGCTGCAGATAGGCATTGAGCGCGGTGGTGGAGGTGCGCTCGAATTCGCGGATTTCCGGCAGAATTTGCGAGGAGCAGGCGACATTGTCGTTCGGCCAGACGGATTGTGCGGCTTCAAGCGCCAGCATCTCGTTTTCGGAATTGGCATAGGCATTGATGAACACGATGGCGAGCGCTTCCGCGCCTAATGCCAGCGCGCGGCGGGCAGCGGCGCGCACCTCTTCCACATCCAGCGTCTGTCGCACGGTGCCATCGGCCAGCACGCGTTCATTCACCTCGAAACGCAGGTCGCGTTCGATCACCGGCACAAAGTCGCCCCACAGGCCCCAGGTGTTGAGGCGGTCGCGGCGCCGCATTTCCAGAACATCGCGGAAACCGGCCGTGGTGATCAGCGCCGTGCGGGCGCCCTTGCGCTCCAGCAGCGCATTGGTGCCGACGGTGGTGCCGTGCACGATGGAGCCGAGATCGGCAACCGGGCCGAAGGTTTTCAGGCCTTCGAGAAAACCGGTTGCCTCGTCACCACGGTTGGATGAAACCTTTGCGGTGCGGAAACGTCCTGCCGCCGCGTCATAATAGAAAAGATCGGTAAACGTGCCGCCGACATCGACACCGACGACTGAGGTTCCGACAGGTGAGTTGCCCTCTGGTTTGACATGGGTGTTCATGCGGCAACTCCTTCACGCAACTGGCTGGTCATCTCGAAATCGATATTGCCGTCGGTATCGGTCGCAACGCCGTAGACGTCTCGCGCGGCTTCTCGGCTGACGAAACCGAGGCGCACGTCGCGCGCCACCTTTTCCGCAGGCCGTGTCATCGGATTGCCAAAACCGCCGCCGCCGGGCGCTTCGATGCGAACACGCTGGCCGGGTTTTACGCGCACATCGGCAACCTTGGAGGCGAGCGGCGGCGAGTGCTCGCCGTCATCCGCCTGCCAGACAAAGCGGTTGAGCGCCGCCTCGGTGCCGCCGGCGACACCGAAGGGAGCATAGACGCCACGTTCGCCGAGCAGAAAAACGTCGGCATCGGTCATCGGCTCGACTTCGTAGATCGCGCCGACACCGCCGCGATGATAACCGGCACCGGCGGAATCCGGCCGCAGCGCCCATTGGGTGAAGAGAACCGGATAGGATGCTTCCATGATTTCCGCCGGCGGAATGGTCGCCATGGAGATGGGGTTATTGGCGTGGTTGAGGCCATCGCTTTCCGGGTTGCCGCCAAGGCCACCGCCAAAGAAGGAGAACATCACGTAACGCGAACCGTCATCGCGATAACCGGCAATGGAGAGTGCATTGATCGTGCCGAACGGGCCGGCGGTGGCACGGGCCGGATCGGCCTTGGCCAGTGCGCCGAACACCGTGCCGATGACGCGCAGAATGGTTTCGGTATAACCGCCGACCGGTTTCGGCGGTTTTACGCCCAGAAGCGTGGTTTCGGGAATGATGAACTCGATCGGCCGCAGGCAGCCGGCATTGGCCGGAACGCTGGTGAAAACGTGTTTCAGCGCCACGTAACAGCATGCCGCCGCGGTCGAATAGGCGATGTTGAGCGGCCCGGCGCAAGGGCCGGAGGAGCGGGAAAAATCCAGCACCATCTCGTCGCCCTTGATGGTCAGGTCGAGCGCGATCGTCAGTCGGTCGGGCGTTATGCCGTCATTGTCGAGATAATCCTCGAATGTATAGGTGCCGTCCGGTAACGCCCGGATGGCCTCGCGCATCATCGCCTCGGCGCGGTCGGAAAAGGCCTCGAAAGCTGCTTCCACCGTGTCGTCGCCATAACTGTCCAGCAGTTCCGAAAGCCGGCGTTCACCCAGATCCAGCGCATTCAACTGGCCGTTCAGGTCACCGTAATTGGACATCGGTACGCGCGAATTGGCGGAAAGAATTTCGACGATATCGTTGTTGATGACACCCCTGGAAAACAGCTTTACGGGCGGAATGCGTACGCCTTCCTGAAAACTCTCGGTCGCCTTGGCGTTGAAACCGCCCGGCACGTTGCCGCCGATATCCAGCCAGTGGCCGACGGAGGCGATCCAGCAATAGAGTTTTCCGCCGCGAAACACCGGGCGAACGAGACGAAAATCGTTGAGATGTGTGCCGCCGGCATAAGGATCGTTGAAGAGATAGGTGTCGCCGGGATTGAGGTCGCCGTCCTTCGCCACCTTGTCGATCACGGCCTTCACCGCAAAAGCCATGGCACCGACAAAGATCGGCAGGCCGCGTGTGCCCTGCACCAGCGTTGCGCCGGTTTCCGCGTGGTAAAGGCCGTGGCAGGCGTCGCGGGCCTCGGCAATGATCGGGTTGAAGGCGGAACGGTAAAGGGTGGCATCCATCTCGTCGGCGATCTGTTCGAGACGGCCGTTGAGGATGGCCAGTGTTACCGGATCGAGTGTCTTGGTCATGCTGCGCCGTCCTTGTTCGAAGCGCCTGTCGAAGGGGCAAAGTTTTCGTAATTGCGGCCGGCCGCCAGCATGGCCGGGGTGCCGATCAACTCGTTAAGTTCGTTGAACTGGAACATGCGGTCACGGAACGGCTCGTTGGTGCCGTTGGCACGCAGCGAGCGGTAATAATCCTGCGCCGTGCGGGCCATGGCGCGCACGATGCCGCCTGGGAAGATGACGATCTTGAAACCGAGCGTGCCCAGTTCTTCCGCCGTCATCAGCGGCGTGTCGCCGCCTTCGACCATGTTGGCGAGCAGCGGCAAGCGAGGGGAAAGCGCCTTGCAGACGGCCTCCAGCTGATCCCTTGAGCGCGGCGCCTCGACAAAAAGAATATCGGCGCCGGCATCGGCATAAAGCGAGGCGCGTTCGATCGCCTTTTCAAACCCTTCGACGGCGACGGCATCGGTGCGCGCGATGATCAGCGTTTCGTCACTCAGGCGGGCATCGACGGCGGCCTTGATCTTGCCGGCCATTTCCTCGGCCGAAATCAGTGACTTGTCCTGCAGGTGGCCGCAACGTTTCGGCATGGTCTGGTCTTCGAGCTGGATGGCGCTGGCGCCGGCACGCTCGAATGTCCTGACGGTTCGAAGCACATTCAGTGCGTTGCCGTAACCATTGTCCGCATCGACGATCAAAGGCGTGTCGATCCGCTGGCGCACCAGTTCGATCACATCGGCCACTTCCGACATCGACACGAGGCCGATATCGGGACGGCCAAGCCTCGTATAGGCGATTGCCGCACCCGACAGATAAAGCGCGTCGAAACCGGCATCGGTGGCGATGGACCCCGTCAGGGCGTCGAAAATGCCGGGGGCAACGATCGGGCCCGGACGGGAAAGCAGGGATTTCAATGTCATGTTCAGGCTTCCTTGATCGCGGGCTGGGCCAGAAGGGCGTTGAGGCCCGACAGGTTTTCAGCCGTGTCGATCGTTTCGATGGCATCGAGAATGCGGGCGGCATGGGATCTGCCCCAGACCGGCTCGACCAGCTCGAAATATTTGTCGCGGACTTCTTGCGGTGAATAGGGATCGACGGCGTCGCCACGGTTGGTCATGGTTTCGGCGGTGAGTGTCTGGCCGTCGGCAAGGCGGATGGTGACATGGGCCGGTCGTTTGTCGGGCAGAAGCGCCGTATATTCCGGCTTTTCCGCCACGGAAATTTTTGCCGCGAGGGCGCGAACGGTTTCGTTCTCGACCGCCGCCTGCCGGAAGGCCGGAACCGAGGCCTCGCCGTTGACGATGGTGGTGGCAATCGCAAAGGGCAGCGAAAACTTTGCCGCCAGCATGTTGGCAGGCTCGGTGATATCCAGCTGTGCCGCCGAGGCATAGGACACCACCTCGATGGCGCTGATGGCTTCCGGCGCGATCCGGCCGTGCTGCGCCATTAGCGAACACACGACGTCGAGCGTGGCATGCGTGTAGCGGCAGGCGGCGTGGCGTTTGAAGTAGTTGCGCTGGATCTCGAAGCGCGTGCCGAGTTGTTCCGTCATCACGTCCGGGCGAAAACCCTCGGCGAGAATGCCGCCATACACCGTGCCGACGGAGTTGATCTCGCCGGTAAAACCGCTGGCGACAAGATCCCAGGCGGCCATGCCGTTGCGGTTGGAAAAACCGCAAAAACTGTTGCGCACGGTGGCACCTTCCAGCATGGCGCGCAGGCTGGCCCCGACGCTCAAGGTCGCCGAAACATTGATCGTTTCGATCAGCTCGGCCTCATCGGCGCCATCGAGAAGGGCTGTGGCAAAAGCGGCGCCGATCGTGCCCCATGTACCATGAGGGTGCACCGTCGGTCGCAGGCGGCAGGCGGCTCCAGTTCGTGCCGCCACTTCGTAACCAAGAATGAAGGCCTGCAGCAGTTCCCAGCCGCTCTTGCCCCCGGCGGTCGCCATGGAGAGCGCCGCCGGCAGGACATGCATGCCGGGATGGCCACGCGCAAACTGGTTGCCTTCGTCCAGTTCCAGCACCGTGCCGGCGGTGCCGTTGAGGAAGGCGGCATCGTCGTAACAAAGGCCGATACCTGCACCGATCGCGGCAATCTCGCCGCCGCCGCGTCTCGACAGACGTGCGGCGAGCGCCAGCATTTCCGGTTCGCGCATGCCGCAGGCAATCGCGCCGATACAATCCAGCATCACCAGTTTTGCCTGGGCGATGAGATCAGGGGAAAGCTCGTCGAAAGCGAGATCCGTTGCGAAACGGGCCCAGTCGATCAGCCATTGCGGTCGCGGTTCGGCCAGAAGCACGGAAGCGGGGATGATGCCTCCGCTGACAACTGACGCACGAGGAATTGCGGGCGTAACCATGGTCATGAAACCCTCCTAGAGGCCGAGATAGGCCCGTTTCAGTTCCGGATTGGCTGAGATTTCCACTGAGGTTCCCGACATCGTGACGGTACCGTTTTCGATGATGTAGGCGCGCGCCGCGATCTCCAGCGACTGCACGACATTCTGCTCCACCAGCATGATCGGCAGGCCATCGGCATTCAGTCGGCGCACCAGCGAAAACATTTCCTCGACCAGCAGCGGCGACAGGCCGAGCGACGGTTCATCGAGGATGAGCAGTTTCGGTTCGGCCATCATGCCGCGACCGATGGCCAGCATCTGCTGCTCGCCGCCCGAAAGCGTGCCGGCGGCCTGCACGGCACGCTCACGCAGGCGCGGAAAGGTATCGAAGACGTTTTCGAGATTACGCGCCCGATTTTTGGCGCCACGACGATAGCTGCCCAGTTCGAGGTTTTCGCGCACGCTCATGTTCGGAAAAATCTTGCGGCCTTCCGGCACGTGCACCAGACCGGCATCGACCGCCATGGAGGCGGAAGCGCCAAGTGCCACGCCATCGAAGGTGATCGTGCCCGAAGTGGCCGGCAAAACGCCCGACAGCGCCATGTTCAGCGTCGTCTTGCCGACGCCGTTGGCGCCGAGCACGGCGACGATTTCGCCCCTGCCCACCGAAAGGTCGATGCCGCGCAACACTTCGACCGCACCATAACCGGCGCGCAGTCCCCTGACTTCAAGCATGGTTTTCTCCCTGGCTTTGGCGAGCCAGGCGTTCCGCCGAACCCTTGCCGAGATAGGCCTCGATCACCGCCTGATCGTTGCAGACGGCGGCCGGTGTTCCTTCGGCGATCATCTTGCCCTGCGCCAGCACATAGACATGCTCGCAAAGGTTCATCACCGCCTGCATCACATGCTCGATCATCAGGATCGTCACGCCGCTGTCACGGATGGACCGGATCACCGGAATGATGTCGCGGATTTCCGAGGGGTTGAGACCGGCCAGAACCTCGTCCAGCAGCAGGATCTTTGGCTCGGTGGCAAGCGCGCGGGCCAGTTCCAGCCGCTTGCGGCCGGCGACCGTCAGGCTCGATGCGGATTTGTCGAGATCCTTTTCCAGCCCCACCTGCCGGGCGACCTCACGTGCCTTTTCGACCGCATCCGCCGGTTTCGTGTGGCGCAGATAGGCGCCGACAGTGATGTTTTCCTGCACGTTCAGGCCAGCAAACGGCTGGACGATCTGAAACGTGCGGGCAATGCCGGAGGCGGCGCGCCTGTGTGGTTCCTCGCCGGTAATGTCCTTGTCGAACAGGGCGATCTGTCCCTGTGTCGGCCTGAGAAAACCGGCGATGACGGCAAACAGCGTTGTCTTGCCGGCGCCGTTCGGGCCGATCAGCCCGGTGATCGAGCCTTGCCGCACATCGAGCGACGCGTCGCTGATGGCGAGAAGGCCGCCGAAACGCATGGTGACGTTTTTCACCTGTAACATCACGCACCTCCCTTCGCGGCAAAACGATCGGACAGTTTTTTGAGGAGACCGAGAATGCCGGCCGAGGCGAAGGCGATGACGATGATCAGCACGACGGCGAAAACCATCAGATCGATGCCGGGAACACGGCCTGCAAAGCTCTTGGTGATTTCACCGAGACCATGCAGGGTGAAGGCGCCGATGAGGGGACCAAGAACCCGGCCACGTCCGCCGACCATCGGGGCCAGCAGCGCTTCGATGGAGATCCAGATGCCGAAGGCGATCGCCGCATCGATATAGAGGAAATACTGGACATAGAGCACGCCGGCGGCGGCCGTCATGGCACCGGAAAGGCTGATAGCCTTGAGTTTGACAGTCAGAACATCGACACCGAGCGCCTTGGCCGCATCCTCGTTTTCCCGCACCGCCACCAGATGCGCTCCGAAGCGCGAGTTGACGATATGCTGGGTGATGACGAGGCTGATGAACACGAAGGCCAGCGCCAAGAGCATGAAGGTCGGGCGGCTGGAAAACTGCATGTTGGCAAGGCTCGGCTCCAGCTTCAGGAGCAGGCCGGAGGCGCCACCGGTCCATTCAGACGCATTGGCCAGCACGCGCAGCAGTTCGGCAAAGGCAAGCGTCACCAGCGCGAAATAGGACCCCCGCAAGCCGGCGCGGAAACTGAGGAAACCGACGATGAGGCCGGCGAGCGACCCGGCCGCGATGGCCGCGATGAGGGCGATCCATGCATTCACGCCGAGATGTGTCTGCAGCATCGAGGCCGTATAGGCGCCAATGCCGAAAAACATCGCGTGACCGAAGGAAGTCTGGCCGCCGATGCCGCCGAGCAGGTTCCAGCCCTGCGCAGCAAGCGCGATGATCAACACGACGACGGTGAAGTTGAAAAAGGTGTTGGAACTGGTCAGCAGCGGCGTCGCGGCGATCAGCAGTGTAATAACGATGATCCAGAAATATCCGCGCATCATACCCTCGCTCCGAACAGGCCGGTCGGACGCAGAAGCAGGACCAGGATGAAGATGATGAAGATGCCGATCTGGCCGAGGCTTTCACCGAGAAGCAGGCCGCTGACGCTTTCCACGACACCGATGATCAGGCCGCCGGCGACGGCACCCGGCACGGAGCCCATGCCGCCGAGAACGACGACCGTAAACGCGATGTTGACGAAGGCGCCGCCGATGCGTGGGTTGACGTAGAAGGTCGGCATCAGCAGACAGGCGGCAACGCCAAGGGCCGCACAGCCGAGGCCAAAAGTGACGGCATAGACATGGCCGACATTGATGCCGACAAGCCGCGCGCCGAGCTTTTCACGGGCAACTGCGCGGATGGCCTTGCCGGTATCGGTGCGCGTCATCAGCAGCCAGAACAGGATGGCGACGACAAGCGAACCGACTGCTCCGACAAGTTTTGCGCTCGACAGCAGGAACGGACCGGCCTCGACGACGGAAAAGGCGAAGTCGGACGGGATGGAACGGGTGTCGGAACCGAAGGAAGCCAGAAGCGCATTTTCGATCAGGATGGAAAGGCCAAGCGTGATCAGCAGGATGTTGCCGTCATCGCCATGGGCGGCCGGGCCGATGACGAAACGCTGCAAACCGTAACCGAGGGCGAAAAACACCGGCGTGACGATCACGATTGCCACGTAAGGATCAATGCCGAAACCGGCATTGAGGCCCCAGACGGCAAACATGGCAGCCGCAAGCGTTGCCCCATGGGCAAAGTTAATGATGTGCAGCACACCGTAGACCAGTGTCAGACCAAGGGCGACAAGCGCGTAGATCGCACCGGTCAGCAAGCCGTTGATCATCGCTTCGATGATGATGATGGGGGAAAACATGGCCTCTTCCGCTTCACGGAGTTCGCATTGGTCCGGACCCGCTCATTGCGGGCCCGGGGCACATGTCGAACGGCGTCAGCCGTTGGCCGGGAACTTTGGCTTGGCGTTGGCAAAGTCTTCCGGGAAGACGACCTTGATCGCGCCGTCCTGAACCTGCGTCGAAACGGGAGCCGCACCCATGTTCTGGCCGTTTTCGAATTTCGTCGGGCCGTAGGGCATCAGGTGGTCGGAGAAGGTCGAGGTGCCGAGCGCCTCGATGATCTTCACCCGGTCGGCCGCGCCGGCACGCTCGATCGCATCCGCCAGCAGGCCGATGCAGGAATAGTTGAGCGGTGTGTTGTAATTGAACGGCTTGCCGGTCGCCTCGACGCGCTTCTGGACGGCCAGGGCTTTTTCATTGCGCGGGTCGAACCAGTGATTGCAGTCCATGATGTTTCCGGCGGCTTCCGGAAATTCCTTGACGAAGCGATGGTTGGAGGCAGCGCCGTTGAGAACGGAATAGACACCCTTCGGGCGCACGCGCTGCTGCTGCATGGTGCGGGCCAGAAGAACGGTTTCGCCGTAATAGGTGCTCGGGATGATCAGGTCCGGGCGCAAGGATCGCAGTTTCAGCACGACGTTGGAGAGATCGCGTGAAGGCGTCGGCACGGCGATCAGTTCGAGGATTTCGAAACCGTGCTTGGGCAGTTCCGTTGCCATCAGCTTGGCGAGACCGGAGCCGAACAGGCCGTCCTCATGCACCAGCGCCACCGTTTTGGCGGCCTTGCCGGCAGACTCGTTAATTTTGACGAGGTTCTGGATCGCCGCACCGGTGCAGAGCGAAAAGCCCGGCGCGAAACGAAATGTGTTTTTCAGGCCACGGGTAATGATCTGGTCGGTCACGCCGACATCGACGATATAAGGGAGGTCGTAACGCGCTGCTGCCTGCGAACCGGCAAGGCAGATCGGCGAGGCAAAGCCGCCGACGATGGCGACCACGCCCTCTTCCTGCATGCGCTCGACTTCCTGCGTGCCGGCTTCCGGTGTCGAGCGGGCATCGCCGAACACCATTTCCAGCTTGGCGCCGCCGAGCGATTTTATGCCGCCGGCTGCGTTGATATCGGCGATTGCCATCTCGGCACCGAGACGGCCATATTCGCCGTCTTGTGCAAGCGCGCCCGTCACCGGTTGCAGAATGCCGACCTTGATGGGGGCAGGTTCGGCACCGCGAACCACGGCGGGGGCCGCAATGGTCGCAAGGGCAGCAGCAGCGCCACCCTTCAGGATCGTTCTGCGATGAAATGCTGTTTCATAGACCTTCATTGCCTCTGTTCTCCTCTTGAGGGGGGCGCCGCTTTTGCGGTCGTTCTTGTTTTTGTAAGTCGTTATTTGTCGTTGCCGGCCGTGCGCACGGCATCGGCCGGCGTCCAGCGGCGGGCGCCATCATCGCCGGTGCGCGCCAGATCCATGTGGAAGGAATAACGATCCGGCCGGTAGAGCGCCTGCAGATGCTCGATACCGCGACCGGAGGGTTCGAAAACGACGCGGGTCATGGACAGAAGGGCTGCGCCGATATCGAGATCGAGCGCTGCCGCGACCTCGGGGCCGGCAAGCGTTGCGCCGATCACCTGATTGGCGCGTTCGGCGACGAGGCCTGAACGCTCCAGCAGTTCCAGAAGCGGCGTGGAGGCGAGATCGGCCTCCGAATAGGACATGCCGATGCGCTCCGGCACATGGGTGACGAGGTAGGAAAACGGCTGGCCGTCGATCAGACGCACACGCACGGAGCGCTGCAGCTTTTCGCCGGGATCGAGACCCAGTTCCTCGGCCATCTGCGGCGTGGCGGCCACGTAACCAAAGGAGATCAGCTTGACGCCGGTCTTGCGGCCCATTTCCACCAGATGTGTCAGGACATTGGCAAAATCGGCAACCACCGGCATGCTGGCCTTGCCGCCGGCATTGACGAATGTGCCGGCACCCGGACGGCGCAGGATCATGCCGTCACTGGCCAGCTTGTCGAGCGCGCGCCGCACGGTGACGCGCGAAACACCATGGTCCTGCGCCAGCGTTGGTTCGCTGGGCAGTTTCGTTTCGGCAGCAATCTCGCCGCTGAGGATCTGTTCCCGCAGCAGCAGATAGAGACGGCGCGCCTTCAATGGTTCCATGGTGGAGGACAAGTGAACATTCCCATTTTGTATTTTCTATGAGACGTCTTGTTGTCTTATTGAGAATACAGATTTTGTATTGTGTCAACCGCAATCCGCAGATTTCGGTCGACGGTTTTATCGTTCAGCCTGTTTTCCGCGGCTGCATCCAGGGGCGCCGGGTGCGGTCAGCCTCGGCGAAGGCGGAGATTGCCGCGGCGTGGCTGCGGGTGAGGTCGATATCGTCCCAGCCGTTCAACAGTTTCGTGCGCCAGACCGGATCGACCGTGAACGGCAAAACCAGATTGGCCGCGCGGATTGTTTGCGCCTCGAGATCGACCGTTGCCGTCTGAGCGCCATCGGCAAGGCCAGCCAGCAGGGCCTCGCAATCGTCCTCGCTGACGGTTGCCGGAAGAAGCCCGTTATTGACCGCGTTCGACGCAAAAATATCGCCGAAGGAGGGCGCGACGACGCAGTTGATTCCGTAATCAACCAGCGCATAAACAGCCGCCTCGCGCGAAGAACCGCTGCCGAAATTGCGCCGGCTGACAAGAATTTGCGCGCCCTGACGCTCCGGATCATTCAGCGGGCAATCCGGTTTTTGCGCGCCGGTTTCATCGAAGCGCAGGTCATGCAAAAGGAAACCGCCATAACCGTCCGCCCGCGAGCGTTTCATGAACCGGGCCGGGATCAGCTGGTCGGTATCGACATTCGATTGCGGCAGCGGACAGGTGATGGCGTCGAGCGTCTTGAACGGTTTCATCCGATGTTTCCTCCCGCCACCGGTGCCTGCATCAACTCGCGCATGTCCGTCAGGTGGCCGGTGACGGCCGCCGCCGCGACCATGGCCGGCGACATCAGATGTGTGCGCGATCCCGGCCCCTGCCGGCCGCGAAAATTGCGGTTGGTGGTGGAGGCACAACGTTCGCCCGGCGGCACCAGATCACCGTTCATGCCGACGCACATCGAACAGCCGGCATCCACCCATTCAAGGCCCGCGTCGAGAAAGATGCGGTCCAGACCCTCGGCTTCAGCCTGCCGTTTCACCTGCATCGATCCGGGGGAAACGAGACCGGGCACCGATGCCTTGCGGCCCTTCAGGATAGAGGCGGCAGCCCGCAGATCCTCGATGCGGCTGTTCGTGCACGACCCGATGAAAACCCGGTCGATGCGGATGTCGGAAAGACACTGGCCGGGCCGGATATCCATGTATTCCAGTGCATCCCGCACCTGCTGGGCGCGGGCCGGGTCCTCGAAATTTTCCGGGTCCGGCACTTTTGCGGTGATCGGAGATGCGTCCTCAGGGGTGATGCCCCAGGTGACGGAGGGAGCGATATCTGCGGCATCGAGATGCATTTCGCGGTCGAACACCGCATCGGCATCGCTTTGCAAGGCCAGCCAATCGGCAGCGCCCTTATCGAAAAGTGTGCCTTCCGGCGCAAATGGCCTGCCGCGCAGATAATCCACCGTGGTCTGGTCCGGCGCCACCATGCCGCAACGGCCACCGGCCTCGATGGAGAGATTGCAGAGTGTCAGCCGGCCTTCCATGGATAGCGAGCGGATCGCCGATCCGGCATATTCGATCGCATGACCCGCCGCGCCATCGGCGCCGATGCGGGCGATGATCGACAGCGCGATATCCTTGGCCGAAACACCCGGCGCCAGCGCGCCCTCCACCGTGATGCGCATCCGCTTGGGTTTCTTCTGCCACAGCGTCTGCGTCATCAGCACATGTGCCACTTCCGAGGCGCCGATGCCGAAGGCGATTGCCCCGAAGGCGCCGTGGGTGGCCGTATGGCTGTCACCGCAAACCATGGTCAGGCCCGGCAAGGTCAGCCCCTGTTCCGGGCCGACCACATGCACGATGCCCTGGCCGGGATCATCGAGGTCGAAGAGCCTTAAGCCGTGGCGCTGGCTGTTGCCGCGCAACTGCTCGATCATGCCGCGAATGGCCGGATCGATTACGGAAAGGTCGCGGGTGCGGGTCGGCACGTAATGGTCTTCGATGCCGAAGGTGAGGTCGGGGCGGGCAACCTCCGCGTCGCGCTCCTTCAGCTTGTTGAAAGCATGGAAGGACCCTTCGTGCAGAAAGTGCCGATCGATCCACAGAAGACATTGCCCGTCTTCGCGCTTCACGATCACATGCGCATCGAACACCTTGTCGAACAGTGTTCTGCCGCTCTCTGTCCCGGCAACCGTCACGAACTCCTCCTTCGCTCCCGTTTTGTGAAATCTAGCCACGACATCCGCAAAAAATCAAATGTTGTTTTAAAAATAATACAGCTTATTGTCCCTCTCAACCGACAGATATCTGTCATTCGGCGAGGGAGGCGCAGGCATGGCTTTGGTAACGCGGGATAAAAACCGGCAATTCGATTATTCCGTGCCGGTCGTCATCATCGGTGCCGGTGCCGCCGGCATGGTCGCCGCACTGTCCGCCCATGAGGCCGGTGCGGAAGTCCTGCTGCTGGAGCGCGATGCGCTGCCGCAGGGTTCCACCGCCTTGTCCGCCGGCCTTGTGCCCGCCGCCTCCACCCGCTGGCAGAAAGAGGCCGGCATCGAGGACAGTCCGGAAAATTTTGCCGGTGACATCATGAAAAAGGCGCATGGCGAGCCGGACGCAGGCATCGTTGAACTGATGGCAAAAACCACCGGTCCGGTGCTGGAATGGCTGGCCGACACATATGGTCTACAGTTTTCCGTCGTCAGCGATTTTTCCTATCCGGGCCATTCCGCCCGCCGCATGCATGGCCTTCCGACTCGCTCCGGAGAGGAACTGATCGATGCGCTGCGTGAAGCGGTCGAGAATGCCGAGATCGCGCTTGTCTGCCATGCTCATGTGGTCGAACTTTTCGCCGATGACGAGGGGCGGGTGCGCGGCCTGCGTTTCGAGCGACCGGACGGCACGTCGGAGGAGCTCTCCTGCGATAATCTCATCCTCGCCTGCAATGGTTATGGCGGCAACAAGGAGCTTGTTCGCCAGCATATTTCCTCACTTTCGGACGCGCTCTATTTCGGCCATACCGGCAATCAGGGCGATGCGCTGCTGTGGGGTGAAGCGCTCGGTGCAGCCAGCCGTCATCTCAATGGCCATCAGGGCCATGGCTCGGTTGCGCATCCGGCCGGTATCCTGATCTCCTGGGCCACGGTCACCGAAGGCGGTTTTCAGGTGAATGCCGAGGGCAGGCGTTTCAGCAACGAAGCGCGCGGTTATTCGGAACAGGCCGCCGAAGTGCTGCGCCAGCCAGATGCGATCGCCTGGACGATATTCGATGAACGCATCGCCGGCATCGTCCGCCAGTTCGAGGATTTTCGCCGCGCCGAGGCGATGGGCGTGGTGTTGGCTGCCGATAGTATCGCTGAACTCGCCGGCCTGATGTCGGTGCCGGCGGACGCGCTGGCCGAAACTTTTGCGGAGATCGAAACGACCGCAGAGGCAGCAGGCACAGACGCCTTTGGTCGTGCGTTTTCACCAGCGCAAAAACTCCAGCCGCCGTATCGGGCCGTGAAAGTCACCGGTGCGCTGTTTCACACGCAGGGCGGGCTTGATGTGGATCGAACGGCCGCCGTGCTCGACGGCACGGGCAAACCTCTGCCCAATCTTTTCGCCGCCGGCGGTGCGGCCTGCGGCGTGTCGGGAAACGAGGCCTCGGGTTATCTCTCCGGCAATGGACTGCTGACCGCCGTCGGCCTCGGTTACATCGCCGGAAAAAGTGCTGCCGGGAGGGCAGGCCAATAACGGCCGAGAGATCGCGTCACACCGATTGCGGCGCCGTCATTTCGAAAACCGCGCCGTTATCGTTGCGAAGCGTATGGCGTCCATGCAGCTGTTTCACAAAACTGCCGATCAGCTTGCTACCCATGCCGACGCGTCTTTCCGCCTCGTTGACCAAACCGGGGCCGTCATCGCGGATGCTCAGACTGAATTCCTCGCCCTGTTGCTTCAGTGAGACGGTCAATCGGCCCGACGGTCGGCCGGCAAAGGCATATTTGAATGCGTTCGACACCACTTCGTTGACGATCATGCCGATCGGCAGCGCCTGTTCGCGATCGACGGTCACCGCCTGCAGGTCGAGATCCAGCGTCACCGGCGTATCATAGGCCGAGGCCACGTCCCGGATCAGCTTTTCGGCGTAAGCCGCCACGTCCACGCGCTCATACTGGTCGCGCTGATAAATCTGTTCATGCACGGCAATCATCGCGCCGACGCGGCGGGTCATGTCGTTGCGGGCTTCCTGCGGCAAGGGCTGCAGCCGCACCAGCGCCAGCACGGCCTGAAGATTGTTTTTCACACGGTGGTGGATTTCGCGCAGCAGAAAGCGGTTGCGCTCCAGCGCCTGCTCAAGCTCTTCGTTGCGGGCGGCATAACGATAGAGTAGCCGGGTGATCCACAGTGATGCCAGAACCAGCACCACCATCAGCGGTATGGCAAACAGCGCATCGGACCAGACATTGCTCCAGAACTGGTCGAGCACTTCCTGCCGGTCGATGGCGGCCAGCGAAATCAGCGGCCAGCCGGTCACCTTCCAGAAGCCGACGATGCGCGAGCGGCCGTCGATCGGTGAGATCGGACTGTGGTAGACGCCGGAATCCGCCGTACGCGTCATCGGATACCATTCGGTCGTGCTCAGATCGACCGCCTTGTCGGACACCGGGCGGCGCGCCACCAGCCAGCCGTCGTCGCGTACGGCGGAGACCGTGGAATGCGGACCCAGCCCCATGGATGCCCAGAAGCGGTCCATGGTCTCGTTCGGAATGGCGATCGTCGCAACGCCGCGGAATTCCGCATTGCGGGTAATGCGGCGGGCGATCATGAAGGCCGGTTTTGAGGTGCGCTCGTCTTCGAACAGGCGCGAGATCGCGATCGGTTCGCCGCTGCGCAAACGCTCGAAATAACCACGCCCGCCGTGATTGAGCGGTGCCGCATTCGGAATGCTGGAAAAACGCTGCAGGCCATTGGCATCGAAAACGGAATATTCGAATCCAGCCGGTAGGTCGCCCACCGCCTCGGCGATATTGGCCAGCGTGTTTTCCGGGCTGTCGATGGGTTTGTCGCCAAGCGCGGAATCGACGCGACGCAGCGCCTGGTTGCTCGCCTCCATCATCCATTCCACATGGGCTGCCACCACATGGGCGGAGGATCTGGCACGGGCCTCGCCGGCGGCGAGCGAACTCTTGTAGTTTTCGAGAAGAATGAGGCCGGTGACCGTGATGATGGCCACCAGAAAAATGCCCGTCAGCCACAGGGGCAACGTCGGCATGGCGCGTAAAAAACGCGGCGATGCGGGCATTGATTCGTCAGACACGACCGGTTTTCCCTCTCTGGTCACGCAGTGGTATCACGTTGGTGCGCAGGACAAAACGCCATTCCATTCAATGCTTAACCAAATTTTAACCGCCGGAATCAAAAGGCCATGCAATCTATAATTGCATGGCCTCAAGATGTCATCCATAGCGAATTTGAAGGGGAAATACGAGCATTTTCCAATGAGTGCTCATATTCTCAAGTGATTTGTTTCAGCCCATGCGCTCGGAAGCGTAGCTGCCCGGGCTCGGCGGGAAGACAATCGTGCGGTTGCCGTTGATGAATACCCGGTGATGGATATGTGCATGGATGGCACGCGCCAGAACCTGCGCCTCCACGTCGCGGCCGAGTGACACGTAATCTTCCGGGCTCTGCGCATGCGTGACGCGAACCGTGTCCTGTTCGATGATCGGGCCTTCGTCGAGATCCGCCGTCACGTAATGCGCCGTCGCGCCGATCAGTTTCACGCCGCGCTGGTAGGCCTGCTTGTAAGGGTTGGCACCCTTGAAGCTCGGCAGGAAGGAGTGGTGGATATTGATGATCCGCCCCGACATCTTCTTGCAGAGCGCGTCGGACAGAACCTGCATGTAGCGGGCGAGAACCACCAGCTCGGTGCCGGAATTTTCGACGATCTCCATCAGCTGTGCTTCGGCCTGCGGCTTGTTTTCCTTCGTCACCTTGATGTGGTGGAAGGGAATGTCGTGGTTCACGACCAGCTTCTGGTAGTCGAAATGGTTGGAGACCACGCCGACGATATCGATCGGGAGTGCACCGATCTTGGAGCGGTAGAGAAGATCGTTCAGGCAATGGCCGAAACGCGACACCATCAGCAGCACTTTCATGCGCTCGGCGGCGTCGAAAATCTCCGCTTCCATCTCGAATTTTTCAGCAACCGGCGCAAAACCCGCCAGCAACCCGTCGCGATCGATGCCTTCTTCCGAAATGAAGCTGACACGCATGAAAAAGCGTTTCGCATCCAGATCGTCGAACTGGGATGAATCGACAATGTTGCAGCCCTTGTCCGCCAGATAGCCGGAAATCGCCGCAACAATGCCGCGGCTGGTGGGGCAGGACACGGTCAGGACGTAGCTGCTCATGGATCAATTCCTCGTTCGCTGGATGCGCGCTTTGCTGCAACGCACCCGGTCTGTGTTGGCGGCGGACCATATCGATGGCTTTGCCGGAATGGAAACAGGTTTTTGAACCCTGCAGCGAATTTTGTCGTCGGCACATTGGCTTGGCGATGGTGACACTTGCAGAATGTAAGGCGGCGGCGCGGCAACACCGTTCTCAAAACGTCCTGCAAATGCGCAAACCCGGCAGATCGGATGCGCCGATCGTGCTGGAGCGGTTGCGCAACGAACGGCATTCGGACAATAACGGCTTCATAAGACCCGGCTGATATCAGCGGCACGGGTTAAGAAAACGGGGAAGCGTTTCATGGCAGATCTGCAGGCGATCCTGGATGATATCCACGCGGAGCTGGCCCCGCGTCTGGGCGAAGGCAAGGTTGCCGATTACATCCCTCAGCTTGCCCATATCGATCCGAAAAAATTCGGCATGTCGCTGATCACGGTGGATGGCGCAGTCCACAAGGTCGGCGATTGCGACGAGCCGTTTTCCATCCAGAGTATTTCAAAGGTTTTCACGCTCACCATGGCGCTCGGCAAACATGGCGAGACGACCTGGAACCGCGTCGGCCGCGAACCTTCCGGCTCGGCCTTCAACTCCATCGTCCAGCTGGAAAACGAAGGCGGTAAACCGCGCAATCCCTTCATCAATGCCGGTGCGATCGCCGTCAGCGATCTGGTTCTGGCCGGCCACACGCCACGCGAGGCGATCGGCGAAATCGTCCGTTTCGTGCGCTATCTGGCCGATGACGAAACCATCGTCATCGATCCGGCCGTGGCGAAATCGGAAGAGGCGACCGGGTTCCGCAATGCCGCCCTTGCCAATTTCATGCGCGCCTTCGGAAAACTCACGCATCCGGTCGAACATGTGCTCGGCGTTTATTTCCACCACTGCGCGCTCGCCATGACCTGCACGCAGCTCGCCCATGCCGGCCTGTTTCTGGCGGCCGGCGGCAGCAATCCGCTCACCGGCCATTCCGTCGTCTCCAGCCAGCGCGCCCGCCGCATCAATGCGCTGATGCTGACCTGCGGCCATTATGACGGCTCCGGCGAATTCGCCTATCGTGTGGGCTTACCCGGCAAGAGCGGTGTCGGCGGCGGCATCTTGGCCGTCGCCCCCGGCAAGGCGGCGGTCACCGTCTGGTCGCCGGGCCTCAATCACAACGGCAATTCGCTGCTCGGATCGCTGGCGCTGGAAATGTTCGCTGCCCGCACCGGCTGGTCCGTGTTCGGTTCCGCTTAAGCCTTTCGACCAGCTTCCATGCCTGCCGCAATGCCGGCGCCAAGATAACGCGTATCGCTGCCCAGAATGAAGAAGCTCATGCCCGCATCGGCCCATTTGCCGACATCCGCCGTGTTCGGGCGAAAGATGCCTGCCACTTTGCCGGCGTTTCGCGTCGCCTTGGCAATGGTCACGATCGCCGCATCCAGTCGATCGGCATCGGCGGGTTTGGTGGCGCCAAGCGATGCTGCGAGATCGGACGGGCCGACAAAGATGACATCTATCCCGTCGACGGCGACGATCTCGTCGATGTTTTCAAGCCCCTCCGCCGTTTCCACCTGAATGGCCAGCACCAGCCGCTCATTGGCAGCGGCCAGATAATCGGGAATGTGATAACCGTAGGAGGTGGCGCGACCCGGACCGAGTCCGCGCTCGCCGATCGGCGGAAAACGCGTTGCCTTCACCGCCGCACGCGCCTGTTCGGCATTGGAAATGCGCGGCACCAGAACGCCGGCCGCTCCCGCATCCAGCACGGCCGCCGTCCATTCCGAGGCGTGTCCCGGCACCCGCACCATGGCCGGCACCTGCCGAACATCGGCGGCGCGGATCAGATCCTCGATGCGCTCGCGGCTGATCTGCGCATGTTCCCAGTCGATGCAGAGGAAGTCGGGTCCGGCTGCCGCCGAAACCTCGATCGCGACCGGATGTGGAATGGCGCAGAAAATGCCGACCAGACGATCATGTGCAACGCAACGCTTACGAAAATCAGTCATGTTGTCCCTCATGCGGTGCCGGTATCGGCGGCGTCGGCCATGCCGACGCAGTTCCGTGAATGGCGAGTATGCGCAGAACCGAACGGACGGCAAGTCATCCGCAGAGACTGTCCGGGCGCTATTGCGATTTCCGCCACGGACGGTAGGTATGAGCATCGCGCCGTGGCCACGGATGGCTGGCCGGGCGCGGGCATTGGAATGGGATTTGGAGTGGCAATGACACCGCAAGAGGATGCCGAAACCGCAAGACTGGCCTTTCGCGATGCCATGTCGCGTCTCGCAGCTGCCGTGCATGTGGTCACCACCGATGGTCCCGCCGGCCGTGCCGGTTTCACCGCCTCCGCCGTCACCAGCGTCACCGATACGCCGCCGACCCTGCTCGTCTGTCTCAACCGGGCAAGTTCGGTTGCCGGCCTGTTCGAGAAAAACGACGTGCTCTGCGTCAATACACTGACATCGGCGCAGGAAAACATCTCACGTGCTTTTGGCGGCTCCACGCCGCAGGCGGAACGTTTTGCCGCCGGCGAATGGGAAACGGGAGATACCGGCGCACCGGTTCTGAAAGATGCGCTCGTCTCCTTCGATTGCCGTATCGAAAGCGCTGTCGCCAGCGGCACGCATCATGTGCTGTTCTGCCAGGTGCTCGGCATGCAGACCGGCGCGGACGACGATGAGGCGCTCGTCTATTTCCGCCGGCGTTACCACAGCCTCGACTGATTTTTTCCGCGTGATCGCGCTTGCGGGCTTGCCAGTCGTGGCGCAAGCCGCAAGATTGCAGGAACGGTGCGTCCGCACCGGTTCTTGAGCCATAAAACGCGCCGGGGAATTTCATGTCCGATATCGCAATGATCAGAGCCGCCCGTGACCGGATCGGCAACCATGCCCGTCGCACGCCCTTGCTGTCCTCGCCGTTTCTGGATGAGATCGCCGGCCGTCGCCTGTTCGTGAAGCCGGAATGCCTGCAGCTCACCGGTTCCTTCAAGTTTCGCGGCGCATGGTCGGCCATTTCGGTTCTGGACGAGGCGACGCGGGCAAGGGGCATCCTCGCCTTTTCCTCCGGCAACCACGCGCAGGGCGTGGCGCTGGCGGCGCGCATGCACGGCGTGCCGGCCGTGATCATCATGCCGGCGGATGCGCCAAGGCTGAAGATTGAAAATACCCGCGCCTACGGCGCCGAAGTCGTGCTTTACGACCGGCAGAAGGAAGATCGTGACGCCATCGGCGAGCGTCTTTCCACCGAGCGCAATCTCACCCTTGTCCGCCCCTTCGATGACATTCACGTGGTGGCCGGTCAGGGCACGGTCGGGCTGGAAATCGCCGAACAGGCAAAGGAGGAGGGCATCGCCCGCGCCGAGGTTCTGGTGCCCTGCGGCGGTGGCGGCCTCACCTCCGGTATCGCGCTGGCGCTGGAGGCCGATGCGCCCGGTTTTCGGGTGCGCCCCTGCGAGCCGCAGGGGTTCGACGATACCACCCGCTCGCTTGTCTCCGGCCGGATAGAACGCAATCCCGCCCTGGGCGGCTCCATCTGCGATGCCATCCTCACGCCGGCGCCGGGCAACGTCACCTTTCCGATCACGTCCCGCCTGTGCGGCCCCGGCCTTGTGGTCAGCGATGATGAAGCGCTGAAGGCAATGGTGCTGGCTTTCACGCGTCTGAAGATCGTTGTCGAACCCGGTGCGGCCGTGGCACTGGCCGCTGCCCTGTTCCGCAAGGATGAGGTGAAGGGTGACACAGTGATCGCCGTCACATCCGGCGGCAATGTCGATGCCGACCTGTTCGCCGAGGCGCTTCGCCGGTTCGGCTGAGCGTTTCCGTGGATCGTCAGTATTTCAACTATCGATGTTTTGCTCGATGCGAAGGCGTTTGCTCGTGTATTGCCGCGTCTCAAGTAAAAATGCTGCGACGCACAATATAATTTGCCCAAAAATGCGATTTCAGCCATAAAATCATTAGGGGAAATTTAGTCAATATTGAACATTCATTTTGCAATGCGAGATCGGCACGGTCGCGCGGAGGATATCGGATCGGCGTGCGCAACGGGAATTGCAATGCACACCGGTCCCTATGGGGGCATTGCAATGAAACTTTCGGTTCGCAACATTCTGGTTGCCGTCTTCGCGGTTCTCAGTCTCACGGTCATGGGCCTGATGGGGCAGCAGTTGCTGCGCCAGGTCGAGGCGCAGCGCACGTCAAGCCAGCTGGCTGGGCTCGCCTCGCTGGACAAGGCGCTGTTCGATGCGCTGCTCGGCATGCGCGGCGAGCGCGGCGCCATCAATTCTGCGGTCAAGCTGGAGCCGGCCGACATGGCCTCCACCCGAAAGAACATAGAGGACGGACGCCGCGATCTCGATGCAGCTTTCAAGGATGCCAAGTCGGTGATCGACACGGTCGAACCGGCAAGCCTGAAAACCAGCCTGGGCCCCGTTCTCGAAAACTATGCCAAATGGCTGGACCTGCGGCCGAAAATGGATGCCGCACTCGCCCTGCCGGTCAAGGATCGTGACGCCGGCATCGGCAAGAGCGCGCTGACCCTTGCCGACCAGATGCTGGTCGATCTCGAAAAGGCCTCCTATCAGGTCGAAGCGGTCATCAATGCCCGCGGCCCGGCCATGATCATGTTCACGCAGTTGCGCTCGCTGGCCTGGACCTCGCGCACGCAGCTCGGCACCGCCAATTCCTCAATCGTCGGCGCCATCATTTCCAAGCAGCCGCTTTCGGCTGAAAAGCTTGCCGAAGTCGCCGTGCAGGATGCCCGCGTCTTCCTCGCCTGGGACGTGATCTCGCAGATCGTTGCCAGCGACACCACGCCGGTCGCCATTCGCGACCTGCACAAGGTTGCCCAGAACAGCTATTTCTCCGGCGCCTATGCCGAACAGAAGGCCGCTGCCCTGAAACAGTTCCAGGCCGGCCAGCCGTTTGCCATGAATGTCGATGACTGGCGCAAGCCCGCCGGCCCGGCCCAGGCTTCGCTTGCCGATATCGCGTCGGCGTCGCTCAAGGAAATGACGGCGATTACCGCCGCCAACAATGCAGCATCGCTTCGGTCTATCCTCGTTTACGGTATCGCCACGTTGCTGGCACTGGCGCTTTCGATCGTCGGTTTTTCCACCATCATCTTCCGTATCGCCAACCCGATCACGGCGCTGACCGGTGCGATGCGCAAACTCGCGGCCGGTGATCTGTCGGTCACGATCGCCGGCGCCGCCCGCAAGGACGAAATCGGCGACATGGCCCGCGCCGTCGAGGTTTTCCGCGAGGCATCCGTGCACAATCGCGAACTGGAAGCCGAGGCCGTGCGTTCGCGCGAAGCGGCGGAAGCAGACCGCATCGCCTTCCAGAAGCGCGCCGAAAGCGAAGCCGAAGAGCGCCTCACACAGGCAACCTCGGGTCTCGCCACCGGCCTTCGCCGTCTGGCCGCCGGGGACTTGCAATGCGAAATCAATGAGGTCTTCTCCGAACAGTTTGAAGCCCTTCGCCACGATTTCAACAGTTCCGTCCATCACCTGCGCGAGGCACTGGAAGGTGTTGCCAAGTCGGCATTGACGGTCCGTAGCGGCAGCGGCGAAATTTCGTCTGCCTCCGACCAGCTGGCCAAGCGCACCGAACAGCAGGCGGCTTCGCTGGAAGAAACAGCGGCCGCACTCGAAGAGGTCACCACCAACGTCAAGCAGACGTCCGAGCGTGCTGCCGAAGCCCGCGAAATGGTCCGCCATGCCAGCACCCGCGCCGGCACGTCCAGTGCGGTCGTCGCCAATGCCATCGATGCCATGGGCAAGATCGAGACGGCATCGTCCCAGATCGGCCAGATCATCGGTGTCATCAACGATATCGCCTTCCAGACCAATCTTCTGGCCCTCAACGCTGGTGTCGAAGCCGCCCGTGCGGGCGAGGCCGGCAAGGGATTTGCTGTCGTGGCGCAGGAAGTGCGTGAACTTGCTCAACGCTCCGCCAACGCTGCCAAGGAAATCAGGACGCTGATCGGCAATTCGGAAGCGGCCGTCACGCAAGGCGTCACTTTGGTCAACGACACAGGCAACGGCCTGAAGGAAATCGCCGATCTGGTTTCGGCCATCAACCAGCATATGGATGCGATCGCCGTCGGCGCCCGCGAACAGGCATCGGGCCTCACCGAGATCAACACCTCGGTCAACCACATGGATCAGGTCACTCAGCAGAATGCCGCCATGGTCGAGGAAATGAATGCGGCGGGTGCCGGTCTGGCCGATGAAAGCGCCCGCCTGTCGTCGCTTCTGTCACGCTTCGAAATGCAGCAGGCAGCTCCTGCCGGGCAATATGGAAGGCGCGCGGCCTGATCGGCCAAATGCTACCGTGAAACATGGGAAGGGCCGGGCAGCAATGTCCGGCCCTTCTGCTTTTGGTCGAGAAAAACCGGAACATTGGTCCGCCTTGCCGATTAGACCCATGTAAACCTGAAGAAGAAGGAGGCCCCTCATGGGTAGCAGACTTCCCCCGACACCCGACGAAAACCTCAGCCACAAGGGAGCGGGCGAACAGACCCATTCCGATCTGCGGCATGTGGAAGCAAAGTCCGTCGGTGATCCGGCCAAACAGGGCCAGCAGGGCAATACCAAGGTGAACACCACCCACCAGGGTTACCAGCAGGACCGGTAAAACCATTTCGAGAGGAGGTTACGATGAGCACATCGACCAAAACTCCCGCCAGTATTCGACAGGGCGGCCCGGGTTCTTCGAAACAGAACGCCAAGGCGCCGCTCGAGATCAACAAACCGCCGGCCGATGGCGAGGTCCGCACCAAGAGCAGGGTCTCCGGTGGCGGTGGTGAGCGAGACAGCCACCATACCCGCGATCCCGCCCGCAAGGGCGGTTCCGCCCACGCCTCACACTGATGGCTGACCTATAAAAAGCCCCGCATCGGCAAACCGGTGCGGGGCTTCTTCATGCGCTGCGGTGGATCAGTTTGCGGCGCTCGCCACGTCCGTGCCAGTCTGGGCAACGTCCACGCTGGCGATCACAGACATGCCGGGAACAAGCTTTTCGGTGAGTGACTGCTGGCCATCGATTGCCACCCGCACCGGCACGCGCTGCGCCACCTTGGTAAAGTTGCCGGTGGCATTGTCGGCCTTGATGATGGTGAATTCGGAACCGGTCGCCGGCGCAAAACGCTCGATACGGCCGGTAAAGCTGCGATGGCCCAATGCATCGACGGTAAATGTCACCTTCTGGCCGACAACCATGCCGGCAAGCTGGGTTTCCTTGAAATTGGCAACCACCCATGTGTGGTCGGGCACGACGGATGTCAGCTGCGTGCCGGCCGAAACATACTGGCCGAGACGACCGGAAACCTCACCCAGCGTGCCGTCCTGCGGCGCGGTGATGCGGGTGTTCTGCAGGTCGATGTCCGCCAGTTCCACGGCGGCCTTGGCGCCTTCGACGGTCGCTTCCAGCGAGCGGCGGCTGACGATCACGGTATTGAGATCCTGTTCTGCCACCTGTTCGGCAGCCTGTGCCTGATGCAGGGCGGCGACGGCCTGATTATAGGTGGCGCGGTTCTTTTCCGCCTCGCTCTGACTGGCAATGTTCTTTTCCAGAAGCGCCTCGGTGCGGTCGTTTGCCATGCGGGCGGCATCCAGCACGGCCTGCGCGCTTTCGACGGCTGCCTTGGCGGAAACGATCTTGGCTTCGGCCGTCTTCTGGCTCTGCTGCGAATTGTCCAGCGCTGCTTCCGCCTGCGCTTCTGTTGCCTTCGCCTGTTCCAGCTTCTGGGTGAAGATGCGGTCGTCGATGCGGGCGATCAGGTCGCCGGCCTTGACCTTCTGGTAATCCTGCACCGGCACTTCCACGAGATAACCGGCCAGCTGCGGGCTGAGCAGCGTCACCTGACCGCGCACATAGGCGTCATTGGTGGTTTCCACCGAATTGTGGAAGGGTGGCAGCTGCCAGGTATAGAGGATCACCAGAATACCGGCTGCACCGATGAGAAGGGCCACGTATGTGGCAAGCGAGCGGAGGGCGTTCATTGTCTTGTTCTTCTTGGGTGTGTTGTCTTTGAAATCAGGAATTCACGGCGACGGGCGTTTTCGCCTCGCGCGGCTTGAAAAGCGCGTGTCGGTGTCGCCACGCCATGTGCAGGCAAAGGCATCCGAGGGCGGCGAGCGACATCAGCGAGGTCAGCAGGAAGGCATCGTTGTAAGCCAGCACATAGGCCTGTTGCTGGATCAGTTTCGACAGTTGGCTGGCGCCCTGTATGCTGCGCAGATTGCCGTCCTGCGTCACCCTGGCGAAGGCGGCGCCATATTGCTGCAGTCGCGCCGTCAGCATCGGGTCGGTCGGGTTCAGTCGCGAGATGATGCGGAAGGAGTGGAACTGTTCGCGCCATGTCACGAAGGAGCCGAACAGTGCGCTGCCGAGATAACCGCCGACCTTCTGGGTGGCGAGAAACACCGCCAGAAAGCTGAGGATATAAACGAGACCGCGTTGCAGCGCCGCCGCAAAACCGACAGCCATGGCGGGCGGCAGGAACAGGCCCATGGCAAAACTCACCAGAAACTGACTGAAATACATCTGTTCGGGCCGGGTCAGCACGGTCGACTGGCTGTCCATGTAACTGCCGATGGCGAGCAGCAGCAGCGAGATCGCATGGATGATCTCTGCGCGTCCCGGTCGTGACAGCCATGCGCAGAAGGCGCCGGCACCGAGCGAGCCGACAAGGATCACCCAGTAGAGGCCTTGCAGCTGGTCGTTCAGAAGGCCCAGCTGTCGGAACATGTTGATGGCGCCGCTCGATTGTTCCGACAGGAGAATGCGGAACAGAAGCAGGATGCCGGCAAAATGGATGATCTCCTTCGATGTGATCCAGCGGATGTCGATCAGGTGGTTGCGGCGGTTGAGTTCGATGATCGCGCAGATCATGCCCGATGCAACGCCCACGGCCATCATCCAGCCCAGCCAGGGCGCTTCCGTCCACCAGTAGAGCCGGCCGAGTGTCAGCGCGGCGGCAAAACAGCCCATGCAGATGGCGAGGAAGGTGAACGAGACATAATCCATCCACTGCATCACCTTCATGCGCGGGGGCGAGGTGAGCGGCAGGAGATAGATGAAGGCGAGCGAGATCAGCGACAGGCCGAGTTCCAGCATGTTGAGGGTCGACCAGTCGCCGAGGTCGAACAGGCCGGGCGAGAGCAGGCCGGCCACCGGCGTCGGCAGTGCGATCGCCGTCAGCGCCAGCGCCTGGCCGATGCTGAGCTTCTGCTGCGGCGGAAACACCTCGATCATGTAGAGAAAGGCAAGCGACGACAGCGGTGCGGCGGCGGCACCGGCAAAGAAGCGCAAGATCATCGCCGAGCTGAAATCATTCGCCCACAGATGCGCGATCGACACCAGAACGTAGATGACGATGGCGATCTCCGCGAAATTGCGGATGCCATATTGCATGCGGATCTTGAACAGGAACAGGCCGAGGCTGGCATTGGGAAACACATAGGCCGCCATCAGCCATGCGGCTTCGTTGGTGGTCACGCCTAGCGGCCCTGCCACCTGCTGCAGGTTGACCGTCAGGAAGGAAAGGCCAAGCCCCTGCGTCAGGGCAACTATGGTGGAGGCCAGCATGTAGCCAAGCGCGATCAGCGGCGGTTTGGGGATGAATGGGGGCGGCGCGGCCGGAGACGGTGCGGCTGATGAAGCGGGCCCGGACACTGAGAGGGCGGCAGGCTTTTCTGCCTGCGAGGCTAGCTCGGTCTCTTCCTTCGCCTCGCCGGCTTCCATCCTGGCGGGCACGTCGTTTGTTGTTGCCTCCGCGCTCAGACGGGCAGCTGTTTCACGCGGGGACATGGAGGCTCTCCAGATCGGCAACGCGACCGCTTACGGCGTGCAAAAGCTGCGTCAGCCCGCGCAGGTCGTCCATGTCGATATCGGCAAACACTTCCTGCCGCATCTGGTTGGCGATCGAGCGCACCATGGTGGCCTGTTCCTCGCCATGCGGGGTCAGCGCGATCAGCTTGACACGCCTGTCATTGGGAGAGGGGCGACGTTCGATCAGGCCATGTTCCTCCATCCGGTCTAGAAGGCGCACCATGGTGGCCTGTTCCAGCTCCAGCTCGAAGGCAAGCTCTGCCTGCGCCATGTCCGGCTTTTCCGCCAGCCGCCACAAGGCGCGGGCGCGCGGATACGTCAGGCCATGCGCCGTCACGCGCTGGTTGAAGGCAGTGCGGATCTTGCGGCTGGCCTTGGTCAGGGCTTCCAGAAATTCGGATTGGGCTTCGGAACGTTTCATCTGACGGACTGATAATTAGTGTGCTAATGATGTATAGGCATTAGTTAGCATGCCAATCATTGTATTTCAAGCGGATTGACGGCTGTCATTGCGTATTGCCTGATATGCAAAATCGACGGCGCTTGCGGGCGCCCGGTGCGCTCAGCGGGCGCTTCCGGACATGGATGCGCGATGTGGCCTTCACGCTGCAGTTTTCGCAGGCCGGTTGATACAGCCGTTCGCGCCGAGGATTCCCCCAAGCTCTTTTGTTCACGCACGGCTGTGAATGCTTTCGAACATTCTACGATTAGTCACTTGCCTAAATATCTAAGTCTATGCAATAAACATTTAGCTTATTGATTAAATGTTTCCCGGGACGCGGATTGGCGAGCCAGGGCGGCGCGAAACCCGGAGGCGACAATGGCAAGCATGGCGAACCAGACCCTATCCACCGAACGCATGATTTCCGGCCCGCGCAGCAGCGCCGTCGATGGCAAGGTGATCTGGGTGCCTTCGAAATCGATCTGGACCGGCCTGATGACGCTGGCCGCATTGGTGCTTGGCCCTTTGACCTTCAGTTGGGATGCCTTTGCGCTGTTCGTCGTCACCACGGCGATCACCATCTGCGCCGGTCATTCGGTCGGCATGCATCGTCTGCTTATTCACCGCTCGTTCCAGACCAGCCGAACGGTCGAATACATTCTCGTCTATCTCGGCACGCTTGTGGGCATGGCCGGGCCGTTCGGCATGATCCATGCGCATGATATTCGCGATTGGGCACAGCGCCAGAGCGATTGTCACCCCCTGCATGCGCATCGCCGTTCGTTTTTCGTCGATGCCTGGTGGCAGATGCATTGCGCCGTGAAACTGCGTCACCCGCCTGCTTTCGTCATCGAGAAGAGCGTGCGCGATGATCGTTTCTATCAGTTTCTGGAACGGACATGGATGGCCCAGCAACTGCCATGGGCGGTGCTTTTCTTTGCCATCGGCGGCTGGAGCTGGCTGGTCTGGGGGATCGCGGTGCGCGTCTCGGTTTCGCTCACCGGCCATTGGTTGATCGGTCATTTTGCGCATCGTCGCGGCCATCAGGGTTGGAGCGTCGATGGCGTTGCGGTGCAGGGCTACAATCTGCCCGCCTTCGGGCTGGTCACTTTTGGTGAAGCCTTTCACAGCAACCACCACGCCTTTCCGCAATCGGCACGCCTCGGTCTGGAACGCGGCCAGATCGATCTCGGCTGGACCTTCATCCAGGCTCTCATGGCCCTGGGTCTCGCCGACGAGGTCAAGCTTCCCGAAAACACGAAGGAGCGCGACGGGCTTCAGCGCGTTCCCGGTGCGGGAGCCTATGTGCCGCGCACATGTGCCAGAACCTGCAAGGGTTGCCCGATGTCGGCAAGGCGCACCGGTGCCCTCCAGTAGCCGCCCGTCAACGGGAGAAGACGCGCCGGGCCCTTGAATTCGCTCAGGTGTTACTCCCGCAGCGTGTCGGCAACCAGCGCGTTGGCATGGCCGTGTCCCATGCCATGCTCCTGCTTCAGCCAGGCCACAAGCTCCATGTGTTTCTTTCCGCCCTGGCCGCGAATAAGCTCTTTCCACTCGGCAATCGGGCGTCCGTATTTCGCTTCGATCGACGGGAAATACGACGCTGGTCCCTTAACAACATCCTTTGCCATCATGTCCCCTCGATCCGTTGCTGTTTCATGCCATCGATGGTGGCATGAAACACATCCACAGTCACGTCACCTGCTGCCTTCATTCGGCCAAACCGTTTCCCCTATAAGCGTGGCATGGAATCATTCGACGCTTATATCCCTGAAGATATCTATTCCCTGCTGGTCATGGTGGTGATCGCGCTCGTCGCGATCTGGCTGGTGATGTTCGTCGTTCGCAAGCTGATCGGCATAGCCATCATAGCGGGGCTTGTCATCGGCGGTTTCATGATCTGGCAGGACCCGAGCCTTTTGCGCACGGCGCAGGACACCGCACTGGATTATTATGACCAGTGGCAAAATGGCCCACCTGCCAACGAGCAGCCCCGCTGGTAACGTCTTCCGGTGATGGGCCAGCGTCGCCGCAGGATTTCAAACCACCGTCAAACCCCTTTCCGCAAAGATCGCCCGCGCCTGCGCCACGGACTCGGGCGTCGGTGTCGGGCAATCCTTCAGCGTATATTCGATGCCCAGTTGCTCCCATTTCTGGATGCCCATCTGGTGGAAAGGCAACACTTCCACGCGTTCGACGATATCGCCGAGATCCGCCACGAAATCGGCAAGACGGGCAATGTCGTCCGCGCCATCCGTCCAGCCGGGCACCAGTACGTAACGCAGCCACATCGGCTTGTTGAGGCGTTTCAGGCGGAGGGCAAAGTCCAGCGTCGGCTGCAGCGGCTGCGCCGTCAGGCGTTTGTAGGTGTCGGGGTCGGAATGTTTGATGTCGAGCATCACCAAGTCGACATTGTCGAAAAACGTATCCTCGACATTGCCGTGCAGAAACCCCTGCGTGTCCAGCGCAGTGTGCAGGCCGAATTCCTGCTTGATGCGACGAAACATCTCGCCGACGAAACCCGCCTGCATCAGCGGCTCGCCGCCGGAAATGGTCACGCCGCCTGCAAATTTTAGGAAACCGGCATAGGGTTTGATCTCGGCGATCACATCATCGAGCGTGATGCGGCGGCCATTGTGCAGTTTCCAGGTGTCCGGGTTGTGGCAATAAAGACAGCGGAACTGGCAACCCGCCATGAAGAACACGAAGCGCATGCCCGGTCCATCGACGGCGGCGCCGCTTTCGACGGAGTGCAGGAAGCCGTGGTCGAGCGGCGTGTGGTGGCTGGCGGCCGCCTTGGGCGAACCGGTGGAGGTGTGATGGATGTCCATGGTGAGGCTCATGGTTTTATAGCGAATACATTGTCTGGAAGGACCGGGCGCAGAATGAAACTGCGCCCGGTTCGATCTCCAGATCCGGCTTACATTCTGGCGTGGAACGTACGCGAGATGACGTCGAGCTGCTGTTCGCGGGTCAGCTTGACGAAGTTGACGGCGTAGCCCGATACGCGGACCGTCAGCTGTGGGTAGAGTTCCGGGTGATCCATGGCGTCAACCAGCGTGTCGCGATTGAACACGTTGACGTTGACATGGAAACCACCGGCCGCCGCATAACCGTCCAGGCAATTGGCAAGGTTCTGGGCGCGTTCCTCATCGGTCTTGCCAAGCGAATCCGGGGTGGCCGAGGCCGTCCAGGAAATGCCGTCGAGAGCCGAATCGTACGGGATTTTTGCAACCGATGCACCGGCTGCGACAAAACCCTTGATGTCGCGGCCGTTCATCGGGTTTGCACCCGGCGCAAAGGGCTCGCCGGCGCGGCGTCCGTCCGGCGTGTTGCCGGTCTTCTTGCCGTAGACCACGTTGGAGGTGATCGTCAGAACCGACTGCGTCGGCATTGAGTCGCGATAGAAGTAGGGCTGGGCGGCGATCTTCTTCATGAAGGTCTCGGTCAGCCATACCGCGATGTCGTCGGCACGGTTGTCATTATTGCCATAGGCCGGGTATTCGCCTTCGATCCTGTAATCGACGGCAAGGCCCGCCTCGTTGCGGATCACATGCACCTTGGCGTGCTTGATGGCCGACAACGAATCCGCTGCCACCGACAGGCCGGCAATGCCGCAGGCCATGGTGCGCAAAATGTCGCGGTCGTGCAGCGCCATCTCTATACGCTCGTAAGCGTATTTGTCGTGCATGTAATGGACGGTGTTGAGCGCCTTGACGTAAGTCGCGGCCAGCCAGTCCATCATCTTGTCGAATTTTTGCATGACTTCGTCATAGACCAGCACGTCGCCCTTGATCGGCTCAAAGCCCTTGGCAACCGCGACACCGCTCTTTTCATCGACACCGCCGTTGATCGCATACAGCAGAGCCTTTGCGAGGTTCGAGCGTGCACCGAAAAACTGCATCTGCTTGCCGATGCGCATGGCCGAGACGCAGCATGCAATGCCGTAGTCGTCGCCCCATTTGGGCCGCATCAGGTCATCGTTTTCGTACTGGATGGCGCTGGTATCGGCAGAGACCTTTGCGCAGAAGTTCTTGAAGCCGGTGGGCAGCTGCGTGCTCCACAGCACGGTCAGGTTCGGTTCCGGAGCCGGGCCGAGATTGTAGAGCGTATGCAGGAAGCGGAAGCTCGACTTGGTGACGAGCGGACGGCCATCTTCGCCAACACCACCGATCGATTCCGTGACCCAGGTCGGATCGCCGGAAAACAGCTGGTCATATTCTGGTGTGCGCAGGAAGCGAACGATGCGCAGCTTGATGATCATGTCATCGATCAGTTCCTGCGCCTGTTCTTCGCTCAGAAGACCGGCATCGATATCGCGCTGGATATAGATGTCGAGGAAGGTCGAGACGCGGCCGAGCGACATGGCCGCACCGTTCTGTTCCTTCACCGCTGCCAGATAGGCGAAATAGGTCCACTGGATGGCTTCGCGCGCATTGGTCGCAGGCTTGGAAATGTCATAGCCGTATTTCGCGGCCATTTCCCGCAGCTCGTCGAGCGCGCGGAACTGTTCCGACAGTTCTTCACGCAGGCGCATCACGCTTTCGGTGAAAACCTCGTTGTCGAGTGCGTGAAAATCCTTCTGGCGGAAGGCGCGCAATGCGTCGGTGCCATAAAGGGCAACACGGCGATAATCTCCGATGATACGGCCGCGACCATAGGCATCCGGCAGGCCGGTGATGACGCCGGACTTGCGGGCGGCAAGGATTTCCGGGCTGTAGACGTCGAAAATGCCCTGGTTGTGGCTCTTGCGATATTTGGTCCAGACCTCCTTCACCGAAGGATCAAGCTCGAAACCGAAAGCTTCCAAGCCGTTTTCGACCATGCGCAAACCGCCGTTCGGCATGATGGCGCGCTTCAGCGGCGCATCGGTCTGCAGGCCGACGATCAGCTCGGCGCTCTGGTCGATGTAACCGGCGTCATGGGCGGTGATGGTCGAGGCGCGGTCGGCGGAAACGTCGAGAACGCCCTTTTCGCGCTCGGCCTTGAGAAGGACGCTCAGGTCTTCCCAGAGTTTCAGCGTGCGTTTTGTCGCACCGGCCAGAAATGTGCTGTCGGCGGTATAGGGGGTGTAGTTCGCCTGGATGAAGTCGCGAACATCGACGTTTTCGCGCCATGCCTCGCCCTTGAAACCCGACCATGCATCGGCCGGAGTGATCTTTTCGGAAAGGATGCCCATGAGTGTCTTCCTTCTGCTTTGCCTTGCGGCATTTGATTTAGGATCCTCCCAAATCACGACACATGCTCATCGAATGGCCGGCGTCCTGACTTCCATCTGCAGGCTATCAACACGCGGCGAGAAACCATTGATCCCGATCAACGCCGAGGGTGCGGCAGCCCGATAGGTTCATCTCGAAAGCACAGGACGGGGGTCAGAGACGCCTTGTGCTTCAAGCCGCAGACGCGGCCTGGAAGGGATGCACAATGTCACAACAACAAATTCGCGTCGCATCGATCGGTGAATGCATGATCGAGATGCAATGCAAGCCTGACGGGTCGATCACCCAGGCTTTCGGCGGCGACACCTTTAATACGGCAGCCTACATGGCGCGCCTCGGCGCCGGACTGGGTAGCTTTGTTTCCTACGTAACCGCCATCGGCGACGATCCGTTCAGCGACCAGATGGCCGCTTTCTGGAAAGAGCAGGGGGTCGACGACCATCTTGTCCTGCGTCTGAAAGGACGTCGTGCGGGCCTTTATTTCATCCGCACGGATGCTAGCGGCGAACGTCGCTTCTTTTACTGGCGCGGCGAGGCAGCCGCCCGGGAAACCTTTGAATCGGAAGGTTCGAAGGATCTGCTGGAAGCCCTTGGTGGTTACACCAGCATCTACCTGTCGGGTATCAGCCTGGCGGTTCTGAAACCCGAAAGCCGCGAGCGCCTGCTCGAAAGGCTGGAGGAACTGGCCCGTGCCGGTGTCGCCGTCGATTTCGACGGAAACTACCGCCCGCTTCTCTGGGGCGGTATCGAAAATGCACGGGCCGTTTATGAACGCGTCATCGGTTTTTCCACCCGCGTTCTCGTCACCATCGAAGAGCTTGAAGTTCTGGGTCTCCCCCAGACCGTCGATGCCGGCATCGCGTATTTTGCGAAAATGCCGCAGCTCGAAGTGGTGATCAAGGACGGGCCGGGCGATGCCACGCTCATCCATGGCGGCAAGGTCGAGACCGTGCCCGCCACCAAGGTCGAAAAAGTCGTCGATACCACCGCGGCCGGCGACAGTTTTTCCGCCACCTACATCCTCGGGCGCCTTCTCGGTCTTCTTCCCGTCGAAGCCGCTGCCCGAGCCCACGTCGTCGCCGGTGCTGTCGTCCAGCACCACGGCGCCATCATCCCGGAAGGAGCAACGCCGGACGTTTTTTCAAAGGAGATCGCTCAGCGCGGCCAACAGAGTGCCACCGAGTAGCGAAGATGATATTTTAGGAGGAATGCAAAAATGAATATCAAGAAAGCAATCGACAAGGTCCCCGGCGGCCTGATGCTGGTGCCGCTCATTCTCGGCGCACTGTGCAAGACGTTTTTCCCCTGGGCGGGCAGCTATTTCGGCTCGTTCACCAACGGCCTGATCTCGGGCACGGTGCCGATCCTTGCCGTCTGGTTCTTCTGCATGGGCACGTCGATCGACCTGCGCGCAACCGGCACGGTGCTGCGCAAGTCGGGTAACCTCGTCGTCGTCAAGACGCTGGTTGCCTGGGGCGCGACCTATATCGCCGCCCAGTTCCTGCCGCTTGAAGGCGTGCAGTCGGGCCTGTTCATGGGCTTTTCGGCACTCGCCATCTGCGCCGCGATGGACATGACCAATGGCGGTCTCTACGCCGCGATCATGCAGCAATACGGCACCAAGGAAGAATCGGGCGCCTTCGTGCTGATGTCGATCGAATCGGGCCCGTTGGTCTCGATGCTGATCCTTGGCGCCGCCGGTGTCGCCACGTTCGAACCGCACCTGTTCATCGGCGCCGTCCTGCCCTTCCTGATCGGCTTCATCCTGGGCAACCTCGACAAGGACCTGCGCGCCTTCTTCAAGGGTGGCGTACAGACCCTCATCCCGTTCTTCGGCTTTGCGCTGGGTAACGGCATCGACCTCAACGTCATCCTCACCACGGGTCTGGGCGGTATCCTGCTCGGCGTCCTCGTCATCGTCGTCACCGGCATCCCGCTGATGATCGCCGACAAGGTCATCGGTGGCGGTAACGGTACTGCCGGTCTCGCCGCCTCGTCGGCTGCCGGTGCTGCCGTCGCCAACCCGATGATCATCGCCGAAATGGCACCGCAGTTCAAACCCGCTGCCGCTGCCGCAACCTCGCTGGTCGCCGCCGCGTGCCTCACCACCGCCATTCTGGTTCCGATCCTCACCGGCATGTACGCCAAGCACATGAAAAAGCGTGCAGGCGTAACCGAAGCCGCTCCGGCCGATGCGCCGCAGGCGGCTGACGCCCTGCGCCCTGCCGAGTAAGCTTCGTCGGGGCCGGCCCTCAATGGCCGGCCCCGACCCAAGGGAAATCAAGGAATAATGTCATGTATCTTAGCCATCTCGCCACGCTCGACCGCGACGCCGCAATCCTGCCTGAGAACGTCCGTAAAGGTCTCGACTTTCTTGCCAAGACCGACATCGCCTCGCTTCCCGCCGGCCGCGTCGATATCGAAGGCGACAGCATTTTCGCGCTGATCCAGGATTACGACACCGCGCCGAAGGCCGAAAAGCGCCCGGAATCGCATGCCCGTTACATGGACATCCAGTATGTCTTTGCCGGCCGCGAAGTCATCGGTTACGCGCCTCTTGCCAGCGCCCACACGGTCGAGGAAGACCTGTTTGAAGGCCGCGACGTCCGCTTCTATTCTGATGTCACCGACGAAACCGATCTCCTCATGGGCCCGGGCGCCTACGCGCTGTTTTACCCGACCGACATCCACCGTCCGGGTTGCGCCGCCGAGACTGCCGGCAAGGTCCGCAAGGTCGTCGTCAAGGTCCTTCTCTGAGCGCCGCACCGGCCTCTTTCATCACGATACAGATTTCTACAGGAGTTACAGTCATGGACATCCGCTATTCGGCCAGCCAGAAGGATTTCAAGCGTTACACGACCGAAGAAACGCGCGCCGAATTCCTCATCGAAAAGCTCTTCGTCGCTGACGAGATTCTCGCCACCTATAGCCATGTCGACCGCATGGTCGTGTTCGGCTGCATGCCGGTCAACGAAGATGTGCCGCTCGACAAGGGCATCGACTGCATGAAGAATTTCGGCACGAATTACGTGCTGGAACGCCGCGAACTCGGCATCTTCAACCTTGGCGGCGAAGGCTCGATCGAAGTCGACGGCGAAGTTTTTGAGACCGGCTTCAAGGATTGCCTCTACGTTGCCAAGGGCACCAAACAGATCATTTTCCGCAGCAAGGACAAGGCAACACCTGCCAAGTTCTACATGATCTCGGCACCGGCCCACAAAGTCTGCAAGACCACCTTCCTGTCGATCGCAGACGCCAAGAAAAAGCCGGTCGGTGACAATGCCACCGCCAACAAGCGCGTCATCAACCAGTTCATCCACCCGGACGTTCTGGAAACCTGCCAGCTGTCGATGGGCCTGACCGAACTCGATCCGGGCAATGTCTGGAACACCATGCCGGCTCACACGCATGAGCGCCGTTCGGAAATCTACTATTACTTCAACATCGCCGAAGACCAGGCCGTCTTCCACATGATGGGTGAGGGCCAGCAGACCCGCCACATCCTCGTCGGCAACGAACAGGCGGTCATCTCGCCGTCGTGGTCGATCCATGCTGGTTGCGGCACCGCCAACTACACGTTCATCTGGGCAATGTGCGGCGAAAACCTCACCTTCGACGACATGGACCACATCCCGATCAACGAACTGCGTTGATCGCCCGGCCATGATGCCACGACCTGACCCCGCCAACGGCATCGATCGACAGGATCGACGGCCTGCGGGGTCCGGCGGCAGCAGGTTTGCGCTGCCGCCTTATCCTCCTCCGTATTCAAGGATTTTTTGATTATGAGCTATCCTGACGCATTCTCGCTCAAGGGCAAGGTCGCCCTCGTCACCGGCGCTTCCTATGGTATCGGCTTTGCGCTGGCGAGCGCATTGGCCGAAGCCGGCGCCACCATCGCCTTCAACGATGTCAACGAGGAGTTCCTCGCCAAGGGTATCGAAGCCTACAAGGCTGCCGGCATCGACGCCAAGGGTTACATCTGCGACGTTACCGATGAACCGGGCGTGCAGAAACTGGTTGCCGATATCGAAAAGGATCTCGGCCCGGTCGATATCCTCATCAACAATGCCGGCATCATCCGCCGCACGCCGATGCATGAAATGGACGTCAAGGATTTCCGCCAGGTCATCGATATCGACCTGACCGCGCCCTTCATCGTCGCCAAGGCCGTCATTCCCGGCATGATCAAAAAGGGTGGCGGCAAGATCATCAACATCTGCTCGATGATGAGCGAACTCGGTCGCGAAACGGTTTCGGCCTATGCTGCCGCCAAGGGCGGCCTGAAGATGCTGACCCGCAACATTGCGTCGGAATACGGTTCGCTGAACATCCAGTGCAACGGCCTTGGCCCGGGTTATATCGAAACCCCGCAGACCGCACCGCTGCGCGAGCCGGGCCATCCGTTCAACGCCTTCATCCTGGCGAAAACCCCGGCCAATCGCTGGGGCACCACGCAGGACCTGAAGGGCCCCGCCGTCTTCCTTGCCTCGCCGGCATCGGATTTCGTCAACGGCCACGTGCTTTACGTCGACGGCGGCATCCTGGCCTATATCGGCAAGCAGCCCTGATTTTAGTCAGGCATGAAATGAACGAAGCCGGGGTTCGCGCCCCGGCTTTTCATATGGTTGTTTTTGACGCGCGAGAGTTTACAATCGGTACAGACGATGGAGATCGCAATGTCTTCCGAGGCCCGAAAGCAAGCCAGTGTTTCAGTCGATGCCACGCTTCTGTCGGATGCGCGTGATCTCGATATCGATGTTTCGCGTGTTGCGGAAACGGGTCTTGCGGCGGCAGTGAAGGCCGAGCGCGAGCGGCGCTGGCGGCTGGAAAATGCCGAGGCGATAAAAGCGTATAACGACGACGTCGAAAAGAATGGTTTGCCGTTGGCAAAGTACCGGCAGTTCTGATGGCCCGTTTTCATGTCCATCGCTTGAAAAGTGGCGATGGTCTGGTGATGGACCTGCAGGCGGATTTTCTGGATAGCCTTGAAACCCGTGTTGTCGCGCCAGTTCTGCCTCTCGAGCGGATTGGTCGCCCCTTCGTTCGGTTAAGCCCGGTTCTTGACATTGACGGGCGCGCTTATGTCGTTGTCATCCCGTCCCTGTCATCTGTCCCACGGCAGCTGATTGGTGATCCGGTCGCAGATTTTTCGGTTCTGCGGGACGAATTGATCGCCGCTACCGATTTCCTCTTCCAAGGCTTCTGATTTTTTCAAACGCTACCAGAAAAAGTTGCGCCAAAAAATATTTCACGCAATTTCGTCCACCCTCTCAAAACCGCGCGCATAATGGTTGCGTTCCATCGTGGATACACCGGGAGGCGTCCTGGCGAGTTGGAGCCGGCGCTGGTGTTGGAGAAACGACGTAAGTCTCCAGCAACAGGGTTCGCGGAAACTGGTTCTCCTCCGGCGACACGGGGGAGGTGTTGGGAGCGTTAAAACCTCGCAATGCCTCTGAGGCCCGAAAGAAGCGCGCCGGGCGTGCCTGTGCGGCACACATGATCGCCAGTCGGTTGGCAACAACCGGGATGGCTTTCGCAGAGGAACCGAAGTCGCGGGCAAAAACCGTCGAACGGGGCACTGAGAGGTGTCAATTATAAACTAAATTACGAGGCAGCTTTCAGTGCCCCGACCGCATAACCCGCAAAAAAAAGCGGGCGTTTTTTGAAAATCAAGGATCGCCAAGGGATGACTATGCCTATCCCTCAACGCATGTCACGCCCAGCGCGGCCCGTCACCCCGTCCGGTCAGAAGCCATGAAAGGCTGACCTCCAGCAGGCGCGCGATCAGCGGCAGGCGATTGGCCAGCGGTTCGGCGCGGTCGTTTTCCCAAGACGTCCATGTATCGGAAGACACGGTGATGAAGTCTGCGGCTTCATCCACGGTGAGGTCGATGGCGTCGCGGGCAAGCGAAATGCGGCCGCCAATCGTGTCGTCGGCGGAAAAATCCGGTTCTATCTGGTCTCGGTGCATCAGGCACTCCCGTCGGCAGCCCAACGCCGCCAAGGATTGTCAGATAGGCTTTGCCGGAAATCCGGCAAAGCCCTTGTTGAGAAAATTATCGAATGCGAATTTAGCCTTCTTCGCCGACCCAGTTTTTGATCTGGTCCGGGTGGCTTTCGATATATTTCGTCACTGCCGCGTCGTAGGAGGTTTCCTGCGCATCGGACATGCCGGCCTCGAGGTCAGCGATCGGCAGTTTCATGCGTGACAGGAAATCCGCGACCCTGGGGTTGTCGGTCTTGAAATCCTTGCGCGAGAGAATGTCCACGTGTTCGGACCCGCCGATCGCCTTTTTGGGGTCGTCGATGTAACGCATCTTGTATTTGCCGAACATCCAGTGCGGGCTCCAGGCCGTCGCCACGAACCATTTTTCGTTGCGATAGGCGCGATCGATCGCCGACAGCATGCCGGCCTCGCTGGAAATCTGCAGCGTGTAATCGTCGAGCCCGTAATCCTTCAGCGCCTGCTGCGACATGCGGGTCAGGCCCGCACCGGGTTCGGTGCCCTGCACCTTGCCGGCCAGCTTTTCCTGCACTTCGGGCTTCTTCAGATCCTCGAACGAGGCGATCGCGCTTTCGGGAACATAGGCCGGAACGACCCAGCCCTGTCTTGCGCCTTCATAGATGGTGCCGAGCGTCTCGACCCGGTCCTTGACCTTGCCGTAATAGTCGGCATGCGTCACCGGCAGCCATGCCATCAGGATGGCATCGAGATCGCCGCGGCTGACGCCCTGGAAGAGCGGTGCGACGTCGGTCTGCATCAGTTCGACCTTCTGGCCGAGCTTGTCGGTGATCACCTTGGCGGCAAGCTTGGTCACGAATTCGGCGTCGGACCACGGTGCGTAGCCAAGTTTCACGGTCTGCGCATCTTGCGCCATGGTCGGCAGGGCGGATGTGGTCAGAAGTGCTGCGGCGAGGCCAAGAGTGGCGCCGAGCGTCGTGCGGCGGGTAAAGGTCTTCAGCAATATGGTCTCCTTGGGGGAGGTCAGTCGTCGCCCACCTCGCCTCTGACAATCCGTGGAGTGTGCGGAGGCGAGGTGACGGTCGTCATCTGAGCTTCACGACCGCACCGCTGCGGCACGGTCGTGAAAGGGGCTGTCAGGCTTATTCGCCGACCCAGGTTTTGATCTGGTCCGGGTGATCGGCGATGTACTTGGTCACGGCCTCGTCGTAGGAGGTTTCCTGGGCGTTGAACATCGCAGCCTCGAGATCGGCCAGCGGCAGCTTCATGCGCGACAGGAAGCCGGCAACCTTCGGGTTTTCGTCCTTGAAACCCTTGGTGGCGATGATGTTGACGACTTCGGCATCACCGAGAGACTTCTTGGGGTCTTCGAGGTAACGCAGCTTGTGCTTGCCGAACATCCAGTGGGGGCTCCACGAGGTGGCGACGAACCACTTTTCGCCGCGATAGGCGCGATCGACCGTGGTCAGCATGCCGGCCTCACTGGAAATCTGCAGCTTGTAGTCGTCGAGCCCGTAATCCTTCACCGCCTGCTGCGAAAGACGCGTCAGGCCGGCACCCGGATCGATGCCCTGAATGGTCTTGGCAAGCTTTTCCTGAACCTCTGGCTTCTTGAGGTCCTCGATCGAAGCGATCTCGCTTTCCGGGATATAGGTCGGAACCACCCAGCCGAGCTTGGCGCCATCGTAAACCGTGCCGAGCGTCTCGACGCGGTCCTTCACCTTGTCGAAATAGTCGGCATGGGTTGCCGGCATCCAGTTCATCATCATGAAATCGACATCGCCACGGCTAACGCCCTGATAGAGCGGCGCCACGTCGGTCTGAACCAGATCCACCTTGCCACCGAGTTCATCCGTGATCACCTTGGCCGCAAGCTTGGTGACGAATTCGGCGTCGGACCAGGCGGACCAGCCGATCTTCACCGGCTTGACGTCCTGCGCCATGGTCGGAAAAGCGGAGCCGGCAACGAGTGCGGCTGCAAGGCCGAGCGTTGCACCAAGTGTGGCACGGCGGGTGGTGCCGGTCGTGAAAATGTTCTTCAACATGTGGTCTCCTTGATGGGAGTTTCAGTGATCGCGGGTTCAGCACCCGCATGGGTGGCGCGTGGCTGGCTCAGGCGTTTGCCGTCGCCAGTTTCTCGCGCTCGGTCTTCTTGAAAAGCACGGACCAGAAGGCGGCGCGCGGCTTTCCGAGGCTCTGGGTGATACGGTCGAGGATGACCGCCAGAATGACGACGGCGAGGCCGCCTTCGAAACCGGTGCCGACGTCGAGACGCTGGATACCGGTCAGAACCGTATTGCCGATGCCGCCGGCACCGATCATCGAGGCAATCACCACCATCGACAGCGACAGCATGATCGTCTGGTTGATGCCGGCCATGATCGAAGGCATGGCGTTGGGCAGCTGCACCTTGAACAGCAGCTGCGTCGAGGTGCAGCCGAATGCGTTGCCGGCCTCGATGAATTCCTCATGCACCTGCCGGATGCCGAGATTGGTGAGGCGCACGACCGGCGGCATGGCGAAGATGACGGTTGCGATCGCACCCGGCACGGCACCGAGACCGAAGAACATGGCGGCCGGGATGAGGTAGACGAAGGCCGGCATGGTCTGCATGAGGTCGAGGATCGGGCGCACGATCGCCGCAACGCTGTCCTTGCGTGCCATGGCAATGCCGAGCGGCAGGCCGATGATGATTGCCATCAGTGTCGAGGCAATCACCAGCGCCAGCGTTTCCATCATGGCGCCCCACAGGCCCATATGGCTGACCAGCCAAAGGGCAACACCGGTGAGTATGCCGAAGCCGAAGCTGACACGCCACAGCGACAGCGCCACGAAGATGGCGATACCGACCGGCATGGGGATCGCGAGGAGGATGTTCTGGATGCCGCCCGTCACGAAGCCGATCATGGCTGCGATGAAATCCAGAGCGGGCGAAAAGTTGTCGAGGACGTAATTGACGGCTGTATCGACGCCGTCACCAATATCGAAATTCATGTCTGTCTCCGGTTATGGGCCGGTTAAAGGAAAAGGCGACGTTGCGGCGTGATCAGGATGCGCGATCGAGTGTTTCGAGCAGCATCGATTTGCTGATGGAGCCGACATACCGCTTGTTCTCGTCGATGACAGGCACGGGCCAGGGGCTGGCCGCCACCTTTCCAAGCACGTTCGACAGCGACTCGTCGGCTGCGATCGGCTCGATCTCGGAGAGGAAGGCGCCACGGTAAGGATCCGCCACCTTTTCGCGCATCTTTTCGACCAGCGACGTCTGGCTGACGACGCCGTGATAGGTCTTGTCGCGGCCCAGAATGATCGCGTATTCGCGGTCGAAATTCTTCATCCGCTCAAGAGCGGCAGCAGCCGTCGTGCCCTGACGCTCGATGATGGTGATCTGCGTCTTGCGGGCCACATCGCCGGCCTTGAAGACCTGAGACACATCGACATTGCGGAAGAACGAGCGGACGTAGTCATTGGCCGGGCTCATGACGATTTCGTCCGGGGTGCCCACCTGCACGACATTGCCGTTCTGCATGATGCAGATGCGGTCGCCGATACGCATGGCCTCGTCGAGGTCGTGGCTGACGAAGACGATCGTGCGGCTTTGTTCGGATTGCAGGCGCACCAGTTCGTCCTGCATTTCCGTGCGGATCAGCGGGTCGAGCGCGGAAAACGCTTCGTCCATCAGCAGAACGGTCGGTTCGCTGGCCAGCGCTCTGGCAAGGCCGACACGCTGCTTCATGCCGCCGGACAGCTGATCCGGCTTGCTGTCGGCATAACCGTCGAGGCCCACGGCCTTCAGCGCTGCCATCGCCTTTTCCTTGCGCTCGGTTTCGCTCATTCCGGCAACTTCAAGGCCGAAAGCAGCGTTGTTGAGAACGCTTCGGTTTGGCAGAAGCGCAAAGGACTGGAACACCATGCTGATCTCGCGGCGGCGCACGTCGATCAGTTCCTTGCGCGACATCTTGGTGATGTCCTTGCCATCGATTTCGATGGAGCCCGAGGTCGGTTCGATCAGGCGGTTCAAGAGGCGAAGAAGGGTGGATTTGCCGGATCCCGACAGGCCCATGATGACGAAGATTTCGCCGGCCTTGATGTCGAATGTGGCATTGTTGACGCCCACCGAACAGCCGGTCTGGGCGTGAATTTCGGATTTCGTCTTGCCGGCGCGGACCATGTCCAGCGCCTTGTCGGGGCGCTCGCCGAATATCTTGAAGACATTGTTGATACTGATCTTGGTCGAAGCCGGCTCAGCCGACGCGTCATTTTCAGTTGTAAAAGCCATACAATCTTGGGCCCGGGCTCGATAGCGCGGACATACTCCTTGCTGATAAATCCTCCGGAAAGGACAGCTGCGCTAGCCTTTCCGGAAGTTTTATGTGTTTCTTTATCGCATCCGCGTGTGAATTTCCCAGCAGAAATTCTGACCGTTCGAATATACGTCATGTACATCCGCAAGGGCCCGGAAAGTAATTCCGCGCATGCCGTGGGATTTTCCGATCCGTCGATCAGGAAATATGTCGAAGACGAGATCTATGTAGGGCGCTATAAGAAATGTGTCCATAAAAAAATCCCATTTGACGTAATCACGGATGGGTTATGGATGCGGTCTTACTTGCTGGTGATTGGCCGTAAGTCACTGCCCCATAGGGGTTTTCGATGGTTGTGATACTTGCGCGAAGCAGGGCATTCGGCGTGCGGTTTTGACGCGCCGAAACCGATCGATGAGGCCACCTCATGCCGTTTGGAAGCACGCGACGGCATCTTTCAGGTCACGCAGACTCCATCACGGCAGTTGGTGGATCTTTACTTGCGGCACAACAGTTTTTGCAATGTCGCATAGGTGCCTGTGGTGGGTGAGGTAGATCACCTGACCGACCTTCGACATCTCGCCCAACAGGCGAAAAACCTCTTCCGAGCGCTGGTCGTCAAAACTTTCCATGATGTCGTCAGCGATGAACGGAACGGAAGGGCGCACCGCCGCGAATTCCTCATAACCCGCCAGCCGCAGCGCCAGATAAAGCTGGAATTGCGTGCCGGTGGACATCTCCTTGGCCAGTTTCGATCCGCCGTCGCGCCCCACGCCGATCAGGATTTCGCTGCTGCCGTCGATCTGTGTCGTCAGCCCGGAATAATTGCCGCCGGTGATCAGGCTGAAGGCTTCCGAGGCGCGGTTCATCATCGAGCTGCGATGTTTTTCCCGGTAGATATGCAGTGCCTGTTCGGCAGCGAGAATGCCGGTCCTGAGCGTCAGGTAACGTGTCGCCGCATCCTCGATTTCGAGAAGGACCGTGCGCCGCCTGGCTTCGATCTGCGCCACGGCATCGTCACCGCCGACGGCATCGAGTTTGTCCCTGGCGCGGGTCATTTCCGCGTAAAGTTCACGGGTGCGATCGGTGAGATCGTTGATGCGGGTGGAAAGCTCTTCCGCTTCACGCTCGATGCCGACAGCATCGATGTCGGCCAGTTGTCGCGCCGCATCTTCGAAATGTGCCATTTGCAGGCTCTGGGCAATCTGCGCTTTCAATTCGGCAATGCGGGTTTCGGTTCTGTCGCGTTCCCGCGCCTGTTCCAGAAACGTTTCGACGGCCGCCAGCGTGTCGGTGCCGAAATAGGCGGTGACCTTGGCCTTCTGCGCCTCATGCACGGCCAGTTCCCCGGCCAGTTCCGCTCGCTCGGTTTTCAGTTTTTCGAGGTTTTCGTGTCGCGTCGCGCGTGCCTGTTCTTCGCGTGTGGCGGTCTTCAGCCGGTCGAGAAGCTGGCCTGCAATCACTAGGGGATCATCCATGCTGCCGTCATCATCCAGCTTGCGCAGCAGCGTGGAAACCTCATCGCGGAACTGCGTCTGGTCGCGCTCCATGGCGTTGACGCGCTGCGCCAGATCCTGCCGATCCTTCAGGATGACCGGCAGTTTCGACAGTTCCGATAGCATCTTTCCGATGGCGGCAACGGAATCCGCGTGGTCGGCCAGCCAGGTTTTCGACAGTGTCTGCCGCCAGGTTTCCTGCCAGCCATCCGCGCTCAGCTGCGCGTCTTCCCGGTCGCGTTGGCGTTCGGTTATGTCACGCGAAAGGTCGGCTGCGGATTTTTCATGCGCCGCCCGTTCATGCGCGCCTGCCTTGATACGAGAGATAAAATCGGTGGCGCCACGCGCCAGTTCTACCGGGGTGATCTGGTGAAGCCCGCGCGCACCGGCTTCCAAAAGGGCGGCCTGCAACGCGCCGCAAAGGCCGTCGAGTTCCTCGCGAATATCGATGATATCCGTCTGTGACTGCTGCAACTGCGCCCCGGCGGACAGGGCTTCCGCCCGGCGTGTTGTCCAGCTTTCAACAGCTGCGATGCGCTCCAGCGCATTCATCTCGATCCCGGACGTGTCGGGCAGAATCGCACCGATTTTTTCGGCAAGCGCCACATGTTCCGCTTCCGCCTCGGCAAGTAGATCATGCTGGTGTTCGACCGCGGCATTGTTTTCGGCCGTCTTACGCGTCAGCTGCCGCAGTTCCGCCAGTTCGTGGGCGCGCGAAAGCCGCCCTGCCGAAACGCCATCGTCCCGGCGCATGGCCTCCTCGAAACTCCGTGCCGTCTGCGCGTCGAGTTTTGCCAGATGTGCCAGCCATGCGGCATCGCGCTCGTCGCGTGCGGCCCGTGCTTCGGTGTCGTCGATCGCGCCTCCGGCGTTGAAGGCGGCAAGGCGCGCCTGCATCGTCACCTGTTCCGTCTCCATCTCGCGGAGGCGGGCACGGTGCTCGTTCAAACGGCGGTCGATCGCCACCGCGTGGCTGCGCCATGTCTCGATCTGTCGGGCATCGGCATTGGGTGTCGCCGCCAGCGCATTCATGTCGCCGGTCCAAGGCGACAGCATGCCCATGCGGTTTTCGAGATTGCGCTGCAATTGGGTGCGGCCGCGCTCCTCCAAGGCAAGCCGAGACGGCAGGTCGGATGAGGTCAGGCGCGAAAGCGTCGCTTCAAGCCGCTCCAGCGTGATATCGTCAGGGACTTCGCCGGACGTTTGTCCGGCCGGTTCCTTTTCCCGCAACCGCTCCAGCGCATCCCGGCTGCGCTTGAGTTCGCGTTCCGCCGTCGAAAGCTGCACATCGATGCCCGAGCGCTTTTCGATCAGGTCGCGGATGATCGCGGTGGTTGAGGCCGGCAGCAACAGTGCCTCGGCATCGTCATGGGGCGGACGTTCGAGATCCGCCAGCAGGCGGGCCAATGCGCCCTCCTGTTCCGCCAGAGATTGCCGCCGTCGCGGCAAGTCGTTTTCCGCGGACCGGAAACGGGCGACGCCATCCGCCAGCATCTCTGCATGGACGGCGATCAGCCGCGCTTCTTCATCGACGGCAATATCATCGATCTCGCGTTGGACCTGTTCGATGACGCGATCTTTTTCCTGCAGCAGCGCCTGCAGCCGTGTTTCGTCACGCACGAGTTGCGGCAGAAGCGCAAACCATTCTGCCGGCGGGCGTGGCAGCGGGGTCTGTTGCTCACGGCCGGTTTCAAGTCCCGTAAGTTGCAGGGAGAGGGGCAGGGCGGTCAGGATACGGGTGAGGCCGGCATGGCGGGTGCGCGCCTCGGCCAGCTCGGCGGCAGCGCCGTCATAGGCGGTTTTTGCCGTCTCATGCGCGGTGTTGAGGCTGCTATAGGTGGTCGCGAACGTATCGATCGCGTTCCGCTCGGTTTTCAACGTTTCCAGGGCGCGTTTCAGCTCGGCAAGCTTTGTAGAGGACGAGCGCTTCTTGTGAAAACCCGCTGCCTCTTCGCTCGCTGCCGCCAGCGTCTTGCTGAGACCTGCAAGGCCGGAGCTTGCAGAAAACAGCAATTCGCCCAGTTCCCCCTTGCTCTGGATGATGGCATTGCCGCCTTCCTCCAGCGATTTGTCGTCGAGAGAAAACATCGTGCGATAAGCGTCACGCGTTACGCCGCTAAGCGCACCCACCAGCAGCGCATCGTTGACCGGCGAACCGCGCCCATCGATCAGGCTGCCGCTGCGCTGCTTCAGCCGTGCCAGTTCATGCGTCGCGCCATCGATGTCCAGCTCAGCGCCTATCCGCATCGAGCTGTAGGGATGCAGGAAATTGAAAGGCGTCTGCGTGTGCATGCCGAACAGGAGGTCGAGATAGGCGGCTAATGTCGTGGACTTGCCGGCCTCGTTCAGGCCGTAGATGATATGCAAGTCCGGTTGCCCGGCGGGGACCTTGCCGAAATCGATCACATGGTCGGTGAACTTGCCGTAGCGTGTCAGGTCCAGTCGGTTGAGGCGCATCAGTTTTCATCCCGCTCGGCGCCGCTCAGGCGCGCGGTGATATCGTCGGTTCCCCGGGCGAGAAGATCATCGACGAAGCGATTGAAGGCGGCCTCGTCATCGCCGGCAAAATGGCGGCTTTCGGCCGGCAGGTCGGCCAGCATCTCGCGCACCATGTCGCTGATGTCATCGCGAAAACCGGGGCGGGCAATCACGTCGGATCGCATCAGCTGGCCAAGCTCGATCACCGGGTCGGCATTTGCCTGCTCCGCCTCGCCGGGCGGGCGCACATCCAGTTCCAGTTTCTCGATCCAGGTGTCGCCCAGCCGCTGGCCGCGTTGCTCGGCCTCTGCCAGCATCAGGTCGATATCGCGCCGCAGGCGGAAGGAGAGGGGCGTCTCGCCTAGCAAACGAAGACGCGCGACAAGATGTTGCGAGGCCGTCTTGCCGCGCTGGCCGGAAAGGGCGGTCTCTATCGCCGCGGCAGCATCCCGCCACTCGGTCAGGCCGGTCAGATCGATGGAAATCCGTTCGAATTGCGCAATGCTCGTCAGCCGTTCTTCGACGCTCACCGTGCGGTCATCGGCGATCGTCACCAGCGAGACGGTCTTTTCGCCCGCCTCGTTGATATCGCGCCCCTGCGGCATGCCGGGCATGATCACCGTGCGGGTGCCTGTATGGTGAGCGCGCTGGTGGATATGGCCAAGCGCCCAGTAGTCGAAACCGGACGCATGCAGGTCTGCCGCACTGCAGGGGGCGTAGACGTCATGGCCGGGTGCACCGGCGAGACTGGTATGCATGATGCCGATATTGATCGCACCCGCGACCGGCGGCCTGTATTTGGGCAGAAGCGGGTCCGGTGCCTGCGGTTTGGCAAAACTCAGGCCATGAATGGCGACGGCAAGCCCGCTCGCCTCCATCTCGATTGCCTCAGCCCGCCCGCCAAAAATCTTCACGCTTGGGGGCAGAACCAGTTCCTGGGTAATGCGCGACAAAGCGTCGTGATTGCCGCGAATGGTGTAGACCGCAATGCCGGCCTGGTGCAGCCGCTCCATTTGCCCGGCCAGAAAACGGGCCGTTTTCATCGAGGTCTGGTCGCCATCGTAAAGATCGCCGGCAATCACCAGCGCATCGACCTTCTCCTCGAGGCAGAGATCGACGATCGACACCAGTGCCTGGCGTGTCGCGCCTCCGACCAGTTCCGCCAGCTCTGCATTGCGCAGGGCCAGCGAACGAAGTGGAGAATCGAGGTGGATATCGGCGGTGTGGACGAAGCGGAACGGCATCAAGTGACTCGCAAAATCTGCTTAACTATAGGCCGGAACCGATCCGTCATGCCAGCTTTACGACCACGTCAGTTTCGACAGGCCCTCAATGGCCGTATCGGTAATGGCTTCCGGCGTGGCATCGATATCGACCGTCACGACGCCATCTTCTTTGTCGGGACGTTCGAGCGTCGCCAGCTGCGTTTCGAGCAGGCTCAGTGGCATGAAATGGCCGGTGCGATGACCCATGCGATCGGTCAGCAGTTCCTTGGAACCATCAAGGAAAACGAAGGCCAGCTTGCCGCCGGCGGCCTTGCGCAGACGGTCGCGGTAGATAACTTTGAGTGCCGAGCAGGTGATGACGATGCCGCTTGTCGCACCTTCGGCCAGACGCTCGCCGATGATGTCCAGCCACGGCCAGCGGTCTTCGTCGGTCAGCGGCGTGCCTTTTGACATTTTTTCGACATTCGATTTCGGGTGCAGTTCGTCACCCTCGACATAAGGCAGGCCCAGCTTCTCGGCCAGCAGGATGCCGACGGAGCTTTTGCCGCTGCCCGACACGCCCATCACGATCACCGGTCCCTGAAACATTGTGTTGCCCTGCTCTGTCGACATGTGTCTTTGTTCCATTCATCGAATCTGTCTGCGCGGGGGTGGATGCAAAAGCCGATCCTCCCACCTTCGGCGGCAAAGAACCGGTGTTTGCCCGCAAGGTCAAGAGCGCGGCAAGGTTCTGCTTACCATTTTTGCGAGTGCAGCTTGCCGATCACGCAATGTTTTGTCTTGCTAATGAACGTAACTATGCGATTCTGCGATATGTGCTTTGAACCTTGTGCGGGCAAGGGATTGACGTGATGATGGAAGGGCAAAATCGAGACCGGCGACGAACACCTCTTGGGCAGTTGACCCAGGCGGTTGCGCGTCTGGCCGGTGCCAAGACTTCCGAGGAGGTGGTGGATATCGTGCGGGTGACAGCGCGCGTACTGGTCGGCTGCGAAGGTATCGCCATCATTCGCCGCGACGGCGATCTCTGCCACTATATCGAGGAGGATGCGATCGGCCCGCTCTGGAAGGGGCAGAAATTTCCGATGACGGCCTGCATCAGCGGCTGGGCGATGCTCAACAGACAGACAGTCGTCGTGCCCGATATCGCGCTCGATCCCCGCATCCCGTACGAACTTTACGAAGAAACCTTTGTCCGTGCGGTGCTGATGACGCCGGTGCGACGCGATGACCCGATTGCCGCCATCGGCGCCTATTGGGCCGCGACCTATGAGCCAAGCGATGAAGAGATCGAGGTTCTGGAGGCGCTGGCGAGCGCCACGGCAACAGCGCTCGAAAACGTGCGGCTGATCTCGGCCCTGAAGGATGCTGTTCTGGAAGCAGAACTGGTGCGTGATGAGCTGCGCCACCGGGTCAAGAACGCCTATATGGGCGCGCAGAGCCTTGCCCGGCTGACCCTTCCCAGCGAACTCGGCGTCGAGTTGAACGGGCGTATCTCCGCCCTGGCGCGGGTTCATGAACTGTTGGATGAAAAGACCGAGGATAATGCTCGCATCGATCTGCGCAGCCTGATCGAAATCGAAATCGAACCATATATGACGCCGGATCGGCAGACGTTTTCGCTGACTGGTCCATCCGTGCCATTGCCGCCCATGCGCGCCACCGCTCTTGGTCTTGTGATCAACGAGCTCGCCACCAATGCGCTCAAGCACGGTGCGCTGTCGGTGCCGAGCGGCCGCGTGGAAGTCGCGTGGCTCGTGGCGGGGTCCGAACTCACCCTGCTCTGGGCGGAAATGAATGGCCCGCCGGTCGTCGAAAGTGCCTTGCCAAACCAGGGCTCGGGCCTGATCAAACGGCTGGTGGAGCGGCAGCTGAATGGCCGGATCGATCACGTTCTTGCCCGTTCAGGGGCCCGCTGCCAAGTGACATTTGCCATAGAGGCCGGCGGCATACGAGAAAGCGCAACGCAGCGCGATGATCGGTCGTAACGGACCTATCGCGGACGTTGGCCCTATAGGGAAAGCAGCGCCTCGTAGCGATCACCGATAACCTCTTCGCTGAAATCTCCGGCACGTTTGCGCAGAAGCGAAGGTTCCGGCGGGTGATCCAGCGTTGCCGTTATCGCTGCCGCCAGTGCGTCTGCATCGCCGACGGGCACAAGCGCTCCATAACGGCCATCGGCCAGAATTTCGCGTGGTCCATGCGGCGCGTCGGTCGAAACGACCGGCACGCCAGTCCCCATCGCCTCTACCAGAACATTGCCGAAGCCTTCGCTGCGTGAGGACAGGACGAAGAGATCGGCGATCGCGTAGCAGGCTGCGGGATCGTTGACATAACCGGCAAACAGGATTTTGTCGCCGACACCAAGCGTTGTTGCCTGATGTTCCAGATCAGCTCTCAGCGGGCCATCGCCGAAGATCACGAGGCGACAATTTCTTGTTCGGTCGAGTTTCGCAAATGCGGCGATCAGCGTGTGATGATCCTTGACCTCGACAAGACGGCCGAGCGTGATGATGACGGGGCCGTCACCCATTCGGGACAGACGATCCTGCCAATCAGTCTTGTCTGCTTCCCGCACTTCGAGTGCCGGAATGGGGTTGCCGATCACGGTGATCTTGTCGGGCCGGAAACCACGGGCTTCAAGGTCGGCCGCAATGCCGCCGGATACCGCGATTGATGTTGTCGAACGTCGCGCGACGATGCGCGAAAGCAGCGGTGCGATCCGACTGCCGAGGCTATCGGCCTTCAGCGAAGCGGCGGCATGAAAGCTTGGAAAGAAGGCGGTCCGGCTGCCGCCAAACGTCAAGGCCAGCGCCGTCAGGACATTTGCGAATTCGAGGGCGGAAAACACTGCATCCGGCTTCAATTGCCGATAGACCGCGATCGAACGGAAGAAGGCTTTCAGCGTCGAAAACTTGCCGAAATTTTCGCCGTGGGCACGAAAACCGAGATCGAGTATTTTGACCTGCGGCGAAACCAGTTGGGCATTGGGGCCGGTTGCATCCCAGACGAAAAGGGTGACATCGTGGCCACGTCGCGCAAACGCATTGGCAACCAGAACGCAGACCCGTTCCGCGCCACCGCCGCGCAATGTCGGAACATGGATGGTGATGCGTTTTGGCGAAAATGCCGTCATCAGTAGGCGAGGAGGCTACGCGGCGGCTGGCGCATGTCGATGATGATGCCGCGGATGACGGCAAGGCCGGTGCCGACGATCAGCCCGCCGATCAGGCCAAGCACGAACAGGACGGTGGTGCTCGGCGGCCAGGATCGGCCGGATGGTGGAAGTGCCTCGGAGATCACACGCACATTCGTCGTGTTGATCTGCTCCCGCTCGGTGATCTGTCGGGCACGCGACAGAAAGCTTTCGTAGATGGCGGCTTTCGAGGTGGCATCACGCTGCAATTCGCGCAGTTCCACCTGCGAGTGGTTGTCGTTGAAGGCCGAACCTTCCAGTTCCGTCATCTGGCCGCGCAGCGTGTTGAGCGCCGAATTGGCCTTGTCCAGTTCGGACTTGGCGGCATTGGTGGCGCGGGTCAGTTCGTTACGGACCTGATCGCCCATGGCCGTCAATTCGGCCTGCATGCGCACGATCGAAGGGTGCCGGTCGCCATAGACCATTCTCAGCGCCTCCACCTGCTGGCGCAGCGCGCTTGCCCGGTCGAGCAGCAAAGCAAGGCCGCTCGGCACCGCCAGCTGGTTGCCGACGGCATCGGTGCCGACCTTCATCAGCGCATTGTAGCTGACCTGCGCATCGATGACGCGTGTGCGGGCCGCCGCAAGCTGGGTGTTGAGTTGTGTGAGCGACAGGGAGCTGACCAGCTGGCCATCCTCGCCGGTCGTCAGGTTGTTGGCGCGGCGATAGGCTTCCACCTTTTCGTCGGCTGCCAGAACATCGCGTTTCAACTGGTCCAGCCGCTCATCGAGGGCGGAAGCGGCGCGGCGGGCGCCATCGGCATCGGCCCTGGCGAGCTCTTCCTGAAACGCCTCGACAATGGCGCGTGAAATTGCAATCGCCTTGTCGGATGATACCGAGGAGACCGAAAGGGCAGCGATAAACGACCGGTCGTCCGCCGAGACGGACACCTTTTTCTGCAGGGCTTTCACGGCCGCCAGCTGCGGATTGGGCTCAGTGGTTGGCGCGCCGCCGGTCAGGCCGGACAACAGGCCGGGTTTGGGCGGTTCGTAAAATTCGGGATCATCGGCAAGTTTCATCGTCTCGACGACACGCGAAAGCACGTTGCCGGAGGTCATGATGCGCATGCGGTTGACCACGGTCAGCAACTGACCGTCGATCTGACCGGGTTGGGAATAGAGGTCGTTGTTGACCACCTGCAAATTGGCCGGATCTATCAACACCTCTACTGTAACCGTGTAGCGCCGCGTGGCGAGCATGCCATATGCGGCGGCGAGAATGCCGCCCAGCACCATGGCGATGATGATCAGCACAAGGCCGGATTTCAGCCAGACGAACAGTCGGCGCAAATCGAGCTCGAGGAAATCGGCAACCTTGCCAATGGTCACGACCTGGCTTGGATGCGGCTGTTCTTCGGGCGCGACTTCGCGCGGCCAGGATCGACCGGCATGCGGTGCGTCGATCCCGTGATGTCGGGTCTCGTGCAGTTGTGAGCGGTCGATGTTGGCGGACATCCGTTAACGCCTTGTTCCCCAGTTCCGCGTATTTCTAGGCTTCGGCAGGTTAAGGTTTCATTCCGATTGAAACGAAATATTGGCATGTCCCTGCAATTTTATGAGAATGCGTCAGTATAGGCGCTGGCAGCGAGCAATTTGTGCAGGATCGGATGAAGCAAACAGCCGGCCAGATCAACGATCCCCATCACGCGGTGATTGACCTTCGTGCCAACGCTATCGTCATGCTGCTTTTCCTGAGCGTCGCTGGCGTCCTTTTACTGCGTCTGCTGCTGACATCACAATTGATGAACCTGATCCTGCCCTATACGAGCGAAGGCGGGCCGTTTTATGCAAAATTCCATCTGGGAACCTATCTGATCGGCGGCCTGCTGATCCTGTCCCTGTTTGCACGGCGCATTCCGCTGCGCGGCGATGATATTCCGCTCTTCCGGTTTCTGCTCTTTCAGGTCGGCATTCTCGGTGGGTTGGTCGTCTACGTGATTGCGATTTCACGTATCGGCGCCACAGGTGTGATCGTCGATACCTATCTGACGGCCTGCCTTGCCGCGATGTTGATGCTGACCCTGCCGCCGCATGCGCGCCGGATGATCGGCACTTGTGTCGTCGTGGTGTTGATGCTCAGCGCGACAATTGCGCTCGGCGAGGCCGTTATCCAGCGACGTGTCATGCCGTTCACCGAAAGCGAGCCGTATTTTCGCGCCACCGGCCTGACTGGTCACCCGCTGTCGCTTGGCGGCTATTGTGTCCTGGCCGTCGGTTTTGCCACGCTGACCGGCTGGCCGGTCTGGCTGCGGCTATCGGCCGTGGCGCTGGTGTTTTTCGGCTGCATCGCGTCCGGCGCCCGAACCGCGCTTGTGCTGGCTGCAATCGAAGTGGTCCTGTTGTTGCTGCTGGTGCGTTGGCCACAGCTTTCCCGGACGGATGAGCGAAAGGCCAAGCGTATCGTGCTGCTCATGGCAGGCGCTCTCGGTCTGGTGTTTTTTGCGGGCTTGCTTGCCGGTGGTTTTCTGGCCCGTTTTCAGGGTGCTGCCAGCGACGGCAATTTCATGGCGCGTATTGATGTCTACCAGATTTTTGGTTTCGTCAGCTGGAAGGACATCATGCTGGGCATGAGCCCGCAATTGCTGCTTGAAACCGTGCGTGAAAAACTGCGCCTGCCCTATATCGAAAGCGCGCCCGTGCTTCTGGTGCTTCAGGCCGGGTTGCCGGCGGCGATGGTGCTAACGGTTGTTGTCGTGCGCCTGTTCTTGCGGCTGTTGCGCGGTGCGGCCATGCAGGCGCGCATCGCGACCGCCATCTTTCTGATCGCGGAACTCTCCAACAATGCGCTGGCCACCAAGAACGGCGACATCATCCTGCTGGTGGTGCTGATCATGGCCTTCCGTTCTCGGCCGGAAGAAATCCCGCCGCCGCGTCAGGGTGCGCTGTCGATCATTTCCAGCCGGCCGCTGCGGGTAAGGGTGTGAATACCCGTGCCATGCCAGGCCGGGCCTGATGTGACCGGCTGGATCGGTCCCAGAACCACGTCCTCGTCATCCAGCCTGATGATTTCGCGAAGGCAGAGCCCACCGCCATATTTGAGCGTGCCATCCTGCATCGGCAGAAACACCTTGCCCTCCCCGTGAATGACATGCCCGCCCGGGCGTGCGCCGGCGCGGTCGATCAGGATCGGGTTGAGCCCGTGCGGTTGCCATGGTCCGCGCAGATCGGAAGCGCTGTAAACTATGAGCGTATCGGAGGCGCTGCCCCGGCCGATGCGCTCGGTCCCGAACATCCACAAGCGCCCGTCACGTTCCACAAGGGTGGCGTCGTTAAAACAGTGTCCGGCGAGCAAAACCGTGTCGCGCACCCAGCGGTTCGGGAATTGTTCGGCGCGATAGAGAACGACCTCGTTTGCCGCCCCGCTTTCTGGGATCATGAAGATCGAACCGTCCCGCTCAAAGACGTTCGGATAGGAAAGATGGTGCGGCTCTTCCAGAACAGCGCGTGGCGTCGTGCAGGTGCTATCCGGCCCAATTTCCGCGACGGAAATGATGCCGCGCCCGAGGGCGTACGGGAATTCCTCGACGAACAGATAGGACCGGCCCTGATGCTCGAATGCAAACGGGTCGGCGTAAAAGCACTGCCCGTCGTCGTGCAAAAGCGTGAAGGAGGCGCCATCCAGACGTCGGGTTCCGGCGACACCGGCGCCGGAATGCAGACGATAGCCGACCTGCCAATAAAAAGGCCGGGAACCGGGTTTCAGCCTGTGCAGCAGGCGCGCCGCAAGACCTTTGCCCAACCGTAAGCCGTAGCCGAGCAAAAATGGCCTTGAGGGCGTTTGGGCCACTGGCTCGTCGATGGCGGTGAGACGGCCCGCAGCAAACCGCCTGATGCACATCACGATCAGGTTCTGCGCGGCGGCCAGCACATCGGTGCAATCGCGCGAAAACCACACGCGATCGCCAAGCATGGGGCTGGCAATCGCGACGGCCTTGCCGTTCAGCCAGGCGACGATGTCGGGCGCGGCACCGGTCGTGCTACGAAGCCGGGCAAGACCTTCATCGATGGTTTTTGCACCCGCGATCGAGAGGGACAGGACTTTTTGCGCATCCGCAGGAGGGGCTTTGCCGGTTAGGTCTATAACCAGTTCGGCCATGCCGCTGGTTTCTACGGGAAAAGGTGCGGCCAGACTGGCGGAAGAGGCGCCCAGCTTTTTTGCCTCCAGCCGGAGGATACCATTCAGGCCGCGCGGTGCCGGGCTGGTGGTTGGCGACACCGCGGTCAGGATATGGAAACCCTCATTATGAAGCCGCTCAAGCAACTCATGTTCCCAGCGGCGGGCTTGTCCTGCGTGACCAATCAAAAGCAAAGTCTTCACTGCGTCTGCTCGCCTCCCGACGTCGAATAAATTGGTTTTATTCGCACAGAACAGGTCTGTCTTGGTTAATTGTCAGTTAAAATGTGTCACCGCGTCATATTTTCTGCGACATCATTAAAATGCCGGCAATAAAAGCAATCGCCCGTCAATCTATTCGGCCCAACTTTCCGCACATCAACTTGATGGGGTGGGTTGGCTATGCAGACATTTGCACGTGGGGAGCGGCTGGCGAAGCGTCGCCTTCTGATCGTTTTCGGTACACGGCCCGAGGGCCTGAAATGTTTTCCGGTGGCCCGCGCAGCCCTTGCGCATGAGGCTTTTGACACGGAAATCTGCGTGACGGCCCAGCACCGTGACATGCTGGATCAGATCATTTCGCTGACCGGGCTTCCTGTCCATTACGACCTGAACATCATGCGTCCCGGCCAGACGCTTTTCGACGTCACCGAGCGTGTCCTCAAGGGCATGAATGATGTGCTGGAAAGCGCCAGGCCTGATATCGTCATGGTTCAAGGTGATACAACAACAGCGATGGCGGCAGCACTTGCGGCCTTTTACAAGCGCATACCGGTGGCTCATATCGAGGCAGGTCTTCGAAGCCACAATATCGACAGTCCGTTTCCCGAAGAGCTGAACCGCAAGATCATCGGCGATATCGCCAGGTGGCATTTCGCACCGACGGCGGAAGCACGCGACAATCTGCTGGCCGAAGGAAAATCCTCCGCCAACATTCTCGTCACCGGCAATACGGTCATCGACACCCTGCTGCATTTCTCCGGCATGTTGGATGATGACGACCTGATGAGCGCGGAAATGGCGGCTCGTTTCGGTTTCATCGACCAGTCGAAAAAGCTGGTTCTGGTCACCGGCCATCGCCGCGAAAATTTCGATGGCGGTATCGAACGCATCTGCAAGGCGCTGAAAGTGCTGGCGGCACGCGGTGACGTTTCGATCGTCTTTCCCGTCCACCCCAATCCGAATGTTCGTGATGTGGTGAGGATGGAACTTGCCGATATCCCGAATGTCCATCTGATCGACCCGCAGGAATACCTGCCTTTCCTCTATCTGCAGAAGAAGAGCTATCTGGTTCTGACCGATAGCGGCGGTGTGCAGGAAGAGGCGCCGTCTCTCGGCAAGCCGGTTCTGGTGATGCGTGAAAATACGGAGCGGCCGGAAGGTGTGGCGGCCGGGACCGCGCGCCTGGTCGGCACCGATGTCGATGCCATCCTGCGCACCGCAACAACCCTTCTGGACGATGAAAACGCCTACCGAAACATGGCCGAACGCCACAATCCCTATGGCGACGGCAAGGCAAGCCAACGAATTCTCGAGGAGCTTTCCCATGCGTGAAATCAAGACCGTATCCGTTATCGGCATGGGCTATATCGGCCTGCCGACCTGCGCCATTTTTGCCAGCCGCGGCTTCAAGGTCGTCGGCGTCGATGTCAACGAAGCCGTCGTTGAAAAGGTCAATCGCGGCGAGATCCATATCGTTGAGCCCGATCTCGATGGCCTGATCCAGAAGGTTGTCGCGCAGGGCGCCCTGCAGGCGTTCTCGACGCCGCAGCCGGCCGATGCCTATGTCATCGCTGTGCCAACGCCGATCACCAATGATCTGAAGCCGGATGTGTCCTACGTGCTGGCCGCAGCCCGCAGCATCGCTCCGATCCTCAAGAAGGGCGATCTCGTGGTGCTGGAATCGACCTCGCCGGTCGGGACCACCCGCACCATGTCGTCGCTTCTGGCAGAGCTGCGGCCGGACCTTTCATTCCCGTCCGACATCAACGACGACAGCGATATCTACGTCGCCTATTCGCCGGAGCGAGTGCTGCCGGGCAAGGTTCTGACGGAACTCATCAACAATGACCGTTCGATCGGTGGCCTGTCGCGACGCTCGTCGGAGCGCACGGCAGCGCTTTATGCCAGCTTCGTTGCCGGCGACCTGTTCGTCACGGTGGCGGAAGCGGCTGAACTGGTGAAGCTGACGGAAAACGCTTTCCGCGACGTCAATATCGCCTTCGCCAACGAGCTTGCCGCCGTCTGCCAGGATCTGTCGCTGAATGTCTGGGAGGTCATCGATCTCGCCAACCGCCATCCGCGCGTCAACATCCTGCAGCCGGGCCCGGGTGTCGGTGGCCATTGCATCGCCGTCGATCCGTATTTCATCATCGACGCCGCGCCTGAAAGCACGCCGCTGATGCGCTCCGCTCGCCAGATCAATTCGCACCGTCCCCACACTGTGGTGAAGGATATCGAGGCGCTGCTGGAACCGGGCCGCAAGCAGACGGTTGCCTGCCTCGGCCTGAGCTTCAAGCCTAACATCGACGACATGCGCGAAAGCCCGGCCGTCGAGGTTGTCGAGCTTCTGTCCGCCAATCCGGATATTCGCCTCGTGGCCGCCGAGCCGCATACACGCTCGCTGCCGCCTGCGCTGCAGGACAAGGGAATTGTCTTTACCGATGCGCTGACGGCAATCGATGAAGCCGATATCGTCGTGCTTCTGGTCGATCATCGCCAGTTCAACTTCATCGACTCTGAATCGCTGAAGGACAAGAAGCTGGTCGATACGCGTGGCCTCTGGACATGGCGCAAGGCGCGCCGTCCGGATGCGCGCATCGAAGGCAAGAAGAGCAATCTGGCCGACATGCCGGCCGTCGAGATCGGGAGAGCGGCATGAGCAATCTTGCTTTCAAACAGCCCGAATGGGTGGATCACCCGCTGCTCGCCACGCGCAGCATGACCTTTCTCGGCTGCCCGCTGCACGGGCTGACGATGGAGGAAACGCTGGACCTCGCCGAACAGGCGATGCGCGAACATCGGCCTCTACATCATGTCGTGGTCAATGTCGCCAAGCTCGTGACCATGCGCAAGAATTCCGAGCTGCGCGAGGATGTGACCAGCGCCGATATCATCAATATCGACGGCGCCGGCGTGTTGTGGGGCGCGCGCCTATGCGGCCTGCATGCACCGGAACGGGTGGCGGGCGTGGATATCATGCTGAACCTGTTCGAGCGCTGCGCAAAGGGCGGTTACCGTCCCTTCCTTCTGGGGGCTGAACAGAACGTGCTGGATGCCGTTGCCGCGCGTCTCGGCAAGGACCATCCGGGCTTGAAAATCGCCGGCATGCGCAATGGTTATTTCAGAGAAGAAGACGAGGACGCCATTGTCCGGCAGATCAACGAAAGCGGCGCCGATTGCCTTTTCGTGGCCATGCCGACGCCGCGAAAGGAGCGGTTCTTGAAGAAATACCGCACGCGGCTGACGACGAGTTTCGTCATGGGCGTCGGCGGCAGTTTCGATGTCTATGGCGGTAAGGTGAACCGCGCGCCGCATATGGTGCAGGCGCTGGGTCTGGAATGGCTGTTCCGCATCGCGCAGGAGCCGAAACGTCTGTGGCGGCGTTATTACGAAACCAACACGGCCTATGCGTCGCTGCTCGGCCAGGAGATATGGCGTCGCCGGTTGCATCGATAGGCTGGTCTTGGCGGCGCGTCAGTTGTCTGAGCTGCGCCGCAGCACAAAACCTCTGGTCTTGCCGATCACCTGTCGTGCGGCCTGAGGATTGAAGGCGGCGTTGAGCAGGAGAAACACGATGCCGCCCGCCATGCCCGCCACTGCGAGACGCAACAGCAGGAACGTATCGGCCAGAAGCGTTTTGGCGCCATAAGCGGCGCCCCAGACGCAGGCCGAAACGAACATTGCAGTGATGATGGCGCGCCAGGGCAGGGCGATCGGCGTCAGGCGTTCGCTGATGATGGCGGTGACGATGAGATTGACGACGGCCGCCCCCATCAGGCACAGGGCGGCGCCGGCTTCCGCCATCGAAGGGATGAGCAGGATTGCGAGGCCGATATTCGTCGCCGTGCCGAACAGTTTGCTGACGATGAACAGGAGAGGGCGTTTATGGGCATGCACCATCGTACCGTAAACGAAGTCGGCAAGATTGGTCAGAAAAGCCCCGATGGCGATCGTCGTGAACAGCAGCGTATAGGGTCCGACATAGGCAGCCGGCAGAACAAGAGCAGCCAGATCGGAACCGAGTGCCGACAATATCGCAACGACAGGCAAGGCAAGCGCGAAGGTCAGCGCCATGAACTGCGACAGGAAAGCCCCGGCGGCCCCTTGCCCGTGGTCATCGAAGCGGCTGACCGCTTCCGGGAACGCGCCCATGTTGATCGCATTGGCGATCATGTCGACCGGCTGGCGCGCCAGCGCGTAGGCCGAGGCGAAGATCGCGACGGCGGCGGCATCCTGATACAGCTTGAGCATCACCCGCTCGGCATTGGTGAGGCCGAACCCCACCAGCGCAATGGCGATGATCGGCAGGCCGAGCGCCAGAAATTCGCGCTGCGTGAAACGCGGCGGGCCGTGCACCACCTGCCGCCACGCGATGATGTTGGCGGCAAGCCCGGTGATCAGCATGCCGAGGCTGGACGCAATGGAAATGGCGAGAAAGGAATTATGCTCGACCAGCATGGTCGCGGCGGGAAGCGCCAGCTGCAGCACCGCGCGCAAAAATTCCAGCATGGAATAGGCGCTGTGGCGCTGCTGCATCTGCAGGACTGTCAGCGCATAACGGGCGATCGCACCGGCGATCAGATAGGTGCAGACCGCAGCGGAAAACTCGCCCCAACGCTCGGGCACGATGAGGGCGCTGGCGCCGACCGAAACAACGAGGCCGATGACTGTGGTGGCCAGAACCATCCGTCCGGCGCGCAGCAGGCTGCCGCTACTGACTTCGCCCTTGCCGCCGAGCCTGAGAAGAGACACCCGCAGCCAGTTGGCAAATGCGGTATCGGCCATTTCCCCGACGGTCACCACAAGCGTCAGCAATCCGTATTCGACGGGGTCGACGATGCGCGTGGCAATGATCAGAAACAGAAGAGCCGAGAGCCGCGTCAGCAGGATCGCCGGACCATAGATGAGGGTGGACCTGAGCAGCAAGGGTTCGTTCCTGGAAGCGTTTCCCGACCGAATGTCAGGGCGATATGTCACCGGTCGGCTTAACGGAAACCTAGCTTCTATTTCTTAACAGTCTATCTGCCTGAACCAACGCCTGATTGTGGGCCTGATCGTGGAAAAGCATGCCGGAAAAACCCGTTGCCGACCGACCGCTGAACATACTGGTTGCCACGCCCGCCGGCGGTTTGGGGCAGGGCGGCATCGACCGTATCATGGCCGCGCTGAAGGGCGTGCTTGAGCGGCAGGGGGGCCAGGATATGCGTGTTCGTTTTCTGGCGACGCGCGGGCGTGGATCGATCGTTTTTGCCTGGATGCATCTCTTGCGTTTCTGCCTTGCGATTTTTTTCGGACGAATGCGCGGCGAACTGGATCTGGTGCATGTCAACCTTGCTAGCCGTGGCAGCACCTATCGCAAGCTGGTCATCGCTGCTTGCGCGCGTCTGGTCGGCGTACCCTATCTTCTTCATCTGCACGGCGCCGAATACCGATCCTTCTGGTCGACGCGCGACAGCATTCTGAACCGCGCTATCCGAAACATGTTCAGCAAGGCGGCCGGCATCATCGTGCTCGGCAGTCCGTGGAAGGCCTTTGTCGCCGAACGGGTGCCGGAGGCGGCGTCGCGGGTCGTGATCGTTGCCAATGCCGTCGAACCTCCCCGCCTGCCGCATGTCGGCGGAGGCGAAAAGGTTCATATCCTTTTTCTCGGACGGATCGAGGATCGCAAGGGCGTTCCGCAACTCGTCAAGGCGCTCACTGCAATGAGGGGAAAAGACGGCTGGCGCGCCACGATAGCCGGTGACGGCGCGGTGACGGAGCTTCGCCGGGAAATAGACGATCTGGGACTCGCCGACAGGGTCGATGTGCCGGGATGGCTTGGTCCGGACGATGTCGCGCGGTTGCTGTCCATCTCCGACATTCTGACGCTCCCGTCGTTCGCGGAAAATCTGCCGATGTCGGTGATCGAAGCCATGGCTTACGGCCTCGCGGTGGTTGTGACCCCGGTCGGTGCGGTCGAGGACATTATTCGGCATGAAGAGACGGGCCTGCTTGTGCCTCCGGGCGATGACAGAGCGCTTTCGGCTGCATTGCTGCGCATGGTCGAGGATGCGGACCTGCGCCAAAGGCTGGGGGTGGCCGGTCGGGTTTTCCAGCAGAAACATCTGACGATCGAGCCTTATGCGGAGCAGATCCGTTTGGTCTGGAAAGAGGCGGCACATCGGGGCGGGGAGACGGGCTGATGGGAATAACGTCACATCTGAAGAACTCGCTGGCCGAAAATTTCGTTCGTCGCGCGCCCGGTCTCTACTCTCATTTCATGGACCTTCTGCGCCGCTCTGAAGACATGTCGTTCGAACAGCGGCAAGCGCTGCGAGACCGGCTGACGGCACGGACGTTGAAGCAGGCGCAAGGTACGCGATACGGTCGCTCGATTGGTGGCTCGGCGACGTATGATGATTGGCCGATCCTCGAAAAAGACGTCTTGCGACAGGATGAGGCCCTCTGCTCAGCCAGAACACTTCTCCCGGCCCGTGCCGCCGCCACGGGCGGCACGACTGGCGTGCCGATTGTCCTCCGCCGCTCCCTGCAGTCGGTGGTTTTCGAACAGGCGGTCATCGATCATCTTGTGAAACGTCATGCGGGTGTGGACTGGAAGACAGCGCGCATTGCCGTTCTGCGGGGCGATACGTTCAAGGACCCCGCCGACATGCGGCCACCCCATTGGCAGTTGCGCCATGGCGGCCTGCATCTCGCCTGCTCCAGCATCCATCTGAATGCCGCCACGGTCAGTGATTTCGTTGCGGCCATCCGCGATTTTCGCCCGGATATTCTCTGGGTCTATCCGTCGGCGCTGGAAGCTTTTGTCAGGCTCGGCGCGAAATTCTTGGGCGATGGGGGGCTTGCCGGTCTCAAGCTCGTCGTTTCCTCTTCGGAAGTCCTCGACGCTGCCATGCAACAGGAGGCTTCGGTGATCCTGAAGGCGCCGGTTCTGGATTTTTATGGACAGTCCGAACGGGTCTGCGCCTCATGGCATGTCAAAGACAGTGCGCACTACTTCATGCCGGCTTATGGGCGTGTCGAGCTGCTGCCCGCCCATGAGGACGACACCCACAGCTATTACGAGATCATCGGCACATCCTACTGCAACCCCGCCCAGCCACTCGTCCGGTTTCGCACCGGCGACCTCGCAAAGGTCCGCAAGGGTATGGGAGTTGCTGATCTGGAAGCCGTCACGCTCGGGATTCTGCCCTTCGAAGGCATTGAGGGCAGACGTTCGGAATATGTGCTTTCGCCGGAAGGATCACGCATCATCGGCATCAATCATATTCCACGCAATGTGCCGGATATCGCCCAGATGCAGATCGTGCAGACCAGCAAGGCGAAGGTGGAAATCCACGTCGTGCCGCTTCAAAATTTTGGCGAGCATGCGGCCGGCATCATTCTCGCCAATGCGCGTCAAAAAATTCCGGCGAATATGGAGGTCCAGATCAAGACCATCGACCGGCTGACGCGCACGGCAAGCGGCAAGGCGCCGCTGGTGCTGCGGCAGATCGACTGACCTTAACGCATCGACTATTGCCCGGCTGACGGTTTCAGGCCGATCGCCTGCAAAAGATCGTCATCCGGAACCGCCTTGCCCTTGGGCTGAATGACGGTCATGCCATGCGGATTGGAATATTCCCAGATCGACCATGCGATGCCATGTCTCTCCGCCGTTTCCCGCACGGTTTTGAGGTAATACAGCCGGTCGGCATCATAGGATCCCATGCGACCGTCGTCGGTGATGCGGATCGCGCCGAACTCTCCCATGAACAGACGGTCTGGTGCGATGCCGTGTTTCTGCCCCCAGGCCACCACCTCATCGAGACGGGCCTTGAGAATGGCTTCGTTCCAGCCCTTCTTGAAATAGTCCGCAATCGGTTTCCTGATTTCGCCGATGGCCTCGTCCTGCTGATCCATAGACAAGCCGGCGCTTGTCATATGCGCCCGCAGACCCTCGATCACCGTCTGCGGTGAACCACTTCTGGCCGGCCACGGCAGGCCGGACAAAAAACCTTCCTTTTCCTCCGGCTGCTGGTGGGTGAAACTCAGCGGCTCGTACATGTGAAAACTGTAGAGAATATTCCTGTCGTCGAATGTCGGATCGATGTGGACAAGACCGGTAATGCCGCCACCGCAGGCGCCGGTGGCGACGATCGTCAGTTCGGTGCTGACCGAGCGGATGTCCTCGACCGTTCCGGTCATGATACGCTGCCAGTCGTCGGTGCCGCTGGCATCGCAGGGGTAATAGGCGGGTTCGTTATAGGGTTCGAGCGCCACCTTGTCGGTGCCGATCTCGACCAGCATGGCGGCGACCGATTTGACCATATCGCGATAACGCGCCACGCCATCGCTATCGGCGCCGTCATAGATCATCTTCATGCTATAGGCAGGCACCTGGCTGACGCCGTGCAGGTCGAACACCACTTTGAGGCCGGCATCCGTCAGTCTCCGGACATTTTTGGAAAGCAGCGCAAGGGTTTGCTTGCGCTGGGCGGGATCGGCAACCAGCGGGCCCGGATCGACGCTCAGCCGTACGAAATCGAAACCCAGTGCGCGAATGGCCTCGAAAGGATCGCCCTTCGGCCAGTCGGTGATTTTTCGATCGCCGGACAGCCATTGCTCTACGCTTCGGTAGGGCGGAAACCGGTAGCTGCCATCGTCCGTCACCGGCGACCAGTTCAACCATTGGTGCAAGCCGACGCCGCGTTTCAGTTCGATCGGGTCGGCGCTCGCTGTCGAAAGGGACAGCATGAAAAATGCACAGGCAGAAACCAATCTTTTCACGGTTTTCCCCCATCGTGACCTTTGGCTCAGGGGATTTTAACGAAGCCTCGGCAAAAGAGAATGATTGCTCACCATGAGTTGCAGATATGGTGAATGCCGTGGGGCGGGTCATAGTGTGGTGGCGGGGCAGATGACTTTTGCATGGTATGTGAACCGGCTGCGCAATATGGGCGCTGCCGAAATCCTCCATCGCGTCGTTGAAAAGGCGCGCAGGATAAGCTCGCGCCATCGTCACGGTGGCTGGGAAAGATATGCGCCGGTGCCGCTGACCTCTGTGTTCCCCGGCCTGCGCCAGCGCGTGGTCCATGCAACGGCTGCCGAACGCGAAGTGATCGCCTCTGCCGCCGAAAATGTTCTGGCCGGAAAGTTTTCGGCGCTAGGCCAAACATGGCCGCAGCGGGCGCCCGACAATCTGTTTCCCGAAAATCTGTGGTCACTCGATCCCGTAACCGGCCGGCATTGGCCGGGCGCGGGCACTTACACATTCGATATCAGCTATCGTCACGATGGGTCTCGCGGCGATATCAAATATGCCTGGGAAATCGGGCGGCTGCAGGTCCTGCCGGCTCTGGCCATGCATCATGTGCTCGCCGGTGATGGCAAGGCGCTGGCTGCGATCGAAGAGGCGATTGAAAGCTGGCATCGCGCCAATCCGCCATTCACCGGCATCGGCTGGGCCTCGGGCATCGAAGTGGCGCTGCGATGCATAAGCCTGATCGTGGTGCGTGATCTCCTCGTGGATGAATTGAACGCCGCAACGGTGGCGCGTATCAGCCGGATCCTCTCGGCCAGCCTTTTCTGGCTGAAACGGTTCCCCTCGCTTCATTCCTCGGCCAACAACCATCTCGTGGCGGAACTGGCCGGCGAATATCTCATCGGTCTGGCGCTCGGCCAAAATGTCGAGCAAGCGGAAAGGCATCTTTCCGAAGAACTGCTGAAACAGATTTTTGGCGATGGCGGTGGTGCCGAACAGAGCCCGACCTATGCAGCCTTCACCGTGGAACTTGTTCTTTTCTGTCTTGTTGCTGCCCGCAAAAAGGGACGGGATTTCGGAACGCTCGTGAACGAGCGTCTGCAGGCCTTTGCGTCTTTTGTCGCATGGTTGCCATCGACAGCGAAATTCGGAGATGATGACGAGGGCCGAGTGCTGACGCTGGGGGCGGAAAGCGATTATGTCGGCTCCGTCGCAGCAGCGATTGCCGGCTTGTTCGACACAACAGGGATTGCCTCTCCGCAAGGGGATATGCGCGGTCTGTTTTTCGGTCACCCGAAAACCTTTGCCCAAAAACCGTCCGGCCTGCGCGTGTTCGAAGACAGCGGGTTGTCCATCTGGCGGGCGCGCTCTGGCGAAGGCGATGTCGAGCTTGTGTTCGATCACGGCCCGCTGGGTTATCTGTCCATCGCCGCCCATGGGCATGCCGATGCCTTGTCGCTCACACTGGCGATCGACGGAAAGCCGGTTCTGGTCGATCCCGGCACCTGGGCTTACGGTTCCGGCGGCATTTGGCGCAACTGGTTCCGCTCGACCATGGCGCATAATACGCTCAATATTGCCGGCGAAAGCCAGAGCATCATGTCGGGCGCCTTCAACTGGTCGCACAAGGCGGATGCGACGCTGGTCGAATATGTGTCCGGTGAGAACTGGTCGCTGACGGCAGAACACGGAGGTTACGAACAGCGGTTCGGCGCACGCCATCAGCGAAAGATTCGCCTTGAACAGGGCAATATCATCATCACCGATCTGCTGCTCGGAACGGCGCGCCCGGCTGAAATCGTGTTCCAGCTGGCACCGCATCTGGAAGCGCATATCGATGGCACACTCGTGCGGGTGATGGATGGAGAGGGACCGGTGCTGCATCTGCAATTTCCGGAGGGGGACATTTCAGTGTCGAGCGGTGGCGAAAAGCCCGGTGATGGCGGCTGGGTTTCCCCATGTTTCGGCGTCAAAATGCCGGCGCCACGTCTCTGCTGGAACGGTTCGGTCGGTGGCAGCGGTGTCAATATCGTGCTGTCTCCGGTCATGCCATTGTCACCATCTCAGCGCTGATCGGCGAGGGCGGAAACATGGACGGGTCAGGTCAGGGGCAATCGGCGTCAGGCGGAGGAAGGTCGGCTTCCGTGCCGGTCACGTTCGATGGCACGGTCGGGCTGTTTTCTCCGGCTTCCGGCGCGCGCAGGCCCGTCGCCATCCTGCTGGCCAGCCCGTGGGGGCTGGAGGAAATGTGCGGCCGGAAGTTTTTCCGCATCATGGCCGAAGAACTCGCTGACAATGGGTTTGCCAGCCTGCGTTTTGATTATGCCGGTACGGGCGATTCCTTTGCCGACGATAGCGAAGTGTCCGGGTTCGATGTCTGGACAGACAATCTTGTCGCGGCAGTCGGACAGCTCAGGCAATTGTCCGGCTGCGAGCGGATCGTCATCGTGGCGCAGGGCATCGGAGCAGCCGTCGCGATGCAGGCGAATAAGCGGATCGACATGTGTGAAACGGTCGCCTTTCTGGCTCCGGTCGTGTCGGGGCGTGCCTATCTGCGGGAAATGCAGGCCATGGCGCGGATGACCGACGACAAGCTCGGCATCGCGGCTCAGGAGGTCGAAGGGGCTGCGATCACGCTGGCGGGGCTTTCCCTGTCCGGGCCGCTGGCTGCCGATCTCAAGCTGATCGACCTCATGAAGGTGGAGAAGCTCTCGTTCAGGCAGGCGCTGGTGCTGACGCGTGACGAGCGTCCGTCCGATGTCGCCTTTGCGACCCATCTTCACGATATAGGGCTTGATGTGGAACGGGCGCCCTTCGACGGTTATCACAGCCTCACCACCAACCCCACCATGGCGGAAGTGCCCCATACGGTCATTGCGAAACTTCTCGATTGGCTCGAAAACCTGTCTCCGACGCCTTTGACGATCGCCGATGCCCAGCCATCACATGCTGTTGCGCATGGTCTTTCCGGCTTTGTCGAACAGCCGTTGCGTTTCGGCGAGGACAACCGGCTTTACGGCATTTTATGCAGGCCAACATCGCATGTGCCGCTGCGCTCCGTGGCGGTTGTGTTTCTGTCCGCTGGTTATGACCGCATGGCCGGCTGGGGGCGATGCACCGCGAGGCTGGCGCGGGTTCTGGCCCAAGAGGGGATTGCGTCGCTCCGCTTCGATTGCGCCAATGTTGCCGACAGCCCGCCCCGGCATGGCCGGGATGGCCAGGTTCTCTACGATCCGGCTCAATTGGATGATGTGCATGCCGCGATCGACTTTCTGGAAAAACACCTGCCGGGCTGCGCATTCCTGATCACGGGCCGTTGCAGCGGCGCCTATCTCGCACTCCAGTCGGCCTGGCGGCACGAGCGTGTCGCCGGCGTGGTTGCCGTCAATCCAGTTGTCTACGAATGGCCCGCGGGCCGCTCCGTGGCGGAAGCGCTCGCAAACCCGGTGCAATCGATGGATCATTATGTCGAAAATGTCTGGCGTGTCGCCACGTTCAGAAAATTGCTGCGTGGCGAGATAAAAATCGCTGACAAACTTCGACAGATGTCGGTGGCGCTGGGCAGACGCATGCTGCGGCCTTTCGTCTGGCTGGCCGGCGGCATCACGGCGCGCGAGCGGGCCGTCTCAACCGGTTTCCGTCAGTTGGCACGACGCAAGGTGCCCGTTCGTCTGCTTTACAGCGCCGGCGATGTCGGTCTGGAGGAGTTCGGGCACTTTTTCGGCGCTGAGGGACAGAGGCTCAGATCTTTTCAAGGGATGGCCCATGCGGTGATCGCCGGTGCCGACCATAATTTTACCCCGGCTCATGCCCGTCAAGCCTATCTGACGGCATTGACCGATGCCGCCGCGCTGCTGGAACCGCGCGACGGCGATATGTCACGATAATCGATCCCTCACGTCAGGCGGCGTTTCGCTCCCATCGCGCAAACGGATCGGCAAGATCACGCCAGCGTTCGGGCTGAAAACTCGGGCTGTCGATCAGGCATGCATCCAGTTCGGCCCGAATGACCGCTTCATTCATCGGGTCGGCTCCGATGAAAACGATCTCCTGCCGACGGTCACCCCAGATCGGATCGAGATAGGGTTTCATCATCGCCAGAAAGCCAGGATCCTGCGGCCATTGCTGTTTCGGCACCGATGACCACCACATTCCCATCTTCTGCGTCCGCACCAAAGCGCCGGCCTGGCTCATTTCACCGACGTGATGCGGGCGCGTTGCCAGCCAGAAAAAACCTTTTGCCCGCACCACGCCCGGCCAGGAGCGATCGATGAAAGCCTTGAAACGCGTGGGGTCGAACGGTTTTTTCGCACGGTAGACGAAGCTGCGAATGCCGTATTCCTCGGTTTCGGGTATGTGGTCGGCAAAACCGTGCAGTTCCTTGAACCACAGCGGATGGGTTTCCGCCTTGGCGAAATCGAAACGGCCGGTGCCGAGGATCTGCTTGAGATCCACCTCGCCGAAATCGGTCTCGATCAGCTGCGCATCGGGGTTAAGCGCCACGATGATCTTTCGTGCCGCATCGCGTTCTGACGGCGAGGCCATGCCGACCTTGTTGAGCACGATGACATCGGCAAATTCGATCTGTTCGACGAGCAGATCGACAAGTGTCCTGTCATCGCCTTCACCGGCCGTTTCGCCCCGGTCCGACAGGAAATCGGCGGAGCCGTAGTCCTTCAGCAGGTTGGCAGCGTCGACCACCGTCACCATCGTATCGAGACGAGCGACATCGGACAGACTTTGACCATTTTCGTCCCTGAAGTCGAAGGTCGCGGCCACCGGCAAGGGTTCGGCGATGCCGGTGGATTCGATCAGCAGATAATCGAAACGCCCCTGTTCGGCGAGAGCCCGCACCTCTTTCAGGAGGTCGTCTCGCAACGTGCAACAGATGCAGCCATTGGTCATCTCGACCAGCTGTTCCTGCGTTCGGGACAGGTTCGCGCCACCATCACGCACCAGCGCGGCATCGATGTTCACCTCGCTCATGTCGTTGACGATAAGCGCAACCCGCAGGCCGTCGCGGTTGGTGAGGATGTGGTTGAGTAATGTGGTCTTGCCGGCGCCGAGAAAGCCGGACAACACGGTAACGGGCAGCTTTGTAGTCATGGAATGCACCAGAGGTCGATAATGATAAAATGTTATAACATTACATTTCCGGTGTGTGTCAAGCCATTCCCGGCAAGCAGCAGATTGGTCTGCCTGCCGATTGCAATCGCGGAGGCGGGAAAAATCAGTTCAGCTGGGTGGCGCCGGGCATGATGCTGGTATGGTCGCCGGTGAGATAGAAATAGCCGAAAGCGGCGAGGAAGGCTGCAACGGCACCGGCGATGATCAGCACCTTTCTCATCCATGGCGGCGTCTGGCGCGGCGGTTTCGGCGTTTCTTTTTTGCGGAACTTGATGACGTTATCGTTCATGGTTTTGCGCTGCTTGGGTGCCCGGTTTGATCAATCATCTCTTTAAACCAGCGGAGGCGGTGATGCCATCGGGATCGCACTGATTCGACATGGAAATGATATGAGGCAATGCAGCCTGCGAGCTTTGCCTGCAGTAGAAGCTTTTTGAGGAAGGGGAGCCTCTTGCGGTACCGGCGACCTGCGTTTTTTTGAGTTGCCATCTGGCAATTCAGGTCTTGTTAGCGCGCCTTGCTCCTGTTGTGATCCTTATCAAGCCATTGATAGTAATCGATTTTTCAGAATGCCTGTGCTCCGTAGAGGCATTCGATGATTCGGAGCTGACGAAAACTTCCAGCCTTTTTGGAGGAGCGGATATGGCTCGCCAAATGATCCCGTGTCTAAGCGTGGGATTGGTCACCTGCGGCAATATGGCCTGGAATTATTCGACCGAAAAAGAGAGATTGGCTGGGGAACCTGGATTCGAACCAAGATTAACGGAGTCAGAGTCCGTCGTTCTACCGTTGAACTATTCCCCAGCAGGGAAGCCAGCGTGTCGCCGGTTCGTCGGTGTGCGGCGCTTATAACCAAAGTTTTTCAGATTGCAAATAGCCTTTTCAAAAAACTTTCATCTGATTTTTCATCTCTGTGGATGATTGCGGCGTGCCTTGCTTCGGCCATCACCATGTGTCGCCAAAAAGGCGTTGGCGAATGGGCGCGTCGCTGTTATCCTTAGGTCAACGAAACACCAGATGCCTGCGGCAGTCCCATTTCACGGGGTTCTTGCGCGGCGAGACGGAAAAGATCAGTGATGGACCCCGACAGCGGCAACCAGCCGCCAGATGGCGGGGCGTCGACGGCAGGGCGCAGCGGCAAGAACCGCAGGCGCCGCAAGGCAAAGCAGAACGGCAAGCCCCGTTCCGCGGCCCTACCTGCGCGTGGTGGCGAAGCCGGCATGACCGGCGAAGCCAGACGCCCTGAAACGAATGATGACGGCATGCCTGTGCGCAAGCGCAAGCGGCGTCGTTCGCGTGGCGGTGCGGCCTCTCAAGCGGCGCATGGCAACCATTCCCCGAAAAACGAACAGGGGGACGTGTCTTCCCGCAGCCCGAATCATGGTGGCGATCACGCTGCCCATGGTGTCGGGCATGCTCCGGCAGGGCAGGCGGGTGAAGGCCGTGGTTCGGGTTCCGGCCAGAATCAGGCCCAGAATCCATCACAGAAGCAGGGACAAGGTGCGGCCAAGGGCCGCAATCGCCGCCGCAGCAAGAATCGCAGTGCCCGCAATCCGCAGGTGCGCCCGTTGGCGCCTGCCGGCAAGCAGGCCGACAAGTCGGCAGACAGGCAGCCGCAGCGCAAGGGGGATGCCCGCGAAACAGTGGCCGCAATGCCAGACATGGCGCGCGAGGCAAAGTTGCGCCATGGCCAGCATCCGGCTTTCGAGCCACGTTCGCCCAGACATGACAGGGGGCACGATAAAGGCGGTGCGGATCGTGCACGTGAAAATCACGGCCAGCATGAGGATCTTTATGCGGCACTCGATCTCGGCACCAACAATTGCCGCCTGCTGATCGCCCAGCCGACCCGTCCCGGTCATTTTCGCGTGGTCGATGCGTTTTCGCGCATCGTGCGTCTGGGCGAGGGGCTTGGTGCCACCGGCCGCTTGTCGGATGATGCGATGGACCGCGCCGTCGATGCCTTGCGTGTCTGCGCCTCCAAACTCGCCAACCGGCCGATCAAGCGCATGCGGCTGATTGCGACGGAAGCCTGCCGCGCCGCCGAAAACGGCGAGCTGTTTTTGTCCCGCGTGACGGCAGAGACGGGCCTGGAGCTGGAAATCATCGATCGCGAAACCGAAGCACGGCTGGCCGTCTCCGGCTGCTCGTCTTTGGTCGGGCGTGAGGCGCGTTCCGTCGTGCTGTTCGATATCGGCGGTGGTTCGTCGGAAATTGCCGTCATCCGCATCGGCGATCAGCGCTCCTCGCGCCTTGCCAGCCATATTACCGACTGGACCTCGTTGCCGGTCGGTGTCGTCACGCTTTCGGAGCGTCATGGCGGCCGCGATGTCACGCCCGACGTGTTTTCGGCGATGGTCACCGAAGTCGAGGGAATGCTGCAAAAATTCCAGTGCCCGCCGATCGACATGAACTATGTCGGTGCGGGTCCGGAGGATTTTTACCTGATCGGCACGTCCGGCACCGTTACCACGCTTGCTGGCGTGCATCTCGATCTGCCGCGTTATGATCGCCGCCGGGTTGATGGCGTGTGGTTGTCGAACAGCGAAGTCGATGCCATGCAGCACAAGCTTTTGTCCTGGGATTTTGCCGGCCGTGCCGCAAACCCCTGCATCGGGCCGGACCGCGCCGATCTGGTTCTGGCCGGCTGCGCCATTCTCGAAGCCATCCGCCGCCGCTGGCCGAGCACCCGTATGCGGGTTGCCGATCGCGGCCTGCGCGAGGGCATTCTGACCGAAATGATGGCCGATGACGGGGTCTGGCGCAGGCACCGCGTTCGCAAGGACGGGGGCCGGGATGGCGACACCGGCACAAAGCCCGCCCGTCACGGACAGCAGGCACCGCAATCTTCAGGAGCAAGGCGATGACGAAACCGCCCATCGGCCGCAAGCTCGGTCAAAAGGTCAAGAGCGGCAAGCTGAAGGCGTCGTCGCGCCGCTGGCTTGAGCGCCATATCAACGATCCTTACGTGCAGCGTGCAAAGCTGGAAGGGTATCGCGCCCGCGCGGCTTTCAAGCTGCTCGAGATCGATGAGAAACACCAGATCCTGAAGGGCGCGCGCCGTATCATCGATCTGGGCGCCGCACCGGGCAGCTGGTCGCAGATCGCCGCCAAGGTGACGAACTCGACCGATGAGGATGTCCGCGTTGCCGCCATCGATTTTCTCGAAATGGCACCGCTGCCGGGTGTCAAAATCCTGCAGCTGGACTTTCTCGATGACGATGCACCGCGCCAGCTGATCGAGGCGATCGGCGGCACGCCGGATCTCGTCGTTTCCGACATGGCGGCGCCGACCACCGGTCACCACCGCACCGACCATCTACGCACCATGCATCTATGCGAGGTCGCGGCCTATTTTGCCATTGAGGTGCTCGGGCCGGGCGGTCATTTTCTGGCCAAGACGTTTCAGGGCGGGACCGAAAAAGAACTGCTGGATATGCTGAAAAGGCATTTCAAACAGGTCATCCACGTAAAACCCGGAGCGTCGCGTCAGGAGTCGGTGGAAATGTTCCTTCTCGCCAAGGGGTTCAAGGGCCGCCAGGCCGATGTTTCCGATCCGCGTGATGAGTCCGCCGAATACGTGGACGAGCGGGAAGGCTGGAGCGAAGACCACGGCCGGTGATCGTTTTTCCGTGAGGTTGCCGGAGCGAAAAGCTATTCGCCCGGCGCCGGTTTTGCCCGCAATTCCGCACCATGCCCCGACGCGACCGCACCGGCATATTTGTCGAGCGGCAGAAGCGGGATGATCGCCAGCAGCGACATGATGGACACTGCGTAGAAGGCGAGATGAAAGTCCGCCAGTTGCAGATGCGTGCCTGATATCGCCGATGCTGCTTCCAGAATGGATGCGGCAAAGGCCACGCCGAGCGCCAAACTCACCTGTTGCAGAACGGAGGACATCGAGGTTGCCTGGCTTGCCTGCGAATCCTCGATTTCGGAATAGCTCAGCGCATTGGCGCCGGTGAAGAAGAACGAACGCGCCAGCCCTGAGATGAACAGGAAAAGGATGATCGCCATATGCGGCGTCTGTGGCGTGAAAAATCCGTTGACGACAGTGGTACACGCGCCCACCACGCCGGCGCAGATCAGCGTCGTCTTGAAGCCGATCGCGCGATAAACCCGCTTGGCGATAAATTTAACCGTCAGCGCGCCGCCCGCACCGGCAAAGGTGATCAGGCCTGACTGAAACGGGTTCAGCCCGAAGGCGAGCTGCAGCATCAGCGGCATCAGGAACGGGATGGCGCCGGTCGAGATGCGAAAGATCGTGCCGCCGGTTGTTGCTGCCCGGAAGGCGGAATTTTCGAAAATTCGCAGGTTGAGGATCGGGAATGGATGCCGGCGGGCGTGGAAGACATATGCGATTGCGCAGGCAATGCCGATCAGCGTGGCGCTGATGCCTACGGCCGGTGGCAGCGCCGGCAGGCCGATGACGGACAGGCCGAATACCACGCCGGCGGCCGCAAAGGCGGTGAGCAGAAAACCGAGAAAATCGATGCGCGGTGATTCGCGTTTTTCGATCTCGGGCAGGTAGATGCCGGTCATGATCAGCCCCAGAATGCCGACCGGGATGTTGATGATGAAGATCCAGTGCCAGGAAAAATAGGTGGTGATAAAGCCGCCGATTGGTGGGCCGGTAAGCGGGCCGACAAGGGCAGGAATGGTCAACAGCGCCATGGCGGAGACGAGATCGCTGCGTTTGGTGGTTCGAAGCAGAACCAGACGCCCGACTGGCGTCATCATCGCGCCGCCCATGCCCTGCAGAAAACGCGCCATTACGAATTCGATCAGGTTGGAAGAGATGGCACAGAAGATCGAGCCGATCATGAAAACGAAGATGGCAGAGCGAAACACCTTTTTCGCCCCGAACTTATCGGCCATCCAGCCGCTGATCGGAATGAACACCGCAAGTGCCACCATGTAGGAGGTCAGGGCCAGTTTCAGCGTGATCGGCCCGACACCGAGATCCGCTGCGATCGTCGGCAAAGCGGTGGCGATGACGGTGGAATCCATCTGCTCCATGAAAAGAGCGACGGCAAGAATGAGGGGCACTGCGCGGTTCATCGGGGACGCTTCACGACTGGATGCTGCATGCGGGTGCATCGACCCGAATGCCGGATCCGGTTTTCGGAAAGTACGATGCGTAACTTCAAGAGTAAGGCCGGAAAAGTCTGTAGTCCTGAATTGATGACATGCCAATCATGTTCGGCTAACTTTTGTCATTTCGCATCACGTCTGCGTGACGCCCGCTTGCTCGTCACATCGTGCTTCTATCTTTTACTGCGGGACGGTCCTGCCTTCGCTTGGCCGGTGGAAAAACGATGGAGATCATCATGACGCGCTTTACGATCGATCGCAGGACGATGCTGGGAACAGCCGGTCTCGGTGTGCTTGCCGCGCCGGCCATTCTGTCGGGTCAGGCTTTCGCGCAGACCGCGCAAGCCGGCGCCGAAGCCAACAAGGGATTACCCATGGATCATGCCATGCCGCCGGAAGTGAACCGCTTCAAACTGGGCGATTTCGAAGTTCTCGCCATCCGCGACGGTTTTGGTGCCGTGCCGAAGCCGAACGAAACCTTCGGCACCGACCAGGCGCCGGATGCGGTCGCGGCGCTGCTGGAAAAGAACTTTCTGCCCGCCGACCAGTTTGTCAACAGCTATGCGCCTGTCGCCATCAACACCGGCAGCGACCTTGTGTTGTTCGATACCGGTTTCGGTGAGGGCGGTCGCGCCAAGGGCAATGGTCGTCTGATCGAAGGCCTTGCCGCTGCCGGTTACAAGCGTGAGGATGTCACCATCGTCGTGCTGACGCACATGCATGGCGACCATATCGGTGGCCTGATGGAAAAGGGCGCGCCGGCCTTCCCGAATGCCCGTTATGTCGCCGGTCAGGTCGAATATGATTTCTGGACCGATACCGCCCGCGTCGGCACGCCGGCGGAAAATGGCCACAAGGGCGTGCTCGCCAATGTCAAACCGCTTGCCGAAAAGATGACCTTCATCGGCGATGGCGCCGATGTCGCTTCCGGCATCACCAGCATGGCCGCTTTCGGCCACTCGCCGGGCCATATGGTGTTTAACGTCGAATCCGCCGGCAAACGTCTGGTGCTGACCGCCGATACCGCCAACCATTATGTGCTGTCGCTGCAAAAGCCCGACTGGCAGGTTCGTTTCGACATGGACAAGGCCAAGGCCGCGGAAAGCCGCCGAAAGGTTTTCGACATGATCGCCGCCGATAAGGTGGCCTTCCTCGGTTATCACATGCCGTTCCCGGCCGTGGGTTATGCCGAAAAATTCGAGGACGGTTATCGCTTCGTGCCGAAGAGCTATCAGTTCGAGATCTAGTAGCGTAATTTCGCTCAGGCACGAGCTATGCAATCCCGGTGGGTCTACCCTCCGGGATTTTTCTGTTTCCATCCTGTCATGAACGTGTTACCAGCCCTCGCCAACTTCCATGTATTTCATGCAGAAGAAGCCGGACAGGGATTTTCCCTTTTTCGGAGGATTCTGCCTATCCAACTGAAGGAATTGGCAATGGCACGCATCGTAATCTCGGCAACCGGAGCGGAAGCGCTTACCTTCGACGACGTGCTGCTGCAGCCGGGGCACTCGGAGGTCATGCCGGGCCAGACCAACATCGCCACCCGCATCGCCAGGGATATCGATCTGTCGCTGCCGATCCTGTCGTCGGCCATGGACACGGTCACCGAAAGCCGTCTGGCCATTGCCATGGCGCAGTCGGGCGGCATGGGCGTCATCCACCGCAACCTCACCCCGATCGAACAGGCCGAAGAGGTCCGTCAGGTCAAGAAATTCGAAAGCGGCATGGTCGTCAATCCGGTCACGATCGGCCCCGACGCCACGCTGGCCGATGCCCACGCGCTGATGAAGGCACACGGCATTTCCGGCATTCCGGTCGTTGAAAACGGCGGCCGTCCGGGCCGTCTGGTCGGTATCCTCACCAACCGTGATGTCCGTTTCGCCTCCGACCCGACCCAGAAAATCTTCGAACTGATGACGCGCGATAACCTGATCACCGTCAAGGACGGCGTCGATCAGGCCGAAGCCAAGCGCCTGCTGCACACCAACCGCATCGAAAAGCTGCTGGTTGTCGACAATGAAGGTCGCTGCGTTGGTCTCATCACCGTCAAGGACATCGAAAAGTCGCAGCTCAACCCGAACGCCGCCAAGGATGCGCAGGGCCGTCTCCGCGTTGCCGCTGCCATCTCCACCGGTGATGATGGTGTCGAGCGCGCCGAGCGCCTGATCGATGCCGGCGTCGATGTCATCGTCGTTGATACCGCACACGGTCACAGCCAGAAGGTTCTGGATGCCGTTGCCCACGTCAAGAAGATGTCGAACGCCATTCGCATCATCGCCGGTAACGTCGCCACATCGGAAGGCACCAAGGCGCTGATCGATGCCGGCGCGGATTGCATCAAGGTCGGTATCGGTCCGGGTTCGATCTGCACCACCCGTATTGTCGCCGGCGTCGGCGTGCCGCAGCTTGCAGCCGTCATGGCGGCCGTCGAGGAAGGCAACAAGCACGGCATTCCGGTCATCGCCGATGGCGGCCTGAAGTTTTCGGGTGATGTCGCCAAGGCCATCGCTGCCGGCGCATCCGCCGTCATGATCGGTTCGCTGCTGGCCGGCACCGATGAAAGCCCGGGCGAGGTCTATCTCTATCAGGGCCGTTCGTTCAAAGCCTATCGCGGCATGGGTTCCGTCGGCGCCATGGCGCGCGGCTCGGCAGACCGTTATTTCCAGGCGGAAGTGCGCGACACGCTGAAGCTGGTTCCGGAAGGCATCGAAGGCCAGGTTCCCTACAAGGGCCCGGTTTCGGCCGTACTGCATCAGCTCGCCGGTGGCCTGAAGGCTGCCATGGGTTATGTCGGCGGCAAGGACATCAAGGACTTTCAGGAAAAGGCGACGTTTGTGCGCATTTCCGGCGCCGGTCTTCGCGAAAGCCATCCGCATGGCGTGACGATCACCCGCGAAAGCCCGAACTATCCGGGCGTCAGCTCGTAATTCGACACGGAACTCTCCACCGATTTCGGGCGGGCCGGGCATTTTGCCCGGCCCGTTTTCGTGTCAGAAGGTTGGCCAAAAGCTGGAGGCCCAAGCCGATGACATCAGACCTGTTGCTGACCGACACCACCGCCATGTTCTGGCCGATGATCGCGCATGCGTTCCTCGTGTTCATTCTCTATTACATGCTGTCCAAGCGCCGCGGGGCCGCTATCCGCGATGGCGGATACGATGCGCGAAAATTCAAGGAAAACCTGTCCGAGCCGGCAGAAAGCCTGCTGGTGCACAACAACTTGAAGAACCAGTTCGAATTGCCGATGCTGTTTCACGCTGGCGTGCTGGCGATCTTCATCTCCAATGCCGATAACATCATCACGATAGCGCTCGCCTGGATTTTCGTGTTGTCGCGTTACGCGCATTCCTATGTTCACATCACCAGCAATCGCCTGCTTTTGCGCCGTCCGCTGTTCATGGTCGGTTTTCTCGCGACCGTGCTGATGTGGGGCTGGCTGGCCATCTGGCTAGCAACGTCCTGAACGAACACGAGGATCAGGCCGCTCGAGTGTCGTGGGTCTCCTGCGGCCGGGCCAGATGGCAAAACAGCGCGCCTGCCCCGAGAAGGACGGCGGTGCCGATGAAGACGGCCGGCATGCCGATATGCCCGCCGACAAAACCGCCCGAAACCGGGCCTGCGACCTGACCCACATATTGCGACGAGATGGACAGGCCGAGAATGGCGCCGGTGCTGCTGTCGGGCACGTTGTGGCGGATGACGGCGGTGATGCAGGGAAGAAGCCCGCCCAGAGCCAGCCCCATCAGGAACCGCAGGGCAATCAGCTGCCAGCTTTCGGTGACAAAGGCCTGCGGGATCAAGAGCACGGCGGCGACCGCCAGCGTACCGGTGATGACCTGCCAGTAACCGATCCTGTCCGCCAGCTTTCCCAATCTTGAAGCGGAGAGCACGCTGCCGAGTGCTGCCGCCGACATGACGAAACCGGCGGTGATCGTCACATGCGCCTGATCGGCCACCAGCTGCGCCACATAAACGGTGATGATCGGTTCGATCGACATGTTGGCGAACATCAGAAGCATGCCGGTAAACAGCATGGCGACAACTGGCCCCTTGTGCGGCAGCGAACGCAATCCGCCACCGCTTTTGGCCGCCTGTTTGCGCGCCGGTGATTTTTCCTCGCGGATCAGGAAGAGCGTTGCGAGGAAGGCAAAAAAGATGGCGCCACCGGCACACAAAAACGTGGCGCGGATACCGATCAGCTGCGGCAAAACTCCGCCGATCAGCGGACCGACCAGATTGCCGGCCATGATGCCTGCCGACAGTGTGCCAAGCGCCCATGCGGATCGATCTTTTGGGGTCTGCGCCGCCACCAGCACCATCGAGCCGGAAGCATAACCACCGGCCAGCCCGACAACGAGCCTCAGTGCCACCAACTGCCACACCGTCGTCGCCATGCCCATCAGCGAAATGGCTATGGTCATGCCGATGGCGGCGCGCACCAGCATCAGCTTGCGCCCATAAAGATCGCCGAGCCGGCCCCAGAGCGGCGCGACGATCGCTGCGGCAAAAAAGGTGGCGCCATAGGCAATGCCGGACCACTGCACGATGGCCGCATGATCGGTGAGCCCCAGTTCCTCGACATAAAGCGGCAGGAAGGGAAGCAGCAGCGTCATCGCCACGATGGTGGTGAACGAGCCGACGAGGCAGACGAACAGGTTGCGTTTCCAGTGGATGGAACCGGGGGAGGCGTCTGTCATGGGAGGCTCGTTAGATGTGGCATGGGCTTTGATTTTAGGGATGAGGCAACAGCACGCCAAGCCGGAATGGGGCGAGGCGGTACGGCTTGCTTCTTCTCCCCGCATGCGGGGAGAAGGTCCGGAGCGATAGCGAGGGGATGAGGGGCAGCCACAGACACCGAGTTGGAAATTTGTCCCTCATCCGCCTGCCGGCACCTTCTCCCCGTAAAAACGGGGAGAAGGGAGCAGGCCTCACCCTCTCAGCCCGCAAGCCACGATCGCCGTCGCCAGTGCCTCCATATCCTTCGTCCGTCCACTCGATCGTCGCCAGATCAACCCGATCTGCCGCGATGGCGCCGGTTCGGCAAAGGGCACGATGCGCAAGTCGTTGCGCGCCGCCTCGGTGGCGATCGCCATTTCCGGGATCAGCGTCATGCCCATGTCATGCGACACCATCTGCAACAATGTGGTCATCGAGGTGGCGCCGAAATTCACGAGGCTGCGTTTTCCGGCCGTGCCGCACACGGCAAGCGCCTGATCGCGCAGGCAGTGGCCTTCCTCCAGCAAAAGCAGCCGTTCGGCATCGACCTGCGTCTCCGTCAGGGGAGAGGTCAGCACATCGCTGTCGTTATTTGCCATGGCCATGAAAAAACGGTCGGCAAACAGCGGTTGGCTTTCCAGCCCGTCTCCATCGATCGGCAGTGCCGCTATCACCGCGTCGATGCGCCCTTCGGTGAGATCGGCAATCAGCCGGTCGGTCACCGCTTCGCGCAATTCGATCTCGACCTCAGGATAGGTTTTGCGCAGATGCGGCACCAGCGCCGGCACCAGATAGGGCGCGACGGTCGGGATGATGCCGATCCGGGTCAGCCCCTGCAACACGCCGCCGCCATCGCGTGAAAATTCTTCCAGCCCTGCTACATCCTCGAGAATACGGCGCACCCGCTGCAGCACAGCCTCACCCTTGGGCGTTAGCAACACGCCGGAGCGATGACGCTCCACGAGAAGCACACCGAGATGATCCTCCATCTCCATGATCTGGGCAGATAGCGCCGGCTGGCTGACATTCACCATCGCCGCCGCCTTGCCGAAATGGCGCGCCGCCGCCAGCGCTTCAAAGTAGCGCATCTGGCGCAATGTCAGCATGATAGACTTTTCCGATTGCCGTGTGTTGTGGGGTGTAGCGAAAGCTATCGGATGTCGGTGTGGGCGGCAATTGCAGATTTGAGCGAATGTAAGTCCTATAAACGATCTGTCTCGGCCTGCCGCTCATGTCGAATGAGCATTACCTCTACCAGATTGCCACTGGCCCGAATGGTCAGGATAAGTGGACGCATGACAACGCGGCGGGTGTCCGGGATCGATCCGCGCTGCGCTATATTCGGGAAATCGGTAAGTTTCTCGCGAAGGCTTTCGAAGCGCAAAGCAAGCTTCTCCGCTGCTGCCGGGTTCTGCTCTATGAGTTCGGAAATATAGCGAAGCCAATAGCTTCGAGCACGCCGCGACAGTTTGACGTGCCGCTTTGCCATGGATCAACCCGCTCGCTTTGCACGCTGCGCTGCAGCCGCTTCGATGACGGCGCGAGTCTCGGCCAGAACGTCATCAAGATCGAAGGAAGCGCCTGCATCCAGCTCGGCCATTCCCGCCGCTTCATCGAGAATGACCGCACCTTCTTGCTCGGCATAATATTCAAGCGCCCGGCGCATCACCGTTGCGCGATCCTCCTGCAGAGCTATGGCCACCTGATCGAAAACCTCGATCAGCTCTTCCGGCAAGTCCAGTTCTATCTGCAGTTTTTTGGTCGCCACGGGAACGTTCCTTTGCCGTTACACGGTCACGGTGCGCCTGTGGCCGCGGCAAGTCAATCGGTGCCTCACCAGCCCGGCATCACCTGCGCCATTCGTGGCCGCACCAGCCGTGTCACCGTCTTCATGTCGCCGTCGACATCGTCGGAAACAGGCGCGGGCGAAATGTTGTCGAGGCAGGCGGTGATATGGTCGGTGATCGCGTGGAGCAGCGAAGGCGACAGGCCGGGGCGTTTCATAAGGCCGATCTGCACCGGCGGCAGCGGTGGAAAACCGTCGGCTGCCGTCAGCACTTTCATGCCGGTGCGCAGTGCCGATTCCGGCAGAACGGAGACGGCAAGGCCGGTCAGCACGGCGGCGGCAACGACGGTCGCCGACCAGCTGGTGAACAGGACCTGATAATCGCGGCCATCGGCATCGAGCGCCGAACAGGCCAGCTGCCGCCACAGGCAATCCCGCCGGCCGACGGCGAGCGGCACCGGCGCATCGTCCTTCAGCGGATGATTGGCGGAACCGACCCAGCAGAGCGGTTCGGTGCGCACCACGTCGGAGACCCGCAGGCGCGGATTGTGGGTGACGAGCGCGATATCCAGCTCTCCGCGCGCCATCTTTTCGGCAAGGCTCGGCGACGGTTCGCAGACGATATAAAGCTCGACATTCGGATGTGTTTTGGCAAAACGACCGATGATTTCCGGCATGTAACGGTCGGCATAATCGTCCGGTGTGCCGATGCGCAGCGTGCCTTCCAGCCGGTTGTCGTCGAAGGCGGCCATGGCTTCGTTGCTGAGGCGGATGATGCGGCGGGCATAATTCAGCAGCTTGTCGCCCTCTGCGGTCAGCTTGTTGCCGCGCCCGTCCTTCATGAACAGCTGCTTGCCGACCCGTTCCTCCAGCCGGCGCATCTGCATGGAAACAGCCGATTGCGTCTTGAATACCCGGTCGGCCGCCTTGGTAAAGCTGCCGGTGTCGACGATGGCGACAAAGGTATGCAGCTGATCGATATCGAGAGGAGCGGACATGGGGCATGATCCATCAGGTTGACTGATGGTAACCATTAGAAACATTCGTTGGACTGATCAATAGCGATCTCGCATAACGAAACTCAATTCCAGAGCAACAACGCTTCGAAAAAGCGAAGTTCCCCTGACCGCTGGCTGATCGTTTTCAAGGTCGGAGCGGTCTTTCCCGTGCCTGAAGAGAGGACAAGGCCATGAGCACGCATGAACGGATGACAGAACTCGGACTGGTCAGCGCAAGCAGCAACACCACGTTTTTTGCCCGTCTCAATGCACGATTTGCCGGCCTGTGGCGTGCCCTGAAAAATCGCGTGGCGCTCAATCCGCTGCTCGATCTCGATGAGCAGCAGTTGGGCGATCTCGGCCTGACACGTTCGGATGTCGAGCGGGCGCTCACTCATTCCGGCATGCTGGACGATCCCTATCGCCTGCTTTCGGCGGCAAGGCAGCGTGGTCGCCGCGCCTATATGCTCTCGCTGGAGAGATAACCGGTTTTTCCCCGCAGGGTCATGCCAATAGCCCTGCCTCTTGCCCGGCCCGGTCCGCCCGCGCCGGGCTTTTTCTTGGCTCAGCGTTTCCCGGCAGGGCCGAGATAGCGGTCAAAAATCGCTTCCATGCCCTTCTGGTAGCTCTTGTGTGCTTCCAGCCCGCTGTCGAACATGCTGTTGAGCGCATCCACCAGCGGGTTTGCCGGCGCAGCGGAGGGCTCGCTGGTTTTGCCGAAACCGCCGCTCATCATCTCCTGAAAGCTTTTGGCAAACAGATTGTCGGCGAAGGGGTCAAAGGCGGATGGCTGCGGCTTTTCGGGTTTTTCCAGCCCCCACATGGCGCGCATCGCCCTGGCATAGGGGTTGTCGAAAGGGGATGGGATGGCGTCATTGGCGGTTTTCGATGCCGCCGTGCCAAACCCCATCAGCTTCATCCAGTGCTGGCTGATCGCCGCCATCGGGTAGATTTCGGTATCGCCCAATTGCCCGGTCGCCTGCTTGAACAGGCCGCCCATCATCGTTCCGGCCATGGCCGGCATCATCCGCTTGAATATGTCCTGGCCTATGCCGGTCAACTGCTCGGCCTGTGCGGCAATGGCGCGGGAAACCTCCTTTGAGCCAAACAGGCGTTCCAGCACGATCGTGCCGTCCGTCTTGCCCTGATCGGTAAAGGCCTTTCCGACATTGTCGAAATATTTTCCGTAAGCGCCGGAAAACATCGCCGCCATTAACGGACCAAGGTCGTAAGGATTGGCGGTCGTGCGTTTGAGGCCGGAGGAGAAGGCGGGCATCAAGGCCTCGATTGCCTGTTCCGCCTGATCTTGCGCCAGCCCGAACTGTTTGGCCAGCGCCTCGGTGACTGTGCCGCCATGGGCTTTCAGCATCATCTCGAACAACGGCAGCATTTTTTAGCCTTCCCGAAACAAAACACCCGCAGCTTCGCGATCATTTCACGGCAGGCTGGGGAGTTTCCAAAGATTACATCGGGAAAGACTTTGCGCGAAACTTGGTTCCTGAATCGCGCAAAAGCTGTTGCAAGATTTAGTACTGATACTGTTCGAAAACAGGGTCGATGCTGTTCAGCCAGCTGCCGTTGTAAAGCGTCAGCAGTTCCTGCGCCAATGTCGACTTGTTCTTGAGGATGCTGTCCAGCGGCGCCAGATAGATGCTTTCATCGGCGCCCTCGGCATTCCTGTAATCGCGGGCTTTCAGGCCAGCTGAAGAAATGTCGAGAATATCGCGGGCGACATCGAACAGCGGCATGCCACGCAGTTCGGCCGAAAGACCGACCGTTGGCACGGCGTCACGCATCGACTGTACCTCTTCAAAGGTCCAGTTGGCGGTCATCGCCTCGGCAGCGTCAAAGGCGACATCGTCATAAAGCAGGCCGACCCAGAAAGCCGGCAGTGCAGAGATATGCGACAGCGGACCACCATCGGCACCGCGCATTTCGAGGTAACGCTTCAGGCGCACGTCGGGAAAAAGCGTGGAGAGGTGGTTGGTCCAGTCGCCGAGCGTCGGTTCCCACTCTTCGATCTTGCCCTTCAGCGCGCCGTCCATGAACTGGCGGAAGGTAATCTCGGTACAGTCGCGGTACCGACCGTCGCGAACGATGAAATACATCGGCACGTCGAGCGCCCATTCAACATATTGGTCGAAACCGAAACCCGGCTCGAAGGCGGCGCGCAGCAGGCCGGCGCGCGCATTGTCGGTATCGCCCCAGATATTGCCGCGCCAGGAGAGAAAGCCGTTGGGCCGGTTTTCGGTAAACGGCGAGGCGGCAAACAATGCGGTTGCCAGCGGCTGCAGCTTCATCGACAGCGACATTTTTCGCGCCATGTCGAGCTCGGAAGAAAAGTCGAGGTTAACCTGGATCGTGCAGGTGCGGTACATCATGTCGAGACCGCGCGTGCCAACCTTCGGCATGTAGCGGGTCATGATGTCGTAACGCGATTTTGGCATGCGCGGTGTTTCGGCAAGAGACCACTTTGGGCTGCCGCCGATGCCAAGGAAGCGGATGCCCATCGGATCCGCCACTCCCTTCAGCATCGCCAGATGGTGTTCGGTCTCGGCCTGCGTTTCATGCAGCGTTTTCAACGGTGCGCCGGAAAGCTCGAACTGGCCGCCGGGCTCGATCGAGATCGCGCCCATGCCGTCCTTTTCGCCAAGGCCGATAATGTTGCCGGCATCGATGATCGGTTCCCAGCCGAGCTTTTCCTGCATGCCCTTCAAAAGCGCGGAAATGCTGGCCTCGCCCTCGTAGGGAACGGGCTCAAGATTGGCGGTGAAAAAGCCGAATTTTTCATGTTCCGTGCCAAGGCGGAATTTATCCTTGGGCTTGGCACCGCCAGCCAGATAGGCCGACAGTTCGGACACCGAAGTGAGGGGCGTATGATCGGTGGTGTCACGTGCCATTTAAAGTACCTTTTGGAGTGCCGTTTTGTCTGACGAACGTCCGGCTGCTTGAACCGCTTTCATGTGCGGTGCAAGTGAATTTGTTTCAACAAGCCTTCAGAAAATCAGGCAGTTGTGTGTCAAATCTGCCGCTGTGGCTTTACTGCCAATCGCCGATGGCCGCCTGAATGACGGTGAGAGCCGCCACTGCCGCCGTATCCGCCCTCAATATCCGGGGGCCGAGCGGGATGGCGGTGACGAACGGAAGACCTCGTAAACGCTGCCTTTCCTCCTCGGAAAACCCGCCTTCCGGGCCAACCAGCAGCGCCAGTTTCTTTTCCGTGATGGCGGAAAGGATCGGTAGCGGGTTCTGCCCCTCGTCGCCTTCGTCGCAAAAAATGATGCGACGATCCGCAGGCCATGTTTCGAGAAGATCGCCGAGTTTTTTAGGCGGCATTACTTCAGGGATCGACAATATGCCGCACTGCTCCGCCGCCTCGATGACATTGGCTGACAAGCGATCCATGCTGTTGATCTTGCCCTGCACATGCTGGGTCATCACCGGCTGCAGCAGGCCGGCGCCCATTTCCACCGCTTTCTGCACCAGATAATCCAGTCGCCCGGTTTTGAGCGGCGCAAACAGATAGTGCAGGTCGGAGGCTTGCGGTTGCGGCCGCGTCTGCTCCACAGGTTCCAGCAGCAGCTTCTTGCGGCTGGGGAAGGTGAGGCGGGCGCGCCATTCGCCGTCGCGGCCGTTGAAGATCAGCACTTCCGCATCGGCGGTCATGCGCAGCACATTGACGAGATAGTTGAACTGTTCCGAGCCCGCTTCGATCGGGGTGTCGAGGGCAATATCGGCGTCAACAAAAAGCCGCTGCATCCGGAAATTGGCGCGCATGATCTACAAATCCCGTTTTGGCGATCACAAAAAGATCGCGAACATGATCAGGCTCATAACGACCGAAAGGGCGGCAGCGCAAGGAAGAGTGATCATCCAGGCGGCAATGATACTGAGAAAATGCGAGCGACGCACCAGATAGCGGTGGCGGAATTCGTAATCGTTGCGCTCGAACGGCTCCACCGTATCGAGTTCCTCACCTGCACGCACCCGAACATATTCGAAACGGCGGCGGGAGTGGCGGGTGTACCATTCGCGGAAGAAGCCGACGCCGAAAACGGCGCCCACGGCAATATGGGTGGACGATACAGGCAGGCCCACCCATGAAGCGGTGATCACCGTCATCGCAGTCGACAGCGATACACAATAGGCACGCATCGGGTTGAGCTTGGTGATCTCGGAACCGACGAGTTTGACCAGTTTCGGGCCGTAAAGAAGCAGGCCGAGCGAAATGCCGAGGCCGCCGATGACAAGCGCCCATGTCGGCACCTGCACATGGCCGATGGCTCCATGCTGCGAGGCCGATACGATCGCTGCCAGCGGTCCGATGGCGTTCGACACGTCATTGGCGCCGTGTGCGAAGGACATCAGCGCGGCGGCAAAGACCAGCGGGATGCGGAAAAGCTTGCGAAGCGACTGGTTGCGGTTTTCCAGCCCTTCCGCCTGTCTGGCAATGATCGGCACCAGCAGCCGCCAGGAGATGACGCCGGTGACGCCGGCGATGATCGTTGCCGTCAGCGTCGAAACCTCGATCAACTGTCCCAGCCCGACCAGTGAAAGATAACCGGAAAAGGCCCCGGTCATGATGCCGATCAGCACCGGCACCCAGCGTTTCGCCCCGGCGATCTTGTCGGTGCGATAGATGATGGTTTCCTTGATGAAATACAGGAAACCGGCCGCAAACACCGCGCCCAGGAGCGGCGAAACCATCCAGCTGGCGGTAATGCGGCCGACAGTGCCCCAATCCACGGCGGAAAGTCCTGCGGCGGCTATGCCCGAACCCATGACGCTGCCGACGATGGAATGGGTCGTGGAAATCGGCCAGCCAAGCCATGTGGCGAGGTTGATGAAGATCGCGGCCGAAAGCAGCGCCGCCATCATCGCCCAGATCATCACGTCCGGCCCGGTGATCACGCCCTCGCGCATGATGCCGTTGGCGATCGTATCGGCCACATGGCCACCGCCGATGACCGCGCCGGCGATCTCGAACACGGCGGCCAGCGCAAGACCGAAGGCCATGGTCATGGCACGCGCGCCGACCGCTGCGCCGATGTTGTTGGTCACGTCATTGGCGCCGATATTCATCGCCATATAGGCGGCGATCGCGGCGGCGCAGACCACCAGCACGACATCGGCCCGTCCGGTGGCGACACTGCCGACAAAAACGGCGATCAGGATCAGAAAGAGCAGTGCCGCCCCATGGATCGCGACACCGCGTCCGAGATAGCGGGAGGCTTCCTCGATATGCGATATCTTTTCGAGATCCTTGTCCAGCGTCGGCTTGGCCAGACGCGGTCTGTTGGCGGGCATTCCGGTCTATCCTGATGGTGGCGCAAAGCTGCAGGCCTTTCGGCGGATCAATGCCGAACGCGTGCGATGCCGGCAACGTTCCATGCTTGCCTTGTGCGGGGAATGTGACGGAAGAAGAAAGGGCTCAGACACTGGCGGTCTTGGTGGAAATCCGCGCCGAACCGTGTTCGGTCACGGGCGAGGCAAAGGTCCCTCCCGCGCTGGAATACATCCGTCCGCCGAATTGCATGAACAGGATCTTCAGTTCCGGTTCGTTGACGCGCGTTGCGGCTTCCTCGCAACTGACCCATTCGTAACGCCGGCTACCCTTTTCAGGAAAGCTCTTCAGCATGTCCTCGACCTCGAGTGCATGCACCTGCACCAGCACCGGCACTTTCACGCCGTTGGACAGTGTCTTGCGATAATGGAAGTGGCCAAGAGGCTCCTTGAAAACTTTGCCTTTGACGCCGGCCTCTTCATAGGCCTCACGTTCGGCAACAGCGTGCGCCTTCTTGCCTTCCATCGGCCAGCCCTTGGGGATAACCCAGCGGCCGGTATCACGGCTGGTCATCACCAGCACTTCCAGTTGACCCGCCTGCTTTTTACGAACGCGATAGCACAATGCGCCGTATTGCTGCCGCGGTGGTCGCTGCAGCATCAGACGAACATTGGTGGTGACACGATCGATAAAGCCCAATTTCTGCGAATCTCCTAGATTATCTGATTCTAATATATGTTTCTGCTGTCACAATCGAGAGTATATCTCCTTCAGGTAAAGGAGAATCACCCTCGGTCGCGTACATCCGATCAGATTGCGATTGCGGATAATAATACGTCAAGCGCTGCTTTGCACAGCTGTTCATTTATCCAATCATTCCATCGGAATCTGTTCTTAATACGACGGAAATGTCGGAATTTAGCGGTCTCATGACCGGTGTGCGGCTTTCCAGCGGTTTCACCGCCTGCCCGCAGGGGCCGGCAGCGCAGTCACGCTGCCGGAAAGTGGCATTAACCACCAAAAATGGTTCGGAAAATATCGACGCCGCGATCCTTGAAGGCGACGTCGCCCGGCTTCGAGCCCGGGCCGATGACAACCACCTTGGCGCCGACGGCGGCGCGGGCATAAAGATGCTCGACATCCTTGTTCATTAGGCGAATGCAGCCCGACGACAGATTGAGGCCGATCGACCACGGCTGGTTGGTGCCGTGAATGCGGAAGATCGTGTCGCGGCCACCCTTGTAGAGATACATGGCGCGTGCGCCGAGCGGGTTGTCCGGGCCACCCTTCATGGTGACCGGCAGCTTGATGCCACGGCGGGCTTCGCGGGCGCGCATTTCGGCCGGCGGCGTCCATGTTGGCCACTCGGCCTTGCGGCCGATCTTCACTTCGCCCGACCAGCCAAAACCTTCGCGGCCGACACCGATACCGTAACGGGTGGCGCGATTGTTGCCCTCGACGAGGTAGAGGAACTTGTTGTTGGTATCGACGATGATGGTGCCCGGCGCTTCATTGGTGGCGAAACGCACCATGCGGCGCTTGAACTTTTCCGGCACCGGCTTGTTGCGCACCGAAGGCGCAACGTCACTTGCCGTCGTCTGCGGCTGACGCGATTGCGCGCTAACCTGCGTGGCCGGCAGCGCCAGCGACATGCTCAAACCCATCGCCGCGATGGCGAACAACATTTTACCCGACTTCATCGAGGCCCCCTTCACAAATAAAAAAGCCGGGACAAAATGTCCCGGCATACTGGCTTCGGCAAGATCAGGCATGACGAATGTGAGCAACCGGACAGCATTATACGCATGCCATCGTGTCTATCTTGTCACATTCTTCCGGGCAAAATACCGGTTTACATACCGTCAATCAGATGATCGCGATCAGATCACGATGACGCGGGTGCCGACCTTCACGCGCTCATAAAGATCGGTGACGTCCTCGTTGCGCATGCGGATGCAGCCGGACGAGACGGCGCTGCCGATCGTCCAGGGCGCATTGGTGCCGTGGATGCGGTAAAGCGTCGAGCCGAGATACATGGCGCGGGCACCCATCGGATTTTCCGGACCGCCTTCCATGCGCGCCGGCAGGTAATGGCCCTTGGCGGCTTCACGGCTGATCATTTCCTGCGGCGGGGTCCATGTCGGCCATTCGGCCTTGCGGGTCACCTTGTGCTCGCCGGCCCATTCAAAACCCGGCTTGCCGACACCGACGCCGTATCGCATCGCCTGGCCGTTGCCCTCGACGAGGTAGAGGAAGCGGTTATTGGTGTCGATGACGATGGTGCCAGCCGGATATTGGGTTTCGTAGGATACGCTCTGCGGCAGGAATTGCGGCTCGATCCTGCCCTGGATCACCGGCGCATTGGGGCGGCGCATGGCCACCTGTTGTGCACCCTGCGGCGGCCGGGCCGGACGCGCGGCACGCGAAGGCGCCGGCGGGAACAGATATTGGCGGGTCTGCTGGCTGCGGCGCTGTTGTGCCTGCGGCTGGTAATATTGCGGCCGTGGTGCGGCCTGGCGTGGACCGGCATTCCGGGGGGCTTCACCCAGCTGCATCAGCCACGGCGCCGTCAGGTCCGGACTGACCACGACCGGCGGGCGCTGGCGGTAACGGTCCTGCGCGCTTGCCGGTGTCATGGAGAGTGTCGTGGCAAGGCCGAGGGCGACAAGCCCGAAGATTTTTGCGGAATGCAGGCTGTTTTTCATCGTCATCGGCTCCAACGCTCTTACTTGTCCGATTGCGGGAATTTTCATCCGCGGCCGGCTTTGAACTCGTGGAAACCTTGGGTCCAATTCACAAGCGAATGGTAAATGTGGTGTCGGTGGAATGCCGTGCTTTGCATAAACCTTTCGGCAGGGTTACCGGGTGGTTGGAAGACGTGGTTGACGTGTTATGAATGCCGCGGCCATGGCGTTAACGGGCAGGAAAATCAGGCATGACGGGTATTATCGAAGGCGAAGACGGCAAATTCCGCTGCGCATGGCATGGCGGTCTGGAAGATTACCGCCGTTACCACGATGAGGAATGGGGACACCCGGTCACCGACGATTTTCGCCTGTTTGAAAAAATCTGCCTGGAAGGATTTCAGTCGGGCCTGTCCTGGCTGACCATCCTGCGCAAGCGCGAGAATTTTCGCGCAGCCTTTGCCGGTTTCGATTTCGAGAAGGTGGCCGTTTTCGGCGAGGATGATATCGCCCGCTGCGTGGCCGACGCCGGTATCATCCGCCACCGTGGAAAGATCGTGTCGACCATCAACAATGCCCGTCGTGCGATCGTGCTTCGCGATGAATTCGGTTCGCTTGCCAGGTTTTTCTGGTCTTACGAACCGCAGGCCCACGAGCGTCCGCTGGTGATGGATCACGAAACCCTGCGCGCAAATCCGACCACCCCTGTTTCCACACGCCTGTCAAAAGACCTGAAAAAGCGCGGCTGGACCTTTGTCGGTCCAACGACGGTCTATGCCTTCATGCAGGCGATGGGCATGGTCAACGATCATCTCGACGGCTGTTTCTGCCAGCCGGAAATCGATCGTCTGCGAAAAGATTTCAGGCGCCCGTGATCTCTTCGAGAATCTTGGGCAGTTCACCGAGATGGGTGATCTGGCGGAAACGCGGCGCATCCGTTGGTGGCTCCACCTGCTCCAGAACCCATGTCAGTTCGTGCGGCACGAACACGCCGTAAGCACCGGCGGCAATGGCCGGCACGATATCCGATTTCAGCGAATTGCCGATCATCATCGCCCGTTCCGGCCCGTCCGCCAAGCGTGAAAACACCCGGCGATAGGTGGTGGCGGTCTTTTCCGAAACGATCTCCACCGCATCGAAAAAATCGCCAAGGCCGGATTGCGCCAGTTTCCGTTCCTGATCAAAGAGGTCACCTTTGGTGATCAGCACCAGCATGTAATGACCCGACAGCGCCTCCAGCACCTCGCGCACATGCGGCAGGGTTTCCACCGGGTGTCGCAGCATCTCGCGGCCGACATCGAGGATCTCGCCGATCACGCGTGCCTCGACCTTGCCGTCGGTCACCTCGATTGCCGTCTCGATCATCGACAGCATGAAACCTTTTATGCCATAGCCGTAAAAATCGAGATTGCGCTTTTCCGCCGCAAGCAGCTTGTCCGAAACGACATCGTGCTCGGCAAATTCTTTCAGCAGGCCGGTAAAATGGCTTTCGGTGGTACGAAAGAACTGTTCGTTCTGCCACAGCGTATCATCGGCATCGAAGCCGATGGCCGTGATGGGGCGCATCGTCATGACAAAAATCCTCCAGCCGGAATATGGACAGAGGTTTGTTCTCCGGCAAGACGGAAAGATCTTGCGATAAAGGGGCGGAGTTTCGATGCTCCGCCCCGACTGTGCTGCTGTTACTTGGCGTGCGCCTTCAGCCATGCCCTCATGTCGGCGATTTCGGCCGTCTGCGCCGCGATCACCGCTTCCGCCAGTTTGCGGATTTCCGGGTCCTTGCCGTATTCGAGCTGAACCTTGGCCATGGCGATCGCGCCCTCATGATGCGGGATCATGCCCGCCACGAAATCCACATCGGCATCACCGGTGAACTCGATCGCCATGTCCTTGTGCATGGTGTCGTTGGCCTGCGTGAACGCGAGCGAAGAGGGGGCTTTCGCCGCTTCGCCCTGCGGCACCATCGTTGCGTGATGGGCGCTGTGATCCGTCTTGTGATCCTGTGCGGCAAGCGGCGTGGCGGTGATGAGTGCGACAGCCATGCAGGCGCCAAGAAGTTTCGGAGACATGGTCTTTCCTTCCGTGTCCAAGAATAGGTTTTGAATTCGAATGGAATGTCGAAATCAGGCTCGGGGAGGAGGATCGTTCAGATCAGGCCCATGCGACACCATTGCCGGTGCAGGTTCGGGCGCCGGGTAGGAAAAAGCGAGACGGCTCAGGGGCTGGAAGATGATTTCGGGCACGATGACCAGACACGCTGCGCAAAACGGCGTGACGCAACCTTCGCCGCCATGCGGGCAGGGTTTCGAGGTGTGGCCGGAATGGTCCGAATGATCCATCGCCATCGCCGGCATGTCATGATTGCCATGGTCATGCGCCATGGCCGCCATCTCCATCGACGGCACGGCACCCGTCGGTGCGGCCCATGCGGGCATGGCCGCGTAAAGCAGGCAGGCAATGGTCATCAATGTCGCGGCGAAGCGGTTCATGACCGTCAACCTATCCACGGATTGTGGCGAGGCAATCCACGTTATTGCGATCAGACGGAAAATCGCGACAAGGCGGATGCGGCAATCACATCATGCACGACCTGATAGTCCCGGCTTTCTTCGCCAAACGGCGCGACGGGCCACGACCAGGATTGCGCGGCAGGCGGCGGCGTGATGCCATGCAGAAGGTCGGTGTCTTCCAGCACGGCGCCGCTACGATCGCTGACGCGGTAGCGGGTATCCGTCAGCAATGCCACCGTGCAGGGCAGGGCGGCAAGACCGTTGAGATGTGCCGCAATCAGTTTTGGCACAACCTCGGCCGCATCCCCGCTCTCTTCCGCCTCCAGCCTGCGCGTCGCGCCGACGCCGATCTGCGACAGGATGTTGGCGGAGACGACGAGATCGAGATACGGCACCTGCCGCAGAAAACCGAGCGGTTCCGGCTTCCGCCCAGCCAGCACATCATCGAAACCGGACAGATCGCGCGAAATCAGCCGCACATTGCGCAGCCTCCTAGCCCGCAGCCGAACGCTGGCCAGATGCACGAGATCGACCAGTACAACGGTATCGAACGCTTTAGACAGAAACTCTACCGGCACATCACGCAACAGGCCGGAGCCAAGCACCACGGCGGTGCGCCTCTCTCTCATGCCGGAGACGGTTTTCCGTACAAAATTCTGGCACTGCGCTTCATGCGCCGCCCAATCCTTCGCGCAACGCCCCGCGCGCGCCCACAGGTTGACGGAGGAGCGGATATACGGGCGGAATGGCGCGGGCGTGACGGGGAGGGTGGCGATGTATTGCAGGGCTTCTAGGATCATGGATTAGCGGTAGGCCTGTTTACGGTGATCGATCTCGACAACGAGAACGACAAACCGCCTATCCTGTATGTCGCAGATGATGCGGTAAGCACCGACCTTGTAGCGCCAGTAACCGCCCAGCACATGTCCCTTGAGTGCTTGGCCGAGTTCGCGGGGATTTGCGTGTGTCGCAAGCCGTTCATCCAAAAACTGTCTGATGCGCTTGCGAATGACGGGATCGAGGTGTTTCGCCTGTTTTTGTGCGTGTGTGGAGTATTCAATCGTCCATGCCACGCCAGAACTCCTCGGAGCTGATGATCTGATCTTCTCCCGTGCGAATCCGCTCCATCGCCGCTTCCGCCAGCGCGATGTCGTGCAGATCCTCCAGATGCTGCTCGATGACTTCGAGCATATAGGCATCCGGTGCCGCGCCCTTTTCGGCCGCGTAACCTTCCACGAGCTTCAGCATCTCATCCGGCATTTCGATCGTGACACGCTTGTTCATGGCAATGATCCCTTCAAGGTCGTCATTCTATACCATCGCGCGACACTCTTCGCCAGCGCTCGCCCTTGCCGCCCAAGGCTTCATCCTCTAAGAAACCGCACAATAATCCGGCCTTTCACCGAGGCCCGCAGGCAATGGATATGCGATCATGAGCGACAAGCAAAAAAAGCCCCAGAAACTCAAAGCCCGCCTGCCGCGCGGTTTTGTCGATCGCTCGGCTGCCGATATCCATGCCACCAACGAGATGACGGCAAAGATCCGTGAAGTTTACGAGCGTTACGGTTTCGATCCGGTGGAAACACCGCTGTTCGAATATACCGATGCGCTCGGCAAATTCCTGCCCGACAGCGACCGCCCCAACGAAGGCGTGTTTTCGCTGCAGGACGATGACGACCAGTGGATGTCGCTGCGTTACGATCTGACCGCGCCGCTTGCCCGCCACGTGGCTGAAAATTTCAACGAGATCCAGCTGCCGTTCCGCACCTATCGCGCCGGTTATGTTTTCCGTAACGAAAAGCCGGGTCCGGGCCGTTTCCGCCAGTTCATGCAGTTCGATGCCGATACCGTTGGTGCACCGGGCGTGCAGGCCGATGCCGAAATGTGCATGATGATGGCCGACACGATGGAAGCGCTCGGCATCAAGCGCGGTGACTATGTGATCCGGGTGAACAACCGCAAGGTTCTCGATGGGGTTCTCGAGGCGATAGGTCTTGGCGGCGATGAAAAAGTCGGTCAACGGCTCACGGTGCTGCGGGCAATTGATAAGCTCGATAAGTTCGGCATTGAGGGTGTAAAGCTCCTGCTCGGCGAAGGCCGTAAGGATGAGTCCGGCGACTTCACCAAGGGGGCGGGGCTTGAACAAAAGCAAATTGATTTGGTTGCAGGCTTGTTCCTGAAGGCGAACGATAGCGTATCGACTACTCAGGTCCAAGCGTCAGAAATGGTCCGACAGTCGATGAACTTGCCAATGCAAGGCGTCCTCGGAGGAAGCATGCAAAATGAGACATACCTGAACGGTATGGATGACCTGCTTACTCTAGAGAAATTGGTCAAAGCTGCTGGTTATGGGCCGGAGCGCATATTCATCGACAGATCTGTTGTCCGCGGCCTCGAATATTACACTGGAATGGTCTACGAAGCCGAACTCACTTTCGACGTCACCAATGAAAAGGGCGAAAAAGTCGTCTTCGGCTCGGTCGGAGGTGGTGGCCGTTATGATGGTCTGGTGTCGCGTTTCATGGGCCAGCCGGTTCCGGCCACGGGCTTTTCCATCGGCGTCTCGCGCCTGATGACGGCGCTCAAGAATCTCGGCAAATTGGGGCAGGATGACGTTGTCGCTCCGGTTCTCGTCACCGTCATGGATGGCGATGTCGAGAGCATGGGCCGTTACCAGCGGTTCACGCAGGCACTGCGTGCCGAGGGCATCCGCGCCGAAATGTACCAGGGCAACTGGAAGAAATTCGGCAACCAGCTGAAATATGCCGATCGTCGCGGCTGCCCGATCGCCATCATTCAGGGTGGTGACGAGCGCGAAACCGGCGTCGTGCAGATCAAGGACCTGATTGAGGGCAAGCGCCTGTCGGGCGAAATCGAGGACAACGCCTCCTGGCGCGAAGCCCGTGTGGCGCAGGAAACTGTTGCCGAGGCCGAACTGGTCGCCAAGGTGAAGGAAATCCTGGCCGCGCAGGCGGAAGATCGCAGGCGGGGCAAGGATGGTTGATTTGGCTGTCTCGGCCGACAATTACCCCCCTCTGCCCTGCCGGGCATCTCCCCCTCAAGGGGGGAGATCGGCTGGGCGCACCCGTCGCTTTCCATATGCTGTCGTCCTGCCTCTCGGCGCGAGATCGGCAAGTGGCCGGCGCGGCATTCTCCCTTCAATCTCCCCCCTTGAGGGGGAGATGTCACGAAGTGACAGAGGGGGGTATTCTCCGGAGACCTATACGATATGCCTCTGATCAACATGCCCGAATTTTCAGGCACCCTGCTCGATGAATTTGCCGCCCGTGGCACGGCGCGCATCGATACGCCCGTCATCCAGCCGGCAGCCCCGTTTCTCGACATGGCGGGCGAAGACCTGCGTCGCCGCATCTTTCTCACCGAAAGTGAAACCGGCGAGAGCCTGTGCTTGCGCCCGGAATTCACCATTCCCGTCTGCCTGCGCCATATCGAAAACGCTACCGGCACGCCGCGCCGTTACGGTTATCTCGGCGAAGTGTTCCGCCAGCGCCGCGAGGGTGACAACGAGTTTTATCAGGCCGGTATCGAGGATCTCGGTGAAACCGCCGTCGCGACCGCCGATGCGCGTGCCGTCAACGATGCCGCGCAGATCCTTGCCAACCTCATTCCCGGCCGCAAGCTGGATGTGACGCTGGGTGATCAGGCGGTGTTTGAGGCGGTGGTGAAGGCGCTGGGGCTTCCCGGCGGCTGGCAGAAGCGGCTGATCCAGTCCTTTGGCAACAACGCGCATCTGCGGCAATTGCTGATGACGCTGGCAAGCCCACAAGCCCCCTCCGGCCTGTCGCCTGAGCTTTCCGCCTTGTTGGCCAAGGATGATGCGGCTCTGATTGCCCATATCGACCAGACCATGCAGGACACCGGCTATTCCACCAATGCCAGCCGCTCGCCGCGAGAAATCGCAGCAAGGCTGAAGGAAAAGCAGTCGCTGACGCAAACCCGGCTGGATGGCTCGGCGCTGGCGCTGCTCACCGAATTCCTGTCCTTGGAAATGCCGCTGTCGCAGGCACCCGTAGCCCTTGCCGGTTTTGCCGATGCGGCGGGGCTGGCACTGGGTAGCGCCATCGTTACCTTCGAGGCACGGGCTAGCGCGATGGAAGAGCTCGGGATGGATCTCGACAAGGTCACCTACCGCGCAGCCTTCGGGCGCCCGCTCGATTATTACACCGGCCTCGTGTTCGAGGTCAGCCGCGACAATGCCGTGCTTGCCGGTGGAGGCCGTTTCGACCGGCTGATGACACTGCTCGGAGCGAACGAGGATATTCCGGCCGTGGGCTTTTCGCTCTGGCTCGACCGGATCGAACAGGCGAGGGCGCGCTGATGTCCATCATAACAATCGCACTGCCTTCCAAGGGCCGCATGAAGGAAGATGCGTCGGCGATCTTCGAGCGCGCCGGCCTGCCCATTGTTGCCGTCGGCAATGAACGGTCCTATCGTGGCAAGGTCGAAGGTCACGATGATATCGAGATCGCCTTTCTGTCTGCTTCGGAGATTGCCCGCGAGATCGGTGCCGGTACGGTCGATTTCGGCGTCACCGGTGAGGATCTCATCCGCGAAGGCCTGATCGATGCCGACGCCAAGATGGAGATCGCCGCCCGCCTCGGTTTCGGCCATGCGGATGTGGTTGTCGCCGTGCCGGAAATCTGGCTCGATGTCGATACGATGGCCGATCTGGGCGATGTCGCTGCCGATTTCCGTGCCCGCCATGGGCGCCGGTTGCAGATCGCCACAAAATACTGGCGGCTGACGCAGCAGCATTTTTCCTCGCAACACGGCATCCAGCTTTATCGCATCGTCGAAAGCCTCGGCGCTACCGAAGGCGCACCGGCCGCGGGGCAGGCGGATATCATCGTCGATATCACCTCCACCGGTTCGACGCTGAAGGCCAACCACCTGAAGATCCTGTCGGACGGCGTGATCCTGAAGTCGGAAGCATGCCTCGTTCGCGCCCGCAAGAGCGAGCACGAGACGGATGCGCGGGTGAAAAAGATCGTGGAAGCGGTTCGCTCTGCGCTTTGATGGTGTCTCTGTAATGGCTGGCGAAGACGCCAATATCATCGATCTTTACGAGCGGCACGCGCTGGGTTTCGATAAACTGCGCGGCCGCACGCTGTTCGAAAAACCGTGGCTGGATCGTTTTCGCGCGCTGGTGCCGCCACGTGGCCATGTGCTCGATCTCGGCTGCGGCAGTGCCGAGCCGATCGCCTCCACCCTGATCCGGGATGGTTTTCGCCTGACAGGCGTCGATTCCTCGCAAACGCTGATCGGCCTCGCCCGCGAGCGTTTTCCGGGCGTCGCCTGGTATGTCGAAGACATGCGGAAGTTTTACATTCCAACCAAGTTCGACGGCATCGTCGCCTGGCACAGCTTTTTCCATCTCAACCCGGACGACCAGCGGGAAATGTTTCGCCGGTTTGCGGTGATGACGGCGCCGGGCGCGGCGCTGATGTTCACGACCGGCCATTTTGAAGGCGTGGCGATGGGCGAATTCGGCGGCGAACCGCTCTATCATGCCTCGCTCTCGGCGCGGGAATATGCGGAACTCCTGGGCAAGAACCGGTTCGAACTGGTAGGCCACACCGCGCAGGACCCGCAATGTGGTGGCGCGACAGTCTGGCTGGCGCGCCGGCGAAGCAACTGAAACAACAAATTTCAAAACAAATGCCCGCCGGATGACGATCCGGCGGGCTTATCTGTTCGGGCAGGGAATAGGGGAATATTACCCGGCGATTGCGACAGAACGACGGCGGGCATCGATCGAATAGAGGCCTGGGCCGAATGTGGCGAGCAGGATATAGGCGCCGGCCAGCGTAAAGTTCTTCTGCAGCATGATGCCGTTGAGCGCATTGATCCAGCCAAGTGCTGCATCCGGCCAGCCGGGAACGGCAACCGTGCCCGAGTGGAAGACGGCACCGGTGAAGACGCAGAACAGCGCAAGCGCCCAGCCGACGATACGGATCTGGAAACCAACGAGAACGGCGAGGCCGGTCACGAATTCGAACAGGCCGGCGAGATAGGCAAGTGCTGTCGCAGCCGGAAGGCCGGCACCCGAAATCATACCGGCAGTGCCGGACGGATCGGTCAGCTTGCCGAAGCCGGCGGTGATGAAGATGTAGGACAGAAGAATACGGGCAACCAGAATGATGATGTTGCCGGTCTGGGTATTGGCGGACATTTTTAGGCTCTCCGGATTGCGGCCATTGCGGCGGCGTTTGTTTGTCTGGAGCCATATGTGCGCCATCTTAGCCGTCTCCGATAGATGAACGAATGTTGACGGATTGTCGTCTATTAATGAACGCTACATCGCGAGCAGATGTTTCCTGAATGGAACCTTCATCCGCGGTTCAGAGTTCAAGCCCCACTTTGGTCTCATCGAAACACCCAAAGCGAAGAAACTGCGCCGGGAAGGAGAATATCCATGAAAAAGATCATCATCAGCGCTCTCGCCCTTTTGACCGTCACCTTTGCCGCCGTGCCGATGGCGCAGGCCCAGAGCTATCGCAGCGAGGCGCGTGAATCGCGTCAGGAATATCGCATTCACCGCAGCGCCCGCCGTGGCGATCTTACGCCGCGCGAATATCGCCAGCTGCAGCGCCAACAGCATCGTATCGATCGTGCCAAGCGCGCTGCTGCCCGCGACGGCCACATTTCGCGCGCGGAGCGCCGCAAGATCGAACGCATGCAGGACCGCGCCAGCCGCAATATCTACCGCAAGAGCAATAATGGCCGCGGTTATTATTAAGCCGAGCTATGATGCATGACATGCCGCCCGGTTCGCAAAAGGACCGGGCGGTTTTTTGTTGGGTGGAGCGCCGGGATCAGTCGTTGAAGAGTTTGCGCCCGCTCCAGCCCACCGCATCCTCCAGCCTGTTGGCATCGATGTGTTCCAGCGGTACGAAACGCGATTTGCCATCCTGCATCACCAGTACGCCCTTGTAGTTGCGCAGGCCGGTGACTGTTTCGCAGGGCAATGCCTCGCCGGTTTTCAGCGCCAGTGCCTCGCGGCACTGCATATCCTCGTCCGTCATCGCCCGGCCAAACAGGTTAGCGCCCGTCCAGCCGATGGCAAACCACAGGGCGACGAGAGCAATTCGACCCAAAACCCCGAGCGGCAGAAACAGCGGCCCGCAATACAGCACGATTGCCGCCATCAGTACCGCGGCAAAGCCATGGCCACCAAAGGCGAGCCAAGCGGGCAGGGTGAACAGGGCAGGGGCGACGAATAGCGTGATCAGCATTTTGTCGAGGTCACGCAGCCCATGGAACACGTGACCCGGTGCCTGCCGCCCGCTATCCGCTTCCGGCACCACAGTTTTCACGGAAAGCTGGTCCCAAAGCAGCAGGAAAAACAGGGCGAGCCCGAGCCGCTTCAACGACAGCCAGCTGACCACCGCGCTTTCAACAAGCGTGTCCCGGTTCTCCGGGAGGGGACGCAGAGACCCGATAATGCCGACATGCATGCCGGCCACGAAAGCGAGCGCGCACAAAAATACCAGCCATAGGGCAAACCGCGAGGGTATTGTCCGCTTCACAGTCTGTTCTGCCGCTGTCATGTTGTTCTTGCCCCGGAGATGATGGCGCTTGCCGGCATGGTCAAAACATAATCCTGCCGATTTGCCCGACCGCTTTGATCACCGATTGCGGTTCGAGTTCTTCTGTCGGTACGAAGGTCGAGCCCGTTTCACTGCGGATCAGCAGACCGTCATAAAGCCCGAGTTTCTGAACGGATGTGCAGGCAAGGTTTTCGCCGTTTTGCAGCACGATCCGTGCGCCGGGGCGACAGGTTTCATCGATGTCGCGAAAACGGCGGGCCACATCGTCGGAAACCAGTGTGCCGGCCATTACCCAGGCAACGCCTAGAACCGCGCAGCCGGCGATCCCCCTGTTGATGAGAAGCGCACCGCCAAACATCAGCAGGCCGACGCCGGAGAAAAATTTGGGAAGCAGCATCTCGGCGCCAAGCAGCAGCGGCAGCCCGAAGATGCAAACGCCGATGATGATGGCGGCGTGTCGCCTGTCCAGGCGCGAAAACCGTTTTCGCGTTGCATCCATCAGGCTCGCCAACGATCGAAAGGCGGGAGAACCGGCAAGGGTCAAGGTCGTGAACAAGATGAAAATGACAAAACCGGCGCCGCGAAAGACGCGCGTGCTGAACGGTGCATTGGAAAGCATCGCGGCCATGTTGTCCGGCCACGGATCGGCGATTGCGGCGATCTGACCGAGGTGGATGCCACAGAGATAGAGGAAAAAACATCCGACGATGAACAGCAGCGACGGCCATCCGCCTTGCGCGATTTTCGCCTGATCGGCATTTTCCATGAGGTTTCTGTCCCGTTCTCGCCCGACGCGAATTTAGGGCATGAACCGGCAGGCACAACCGTGCAGCCAATGAAAACCTGCTGGTATTATTACCCTTTTTCCAGATGAAACATCCTGTCGGGAATGGACTTGCCTCCTGTCGCCGGTTTCCACGCAAGGGCGTGACATTGCGCCCCGGTTGAAACCGGCTACCATCCGGCTCGAACGATCACGGGAGCGTTTTGTCCGCATGGGTGTCATGAGCGTCATGAGCAGATCCCTGTTTCTGGCCGGCAGTGCGTTGCTGATCCTCGCAGGCTCCTGCCGTCTGGCCGCGGCAGCGGAAGCGGATGCACTGCCCGAGAAGACGGAATGCCTTTACGAACGTTCCGGCGGCCCCACGCCGCTCTGCATAGGCCGAACAACCTTCAATGCCGATCTCTGCCGCGCAATCGAGCATTTTGCTCTCACTCATGATGTGCCCCCCGCTTTTTTTGCCCGCCTGATCTGGCGCGAAAGCCTGTTCAGGCCGGAAGCCGTCAGTCCGAAAGGGGCGGAAGGCATCGCCCAGTTCATGCCCGGCACGGCGCGCATGCGCGGCCTTTCCAACAGTTTTGACGTGATCGAGGCGCTGGATGCATCGGCAAAATATCTTGGCGAGATGAAAACCCGTTTCGGCAATTTCGGTTATGCAGCCGCCGCCTATAATGCCGGTGAAACCGGCCTTGCGCGGTTTCTTTCCAACAAGCGCCTGCCCATCGAAACCCGTGATTACGTTTTTGCCATCACCGGCGCCACAATCGAGATGTGGCGGGACAAGCCGCCTGAAACGGCCGCGCCGGCACTGGATGAAAAACGCCCCTTCCTCGAGGCCTGCACGGTGCTGGCGGATACACGGCGGATGAACGAACCGGTGTTTGCCGGCTCCGCCGACTGGGCGCCATGGGGCGTTCAGCTCGCCGCCCATTACCGCCCGGCCGTGGTCGACCGCCTGTTCACCCGCGCCATCCTGCAACTGCCGGCGCCGCTCAATGCCGAGCGGGCGCTTATCGTACGCCAGCGCGGCGGCAATTTTGGTTATCGCCCGCGTTACGCCGCAAGGATCGGTCGCGAGACCCGCGAGGAGGCGAACAGGCTGTGTGCGGCGATCAGGGCGGCGGCGGTGCCATGCACGGTGTTCAGGAACCGGTAGTCACTCCCGGTCGGGCCTAGCGAAGAGGAAACAGGAGAATGGCCCGCTCCTGCGTGGCCGCGACAAACGAGGTTTCATCAATGCTCGTGACGGGCAGGTAGATGGATTCGTTCGGGGTATGGAACAGCAGGATTTTGTAGTGCTGGAAGGCGTCAACCGTTTCGCAGGTTAACATCTCTCCCGATGTCAGCTTGATCTGCGCATCCGGCTTGCAGGGCAGTGAGACATCTTTGGCTTCACTGAAATAGTCGGAGCCGATCCAGCCTGTGGCGAACCACAGCACGACAAGGCTGATACGCCCGGCAATGCCGATATTCAGCAGCAGCGGCTTGGTGAAAATCAGCAGGAAACCGAGGAAAAGCGCGCCCGTCGCGGCCAGACCCAATATCGCCCAGATCGGAAAGGTCAGGGCGGCAACGATGATGATGGCACCGGCCGGAATTCGGTCACCGGCGCGAAGCCGCGCAAAATGCCAGCGAAAATACTGGGCCGGCGTTTCATGTGTCGGCCCCGCTGCCAGCCACTGAAAACCGACGATAAACACCGATGCGGACAGAAACCAGAAAAAACTCTGCCAGTTGAAGACGACCTGACCAAACGTTTCCCATGTGTTTTCCGGCAGGGGCGGGGAGGGCGGGATGATCTGTCCGGCATGCACGCCAAGCACGGCTGCCGCCACCGACGCAATCGAAACCCAAATTGGCCCGCGCGCCGTGTCTTCCGATGGATCCGCAGTCGCGGTGCTGGCCATGAACAAGTCCCGTCATCTTTTGCCCGCTGTATAAACTAATGCATTGTTTTGGCGGGACAATGTTCATAACCGGGAATGGCGGTTTTTACCGTCGGCACACCACGAAAAAGGGCGGCCTTGCGACCGCCCTTTCCGTAACCTGACCCGGTTGGCTCAGATGTGCAGGCTTTCGCCTATCACATCATGTCCATACCGCCCATGCCGCCCATGCCGCCAGGCATGCCGGCCGGAGCGTCCTTCTTCGGCAGCTCGGCGATCATGGCTTCGGTGGTGATCAGCAGCGAAGCAACCGAAGCTGCGTTCTGCAGAGCCGTGCGAACAACCTTGACCGGGTCGACGATGCCCATGGCGATCATGTCGCCATATTCAGACGTCTGGGCGTTGTAGCCGTAGTTGTCTTCGTTCTTCTCGAGGATCTTGCCGACCACGATCGAAGCTTCGTCACCAGCGTTTTCAGAGATCTGGCGAACCAGAGCCTGCAGAGCGCGGCGAACGATGTTCACACCAGCTTCCTGGTCGTCGTTCGCACCCTTGACGGTGATCTTGGAAGCAGAACGGAGCAGGGCAACGCCGCCGCCCGGTACGATGCCTTCCTGAACAGCAGCGCGCGTTGCGTTCAGAGCGTCGTCGATGCGGTCCTTGCGTTCCTTGACTTCGATTTCGGTCGAGCCGCCAACGCGGATGACGGCAACGCCACCAGCCAGCTTTGCCAGACGTTCCTGCAGCTTTTCGCGGTCGTAGTCCGAAGTGGTTTCTTCGATCTGCGCCTTGATCTGGGCTACGCGGCCTTCGATGTCAGCCTTCTGGCCGGCGCCGTCGACGATCGTCGTGTTTTCCTTGGAGATCGAAACCTTCTTGGAACGGCCGAGCATGTCGAGGGTGACGTTTTCGAGCTTGATGCCGAGGTCTTCGGAAATGACGGTGCCGCCCGTGAGGATGGCGATGTCTTCCAGCATGGCCTTGCGGCGATCGCCGAAGCCCGGAGCCTTGACGGCAGCGATCTTCAGGCCGCCACGCAGCTTGTTGACGACGAGCGTTGCAAGAGCTTCGCCTTCGACGTCTTCAGCGATGATGACGAGCGGCTTGCCGGTCTGCACGACGGCTTCGAGAACCGGCAGCATGGCCTGGAGGTTCGAGAGCTTCTTTTCGTGCAGGAGGATGAATGCGTCTTCGAGGTCCGCGATCATCTTTTCCGGGTTGGTCACGAAGTAGGGCGACAGGTAGCCGCGGTCGAACTGCATGCCTTCGACGACTTCGAGTTCGGTTTCAGCGGTCTTGGCTTCTTCGACGGTGATAACGCCTTCGTTGCCAACCTTCTGCATGGCTTCAGCAATGTCGTTACCGACCTGCGTGTCGCCGTTTGCGGAGATCGTGCCGACCTGGGCAACTTCAGCCGAGGTGGAGATCTTCTTTGCCTTGGCCTGCAGGTCCTTGACGACTTCTGCAACAGCGAGGTCGATACCGCGCTTCAGGTCCATCGGGTTCATGCCGGCAGCAACAGCCTTTGCACCTTCGCGAACGATCGCGCGGGCCAGAACGGTTGCCGTCGTGGTGCCGTCACCGGCAATGTCGTTGGTCTTCGAAGCAACTTCGCGGACCATCTGGGCGCCCATGTTTTCGAACTTGTCTTCCAGTTCGATTTCCTTGGCGACCGATACACCGTCCTTGGTGATGCGCGGAGCGCCGAAGGACTTGTCGATAACGACGTTACGACCCTTCGGGCCAAGCGTTACCTGCACTGCGTCAGCGAGGATGTCGACGCCGCGCAGCATCTTTTCGCGCGCAGAGCGGCCGAATTTTACTTCTTTAGCTGCCATTTTGAGAACTCCCGGAGCTTTAGCTCAATGGTGATTTCTGATTATCGGATGGAAAAGATCGGCTAAAATCAGCCGATGATGCCCATGATGTCGGATTCCTTCATGATCAGAAGGTCGACGCCATCGAGCTTGACTTCGGTGCCCGACCACTTGCCGAACAGAACGCGGTCGCCAACCTTGACGTCGAGAGCAACGAGCGTGCCCTTGTCGTCGCGTGCGCCCGGACCAACAGCGATGATTTCGCCTTCAGCCGGCTTTTCCTTGGCGGTGTCAGGGATGATGATGCCACCCTTGGTCTTTTCTTCAGACTCGACGCGCTTGACGACAACGCGATCGTGCAGGGGGCGGAAAGTTGTGCTTGCCATTGTCTAATCCCTCGATCAAATGACATGGACGGGCCGTTAAGGCCCGCGTGATGGGTGTTAGCACTCTCCTAATGTGAGTGCCAGCGCAACCGAGATAAGACCGGGTCTACCTCGAGTCAAGGAAGACCCGTAAAATTTCGCCACATGGCTTCAGGGCATGCCAAACAGCGTTAACGGCGCAGGTCTAACGCCGCTTTGCGTTTGTCAGGCGCCGCAATGCAGCTTTGGCAGGAGCGATTGGAAAACAGCGTCGGCATTTGCCGAAACCTTTGCCCGGTCGGCCTCGGTCGCCGTTGCCCTCAAGGTCAACACTTTGCCACCGTTATACAAAACGTACTTGCGCTGGGCCTTGGCAAGAACCTTGTTGTCGAGCACGTAACCGATGGAAGGTCCCTCGACAAATGTCTTTGCGGTGCAGTCCGGTCCATTTTTCTGGCAGTTCTTGGTCAGGCTTTCAGATGTCAGTGTGCCGTCTCTCAAGCCTTGTTCCCTGTCATCGCCCGCGCCAATGAAAATGGAAATGGTGCGAATGTCCTGGCAGTCGACACATGAAATCTGGGCGGCGCCATCGTCCATGTAGTCGACGGTAAATCCTTCACCCATGATGGCCGGATCAAGCTGAAAATCACGAAGACTGGTTGAGCAGAAGCCGGAATTGGCCTCTGCCTGCGCGGCTCCGAGCGCCAGAAAAAGAGAGAAACTCAAGGCTGCTTTTGTAGATCTGCGCATATTTGTTCTTATCCGAATGTGTTTTGAAGCCACCAATACTGGCTCTATGACAGTAACTGCCGTGCCTGAACAGCGGCTATGGGATGTGCCCAGAACAGGTCACAACCAACAAACTCCGTCATATGGTCTTAACATGACGTTTTTAGGAGCATGCTATCCGGCCATAGTGTCGCAGGGTGAGGAGACGACATGACGGTTATCGATGGCGCCGACAGGCAGGATGGCGCCCAGCCCACGCTTTCCGAACTGACCGCTGTGTTTGCGCGCATCGGATGCTTGAGTTTTGGTGGTCCGGCCGGGCAGATCGGCATGATGCATCGCAGCCTTGTCGAGGAAAAACGCTGGATCTCGGAAGAGCGTTTTCTGCATGCGCTGAATTACTGCATGCTTCTGCCGGGGCCGGAAGCGCAGCAGCTCGCCACCTATATCGGCTGGCTGGTCGGCGGCATAAGAGGCGGTATCATTGCCGGTATGCTGTTCATCCTGCCGGGCCTGTTCGTCATGATCGGCCTGTCGGCGGCATATGCGGTCTTTGAGGATACGGCTTGGCTGGACGGCCTGTTTTTTGGTCTCAAGGCGGCGGTGCTGGTGATTGTCGTCGAAGCGGTGATCCGGCTCGGGCGCAAGACGCTGCAAACCGGTTTTCTGCGCGTCATTGCGGCCCTGGCCTTTTTCGCCCTGTTCTTTTTCGGTCTGCCGTTTCCGCTGGTCGTGCTCGGCGCCGGCCTTGCCGGTCTCGCGGCGGCAAAAATGGGCGATACGCCGGATCTGCCACTCGCCCGAACCGCTGACCTGCCAAAGAAGCGCACGCCTTTGCGGGCGATAGGCTCGCTGCTCCTCTGGATCGCCATCTGGCAGGCGCCGCTGTTTCTGCTCTGGGCGCTTTCCGCGCCCGAAAGTCTTGCCGCGATGTTTTCGTTCTTCTCGCGCATGGCGCTGGTCACCTTTGGCGGGGCCTATGCGGTGCTGGCCTATGTGGCACAGGTGGCGGTGGAGGACTACGCTTGGCTGCACCCCGGTGAGATGGTGGATGGGCTGGCGCTTGCCGAATCCACGCCTGGCCCACTCGTTCTCGTCCTTTCTTTTGTCGGGTTTCTGGTCGGTTTTCGTGAAGCGTCGGGCTTGGGCGTCATTGCCGGAGGTGCGCTGGGGGCAGTGCTGGTGGCATGGGCCACTTTCGTGCCCAGCTTCATTTTTATCTTCGCCGGTGCACCTTTCATCGAACGGCTGCGCGGCAATGCCGTCATGTCAGCGGCACTGTCGGCCATCACGGCGGCGGTGGTTGGCGTCATCCTCAATCTGGCGCTTTGGTTCGGTCTGCACGTTCTTTTCACCGAGGTCGCAAAATTTTCGGTCGTGCCGTCGCTTGGCCTCATCGTGTCCGTACCGGTTTTTTCCAGCATCGACCCCGCTGCCGTTGCGCTCTTCATCGTGTCTGCCGTGTTGTTGTTCCGCTTCCGGCTGGGATTGGTGCCGGTGCTCTGTTTCTGCGCGATCGCTGGTCTCGCGCTGCGGCTGTCGGGCTTGGTCTGATACGCAACCCTGCATGTGACGCCGAAGTGAAATATCGGACGCAAACCGCAAATGCCCTTGCCATCGTCATTGTGCTTTGCGACATGAACGCCTGATTTTTCCAAAAAAGAACGGACAGACAGGCATGACACAGCGTATCCAGAGCTTAAGCGAAGTGACCGGCGCTTATGACGTCGTTCTCTCCGATGTCTGGGGTGTCGTGCATAACGGCGTCGAAGCCTTTCCGCAGTCCTGCGAGGCGCTTGCCAGAGCCAGCAAAGCCGGCGCAACCGTCGTCCTCATCACCAATTCGCCACGCCGTTCGGCCGACGTCATCATCCAGATGCGCGCCCTGAATGTTGCCGACGAAACCTATGACCGCATCGTCACGTCAGGCGATGTCACGCGAAAACTGATCGCTGAAGGCCCGAAAAAGGTTTTTCTGCTCGGACCCGAGCGCGACATGAACCTGCTTGATGATCTCGGCGTCACCGTCACCTCTGCGGAAGAGGCGGAAAGCATCGTCTGCACCGGCTTTTTCGATGACGAAAAGGAAGTGCCGGAAGATTATACCGACATGCTGAAGGCATGGGTGGCGCGCGATCTGCCGTTCATCTGCGCCAATCCGGACCTGATCGTCGAGCGCGGCCACAAGATGATCCCCTGCGCCGGTGCCGTTGCCGCCTATTACGAACAGCTCGGCGGCAAGAGCCGGATTGCCGGCAAGCCGCACCACCCGATCTACGAAGCGGCAATCGCCGAGGCGCAAGCGGTGCGCGGCCCTGTCGAGCGTTCGAAAATCCTCGCGATCGGCGACGGCATGCCGACGGATGTGCGCGGTGCGCTTTCACAAGAACTCGACCTGCTCTATATCAGCGGCGGTATCCATGCTGCCGAATACACGGTGGGCGGCCAGACGGACGAAGCGATCCTGAAGGCCTGGCTCACCGCTCAAAATGCCACGCCAAAATTCTGGATGCCACGGCTGGCCTGAACGGAATGTTTGCGCAATGACCGTCTTCCATCGCAATGAGAAAAAAGACCCGCTGCCCGAAAACCTGAAGGGCGGCGTGATTGCCATCGGCAATTTCGATGGTGTGCATCGCGGCCATCGCAGCGTGCTGGAACGGGCGCTGGAACTTGCGAAAAAGCGCGGCGTGCCGGCGCTGGTGCTGACCTTCGAGCCGCATCCCCGCACGGTCTTCAATCCCGGCGCACCTGTCTGCCGCCTGACGGCCGCACCCTTGAAGGCGCGCATTCTGGAAGCCATGGGGTTTTCCGCCGTGATCGAATATCCGTTCGACAAGGAATTTGCCGGCCGGTCGGCGGAAGAATTTATTCAGACCATCCTGATCGACTGGCTGGGGGCGAGAGCCGTCGTGACCGGTTTCGACTTTCATTTCGGCAAGGGCCGCGAGGGTGGTCCGGCCTTCCTGATGGCGTCTGGCGAACGTCACGGTTTTTCCGTTTCGCTGGTCGATGCGTTTCGGGATGAAAATGCCGAGGTGGTTTCCTCCAGCCGCATCCGCGAACTGATTGCTGAAGGCGATATGGTCGGCGCCGCCGGTCTGCTCGGTTATCGGTATACGGTGGAAGCCGAAGTGATCGACGGCCAGAAACTCGGCCGTCAGATCGGTTTCCCGACCGCCAACATGTCTCTGCCGGGCGAGGCGGAACTGCGCAACGGGATTTATGCCGTGCGTTTCCGCCGCCCCAATGGCGAACTCTATGATGGTGTCGCCAGCTATGGTCGCCGCCCGACCGTCACCGACAATGGTGTTGCCCTTCTAGAAACCTATCTCTTCGATTTTTCCGGCGATCTTTATGGCGAAGTCTGCGCCGTTTCCTTTTTCGGTTTCCTGCGTGATGAGGCGAAATTCGACGGACTGGAACCGCTAATCGCCCAGATCAAGCGAGACGAGGAAGAGGCGAGGGCGCTATTGTCCGGTGTCCAGCCGCTCGGTCCGGTGGATATGGACATCGCTTTCGCGCAGACTGCGACAAACGGAGAATAACCATGGCCACAACCCCACGTCGCCCGGCAAACCCGAAGGATGCCGCTGAAGCCCTGTTTGCGCCGGTGAAGAAAGTGGCGGCTCCTGCCGTGGAAAAACGTGCTCCTCCGGCGGTGAAGGAACAGATTACGATCAAGCTCGACAGCGCCGTGATCGAATATTTTCAGGAAGATGGCCCCGGCTGGCAGGATCGCATCAACGATGCGCTGCGCGCGGTGATGGTGGAAAACCCGAAGGATTAAGCTTTTACAACGGCCTTAGTGGAAAGAGAGCCGGATCGTCTGTCCACGGATCGAATACAGCTGCACCGGAATTCAGGACATCTTTCGTATTTCGCGTGACGAGATAAAGCTCATGTTCAATCGCGGTCGCGGCGAGAAGCGTATCGATAACCGCCGGCGCATTGCGCGTCGCCAGTTTGACCCGCCCGGTGATCTTTCCCCAGCGTCGAACGATCCTATCCGAAACCGATAGCGTGCGTCCGGCAAAACGGGCCTCAAGGCCATCGCGCGCAACGGTGTAGCGATAACGGTTCGCATCGTCTGGCGGCAGGTTTTCGATACCCTTGTCATACTCAGCCAAGGCCAGGACGCTGATGAACAGGCGCGCCTCCGACTGTTCTGCGGCCCAATTCTTCGCCGAGGGCGCACCATTCGGATTCATCAGCGCGGAAAGGACATTGGTATCGAGAAGCCAACCGTTCACAATTCTATATCCCGCCCACGGTCGTCATCGCGTGAGATATCCAACGCATGGAGGCCGAGGCTTTCCATGAATTCGACAAAAGGTTTTTCAGGCGCAGGCCGGGTCAGTTTGGCCAGTTCTTCCGTGCTGATCACCACGACACTGTCTTGTCCGCGCACCGTCACATGCTGCGGACCCTCGTTGCGGGCCCGTCTTACGACTTCGCTAAAGCGTGCTTTGGCGTCTTCAAGCTTCCAGATGTTATCCTGAGCACCGGATTTTGCATGCATTGGAACCTCCAACTGGTCAGATAGTCAGAATTATTCGCCAGAGAATAAAAAAAGTCGAGAAGGAATATTGCTTTCTTCCTTTCCGCCATAAAACCCCGTAATACCGCCGTCATGACATATTTTCGGTCGGCCCAGATCAGGATGATCATACGAATTATCGGCCCGGCTTTCCGCGCGCTGTAAGAGCGGCCGGAAGGTCCGGGATTTTGGCGTTTCCAACGCGCCGCCGCCACCGACATTTTCCCGCACGCGCCCCTCTGCCGGCGCCAAGAGACGATTGCCCAAAATGACCGATAACACCGAAAAGCTCGACTATTCGAAAACCCTCTATCTGCCCGAAACCGAATTCCCGATGCGCGCAGGCCTGCCGCAGAAGGAGCCGGAAACCGTTGCCCGCTGGCGCGAGATGGACCTTTACAAGAAGCTGCGCGCCTCGGCCGCCGGCCGCGAAAAGTTCGTGCTGCACGATGGCCCGCCCTATGCCAACGGCAACATCCATATCGGCCACGCGCTCAACAAGATCCTGAAGGACGTCATCACCCGCTCGTTCCAGATGCGCGGTTATGACTCGAACTACGTTCCGGGCTGGGATTGCCACGGCCTGCCGATCGAGTGGAAGATCGAGGAAGAAAATTATCGCGCCAAGGGCAAGGCCAAGCCGGACCTGAAGCAGCCGGACGCGATGATCGAATTCCGCAAAGAATGCCGTGCCTATGCTGAAAAGTGGATCAAGGTCCAGGCGGAAGAATTCAAGCGCCTCGGTATCGTCGGCGATTTCGACAATCCGTATCTGACGATGAATTTTCACGCGGAAAGCCGCATCGCCGGCGAACTGCTGAAGATCGCCATGAGCGGCCAGCTCTATCGCGGTTCGAAGCCGATCATGTGGTCGGTTGTCGAGCGCACGGCACTGGCCGAGGCCGAGGTTGAGTACCACGATTACGAGAGCGACACGATCTGGGTGAAGTTCCCGGTGGCTAGAACGGGATGGGAAGAGGTCGTCAAAGTCGATTCAGAAGGTCGGCAGTTCGCGGTTGATGCTTCAGGGGATCGGATAAGTACCGAAGTTTCCCATAATGCTACGGCGGATAAAATAGCTGAAGAGATCATTGAGTGGCACAATGATCTAAAATCCGCATCCATTGTCATTTGGACAACTACTCCGTGGACGATCCCAGGTAATAGAGCTATTGCTTACTCCCATAGGCTTTCCTATGGTTTGTACAAAGTCATTCATGCGGAAAACCCATACGGCCCGCAATCTGGTGAAAAGCTTATCGTTGCTAAAAACACGGTAGGCGAGTGTGAAAGCAAGGCTAAAGTCAAACTTGAGTTGCTCCGACCGCTAGAGGTAGGAGACCTGCAAGCCATCATCTGCGAGCATCCACTAAAAGGATTGGGTGATGGCTATCTGTTTCCCGTTCATCTAATCGATGGTGATCACGTTACGGATGATACGGGTACTGGGTTTGTTCACACTGCACCAAGTCATGGACGAGAAGACTACGATGCATGGATCCGTGCACATTTTTCGATAGCAACCCACATTCTTGGAACTGCCGATCGCAATTTTGACCGTGCAAGCCATCACGCTGAAATCCAAGACATTGAGAAAAGAATCCCGTTCCCGGTCGATGATAGCGGCACCTACACCGCCGATGCCCCCGGTTTCGAGGGCGGCCGCGTTATGGATGACAACGGCAAGAAGGGCGATGCCAATGATCGCGTCATCAAGGCGCTGATCGAGCGCAACGCGCTATTTGCCCGTGGTCGCCTGAAACACCAGTATCCGCATTCCTGGCGCTCCAAGAAGCCGATCATCTTCCGCAACACGCCGCAGTGGTTCGTCTATATGGACAAGGACCTCAAGGATGGCACGACGCTGCGCACCCGTGCGCTGAAGGCGATCGACGATACCCGCTTTGTGCCAGCCAGCGGCCAGAACCGCCTGCGCGCCATGATCGAGCAGCGCCCGGACTGGGTGCTTTCGCGCCAGCGCGCCTGGGGCGTTCCGATCTGCGTGTTTGCCGATGAAGACGGCAATGTCCTGCAGGATGAAGCTGTCAACAAGCGCATCCTCGAAGCCTTCGATGCCGAAGGTGCGGACGCATGGTTTGCTGCCGACGCCAAGGACCGTTTCCTCGGCTCGGACCACGACCACACCAAGTGGACCCAGGTCATGGACATCCTCGATGTCTGGTTCGACAGTGGTTCCACCCACACGTTTACGCTGGAAGACCGCCCGGACCTGAAATGGCCGGCCGACGTTTATCTCGAAGGCTCCGACCAGCATCGCGGCTGGTTCCATTCCTCGCTGCTGGAATCGGCAGCCACCCGCGGCCGCGCACCTTACGACACGGTCGTCACCCATGGTTTCACCATGGATGAAAAGGGCCAGAAGATGTCGAAGTCGCTCGGCAACGTCGTGTCTCCGCAGGACGTGATGAAGGATTCGGGCGCCGATATCCTGCGCCTGTGGGTCATGACGACGGATTACTGGGACGACCAGCGCCTCGGCAAGACGATCATCCAGACGAACGTCGATGCCTATCGCAAGCTGCGCAACACCATCCGCTGGATGCTCGGCACGCTGGCGCATGACGAAGGCGAAGAGATCGCCTACTCCGAACTGCCGGAACTAGAAAAGCTGATGCTGCATCGCCTGTCCGAACTGGATAAGCTGGTGCGCGAAGGTTATGACGCATTCGAATTCAAGAAGATCGCTCGCGCGCTGATCGATTTCTCCAATATCGAACTGTCGGCCTTCTATTTCGATATCCGCAAGGACGCGCTGTATTGCGACGCTCCGTCGTCGCTGCGCCGCCGCGCGGCGCTTGCCGTCATCCGCAAGATCTTCGAATGCACGGTGACGTGGCTCGCTCCGATGCTGCCCTTCACCACCGAAGAGGCATGGCTCTCCCTTAAAGCTGATGCGGTGTCTGTTCACCTCGAACAGTTCCCCGATGTTCCGGCCGAGTGGAAAAACGACGCCGTTGCCGAAAAGTGGGCAAAGATCCGCAAGGTCCGTTCGGTTGTCACCGGCGCGCTCGAAATCGAGCGCAAGGACAAGCGTATCGGTTCGTCGCTGGAGGCGGCTCCGGTGGTATACGTTGCCGATGCCGAATTGTTGAAGGCGCTGGAAGGTCTCGAATTCGAGGAAACCTGCATCACCTCGGCCATCACGATCACGTCAGGCGAAGGCCCGGAAGCGGCCTTCCGCCTACCGGAAGTGACGGGCGTATCGGTTGAACCGGAGCTTGCGGAAGGCACCAAATGCGCCCGCTCGTGGCGGGTGACGACGGATGTCGGCTCGGATGCGACTTATCCGGACGTTTCGGCACGCGATGCCGAGGCGCTGCATGAACTGGCCAAGCTCGGGCGGCTTGGTTGATGGTTAAAGATAACGGATGATTGCGCTTGGCGCAGTCATCCGTTAATCCTGCCTGAAATTGGCCGGATTTTTCCGTCAGGCCGAGAACGATAGAGTTTTGCGTCGAGGACGGGCGCGGCTGGAAGGGTTTTGATGAAGACGTCACAGGTGTTTCGTTCCGGCCTTGGTGTAACGGCCATCGTTGCGGTGCTTGCCGGTCTCTCTGGCTGCCAGAGCCCGACCTACGGAACCAGCAAGAGTGCTGCCGAACAATTGGCCGACGACCTTGGAAGCGCGGTTTCCATCGGTGGCGGCGACAAGAAGAATGACGTTCGCTACAATCCGCGTCCGGGCCTCGTTGTCGCTGGGCGGGGCGGTGATCTGCCGGCCCCACAGCAGACCATGGCTGGCCGCGACAATAATCCGAACTGGATCGAAGCGCCGGAAGAAACACGCCAGCGCCTGCGCGAAGAGGCGGATGCGAACCGCGATAACCCCCGTTATGTTTCGCCGCTTGCCGTGGGCAAGGGGCAGGGCGGGCAGTTGACCGAAAGCCAGAAATGGGAGGCCTTCCGCAAGGCCAAGGAAGAAGCGAAGTCCGGCAGCACGCTCGGTTCCGGCCAGCGCCGTTTCCTCACCGACCCACCGGCCGAATACCGTCAGGTGCAGAACGCCGAGGATCTAGGCGAACCTGAGCGCGTCAAGGAGCGCCGCCGCAAGAAGGAAGCGCAGGCCAACGGCAAGCAGAATTCCGCATGGTGGAAACCCTTCCAGTAAGAGCTTGATGGCCGGGTTTTTCCGGCCATTTTCTTTTGCGGGAGAATGCGGAGACATCCTCGGGGCAAGCCCGAAGGATGACGGGAAGAAAGGTTTTCAGTCCCGCCGCGCCTTGAAGAAATCCGTTAAAATCTCCGCCGAAGCCCTCTCGCTCATCCCCGCATAGACGTCCGGCACATGGTGGCAGGTCGGAGCGCCGTAAAACTGCACGCCGCTCTCCACCGCGCCGCCCTTGGGGTCATGTGCGCCGTAATAAAGCCTGCGGATGCGCGCGAACGAAATCGCGGCCGCACACATGGTGCAGGGCTCCAGCGTCACGTAGAGATCGGCGCCGTTCAACCGTTCCTGTCCGAGTTCCTCGCAAGCCATGCGGATGGCGACGATTTCGGCATGCGCGGTGATATCGTGCAGTTCGCGTGTGCGGTTTCCGCCGCGCGAGACGATTCGCCCATCAAGCACAATAACGGCGCCGATCGGCACCTCGCCGCGCTCTCCGGCGGCTTTTGCTTCGGCCAATGCCTCGTCCATGAAACGATTTGTCCCGCTCATTGCGCGATTTCCTCTTAACCCCATCCGCACGAACTGGTAGGACGGGTTCAACCTGCGTCGCCCGAAGCAGAAGGCAACGGGCAGGATGCGACCTAAACTCAACATGATATGTCCGGCATTTCGTCGGAGACACATCACGCTTCAGGCAAACAACAAATGAGCTTTAAAGACAAGCCGAAGCGCGGCGGGCAAAAACCCTTCGAGCGCGAAATCAAACCCCGGTCCAACCCGAAGCCGAAAGCGGCAGAGGCAGCACCGGTGAAAAAAGCCCCCCGCAAACTGCCGGCGGCACCTGCCACGGTGGAAGCTGAAGGCAAGCCCGAGCGTATTTCCAAGATCCTCGCGCGCGTCGGCGTGGCATCGCGTCGCGATATCGAGCGGATGATTATGGAAGGGCGCGTCACCCTCAACGGCAAGCTTCTGGAAACCCCGGTCGTCAATGTCACCTTCGAAGACAAGATCGAGGTCGATGGCGTGCCGATCCGTGGCGTCGAGCGCACCCGCCTGTGGCTGTATCACAAGCCCGGCGGTCTGGTGACCACCAATTCCGACCCGGAAGGCCGCCCGACGGTTTTCGAAAACCTGCCGGATGATCTTCCGCGCGTGCTGTCCATCGGCCGTCTCGACATCAATACCGAAGGCCTGCTGCTGCTCACCAATGACGGTGGTCTGTCGCGTGTTCTGGAACTGCCGACCACAGGCTGGCTGCGCCGTTACCGCGTGCGCGCCCATGGCGAGATCGATCAGGCCAAGCTCGATACGCTGAAGGATGGCATTGCCGTCGATGGCGTGCTCTATGGCTCGATCGATGCGACGCTCGACCGCACACAGGGTCGCAACGTGTGGATCACCATGGGTCTGCGCGAAGGAAAGAACCGCGAAATCAAGAACGTGCTCGGCGCTCTGGGTCTCGACGTTAACCGACTGATCCGCATTTCCTACGGCCCGTTCCAGCTCGGAGATCTGGAAGAAGGCCGCGTCATCGAGGTCAAGGGGCGCATGCTGCGCGACCAGCTCGGTCCGCGCCTGATTGCCGATTCCAAGGCCAATTTTGACGCACCGATCTATGGCAACGCTGTTGATGCCGAAGAGACACCGGCCCCGGCCCGTGGCGCACGTCCCGAACGTTCGGAGCGCCCAGAGCGCAATGAACGCCCGGAACGTGCCGAACGCGCAGAGCGTGGCGACTGGTCTCGCGAAAAGCCGGCAGAACGCCGTGATGAGCGTCGCTCCGACGACCGTTTTGGCGACAAGCCGCGTGGCCCCAAGGCTGGCGGCGACCGTGGCCCGAAAAGCTTTGGCAACAAGGGTCCCGCCCGTGGCGGTTTTGCCGGTCGTGATGGCGAGGGCGAAGAACGCCCCAAGAAGCGCCCCGCACTGGGCACCAGCCGCACCGCCAATGTCTGGATGGCGCCTGGCGCCCGCCCGACCACGGATGACAGGGGCCGCAAGACCTCGGCCCGCGCCGAGGCCGAACAGCTGTTCAAGAAGCCGGGACCGGAGAACGACCGTCGCGTTGTGGTGAACCGCGTCGAAGGTGACAGCGACTGGATCCGCGCCGACAGCCCGCCGGAACCGGAACGCGGCGATCGCCGTGGCGGTTTCGGTGATCGCGGCGACCGTGGTTTTGGTGACAAATCACGCGGGGAACGCTCGTTTGGCGATAAACCTCGCGGTGAACGTTCGTTTGGTGACAAGCCGCGTGGTGACCGTCCGTTCAGCGATCGCCCGCGCGGCGACCGTCCGGCTCGCGACGGCGAGCGCTCGTTCGACAAACCCCGTGGCGAACGTTCCTTTGGCGACAAGCCCCGCGGCGAACGTTCCTTCGGTGACAAACCCCGTTTCGATCGCAAGCCCCGCGAAGAGGGTGACCGCCCCCGCGGCGAGCGCTCCTTTGGTGACAGGCCGCGTGGTGATCGCCCGGCGCGTTCGTTTGGCGGCGAGGGTCGTTCGGAACGTCCGGCCGGTGAACGCTCTTATGGGGATCGCCCGCAGGGTGATCGTCCCCGTGGTGGTAAGCCCGGTGGTTTTGGTGGCGGCAAGCCCGGTTTCGGCGGCAAGCCGTCCGGTGGTCGCGGCAAACCCGGTGGTGGTAAACCCAGCGGCGGAAAATCCTTCGGTGGCAAGCCCAGTGGCGGAAAACCCGGTGCTCCGCGTTCCGGCGGCCGCCCGGCTGGCGGCAAGCCGCGCACGCCGAGAGGATAAGGCCACGTGCGGATCGTAGGTGGTGAATTCCGTGGCCGCGCATTGGCCACTCCGAAAACGAACGATATCCGGCCGACCATCGACCGGACGCGCGAAAGCCTGTTCAACATCATCGGCCACGTTTATCCCGAGGCCATCGATCAGTGCCGCGTGCTCGATCTGTTCGCCGGCACCGGTGCGGTAGGGCTTGAAGCCCTGTCGCGCGGCTGCCGTTCGGCGCTGTTTGTCGAAAACGGCGTCGAAGGCCGTGGCCTTCTTTGGGAGAACATCGAAAGCCTCGGCCTGCATGGCCGCGCTCGCATCCTGCGGCGCGATGCCACGAAGCTTGGCACGGCGAACAATATCGAGCCGTTCCAGTTCGTCTTCGCCGACCCGCCCTATGCCAAGGGACTGGGCGAAGCGGCACTTTTCTCCGCCCATGAAGGCGGCTGGATCGCACCCGGCGCGCTTGCAATCCTGGAAGAGCGTGCCGATGTAACGGTCACGATCGATCCATGTTTCAAGCCGCTCGAAAGCCGTTCGTTCGGCGATACGCGGATAGACTTTTTCCGTTACCAGTCGGCCTGAGGATTATTCTTCGATGAACACGCGCCTCTCCATCCCGCATGCTCCGGCAGTTCAACGGGGTGGAGAGCCGAGGGTGGCCATCGCGTTCGGTGGCGGCGGTGCGCGCGGCATCTCGCATATCCAGATCATCGAAGCACTCGATGAACTCGGCATCCGCCCGGTGGCGATTGCCGGTTCCTCGATCGGCGCCATCATGGGCGCCGCTATGGCCGCCGGCATGCGCGGCCGCGAAATCCGCGATTATACGCGGGCAACAGTCGGTAACCGTCGCCTTATCGCCAATCGGCTCTGGAGCCTAGGTCCCGCCAGCATGCGTGACCGCATCGGCGGTTTTCGGCTGGGCCATTTCAATCTCGAACCGATCCTCGGCGCTTTTCTGCCCGCCGCCGTGCCGGAAAATTTCGATGCGCTGCGGATCCCGCTGAAGGTGACGGCGACGGACTATTACGGCCAGAAGGAGGTCATTCTCGAAGAGGGTGAACTGCTGCCGGCAATCGCCGCCTCCGCTGCCATTCCCGCCCTGTTCATGCCGGTGCGCGTCAACGGCCGCATCATGGTCGATGGCGGCATATTGAACCCGATCCCTTACGACCATCTCCTTGACCTTGCCGATATCGTCATCGGCGTCGATGTCGTCGGTGGCCCGGAAGGCGACGGCACGCATATGCCCAACCGCATAGACAGCCTTTTCGGCTCCAGCCAGTTGATGATGCAGGGCTGTATCGCGCTGAAACTGAAGCTGCACCCGCCGCACATTTTCCTGCGTCCCCGCGTCCATCGTTTCGGCATTCTGGATTTCCACAAGGTGGACGAGATTCTGGATGAGTCGGTCGAGATCAAGGACGAGCTGAAGCGTTCCGTGGATGCCTTATGGAAGGTGGCGGCGAGCGGGTAGGGGGTGATCTTGCAAACGTTCTGGAATGCATGCCTTGGAAAGGCTATATTCGCGGTGAACGCGTATGATCTGGAGCGGCGATGAGTATCGTTGCAGACATTTTGAAAAGGCCTGTTGCAGCACCGGGGAGTTTTCCGGAGTTGACGATATTGCTCGCGCGGATTCGGCAGGAATACGATCCGGTCGATGTTATCCTTTACGGCAGCCAAGCTCGCGGGGAGGCTACGGCCCAAAGCGACTGGGACCTGAAAGTCATAGTATCCGACGATGCCCCGGAGAGCTTGTTCGCGCCTATGCTGGGCTGGCATGTTCAGGAAGGTTCAGGTGTCTATGCCGATGTGTCCTGCGCGCGATTGTCCGATTTCCGTGCGGACCTAAGCGTTGCAAACTCGGCTGCGAGTCATATCGTTGATGACGGTATTGTTTTGAATGTCCGCTGATCTTCACATCGCAAATGCGTTGAGATTGGCCCATGAGGATATCGAGGCCGCCCGCGCGCTTTCTGCAATCGGAAACCGCAATGATGCCTATCATGCCCAACAGGCGGCAGAGAAAATCCTCATCGCCCTCCTGACTTCCGAAGGTATTCGAGCTGACCGGAAAGACGCGCATCGGCTCGATGTGCTGCAAGGGCTTCTGCCTGATGCCAATCCGTTCAAGCAGCGTTTTTCAAGTGTGCTTTTCCTGACGATCTACGCCACGACGTATCGCTACCCGAAGGATGCCGGTCGCCTTCCGGCAAAAGCGGATCAGGCTGAACTCGGTGCGGCAATGGAAACCGTAGCACAGATGCTCCATGAGGTTGCTGCTCAATTCGGTGTTGGTCTCACGGATAGCGACAAAATTCCGGTGGTATCCTCCGCACCACCGCGTCGCTGATCACCACTTCCCGATCGCCACTTTTTTCGCCTCGTCCTCCGAAATTTCCTCCCCCACGCTGCCGCGTTTCGGTTTCATCAGCGGTTCGGGCCTGACCGGCTGATTGTGCAGCATGTCGCGGCCAGCCGCGATGCCTTCGACCGCCTGCAATTGCAGCCGTTGTTCATCGCGTTTGCGTATATCGTCGCCGATCGCCTCGGCATCCGCCTCCGGCATGCCCAGCGCCTCCAGCGTTCGGCGGCCAAATAGCAGGCCAGATTCCAGCGTTTCGCGCAGTTCGTATTCGACGCCCTTGCCGCGCAGTTCGATCGTGTGGATGCGGTCATAGGAGCGCACGAAAAGGCGGGTATTGGGAAATTCCTTGGCGATCAGGTCGACGATGCGGTCGGTCGTTTCGCGTTTCTGGGTCAGCACCGCGACGATCTTCGCCTTCTCGATCCCGGCCGATTGCAGCACGTCGCGGCGTGTGCCGTCGCCGAAATAGATGCGGAAACCGAACAGCGCCGCCTGACGGATACGGTCGGGGCTGTCGTCGATCACGGTGACTGAGCGGCCGCCGGCCAGAAGAATCTGCGCCGAGATCTGGCCAAAGCGCGAAAAGCCTATGATCAGCACATCGGCCCCGGCGCCCTCGAAATCCTCTTTCAGTTCCTCGCGTTGTAACTCCTCGTCACCGATCAACCTTTTTGCCAGAAGCGAGCCGAGCGGCGTCAGCGCCATGGAAATCGTCACGCTGGCGATCAGCAGCGATGTCGCGCTCTGCGACAACAGGCCTGCGGCGGTGGCGGTGGTGAACAGCACGAAGCCGAATTCGCCCCCCTGCGGCAGCAGAAAGGCGATGCGCACCGCATCGGCATGCGAGGAGCCTCCAAGCCGCGAAATGCCATAGAGGACCGCTGCCTTCACCAGCATGAACAGCGGCACGGCGGTGAGGATGATCATCAGGTTATCGGCAATGGCCGACAGATCCAGCGACAGGCCGACGGCCATGAAGAACAGCGCCAGAAGCAGGCCGCGAAACGGCTCGACATCCGCTTCCAGTTCATGCCGGTAGGAGGATTCCGACAGCATCACGCCGGCCAGAAACGCGCCCATTGCCATCGACAAGCCCACCGCCTGCATGGCGGCCGCCGATCCGAGCACGACGAGAAGGGCAGCGGCGATCATCACCTCGCGGGCGCCGGTGCGGGCAATGATCTGGAACATCGGCGTCAAAAGGTAACGCCCAGCCAGAATGACCGCACCGATCGCGCCGATCGCCACGGCGAAATCCTGAGCAAGCGGTGTCGTGTCCTCGCCCGGCCCGGAGCCTAAAATGGTCACCAGCGCCAGTAGTGGCACGATGGCCAGATCCTGAAACAGCAGGATGGAAAAGGCGCGCTGGCCATAACGTGTATTGGTATCGCTGTTGTCCTGAAGGATCTGCAGCGCGAAGGCGGTAGAGGACAAGGCCAGGCCAAACCCGGCGATCAGCCCGCCGCGCCAGCCGGCCATGCCGGTGAGATAGGCAAGGGCGGAAAGGACCAGACCGGTGATCACAACCTGCGCCGTGCCGAGCACAAAAACGTCGCCACGCATCTGCCAAAGGCGCGAGGGTTTCAGTTCGAGCCCGATGATGAACAGCAGGAACACCACACCGAGTTCCGACACATGCAGAACCTCGCCGGCATCACTGATCGTGTGCAGGATCGGTCCGATGACGACACCGGCGGCGAGATACCCGAGCACGGTGCCGAGACCCAGCTTGCGGAACAGCGGCGCCGCCAGCACGGCGCCGCCGAGCAGAAGCAGTGTTTCGGTGAACAGGGTTTCGGGCGCGGCCATTCCGGTCTCATCATGCAGGAGTGAAGCAGGCGCATCCCAAGAAAAGCTGGTACGCCCTTGATGCGTCATGTAGTGCACAATAAATGGATTCGGAACGAAAGGCCTGCACATGTCCGCTGAAATCGATTCCGAAAATCTTCTCTCTCGCGCTTCGCAACTGATAGACCTCGCCATCAAGGCGGGTGCGGACAAGGCCGATGCCGTTGTCATCCGCTCCAGTTCCCGCTCCGTCAGTGTTCGCCTGGGCAAGGTGGAAGGCACGGAAGCATCCGAGAGCGATGATTTTGCCCTTCGGGTTTTCGTCGGCAACCGGGTCGCCAGCGTGTCGGCCAATCCCGGTTTCGATATCAAGGTTCTTGCAGATCGCGCCGTGTCCATGGCGAAAGTCTCGCCGGAAGACCCCTATGCCTGCCTCGCGGACGAGGCCAATCTGGCGCATTCCTACCCGGATCTCGAACTTTACGATCCGACCGAGGTTTCGACCGATCAGTTGCGTGATGCGGCGCTTGCTGCCGAGCAGGCAGCGCTGGATGTTTCGGGCGTCACCAATTCGTCCGGCGCCGGTGCCTCGGCAGGCGCAGGCGGTCTCGTTCTCGTCACCTCACACGGTTTTTCCGGCTCCTACATGGGCAGCCGTTTCGGCCATTCCGTCAGCGTCATCGCCGGCGAAGGCACGAAGATGGAGCGCGATTACGATTTCGACAGCCGCCTCTATTACGCCGATCTCGACGACCCGGCTCTGATCGGCCGCCGTGCCGGCGAGCGAACCGTCAAGCGCGTCAATCCGCGTCAGGTCGATACCGGCAGCAATGTCACCGTCGTCTTCGATCCGCGCATCGCGCGCGGTTTTGTCGGTCATATTGCTGGCGCCATCAACGGTGCCTCCGTCGCCCGCAAGACCAGCTTTCTGCGCGACAAGATGGGACAACAGGTTCTGAAATCCGGCCTCAACATCACCGATGATCCGCTGGTCGTGCGCGGCGGTTCCTCGCGCCCCTTCGATGGCGAAGGGGTAAAGGGCGAGCGCATGGTGATGATCGAGGACGGTGTGTTGAAACACTGGTTCCTCTCCACCTCCATCGGCCGCGAACTCGGTCTGCCCACCAATGGCCGTGGCGTGCGCGGCGGCACCTCGGTCACGCCGGCCTCCACCAATCTGGCGCTGGAACCGGGCGATATCCTGCCGGAAGACCTGATCCGCCAGATCGGCAACGGTTTTTACGTGACCGAGCTGATCGGCCAGGGTGTCAACATGATCACCGGCGAATATTCGCGCGGCGCCACCGGTTTCTGGATCGAGAATGGCGAACTGACCTTCGCCGTCTCGGAAGTCACCATCGCCTCCAATCTGAAAGACATGTTCATGCGGCTGACGCCGGCCAGCGATATCGACCGCAAGTTCGGTGTCGCCTCGCCGACGATTGCCATCGAGGGCATGACGCTGGCCGGACGCTAAAGATGATGGAAGACCGGCGCTGGCAAAAAGACCTCGACCTTATCCGCGATGCCGCAAGGCAGGCGGGGGAGGTCGCGCTCGGCTTTTTCGGTCAGTCGCCGGAGGTCTGGTGGAAGAACGAGGGCCAGTCTCCCGTCAGCGCCGCCGATTTCGCCGCCAATGATCGCCTGTTGAGCGTGCTGAGGGCGGCCCGGCCCGATTACGGCTGGCTGTCGGAGGAAAACGACGACGACCACGCCCGATTGTCGGCCGACACCGTGTTCGTGGTCGATCCGATCGATGGCACGCGCGGCTTTATCCAGGGCGCCACCAACTGGTGCGTCAGCGTCGCCGTCGTGCACAAGGGAGCGCCGGTAGCGGGTGTGCTTTTCGCCCCGGCTCTGGGGGAAGAGTTTTACGCCGCCATCGATGGTCCGGCGCTGAAAAACGGCAAAACCATCTCTGTTGCCGAACACCGCCCGGACGATGTGCTGAACATTGCCGCCTCGGCGGAAATGGTCAACAAGTTCGAGCCGGAATACCGCAAGCTGCTCAGCCGCGTAAAACACGTGCCGTCACTGGCTTATCGGCTGGCCATGGTGGCGGATGGTCGAATCGATGGCACGCTGGTGGCGCGTAACTCGCATGACTGGGATCTGGCCGCGGCCGACCTGATCCTTTTCCGGGCAGGTGGCAGCCTCGTTGAGACGGATGGCAGCCGCCTCGTTTACAATCGCGAAACCGTGAAGCACGCCACTCTCTTTGCCGGTGGCGAATCGGTTATCAAAAGCCTGCTGCGTCAAGCCCATTCGGGTTGACCTTTGGGGTGAAATCCCTCAATGACAGCCAAATAAGGCAGGCCATCCGGCCGACACATATTGAGAGATCGACATGACTGAAACAACCGACAAGAAACAGCTTCTGCATCTCGTTTTCGGGGGCGAACTGTCCGACCTCACCGATGTGCAGTTCCGCGATCTGTCGGCACTCGATATCGTCGGCATCTTCCCGGATTACGCCTCGGCGCTGACGGCCTGGAAGGCGAAGGCACAGCAGACCGTCGACAACGCCCATATGCGCTATTTCATCGTGCATATGCATCGTCTTCTCGACCCCAAGGCGACCGGCCTCTGATACTGTTGTTGCAGTCGGAACCGATAGCTGTGACTATCGGTTCTTGTACTGCAGCCCCCCTTTTTTTGACGTATTTGTAAAGCAGAACGCGGGCGTTATAAGCAGTATATGCTAGGGGTCGGGCAATTGTCATTGAAAGCAACGGATCAGGGGATGATGCGATGAGCAAAGGCTTGGCGCGCATCGCTTTGACGGGATACCGCGTTGCCGGTGTCCTCGCCTATCCGTTGACGGGCAGTTATCTCACCTGGCGCGCCTTCAAGGGCAAGGAAGACCGCCAGCGCCGGCTGGAACGTTTCGGTTATGCCAGCCAGCCGCGCCCGTTCGGGCCGCTTGTCTGGATGCATGCCGCAAGTGTGGGCGAAACGCTCGCCGTCATTCCGCTGATCCGCGAATTCGGCCGCCGCGGCATCCATATCCTGCTGACGACCGGCACGGTCACCTCTGCAGCGCTGGTGGAAAACCGCCTCGGCAACGAGGTCATCCATCAATATGTGCCGCTCGACGTCAAATTTTCCATCAAGCGTTTCATCCGTTATTGGCGTCCCGATGTGGCGATCACGGCAGAGTCGGAAATCTGGCCGACCACGATCGCCGAACTCAATCGCCGCCACATTCCGCAGATCCGCGTCAATGCCCGCATTTCTGATCGCTCCTTCGATCGCTGGAAGGGGTTTGGCGGTATTGCCGAACAGCTTTTCGGCAAGATGGCGCTGGTCGTTGCCCGTTCCGATGTCGATGCCGAACGGTTCCGCGATCTCGGCGCATGGCCGGTCACGGTCTCGGGCAATCTGAAGGGCGACACGGATCCGCCGCCGGCCGATCCGGCTGTGGTCGACAGCTATCTGGCACAGATCGGCAACCGCAAGACATGGGCCGCCATCTGCACGTTCGACGGTGAGGAAACCGCCGCAGCCACCGTTCACCGTGCGCTGAAACCCCGCAATGACCAGCTCACCATCATCGTGCCGCGCCATCCCGAACGTGGCGATGTTATCGAGGCCATGCTTGTCGAGCAGGGGCTGAAGGTTGTCCGCCGTTCGCGGGGTGATGCCATCACGCCGGATACGGATATCTTCCTCGGTGACAGCATCGGTGAAATGGGCATGTATCTGCGCCTTACCGAAGTCTCCTTCGTCGGCCGCTCGCTGACGGCCGAAGGTGGCCAGAACCCGATCGAGTCAGCCATGCTCGGCTGCGCGGTTCTCTCCGGTAGCAATGTCCAGAATTTCCGGGAAACCTATCAGCAGCTCATCCGCAAGGGTGGCGCGCGCATGATCCGCGATACCGAAATGCTGGCCAAGGCCGTGCATTATCTGCTGACCAACGATATCGCCCGCCGCAACATGATCGATGCCGGTCAGGAAGCCATTCAGGACATGCGTGGCGCGCTGTCGGCCACCGTAAAGGCACTGGAACCCTATATCAATCCGCTCGCCGTTTCAGCCGCCCTGCAACCGAAGACCGCAGCGCAATAATGACCAATCCCGATTTTTCCGTCATCAAGGCCATCCTGTTCGACAAGGACGGCACGCTTTTGCGTTATGACGAAAGCTGGGGCCCGGTAAACCGCGAGGCCGCCCGTATCGCCGCCGCCGGTGATGCGGTTCTGGAAGCAAAACTTCTCGATGTCGGCGGCATGGATGATGTGTCCGGCCACACCCGCGCCGACAGTCTGTTTGCGGCCGGAAGTGCCGCAGATATCGCCCGTGGCCTTGTTGCCGCCGGCTCAAAGCTGGATACGGACGATCTGACACTAAAGCTGGATGCGCTGTTTTTGCGCGCCGCCGACTATTCTGTGCCGGCCGCCGAGCTCGCCGGCTTTTTCGGTCGTCTGAAGGCACGTGGTTTCAAGCTCGGCGTGGCTTCAAGCGATAACGAAGCCGCCATCCGTGCAACGGCGGATCGGTTCGACTTTGCGCAATATCTCGATTTCGTCGCAGGTTATGACAGCGGCCATGGTGTGAAACCGGAGCCGGGCATGCTCTTGGCCTTCGCTCGCGCTGTTGGCTTTGAGCCACGACAAGTTGCCATGGTGGGTGACAACAAACACGACATGCATGTCGGCCTGTCTGCGGGGGCGGGTTTGAAGATCGCGGTTCTCACCGGCACCGGCACGACCGAAACCTTGTCGCCACTCGCCGATCTTGTGCTTGCGGATATTACCCTGATTGAAGATCTTTTGCCGTGAAACCTTGCCTTTTCGACGGTTCTGCCGTTTCTAGCCGCAAGTAGACAAGAACAGAGACTTCAAAAATGGTTTCCGAAGCGCCGCCCTTCTGGTGGACAAAGGCCGATTGGCGCGCCTGGGGTCTCTCCCCGATTTCCTATCTCTATGGCCGTATCGCCGGCAGCCGCATGCGCAAGGCAAAACGCGGCAGCGTTCCCATTCCGGTCATCTGCATCGGCAATTTCACCGTCGGCGGTGCCGGCAAGACGCCGACCGCCATTGCCATTGCCCGTGCCGTGACTGCCCGTGGCCTCAAACCCGGTTTCCTCAGCCGTGGTTACGGCGGCTCGCTCGATGTCGTCACGGTGGTCGACCCTCATCACCACCGTGCCGATGCGGTGGGGGATGAGGCGCTGCTTCTGGCGCGCGAAGCGATGACGGTGATTTCCCGTCGCCGTGTCGATGGCGCGAAAAGGCTGGTCTCGGAAGGGGCCGATATCATCATCATGGATGACGGTTTCCAGAGCGCCAGGCTGGAGCTGGATTTCGCGCTTGTGGTGATCGACAGCAATCGCGGCATCGGCAACGGCCATCTCGTGCCCGGCGGCCCGGTGCGTGCGCCGATACCCGAACAGATGCATCAGCTTTCGGCCATATTGAAAGTCGGCAACGGCCCGGCGGCGGATGCGCTGGTCCGGCAGGCGGCACGCGCCGGCAAGCAGATCCATGTGGCATCGGTCGTGCCAAGGCCGGACCCGTCACTGGTCAACCGGCATGTATTCGCTTATGTCGGCATTGCCGATCCGGAAAAATTCTATCGCACGCTGACAACCCTCGGCGCTGCCATCGTCGAGCGCCGCGCCTTCCCGGATCATCATTATTTCACGCAGGACGAGATCGACGACCTTCTGAAGGACGCCGCGAAACAGGATCTGCTGCCGGTGACGACATCCAAGGACGCCGTGCGGCTCGCCGGTCATGCCGGCAAGGCGCAGGAACTGGCACAAAAAACCACCGTGGTGGAAATCGACATGGTGTTCGACGACCCGCATGGGCCGGATCACATTATCGACGCCGCGATCGCCCATTGCCGCCAGCGGTTGCTGAAGTCGAAATAATCAGGCGCGTTTCTGGTTGGGCAGGATGCCGGCGCGTTTGTCGGCTTCCAGCGAGGCGGCGCAATCGGCATAGGGTTCCTGCCGGGCAACGCTCCAGTAGCGCAGCTCGTCGAGCGGAATATTGGCGCCGGTCATGGCGCAGACGACGAAGGAACCGGATGTGATGATCTGGTAATCGCCGTCAAGATAACGAAGCTTTGCCTCACGGAAGCTGGCGCCTTCAAAACGGTTCATCCTGCGTCTCCTGCCAAAAATTCTCGATCCGAAAATCATGGGTTTGTGATTACCGCGAAGGTGGGGGGATGGGAAGAGGGAAGGCAAGTGTTCGTTCATGGTGTCGAGGCCGAGATGCTCGCTCTTTTATCTTCTCCCCAGCGGGGAGAAGGTGGCCCGAAGGGCCGGATGAGGGGGGCAAAGCCACATAAACAGGGTGCCGTGTCGCCCCCTCATCGCCTTGCTGACGCTCCGGCACTTCTCCCCGACGGGAAGAAGATATTTGTGGCACTGTTGTGCCCTCAACTGCGCCCGAACAACCTTTCGATATCCGTCAGCTTCAATTCGATATAGGTCGGCCGTCCATGGTTGCACTGGCCCGATCCCGGTGTGGCTTCCATCTCCCGCAACAGCGCATTCATCTCTTCCGGTTTCAGGCGGCGGCCGGAGCGCACCGAGCCATGGCAGGCCATGGTGGCCGCCACATGTTCCAGCCGGCCCTTCAGCCCGCCCGCCGTATTCCATTCCGCCACTTCGTCGGCCAGATCGCGGATCAGGTCGGAGGCGTCGACTTCGCCCAGCATGGCCGGCGTTTCGCGCACGGCAATCGCACCGGGGCCAAACCGTTCGATCGCCAGGCCCAGTCGGTCCAGCGCGTCGGCATGCACCATCAGCCGGTCGCAATCCTCTTCGGCCAAATCGATGATTTCGGGGATCAACAGAACCTGCGAAGGCAACCGGTCGGCATCCAGCGCCTTGCGCATCGCCTCGAAGACAAGCCGTTCATGTGCGGCGTGCTGGTCGACGATGACGAGCCCGTTCTCCGTCTGCGCGACGATATAGTTTTCATGCAGCTGCGCCCGCGCAGCGCCCAGACGATGACGGATCGGTTCATCCGCCACTGCCGGCGCGTCGAAGCGTTCGGCCCGCGCGCTCGGCGTGGTCATGGTATCGAAACCGGTCTGGCGTTCGGCAAAACCCTGCTGGAACGGTCGCGACGGCGAAGTTGCGGCACTCCACGGCTGGCTCGGCGCGGAGGCATAACGCGAGGCCGACCAGCCGCCGCCGAAACCGCTGCTCGGCGATGGCGACGCGCCTTCCAGCTGGCCCGGCTGCGGATAGGACGGTTGATAACCGCCCGGTGCTTCCGGCCGGAAGGCGCGCAGTAACCCGCTTGCCCCGGTCGTCGCCGCCCGGTCGCCCTCGCGCGCCAGTGCCTGCCGGATCGCGCCGACGATCAGCCCGCGCACAAGGCCGGGATCGCGGAAACGCACGTCGGACTTGGCCGGATGCACGTTGACATCCACCAGCGCCGGATCGAGCCCGATGGACAGTACCGCAATCGGATAACGCCCGGACGGAATGGTTTCGGCATAGGCGCCACGGATGGCCGAGAGGAGCAGCTTGTCCTGCACCGGACGGCCGTTGACGAACATGTACTGATGGCCGGAATTGCCGCGGTTGAAGGTCGGCACGCCGGCAAAACCGGTGAGAGTCACGTCCTCGCGTGCCGCATCGATCTCGATGGCGTTGTCCTTGAACTCGGCGCCCAATATCTGCGCCATGCGGGCAAGGTGGTCGTCGCCGGTGGCCGGCAGTTCCAGCGTCGAACGGTCTGGACCAGACAGCACGAAGCGCACCTTTGGAAAGGCGATGGCCATACGTTTGACCACTTCGGTGATCGCGCCGGCTTCGGCCTTTTCGGTTTTTAGAAATTTCAGGCGGGCGGGGGTGGCGAAAAAGATGTCGCGCACCTCGACCACCGTGCCGGGATTGGCGGCGGCCGGTTTGACCGGCGATGTCTTGCCGCCGACAACGCTCACCTCATAACCTTCCGACGCGCCCTGCTGGCGGCTGGTAATTGTCAGCCGTGCCACGGACCCGATCGATGGCAGCGCCTCGCCGCGAAAACCGAGCGTGCGGATATCGTCGAGATGGACGTCGATCTTGGAAGTGCAATGGCGGCGCACGGCAAGCTCCAGATCGGCCGCATTCATGCCCGATCCGTTGTCGGTGATGCGCATCAGGCTTTTGCCGCCACCGGCGGTGGCGATCTCGATACGGGTGGCGCCGGCATCGATGGCGTTTTCGATCAGTTCCTTGGCGGCACTGGCCGGGCGTTCGATGACCTCGCCGGCGGCGATCTGGTTGATCAGCGTTTCTGAAAGAAGTTTGACTGGCATGGTGCCATTTTCCCGGATTCGAGCCGCGCTGCATAGGGGCAAGCCTTAACGGAGGGTAGAAATCCGACGATTAATTCGACTTTAAGACAAAAGCGCTAGGTCTGGGCCGGGTGTAATGCCTGCCGTTCTCTTTCCCGAGGCCTTCGACCGAAGGGGAAGCCCGAACCTGAACCGCCGATACACGATCCATCAGGATCGTCATGATCGCGCAGAGAGGCAAGGGCGCAGATGATCGACAGGTTCTGCGTTCCGGCCTTTGCCGGAGCGTGTATGGGGTGCAGGAGTCGTTTTGATGAATGATTTGACGTCCAAGGACGCAAACATTCAATTCGCCATGATGGACGTCGTTTCCGATGCAATTTCGGGCGCGTTTATTCTCTATGACCGCAACGACCTCATTCTGTTTGTCAGCCCGCAATTGCGCAATTTTTTCCCGAACAACATGCCCGTCGCCGGCGGTCGCATGCGGGATTTCTTCGGCTCCATCTACGATGCCGGCAGGCTTGCCGGGCGCGATGCCTTGTCACGGCCGCACCGCTCGCATCTGCCGCGCGAGGATTGGGTGGCCGAGCAGATCGCAACATTGTGGAAGGAACGCTCGGAAACGCTGGACCGCTGCGGGCCGGAGCGCTGGATCTCCTACAACAAGCGCCGCCTGTCGTCGGGTTATGGCATCTGTATCGTCCGCGACGTGTCGGAAACCAAGAAGCGCGAGGACCAGTGGCGTGCCGATCTGGAGCGCGTGCAGGTCACCGAGGATATCCTCGACAATCTGCCGGTGCCGATCCTCGTCAAGGACCGCAATTTCCAGTTCGTCGCCGTCAACAAGGCCGCCTGCGATCTCTATGGTCTGCCGGCCACCGCCATTCTCGGTCGCCGCCTGTCCGACCTGCACAAGAACGATTTCGTCGAGCGGCTGGATGATCCCGCCCGTCAGGTCATGGAAACCGGTGCGGCACTGGTTACGCCGGAACAGATGATCCGCGCCGACGGTCGCGAAGCTTCGATCGTCACAAGCCGTTACCGCATCGGAAAACCGGGCCGGTATTTCGTCGTGTCGGTCATCAACGATATTTCCGCCCTTGCCGAGGCCGAGTTTGCAGCGCCGGAAGGCGAACCGGTGCCAAGCCTGGATTTCTCCGTTTCCGGCATCAGTGACGAAGCTGCTGCAGCTGCCCTGCCGCCAGTCCCTGCCGCAAGCCGTATTCTGCTGGTAACGGCCAATGACGCGCTGGCATCGGATACGCTTGATACCCTGCGGGCCTCCGGCCTCGATTGTTCGCGTGTGGTCGATGTCGCGGAGCTGGAAATCTTTCTCGACATCGCAGCCGAAGCAAATGTTGGTGTCGATCTGGTTTTGTGCGAACCAGCCATTCGGGCAGATGCCGCCAGGGTGACGAAGGCATACGGCATCGCCGTTCTGGCGCTTGGACCTGCAATTTTGCTCGGTGACCTGATGCCGGCGCTCAGCCGTCATTTCGCCGAGCGCCCGCAGGGGCTGGACGAACTGGCTGATGATGGTGATGCCGGCGACGACTGGCAGATCGAAGGCCAGTCCTTGATCGACGTGCTCGTCGCCGAAGACAACGCCGTCAACCAGATCGTCTTTTCACAAATCCTCGAAGGCCTGGGTTATCGGTACGTCATCGCCACCGATGGCGAGGAAGCGGTGCGGATCTGGCAGGAGCAGCGGCCACGCGCCGTGCTGATGGATATCACGCTGCCGACGCTGAACGGTTTCGAGGCGACACGTCGCATCCGCGAGCTGGAGGGCAGTGCCAATGCCACGGTTGTCATCGGCGTGTTGCAACCAGCCTTCGAAAACGACCGCGAACAATGCCAGCAGGCCGGCATGGATGCGGTCATCATCAAGCCGGTCAGCAGCGATGCTGTCGAAGCCGTGTTCAATGCTCTCGGTCTGGGGCAACGAGCCGATGACGAAAACCCGGATATTCTCGCTGTTTGATCAGCCGTGCATGCGCACGCTACGGTTTTCTTAATCTTTTCGTCTCATCCTCCTTTCTGCCTAAAGGTGATACGGGATCATGAAATGAAATTGGCAGGCGCCCAGTTGCCTCAGGTCAGCCAGAACGAGTTGCAGGCCATGGCCTATAGCGATCCGTTGACGGGCCTCGGCAATCGTTACCGGATGCGCGACAAGGTGCGCATGCTGGCGGCTGAGCGCGCCGATGATCCTGCCCCTTTTGCCATCTGCATCGCCAATCTCGACGGTTTCAAACCGATCAACGACCTTTTTGGTGCCGAAGCGGGCGACGAAATCCTCTGTCAGGTAGGGCATCGCCTCAAGGCCTGCATTCCGGATGGCGCCACTGTCACCCGTCATGACGGCGACGAATTCGCCTTCGTGTTTCCGCTGGTCTTCGAAAAGAACGGTGCCGAGCGCATCGGCCAGATGATCAAGGACGTGCTTTCGGCCCCTTACGATCTCGGCGACCGCAATGTGCGCCTATCCTCCTCCTTCGGTTTTGCCATCTATCCCTTTGCCGGCGAGGAGTTCGAGGACCTCCTGAAAAGCGCCGAGACCGCGCTTTATCGCTCCAAACGTCGCGGCCGCGGCCAGATTACCGTCTATTCCCAGGAAATCGCGCAGGAGATGAAACGCGCCACGCAGCTGGAGCAGGCGCTGCGCAATGCCATCATCGCCGATGCGGTAGACGTGCATTTTCAGCCGATCGTGCGCCTGCGCGATGGCGCCGTCCTCGGTTTCGAGGCCTTGGCCCGCTGGATCGATCCCGATCTCGGTTTTGTGTCTCCCGCCGCTTTCGTGCCTTTGGCCGAAGAGCGCGGCTTTATCGATGCGCTGTCGGAAACGCTGCTGCGCAAGGCGGCGGAAGCGGCGCTATCATGGCCGCGCGAACTGTTTCTGTCCTTCAATCTGTCCTCGGCACAGCTGATGGACCCGAGCACGGCACAAAACATGCTGGCGACACTCGCCCGCGTCGGTCTCGATCCCAACCGCGTCGAACTGGAAATCACCGAAACCGCGGTGATGACATCGGCCGATACGGCCCATCGCATCATCACCGAGCTTAGACAGGCCGGCGTACGCATCTCGCTCGACGATTTTGGCACCGGCCAGTCCAGTCTCGGACGGCTTCGCGATTTCACCTTCGACAAGGTCAAGATCGATCGCGCCTTCGTCTCGCGCATTACCACCGACCGCGCCTCCGAACACATCATCAAGGCCATCGTCGCCATGTGTGATGGCCTCGACCTGCAGGTTGTAGCAGAAGGCATCGAGGAATTGTCGGAGGCTGAGAAGCTGAAGGCGCTGGGTTGCGGCATGGGCCAGGGCTATTATTACGGCAGACCGGCGGACAGCATGGCAACGCTCAGATATCTCGAAGCACATTATCGCGAATTCGCACGTATCGAACGCGTCACCGCCTGACACGGTTTCTCCTCCCCATCACAATCTGACGCTGTGAGGATAGTTTGCGCCGCGCGCAGCACTCGCCATCATGCGCCATGTCCGTGATTATCTCTTCATCCGTGACGGTGAGGGGAGAATGGCATGCCCGTGTCCAACGATCCGCTGCTTCAGCCTTTTCAGTTGAAACATCTGACCCTCAAGAACCGGGTGATGTCCACCGCGCATGAACCGGCCTATTCCGAAGGCGGCATGCCGACCGACCGCTATCGGCTTTATCATCGCGAAAAGGCAAAGGGCGGCATAGCGCTCACCATGACGGCCGGTTCCGCCATCGTCTCGCGCGACAGCCCGCCCGCCTTCGGCAACCTGCATGCCTATCGCGACGAGATCGTGCCGTGGATGAAAAAGCTGGCCGACGACTGTCATGAGTACGGCACGGCCGTCATGATCCAGCTCACCCATCTCGGTCGCCGCACCAACTGGAACAAGGGCGACTGGCTGCCGGTTCTGGCTCCTTCGCCGATCCGCGAACCGGCCCATCGCTCCTTTCCGAAGGAGATCGAGGACTGGGATATCGCCCGCATCGTGTCCGATTATGCCGATGCGGCGCAGCGCATGCAGGCGGCAGGGCTGGATGGCATCGAACTGGAAGCCTATGGCCATCTCACCGATCATTTCTGGTCGCCGGCCACCAACCGGCGGCAGGATGAATATGGCGGATCGCTGGAAAACCGGCTGCGTTTCACCCACCTGATCATCGATGCCGTGCGCAAGGTCGTCGGCCCCGATTTCATCGTCGGCATCCGCATGGTGGCCGATGAGGATTGGGACAAAGGGCTGTCGAAGGAGGACGGCCTGGCGATTGCCCGATGTCTTGTCGATACGGGAAAGATCGATTTCCTAAATCTCATCCGTGGCCATCTGGAGCATGATGCGGCGTTGAATGAGGTCATCCCCATTCAGGGCATGCCGGCCTCGCCACATCTGGATTTTGCCGGAGAGGTGCGTGCGGCCACGAAATTCCCGGTCTTCCACGCCGCCCGCATCGCCGATGTCGCCACCGCCCGCCATGCCATTGCCGAGGGAAAACTCGACATGGTCGGCATGACACGCGCCCATATCGCCGATCCGCATATCGTCGCCAAGGTGATGGCGGGGGAAGAGGCGCGCATCCGCCCCTGTGTCGGCGCCACCTACTGTCTCGACCGCATCTATGAAGGCGGCGAGGCTCTCTGCATCCACAATGCCGCGACGGGCCGCGAGGCGATCATGCCGCACCGGATCGACACGGCGCAGAAGTCCCGCAATGTCGTGGTCATCGGTGCCGGTCCGGCAGGGCTGGAGGCGGCACGCGTTCTCGCCGAACGCGGCCATGCCGTCACCGTGCTGGAGGCGACGGGGGAGGCGGGCGGTCAGGTCAATCTTTTGACCCGCAATCCGCGCCGCCGCGAAATGGTCGGCATCATCGACTGGCGTTTGGCCGAACTCGACCGGCTGGGCGTGACGATTGCCTACGATACCTATGCCGAGGCGGAGGATGTTCTGGCGCTTGAGCCGGATCTGGTGATCGTCGCGACCGGCGGTCTGGCGCAGTTTCCGGAGGTCGAGGCGGGCGAGGAGCTTTTGACCTCCAGTTGGGACATTCTGGCGGGTGCGGTGAAGCCGGCCGAAACAGTGCTTTTGTTCGATGACAATGGCGGCCATCAGGGCATGAGCGCAGCCGAAGTGATTGCCCGCGCCGGTTCGGAACTGGAGGTCGTTTCGCCAGAGCGGTTCTTTGCGCCGGAAATGGGCGGCATGAACCATGTGCCCTATGCCCGCATTTTTGCCGAAAGGAACGTGCGGGTAACGATCAACACCCGTCTTTATGCGGTGCGGCGTGATGGCAATGTTCTGGTGGCGGTGCTGTCATCGGAATTTGCGCCGGATGTGCGGGTGGAACGGCGGGTGGCGCAGGTGGTGGCCGAACATGGCACCACGGCCAATGACGAGCTCTACCGGGCGCTGAAACCATTGTCGCGCAATCTGGGGGCGGTGGATTATCCGGCTTTGATCGAGCGGCGCGCGCCCCTGCCGCAGACGGTGCCGAATGCGGCATTCGATCTGATCCGCATCGGTGACGCGGTGTCGAGCCGCAACATTCATGCGTCGATCTATGATGCGTTGCGGATGTGTTCGTTGTTGTGAAGTAGGCGCGAAAAAGGGCGATGCGCAAGGCATCGCCCTTCAGATGGAACCGATAACGGGTCCCCCGGTCCAGCCTCAAGCCGTTATGGCTTGGCAGGCGTTGCCGGAGTAGTGGCGTCATCGGCCGGAGCCGCACCCGGCGCTGCGGGTGTCATGGGGGCCGGTGCGGTCGACGACGTGGTCGTTGCATCCGTGCCCGAGGTGGCGGCAGTCTGCTGTTCGGCCAGCGTCATGAATTTCGGTGCCGACTGCAGCGATTCCGCTGTCTCGGTGGTGGTCAGGCGCACGCTGTTGTCTTCACGTGTCACCGTCAGCTTGTCCATCGGAATGGCGACGTTCTTTTCACCGATACCGAGAAAACCACCGACACCGACCACGGCTGCGACAACGCCGCCGTTTTCTTCGAGGATCAGGTCGTTCACATCACCGATGCTCTTGTCTTCGGCATTGTAGATCGACTTACCCATATAATCGCTGGCGGCAACCTGGGTGGCAGCCTGTTCGGTCAGATAGGTACCGGAAGCGGCGCCGGCATCAGCAGACGTTGCAGCAGGCGCTGCCGGCTTTGCCATCGGATCGGCCGGGGTCGCCGGGGCCGACTGTTCAGCGGGAGCCGCAGGGGCCGGCGCGGTTGTCTGGGCGAATGCCGGAGCAATCGCGGTGGATGCCATCAGGGCGGCGGCTGCCATCGTGGTAAAGATCTTGCTCATATCAAACCTGCCTTTCTCTCGTTGAAGACACAGCGTTTTTTCATCTTTTCGCTGCGCCGGATCGACAGGAGAATGGCTAGAGCCGGTAATTGGTTCCGATTTTAATGACTAAAAAATAGGCGAAAACATGCGGAACAATTGCTTGCCCCGCATGTTATGCTTCTCAAGTGAAATCTACCTTTGGTAGAAAGTTCAGAGAATGTAATCCGGCTCGAAACGGCCTTTGACGGTGATGCCGAGATCGATCAGGTTGCCGGCCTTCGGGTCTGCCTTGCGGGCCTCATCGTCCATGCCCTGCCATGCCGATGTCGTCAGCAACCGGTCTGCGTCTTTGCCGAAAAAGGCCGGGCAGCTCGGCTGTTTCACCGGCACTGCATAACGCGCCAACAATGTTCCATCTGGCGCATAGCTGTCCACCACACCGGCGCCCCATCGGGCGTTCCAGATTTTTCCTTCGGCATCGCAGACGGCGCCGTCCATGCCGCCGGGCTTGCCATGGTTGTCGATCAGCACCGATGGCTCGCCGGTCGGTAGGCCTGTGGCGGCATCGAGATCTACCCGCATCAGCCTGTTGATCTTCGTGTCGACGAAATAACCGATCGTGCCATCCGGCGAAAAGCAGATAGCATTGGTGATGCTGATATTGCCGTAAAGTTTTGTCACCTTGCCCCTGGCGACATGGTAGATGGCGCCCGAACCCTCTTCGGCCTTTCGCCCCATGGTGCCGATCCAGAGCGCGCCGGACTGGTGTACGCGGCCATCATTGGAACGGTTGCCGGGTTTGTCGGCTTCCAGTTCGAGATAGGGCGAAAATTCGCCGCTCACCGTATCGCGAATGACCAGCCCCCGATCGGTCGCGATCAGCTGCCGGCCGGCATCGATGCGGGCAAGCACGCTGCCCATGAAGGGCAGTGGGTGAACGCGGGTTTCGCCCGTTTCCGTATCGAGTTCATGCAGTTCCTTGCCGACGATGTTGAACCACCAGGCCTTGCCGGTATGCGGATCGAAGGTCGGGCCTTCGCCGAGTTCACTGCCGGCGGATGAAAGCACCGAGCCCTTGAACGGGATGTTTTGCGCCGTCATGCCTCAGCCTCCCTTTTTCGCCGCGATGGCCGCATCGTAGGCGTTAATGGTCAGGCGGGCGCGTTCGCCCACGTCTTCCGCCGTCATGCCCGGTTTGTAGAGGCTGGAGCCGAGGCCGAAGGCCAGAATGTTGGCATCGACATATTCGCCGAAATTGGCATCCGACACGCCGCCGACAGCCGCGATCACCAGTTCCGGCGGCAATACGGCACGCATGGCATTGATGCCCGATGGTCCGAGCACGCTCGCCGGGAAAAATTTCAGACCCGTCGCACCGGCGCGGGCGGCGGCCAGCGCTTCCGTTGCGGTGAAGACGCCGGGAAGGGTCACCATGCCCTTGGCGCTTGCGGTTTCGATCACCGCCGGCTCGACATTCGGGCTGACCATCAGCCTGCCGCCGGCGTCATCCAGCGAATGGACCTGCTCGATGGTCAGAACGGTTCCGGCACCGATCAGCACATCGGCCGGCGCGATTTTTGCGGCCATCTCGATGGAGCGGAACGGTTCGGGCGAATTGAGCGGGATTTCGATGGCGGTAAAACCGGCCTCGATCAGCGTGCCGACCACGGCGACGGCTTCGGTGGGTTTAAGGCCGCGCAAAATGGCCACCAGCGGCCGCTGCATTTTTGGGAAGGGAACTCGGGTCATGGTCATGTCCTTAAGTGTTGCCGCCGAAAACGGTTTTTGCCGCCTGCGAAAGGCCGCGGCGTACCGCTTCATCGGCGTCGATCGTGTTGTATGGTAGGTTCAGCGCATCGAAGGCGGCTTCGTACAGGCCCTGAAGGCGGCCGGAGGCGATCAGCCGGATCGGCGCATCGAGTTTCTTGCGCTGCCAGCCATCCGCCATGCCGCCTGCGATTTCCGCGCCGATCAGTGTCCCGGACAGACGCGCGGCCGCACCGGTCGCATCCAGCCCGTCGAGCAACTGGCCGGAACGCACGGTGAAGACCAGGTTGGTGGCGCGGGCCGGCTGTGCGAAGACGGCCTTGATCGCCGCCAGAAACACCGGGTGACTGCCGTCAAAGCTGCCGGCATCGGTCAGGGCATGTTGCAGGATCGAGTTTTTCGAAATGACGTCGAACAGTTCGCCGGTCATGAAGCTGGCAAAACCCGTCACCGTCTCGCCGGTCAGCCGCACCCATTTCGAATGTGTGCCGGGCATGCAGAACAGCTGTTCACCGGAAACCGACGGATCGCGCGCGCCAAGCAGCTGGGTTTCTTCGCCACGCATCACATCCGGGCTCGCGCCGCGCTGGGCAATGCCGGGCAGGATGCGAATATCGCGCTTCTGATTGGGCACGATGGCGGCGGCCGTCAGCACTTTTGGCAGGGCGGCGGGCACATCCACATAACCGGCTTCCACCCAGCCCTGCCGCGCACCGGCCATGCCGCAGATGATCACCGGCAGGTTTTTCGGCGCTGCAAGTGCATCGAGATGCCCTTCGAGAATTTCGGAAAAACCGGCTTTTGCAGCCGTAGTCATGCCTTCGCCGCTGCGGCGCTCGCCAAGTACCTGGCCTCCAGCATCGATCAGCCACAGACGAAAACTGCTGGTGCCCCAGTCAACGGCGGCATAGGCGGGAGATGTGGTCACAAAATTCCTCCATCGACGATAATCCATTGGGCGGTCATGGCAGCGGATGCCGATGACGCCAGAAACAGGGTCGGACCGACAAGATCCTCGGCCACCAGCATGCGCTTCAAACACTGGCGCTCGATCATCGCGGCAATCGACGCATCCGTCAGCCATAAGCGCTTCTGTCGTTCGGTGACGATCATGCCCGGCAATATGGCGTTGACGCGGATATTGTCAGGCCCCAGCCGGCCGGCAAGGCTTTTGGTGAGGCCTAAAATTCCGGCCTTGGCGGTGGCATAGGCAGGCAGTTCGCCCATGTTCAGCATGAAGGCGATCGACGAAAAGTTGACGATCGCGCCACCGCCCTGTTCGCGCATGAACGGTACCGCTGCCTGCGATGTGAAAAACACCGGCTTCAGGTTCACCGCCAGGCTGCCGTCCCAGTCCGCCTCGCTGACTGTTTCCAAATCTTGTCGATCGTCGCGCGCGGCATTGTTGATCAGCACGTCCAGCCGGCCGAGCAGGGCTGCAGCCTCCTTCACCGCGGCCTGCGCAGCAAAAACGTCGGAAAGATCGGCCTCGATAAAATGCACCGGATGCTCTGACGTTGCCGACAATTCTTTCGCCAGCGCCCGGCTTTCCTCCACGGCGATATCGATAAAGGCTATGCGCGCGCCTTGCGCGGCAAAGGCAGATGTCAGTGCTGCGCCAATGCCGGTGCCGCCGCCGGTGATCAGCACACCGCGTCCGGCGAGATCGTGAAAATGCAAAAGCACTGCCGACACTGTCTCCTCCACAGAGCCAATTTAAACAACTGGTTCCATTAGATGGAACATGGTTTGATTATTTGGAATAAGTCCGCTATGGAGAAAAAATTGTCAAGGCGGCAAGGGCCACACAGCAGGACATGACGGGGAACCTCAAAGAGAAATCGGTTTCGGCAGCCGATACCGGCACGCTCGGCAAGGCGATGGCGCTTGTCGCGCTGGTTGCCGATGCTGCCGAACCGCTGCGCTTTACCGATATTCTCAATGCGTCGGACCACCCGCGCGGCACGCTTCACCGGCAGTTGAAACATCTGGTGGAGGAGGGGCTGCTCGAGACGAATGGTGACGGCGCTTACGTGCCGGGCCTGCGCCTGCTGCGGTTTGCGGCGCGCGCCTGGTCCCGCAACGAGTTCCGGCAACTGGCGGCTCCGCATCTGCAGGTGCTGCACGATGCGACGGGCGAAACCGTGCATCTGGCACTGTTGCGCGGGGCGGAGGTGATCTATCTCGACAAGGTGGAGGCGCGCCAGGCGGTGCGCATGCATTCGCTGATCGGCAATGCCTCACCGGCTTATTGCACCGGCGTCGGCAAGGCGGCGCTGGCGATGCTGGCGGATGAGGACGTCCGGGCGCGTCTCGAAGCCGTGCAGTTCGAACGGTTTACCGAAACCACGCATGCCGATCTTTCGTCGCTCGTTGCCGATCTCGGCAAAATCCGGCAACGCGGTTTTGCCTATGATCTGGAAGAACATCAACCGGGCATTCGTTGCGTGGCTGCCTCCATTCACGTGCCCGAGCAGAATATTCTTGCCGGTGTGTCCGTCACCGCCCCGGCCTATCGTATCGGTGATGGCATGCTGGATCTCTGGTCGGGTCCGCTTCTTGTCGCCGCAGAAGCGATCATGCGGGATGTCCAGGCCGGGTTGGCGCCGCGACGATAACCCTATCCAATCAATTCCCCGTAATGTTAACGGAAAGATTGCAACAAATGTTTGCAAATCTAATCATGTGTCATCATTGTCGATTGTATTGCGAAGAGAGTGATTAATCGTTTCGTGACGAGCTGACCGGAAGTCGAATGGGGGCGCTTAGGGTCTGGCCACAGGTTTTGCGTGGCCATGCGACAGCGAAAAGACAAGAAATGAGACAAGTCGAAATGGAAAATCTGGGCGCATCTGCCGCCGAGGGCGTCGATATTACCGAAATTCCTGCACTGAAAACACAGTTTGACGTCTTCCGTTTCATGAAGCGGCTGACGGAAACCTATCGGCAGCGTGCCTTCATGGTGATGAACCTGCCGGCCGCGACGGCCACGGAGCTTGCGGGCAACACCATCATCACCAATTGGCCGGCCGAGTTGCTGGCCGCCTTCGATCAGGCAAAGATGCTGCCCACCAGCACGCTGGTGCGCAAGCTGCGCCGCACGTCCGTCCCTTTTGCCTATGATCTCGATCAGGTCACCAAGGCCAGCGGCAATGCCGTCGCCAAGGCCATGTTCGAGCGGTTCAATCTGGTCCGGGGTGCCTATTTCCCGGTCAGCGATATTGCCGGTCATCGCGGCGTCGTCTCGATCATCGGCGATGGCCCGGCCTTTTCGAAACAGCAGATGATGGAGCTGACCTATGTCTCCGTCCACGTGTTCGAGCGCCTGTCCGATATCCGCAGTCTCGATGTCCGCGTCACCGAACAACTGAGCGATCGCGAGCTCGATTGTCTCAACTGGACCGCCGCCGGCAAGACCAGCAGTGAGATCGCCGGCATTCTGGGCCTGTCCGAGCATACCGTGAACCACTATCTCAACCGAGCGACCAAGAAGCTCGATACAGTCAATCGTACACAGGCAGTCGCAAAAGCGCTTCGGGTAGGATTGATCAAATAGAGTTCGTGTGCGCCGCAGCATAAAGCAGCATTCTGCTTAAAAAACAGACGCATCCCGCAGTGCATCATCGCCGACAAATGAAAGGCGACAGTCCGTCGGAATTAACTTTCTGAATTCAAAGGCAATTTTTGCTATTGAACAAACTGGCATGATCCCTGCATTATTCCTTGCAGGTCCAGAGGGGACTGGAAGCGCACCAAGAGGCGCGACAAGAGAGAAGAGCCGCCGTCGGTTTCCAGCGCGCCTGAAATGGCATTGCGCGGCAACCGGCGGCGGTTCTTTTTTGTCGGTCTGTTTATTTGGCCGATCTCCTTTATTTGCTTCCGGACAATCACGACCTATAAGCCGGTCTGTATAGCGACGGGGCCTAACCCGGCATGTGGAATGAGGAAGAGGTCGACCATGGCAGAAGTCACCAAGGAACAGGTTCTGGAGACGCTCTCAAAAGTGCGCGGGCCGGATCTGGAAGGCGATATCGTCTCGCTCGGCATCGTCTCGGATGTCTTCATCTCCGATGCAAAAGTGTATTTCTCCGTCAGCGTGCCGGCCGAGCGTGCCAAGGAGCTTGAGCCATTGCGCGCTGCCGCCGAAAAGATCGTCAAGACGATCCCGGGCGTGAAAGGCGTGCTGGCCACGTTGACAGCCGATCGCAAGGCCGGGTCCGCTCCGTCGCCGCGCCCGGCTCCTTCCGCTCCGGCAGGTGGCCACGCACACCCGCCCGCCGGTGGTGCGCCCAGGTCTGCCAAATCCGGTGTGCCCGGCGTCGGCGCCATCATTGCGGTGGCTTCCGGCAAGGGTGGCGTCGGCAAGTCCACCACCGCCGTCAACCTGGCGCTGGGCCTGCAGGCCAACGGTCTGCGCGTCGGCCTTCTCGATGCCGATATCTATGGCCCCTCGGTGCCGCGCCTCCTGAAGATCTCCGGCCGTCCCGAGCAGATCGATGGCAAATACATCAAGCCGATGGAAAACTATGGCCTGAAAGCCATGTCCATGGGTTTCCTCGTGGATGAGGAAACCGCGATGATCTGGCGTGGCCCGATGGTGCAGTCGGCGCTTCTGCAGATGCTGCGTGAAGTCGCCTGGGGCGATCTCGATGTGCTCGTCGTCGACATGCCGCCCGGCACCGGCGATGTGCAGCTCACCATGGCGCAGCAGGTGCCGCTGGCCGGCGCCGTCATCGTCTCCACGCCGCAGGATCTGGCGCTGATCGATGCCCGCAAGGCCGTCAACATGTTCCGCAAGGTGGAAATCCCGCTTCTCGGCATTGTCGAGAACATGAGCTATTTCCTCGCCCCCGATACCGGCAACCGCTATGACATCTTTGGCCATGGTGGCGCGAAAGCCGAAGCGGACCGTATCGGCGTGCCCTTCCTTGGCGAAGTGCCGCTGACCATGGAAATCCGCGAACGCTCCGATGCCGGTACGCCGGTCGTCGTCGCCGTGCCGGATGGCCCGTCCGCTGCGATCTACCGCGATATTGCCGCCGCCGTCTGGGCGCAGGTTTCCGGCCGCCCGCAGCGCAAGGCTCCGTCCATCGTGTTTGAATAGGATGGGAGATGGGGTGGGAACAGTCTCCTTTCTTGGTCGTTCATGGCCAATCTGTTGCCGGTAATGCCGTGGAGAAACTGCCTTGATCAATGCATATCATGCCCACGGCGCGGTAACGCCTTTCGCCGTCAGTGAAAAACCGGCGGCACTTGGTGAAGACATCGTCTGGCTGGACCTTCTCGATCCGACGACCGAAGAGGATCGTTATGTCGAACAACTCCTCGGTATCGAGATCCCGACCCGCGCCGAACTGAAGGATTTCGAGCCTTCCAGCCGTCTCTATATTGAAAAGAACGCCGTCTACATGACCGCTTCGCTGGTCTGGAAGGCGGATAGCGAAGCGCCAGAGATCACCGATATCGCCTTCATCCTCACCGGCGGAAAGCTGGTGACGGTACGGTATGCCGATCCAAAGTCGTTCAAGCTCTTTACCGCCGCCCTCTGCCGCCAGCCTGCCGAGGCGCCCTGGGTGGGCAAGATGCTGCTTGCCCGCCTGCTGGAAACCATTGCCGACCGCACGGCGGAAATCCTCGAAACCGCCGTTGTGCATATCGATGAGTTGTCCAAGGAGATCTTTCGCCCGCGCGCCACGCGCCGTCCGCCGCAATTTCTGGAAGACAAGCTTGCCGATATCGCCGCCCATCACCGGCTGATCAGCAAGGTGCGCGACAGTCTCGGTTCGCTGTCGCGCATGCTGACCTTTCTCCTGAACGTGCCGCAGATCCACCACCACCCGGAAATCGAGGATCTGTGCAAGACGGTGGCCCATGACATCGCCACGCTGTCGGAACATGCCGGCTTCGTTTCCAGCAATATCGGCTTTCTGCTCGATGCATCGCTTGGCCTGATCAGCGTCGAACAGAATGCCATCATCAAGATATTCTCGATTGCTTCCGTGGTGTTTCTGCCGCCAACGCTGGTCGCTTCCATCTATGGCATGAATTTCGAACATATGCCGGAACTCAGCTGGACCATCGGTTACCCTCTGGCTTTGCTTGGCATGGTGCTTTCGGCCGTCATCCCGTTCTTCTTCTTTCGCTGGAAAGGCTGGCTATGATCGCTCGGGCGAGCGGATGAGAATCAGTTTGCCAAAGTGTCGCCGAATAGGCCGTGCCGCAGAACGGGAGCGTGGTGATTTTCCGGCATTGGGCGCCCATCCGACGCATGCGGGCTACCGTTACCATGGGAAAAGCGATCCAATATCACGTTATCGTGTTTTCCGTTCCGGTCTTTTCCGGTAGTCAGATGCTTTCTGGTGGGTAGAAGGAACTATGAGCACTGATTGGCTTGTTCCTCCCGCGCGGAGCGTTAAAATGTTAACGCTGCCATCTTCTGAGGACCGAACTTGAATAACGCACGGCCAGCGCTCCTTCTCCTGAGCGCCTCTCTTTTGCCGGCCCTTGTTCTGGCCAGCGTGATCGGGTGGTTCTTCATCAACGAACAGCAGCGTCGTCTGGATGGTGCGCTGGAAGAACGTGCGGCTATCCTGGCCGGTGCTCTCCAGCGTGAACTCGATACGCAGGTGCAGTTGCTGTCGGTCGTTGCCGATTCGCCGCGCCTCGATCTTCCGGTTTCCCGAAGCAGCTTTGCCGAGACGGCGCGACGACTGAACGACCAGATTGCGGAATGGCAGCAGATCCGTGTCTCGAACGAGCAGGGCGAGGTGGTTCTGGCCTATCCGCCGCTTGCCGTCTCTTCCCGGAAGGAAATCGTCGATCTCGAAAGTCACAAACGGCTTCTGGAGACGGGCAAGCCGGTGATCGGCAATATTGCGATCGGCAAGGGCGGAAAGGCCGCGTTTGCGATCAGGGTGCCGATCACGCGCAAGGATCGTTTGCGCGCCGTTCTGTCGGCAGTCATTCGCCCCGAAATGGTGACGCAGATGCTGTATGCCGGCGGCTTGCCGAAAGACTGGTCGGCCTGGGTGGTGGATCGTCAGGATCGGCTGGTGACGACGACCGGCGCTCCGGAATTTGCGGGCAAGGGCGCTGCGGAATTCGCCAGCGTGCAGGATGACGCGGTCCTGTTGGCAGATGGCACTACGCTGCGCACGGCCGAGGCGCAGATCGGCGAGACCGCCTGGCGCGTGAAGATCGGGCTTCCATCGTCGCAATATGATCAGCCTGCCATGCATGCCGCCATGTTTGTGATCGGTGCCGGGGCCGTGACGATCGTTCTTTCCGGCCTTGTTGCCGTGCTGCTCTACCGGGAACTGCGCTCCCGAAACACGGAGCGGGAGAGCCTCGCCAACTGGCAGCGCATGGATGCGCTGGGCAAGCTGACAGGTCAGGCAGCCCATGATTTCAACAATCTTCTGATGGTTTTTCAATCCGGCGTCGATGGCATCGAGCGCCGCCGGGGCGATGAAGAAAGAATAACCCGCCTTTTGGGCAATATGCGGCAAGGTGTGATCCGCGGCAAAACGATCACCCGGCGTCTTTTGTCCTTTGCCCGCCGTTCGAACCAGGGCGCGGAGCATATGGAACTGGATGCCAAGCTCGCCGATATGACGCCGCTCCTGAAGCAGGCGCTGAACGACAGCATCGTCATGGATGTCCGCATTCCGGACGATCTCTGGGGCATCCATGCCGATCCGATCGGGCTTGAAATTGCCCTGATCAATCTGCTGACGAATGCGCGTGAAGCGATGATCGATGGCGGACAGGTGACGATCAGCGCCCGTAATGTCGTTGATGGCGCAGCAGAAGATAAACGGATCAAGGGACCGATGGTGGCCTTGAGCGTCACCGATACCGGTAAGGGCGTTGCGTCGGCAGACCTGAAGCGTATTTTCGAGCCGTTTTTTTCCACCAAAGCCAATGGCGCACCCGGTCTTGGCCTCACGCAGGTCATCGGCTTTGCGGAGGGGAATGGGGGCACGGCGACCGTGGCCAGCTTGAGCGGGCATGGCAGCGCGATGACGATCTACCTGCCGAAGTCGGCGCAGGAAATCGTCGCCAAGCCTGATGATGCCGTTGTCCCCGGCATGCCGTCGCATGTCCTGATCGTGGACGATACTCCGGCGTCCCTGGAGGCGGCCCGCGTCGCACTGGAGGATAGCGTCACATCGATCTACACCGCGCAGGACGGAGCCGAAGCACTCAGGTTGATCGAGAAACATCCGCGCATCGATGCCGTTCTCAGCGACATCATGATGCCGGTCATGTCGGGCATGGAACTTGCGGAACGCGTGGCGAAAGTGCGTCCCGATCTGCCGATCGTGTTGATGACCGGTTACAGCGACAAGTTGGAAGCCGGCGTGAAGGTCATCTGGCCCATCGTCATGAAGCCGTTCGAGCGATCCGAACTCCTGAAGGCCTTGACCTCGGCGCGGTCATCGTCCCCCAAGCTCACAAACGTCATCAAGCTGGACGCGCATTCCAAAAGCTGAGTGCCGTGATCGAGCGCGATAAGTTCAAATCTCGTGCGGCATGTTTTTCAGGAAAAATCGCCGCTTCGGCTGTGCGAAAGAAGCGAAGGGACAACTTCCTTTTCAAGGCGATCGATCGTCCATGTTCGGGCGGGTGCTGAAACCACGATGGCGCCGATGGGGCGACCATCGGGACCGCGCACGGCTGCGGCAACATTCACCTCGTCGCGAACCGACTGCCGGTCGGTGAATGCCACGCCGCGGGCGCTTGCGCATTTGATATCCGCAAAAATCGCATCCCTGTCGGTCACCGTATGGGCGGTGAAGGGATCGATCATGCTGTCATCCAGGATTTTCCGGATCTCTTCGTCCGGCAGCCAGGACAGCATGGCCCGTCCGCCCGAAGAGGAGGCTGCGAGGAAACGCCGGCCGGGATGGGCGGTGCGGTAGTCCGGGTGGGGCCTGCTCTGCACGTGAAGAAGGTGCACGATCTCCGTGCCGTCCAGAATGCAGAACGAACAGCGCAGCCCGCATTCCTCGCGAAAACGGATGAGACGCGGCCAGACCGAACGAACCAGATTGCTGCTCATCTGAAAACGGTAGAGAAGATCCAGTGAGCGGATGGAGATGTGATAGGCGCGGTTTTTGTCCTGCCGCACCAGATAGCCCAGGTCGATGAAGGTATCGACGATCCGCTGTACGGTGGGGATGGGGAAACCGGTTTTTTTCGAAAGCTCCGTCAGGGTCAGCAGAGGTGCGCCGGGGTGGAAAAACTGCAAAAGATGCAGTGCCTTGGTGACGGACGCAATTTCCAGCGGGTCGTCCTCGGTTTGCGAGACTGCCCATGTGACATGCGATCCGGGGTAAAATGTCGCGACGGTGGGCGTTGCGGAAATACGCAGGCCGTTGATCGTGTTTGCCGTCTGACGCAGCAGGCCAGCGGCCTCATGGCTGATTGCGGCATCCAGAACGCCGGACAGGCTCAAGACACCGAGAGGTTCTCCATCCGCGCCGAGAAATGCCGCGGCGATGACCTTTCCCGAGCCTGAGCCCGTTTCGTCGCCGATCGCGTAACCGGCCTCGTGCTCACTGGCGATGTCTTTCAGCAATCTTTCGCGTTCGTCGCCCGGATTGAGCGCAAGCTCGGGCAGGATTTCGTTCAGGCGTTGCCGCGACAGGCAGGAAAGCAATGCCCGGCCGCGCGTGGAACTCGTCAGGCTGGTGCGGCTGCCGACGGGCGCAAGCGCCAGCGACGACGCCGGGGAAGGAATGCGGGCAAGCGTGACGAGATCGAGGCCGTCCCTCAGCCAGAGATCACAGTTCAAGGCCGTTCGGGCATTCAGCTCCACCACGAAAGGCATGACCAGATCCATGATCGGATTGCACGAGAGATAGACGAAAGCCGGGTCGACTGCTCGGTGGCTGAGGGAAAGCAACGTGCCTGAAGCGTCGCGATGCAGCCATCCGCATTTCAAAAGCGTGTGAACGAGACGCTGGGCACTGGACCGGCTCATGTCCGCACGCGAAGCTATGTCGGTGATCCGAAGGTCCGGGCTTTCCGGCCCAAACAGTTCGAGAACGCTGAATGCCTTGCCTATCGCGGCAATCCGCGCCCGACGATCAATCGTTTCCGGCATTCAGTCCTCGAAATTCTTGCTGCACTGCGACAGAAAGTTGACAACCTTTTCCCGGTCTTTATAATCGAAATGCAGTAATATCAATCGCATTGCGGTAAAAACATAAGGGGACGCCGTGAAGCATATTTTTGAGATTACCCGTCACGACTGACGGCAGGGAGACGGTGTCAAAGGCATCGTCCCGTTGATGTCTTGAAGCATCCAGTCAATCACGAATCATAGTCTTTCCGGTCGAGGCCACATCGCTTTCGTCGATGTTTCCTGTTGCCTGCCTGTCGGCGGGTAGCCCGGTCATTTGTGAGGATTTTCAGTCCGGCGACCTCAGTGCGGGCAGCGATGTTGCGCGCGCATTTCATCTCCAATCATAAAAAGGGAACAGCTGAAATGCAGATCACCAACAATTCGAAATCAGGATCGTTCAGGGGCATGCTGGCGGCGGCCTGCATTGCGCTTTCCGCCAGTGTCACAGGCTTTGCTGCCGATGCGTCCGCCAACACGCTGGTCGCCGTGCCGCATTCGGGCCTGCGCATCCTCGATCCGATCATCACCACCGCGCATATCGTGCGCAACCATGGTTACATGATCTATGACACGCTCTTGGCGCTGGATGCCGATTTCAAGGTGCAGCCGCAGATGGCGAGCTACACCGTTTCCGATGATGGTCTGACCTATACGTTTATCCTGCGCGACGGCCTGAAATGGCATGACGGCGCGCCGGTCACGGCGGAGGATTGTATTGCCTCGATCGAACGCTGGGGCAAGCGCGACACGTCGGGGCAGGTGCTCTTCGACAAGCTCGAAAGCCTGACCGCCAACGGCGAGAAGGAATTCGTCTTCAAGCTCAAGGAGCCTTTCTCCTATCTTCCCGAGACGCTGGCAAAGCCCTCTTCGGTCGTGCCGTTCATGATGCCGAAGCGGATTGCCGCAACCCCGGCGGACACCGCGATCACCGAATTCATTGGCTCCGGCCCGTTCAGGTTCGTCACGGAGGAATATCAGCCGGGCGTGAAGTCGGTGTATGAAAAATTCGCCGATTATGTGCCGCGTTCGGAAGCGCCGAGCTGGCTGGCCGGCGGCAAGGTCGTCAAGGTCGACCGTGTCGAATGGACAGCCATGCCGGATGCCCAGACGGCGATGAATGCGATCCAGTCAGGAGAAATCGACTATCTGGAAGCGCCGCCGATCGACCTTCTGCCGTTGGTCGAGGGCAATGACGAACTGACGGTAAAGCGCCTCAGCCCGCTCGGCTCGCAGACCATGGGGCGCATGAACTTTCTCTACCCTCCCTTCGACAACAAGAAGATCCGCCAGGCGGCCCTGAAGGCGATGAACCAGAAGGACGTGCTCGACGCATTTATCGGCAATCCGGAATATTACACGATTTGCGGCGCGTTTTTTGGCTGCGGCACGCCGTTCGAATCCAGCGCGGGTTCGGAATCCCTGACCGGATCGGGTGATGTCGAAGGTGCAAAAGCGCTGCTGAAGGAAGCCGGTTATGACGGAACGCCCGTCGTCATCCTGCAGCCGACCGATGTGACGACCACGAAGGCGCAGCCGGTCGTCGCCGCAAACGCCCTGCGCGCGGCAGGTTTTACCGTCGAGCTTCAGCCGATGGACTGGCAGACAGTGGTCACCCGCCGCGCCTCCCAGAAGCCGATTGCCGAAGGTGGCTGGAACATGTTCTTCACCAACTGGATCGTTCCCGAAATCATGACGCCGCTCAACAACCCGATGCTCAACGGTCGCGGCAAGAACGGCTTCTTCGGCTGGGCAACCGACGAGAAGATGGAAGCGCTGCGCGCCAAATATATCGCGGCCAAGACGGCGCAGGAGCAGAAGGCCGCGGCGGACGAACTGCAGGCGCATGCCATGGATGAAGTCAGCTACGTGCCGCTCGGGCAGTACAACGTGCCCTCCGTCTGGCGCAATGTCCTCACCGGCCCGCTGGAATCGCCTGTGCCGGTCTTCTGGAACATCGAGAAGACCGAGGACTAATTTTCGCGATCCTCACGGCGGCATCGAGCCCATGATGCCGCCTTCGCCTTCCCGATGTAAACCGACGTGAGGATGCTCATGCTCGTCTATACTTTTCGACGCATACTGGCGGCTGTCCCGGTGCTCTTGACCGTTGCCGTTTTCGTTTTCCTTCTGCTGCGCCTGACGCCCGGTGATCCCGCCGCCATCATCGCCGGCGACATGGCAACGCCGGAACAGCTTGAGCGCATCCGCACCTCGCTGGGGCTGGACAAGCCGATCGTCGTGCAGTTCTTCTCGTGGTTCTGGCTGCTCATGCAGGGTGATCTCGGCACCTCGCTGATCTCGAACACGCCGGTCTCCGGCATGATCGCAAAGCACATAGAGCCGACCATCAGCCTCGCGCTGCTGACCATTGTCCTTTCGGTAGCGATTGCCGTTCCGCTCGGTGTTCTGGCTGCATGGCGACACGGAACATGGATCGACTATACGGTGATGACGATCTCGGTCGTCGGGTTTTCGGTCCCGGTTTTTGTCATCGGCTACATCCTCATCCAGTTTTTCGCCATCGACCTGAAATGGTTCCCGGTTCAGGGCTTTCGCAGTATCACACGCGGCATCGGGCCGTTTCTCGAGCGTGCGGTGCTTCCTTCACTGACGCTCGCCTCCATCTACGTGGCGCTGATCGCCCGCATGACCCGTGCTTCCGTGCTCGAGGTTCTGGGCGAGGATTATGTGCGTACCGCCCGTGCCAAGGGCCTGAAGGAAAAGACGGTTCTTTTCCGTCATGCGCTGCGCAATGCCGCCGTTCCGGTCCTTACCATCATCGGCACCGGTTTTGCGCTTCTCATCACCGGCGTCGTGGTGACCGAGAGCATCTTCAACATTCCCGGCATCGGCAGGCTCACCGTCGATGCCATTCTGGCGCGCGATTATCCGGTCATCCAGGGCATGATCCTTCTCACGAGCGGCATCTATGTCCTCGTCAACCTGATCATCGATCTGTCCTATTCCTTCTTCGACCCGAGGATCCGTTACTGATGGCCCAGTCTTCACTGCTCGGCGCCGCCATGCGCCTTCCCATGTTCCGGTCGAAGGGTCGGCATAAAAAGTCCCTTTTCATTCCGGGCCTCGCCTTGCTCGTTCTCGCCCTGACGGTGATCTTCGCGATCGCCGCCCCATGGCTTGCCACCCATGATCCGATGGCGATGACGCCTTCGGCGCGCCTGAAGCCCGCCAACGACGCCTATCTTCTCGGCTCGGATGCCTATGGCCGCGACCTCTACTCGCGTGTTCTTTACGGTGCGCGTATCTCGCTGTTCATCGGGCTGGGCGCGACGGTGATTTCCGTCGGCATCGGCCTTGCCATCGGTCTGGTCTCAGGCTTTTTCCGCGTTCTCGATGCCATCGTCATGCGCATCATGGATGCATTGATGGCCATTCCGAGCCTGCTGCTCGCCATCGCCGTCGTCTCGCTGACGGGCGCCAGCGTCTGGACCGTAATGTTCGCCATCACCGTTCCGGAAATCCCGCGCGTGGTCCGTCTCGTCCGCTCGGTCGTGCTGACGGCGCGCGAAGAGCCTTATGTGGAGGCGGCCATCGCGGCCGGTTCCAGCCTGCCAAAGATCCTGTGGCGGCATCTCATGCCCAATACGCTTGCACCGCTGATCGTGCAGGGCACCTATGTCTGCGCCTCGGCGATCCTGACCGAGGCCATCCTCTCCTTCCTCGGCGCCGGTGTGTCCACCGAAACACCGACCTGGGGGAATATCATGGCCGAGGGGCGGGCCTATTTCCAGATCGCGCCGCAGCTGATCTTCTGGCCGGGTCTGGCGCTGTCGCTCTGCATCCTGTCGATCAATTTGCTGGGCGATACGGCGCGTGATCTGCTCGACCCGCGCATGAAGAAAAGAGAGGCCGCGAAATGACCAAGCCTTCCTTCGATCCCACATCTGCGCCGGTTCTTGAGGTCAAGGACCTCGTCATCGGCCTGACCGGCGATGACAAGAGTTCGCCGGTCCTGAACGGCATCTCGATCAGCATCCGGGCCGGCGAAACCGTATGCCTCGTCGGCGAATCCGGTTCAGGCAAATCCGTCACCTCGCTGGCCGCGATGGGGCTTTTGCCACGCCAGGCGCTCGAGCCGCGCAGTGGCGAAATCCTGTTTGAGGGCGAGGATTTGCTGAAAGCGGATGCCGGGCGCATGCGGGCGTTGCGCACGAAAAGCATGGCGATGATTTTTCAGGAGCCGATGACCGCCCTCAACCCGGTGCTGACCGTCGGCCAGCAGATCTGCGAGGTCCTGCAGGAGCATACGAAGCTTGCGGCATCGGATCAGAAGAAGACGGTGCTGGAGATGATGCGTGAGGTGCATCTGCCGGATGTCGAGCGCATTTTCGGCTCCTATCCGCATCAGCTTTCCGGCGGCCAGCGGCAGCGTATCATGATCGCCATGGCGCTGATCCTCAAACCAAAGCTGCTGATCGCCGACGAACCGACCACCGCGCTCGACGTGACCACCCAGAAGCAGATCCTGAAACTCATCGACGAGATGCAGGAAAAGCAGGGCACGGCCGTGCTCTTCATCACCCATGACATGGGCGTCGTGGCCGAGATCGCCGACACGGTTTATGTCATGAATCGCGGCAATGTCGTGGAAAACGGCCCAATCGACGCAATCCTGACGGAGCCCCTGAGGGATTACACGCGAAAACTTCTCTCATCGGTGCCGAGCCTCGTTCCGCGGGCGCCGCGACCGCACGGTTCGAGCGAGGTCGTGCTGTCCATCACCGAACTCGAAAAGGTCTATGGAAAGAAGGGCTGGTTCGGCAAATTCGAGGCCGGCACCAAGGCCGCGACGGATGTCTCCTTCACGCTTAAGAAGGGACGCACGCTCGGTATCGTTGGCGAGTCCGGATCCGGCAAATCGACGGTGGCGCGCTGCGTCATGCGACTGATCGATCCGACATCCGGGTCGATCCGTATCGGCGGCCAGGAAATCGCCGACTTTTCCCGGCGCGCGATCCAGCCGCATCGCCAGCATATCCAGATGGTGTTTCAGGACCCGTACCGGTCGCTCAATCCCCGCATCACCGTGGGCGACAGCATTATCGAGGGACCGATGAATTACGGGGTCCCGAAAGCGGAAGCGATGAAACGCGCCCGCGAACTGCTCTCCATCGTCGGGCTGCCGGATGATGCGATCAAACGTTATCCGCACCAGTTTTCCGGCGGCCAGCGCCAGCGTATCGCCATTGCCCGCGCCGTCGCCATGAACCCGAAAGTGCTGGTGGCTGATGAGGCAGTGTCGGCGCTCGATGTGTCCGTGCAGGCGCAGGTTCTTGATCTTCTGGCCGACATGCAGGAGAAATTCGGCATCGCCATCCTGTTCATCACCCATGACCTGCGGGTGGCGGCACAGATTTGCGACGATGTCATCGTCATGCAGAAGGGGCGGGTGGTCGAATATGCCACCGGTCACGCGGTGCTGACGAACCCGACGCACACCTATACGCGCCAGTTGATCGATGCCGCTCCGGGGCGGCATTGGGATTTTGCCAATTTCCGGCCGCTCGAAACGAACGCAGCCTGATCCTTCCGCTTTCAATGTCATACAAGGAATACACAATGCCCGTTCTGGACAAAATCGCCGCCTTTAAAGACGAACTGACCGCGACCCGGCGCGATATCCATCAATTTCCCGAGATCGGTTTCGAAGAGGTGCGCACTTCCGGCATCGTCGCTGAGCAACTCCAAAGCTGGGGCATCGAAGTGCATCGCGGCATCGGCAAGACGGGCGTCGTCGGCGTGCTGAAGGGTGCAAAGGGTGCCGGCCGCACCATCGGTCTTCGGGCGGATATGGACGCGTTGCCGATGGAGGAGCGCACCAATCTCGGTTACGCCTCGAAAACGCCGAACCGTTTTCACGGCTGCGGCCATGACGGGCATACGACCATGCTGCTCGGCGCCGCCCGTTATCTCGCCGAAACCCGCGATTTTGCCGGCACCGCCGTATTCATCTTCCAGCCGGGCGAGGAGGGCTGCGGCGGTGCGCGCGCGATGATCGCCGATGGCCTGTTTGAGCGTTTTCCCTGCGACGAGATTTACGGCCTGCACAATGCGCCGGATGACGAGCCCTACCGTATCGGCATCAAGCCCGGCCCGGCGATGGCGGGGGCCGATTTCTTTGATATCCGCATCCGTGGTGTCGGCAGCCACGGCGCGCGGCCTGAGCTTGCCAAGGATCCGATCGTGGTGGCGACACATCTCGTATCGGCCCTGCAATCGGTCGTCTCCCGCAATGTCGCGCCGATCAAGTCGGCCGTCCTTTCGGTGACACAGATTCATTCGGGCACAGCCTATAATGTCATCCCGGAGGAGGCGACGATCTCGGGCACCGTCCGTTATCTCGATCGCGAGGTCAACGAGCTGATCCGCGAGCGCATGCGGTCAATCGCGGCCGGTGTCGCGGCCACATTCGGCGTCGAGATCGAAACCGATATCCGCAACGTCTTCGATGTCCTCGTCAACACCGAGGAACTGGTGGACGGTTTTGCCGATGCGGCGCGTGATATCGTCGGCAATGACAATGTCTACATCAAGACCGATCCGATCATGGGAAGCGAGGATTTTGCCGACATGCTCTACAAGGTGCCGGGTGTCTATTGCACGGTCGGCCATGCGGGCAATGTGCCGGTCCATAATCCCGGCTTCGTTCTGGACGACGGCATCCTGCCGGTGGGTGCCAGCCTGCTTGCCCGCATCGTCGAGCGCCGGCTTGCTGTCTGACACGGCAAGTTTCCGCCTGTTTCCTTTCATCTCGGACAAGGGCGACGCAGGTTTTTGCGTCGGCCCATTGGCCGACCTTTCGCGAGCGTGGTCTGCCCCGCTCGGCATCCAACAGGAGTGCCGTCCTTGACTGGCGAAATCACAGACCTCTCCGCTGCCGATCTTTCCGCTGCCATTCACGCGCGAAAAATCTCCTGTGTCGCGGTGATGGAAGCCTATCTCGACCGGATCGAGAGGTTCAATCCGGACATCAACGCCATCATCTATCTGCGTCCGCGCTCGGAGCTGATTGCGCAGGCGCGGTTGGCCGATACCGAGCTGACCGACGGGCACTCCCGAGGCTGGATGCACGGTTTCCCGCAGGCCATCAAGGATCTCTCGGAGGTGAAGGGCATGCCCTGTTCCTTCGGCTCTCCCCTGTTTGCCAACTATGTCTCGGCAGCAGACACCATCCATGTGGAGCGGGTGCGCGGTGCGGGGGCAATCTTCATCGGCAAGACCAATACACCGGAATTCGGCCTCGGCTCCCATACGACCAATCCCGTTCACGGTCCGACGCGCAATCCGCATGACCTCGGCAAATCGGCGGGTGGTTCTTCCGGCGGGGCGGCGGCCGCATTGGCCGCCCGGCTCCTGCCTGTTGCCGATGGTTCCGACATGATGGGTTCGCTGCGCAATCCCGCAGCCTTCAACAATGTCGTCGGGTTTCGCCCCAGCTTCGGGCGTGTGCCGAGCGACAAGGCGGCCGATCTTTTTCTCGGGCAACTGGGTATCGCCGGGCCGATGGGCAAGACGGTGCAGGATACGGCGCTGTTGCTCGCCACCCAATCCGGGTTCGATCCGCGCGATCCGCTCAGCCTCGGACCCGAAGATCTCGAACTGCGTGGTCCGGCGCAAACCAGGGGCATGAAAATCGGCTGGTTCGGGGATTTCGGTGGTTATCTTCCTTTCGAAGACGGTGTTCTGGATCTGGGGCGCAAGGCGATCTCGGTGCTCGCCGATATCGGCTGCGAGGTCGAGGACATCACCCCGGATTTCGACCTTGCCGAACTGTGGCAGGCCTGGCTGACATTGCGCAGTTTCAACGTCGCCCACGGCATGCGCGCGCTTTACGATCAGCCGGAAAAGCGGGCGCTGTTCAATGCGCAATATATGTTCGAATTCGATCTGGCGCTGGGCAAATCGGCGGCGGATATTCATGCGGCATCGACCGTACGCAGTCGCTGGTACAAATACATGCTCGCGCTTTTCAAACGCTACGATTTTCTCGTCATGCCGTCGGCACAGGTTTTCCCCTTCGATGTCAACCTGAAATGGCCGGAGGAGATCGCCGGCAGACGGATGGATACCTATCATCGCTGGATGGAGGTGGTGATCGGCCCGACGCTGGCCGGTCTGCCGGTTGTTGCCATGCCGGCCGGTTTCGGCAGCAATGGCCTGCCGAACGGTGTGCAATTTGTCGGGCCTCCACGCGGGGACCGGGCCGTTCTTGAGTTTGCGCAGGCATATGAACAGGCTGCGGGTATCGTGACCGGAGTGTGAGGCTGTTTTTTCGGCAGTGCCAATCCCTGCTATGCGTTATGCGCATATCTGGGCTGCGGCGGGCCATCTAACGGGTTGCGAAAAATCCTGTATAAACGATCTCAACGAAGCGATGCACCTCCTCCCGCAGAGCTTCGGGTTTCAGGCGACCTACTCCTCCTCCCAAGGACGCCTGAGTGAACAGCGACACTCCTCCTCCCAGTCGCTGTTCGGTTCTTTTCGAAAAGCCTGCCGCACCTCCTCCCGCGGCAGGCTTTTTCGTTTTGGTCGCCCCAATATTCAGCCGTCTCTTAAAGTTCGTTCGACCAGCCCGTTGCGTTTTACGGGCCAGCCTTTGGCCGACCTTCGAGCGGGTGTCCCGGAAGAACGTCTTGCGGCGTGCCCGGCCATTTGCGGTAGATGTCGATCACATGCGTGCTGGCATCACGGAGATGTTCGCGCAGTTCCTCGCGAAGGCGTTCCGTGTCCCGTTGACGCAAGGCATCGATGATCGGGTCGTGCGAGCGCGCGAGCTCGACAGGATCGTCGTAAATGCGCCCGACCAGCGCTATGCCGGATCGCAATTCGGTGGCGATCTGATCGAATAGCCGCAAAATGCGTGAGTTGCCGCCGATTTCACATAGCATTCGGTGAAACGCGTAGTCTTCCACGACCTGTTCCTGCGATCGGCCTTCCGTCCCCAGCGTCTTCAGCAGTTCGACTTGCGCTTCCAGTCGCTGCAGGTCGGCATCCGACATGCGGGCGACCAGCGCCTCGGCATTGTGCAGTTCAAGGCACTGGCGCAGATCATAGGTCTCGGCCAGTTCATCGGCATTATAACTCTTCACGAAAAACCCGCGGCGCGGATGAGAGACGATGAGGCCCTGGCTTTCCAGCAGGCGCAAGGCTTCCCGCACCGGGGCGCGTGATGTTCCCATCTGCGTTGCGAGACGCGCCTCGGTCACGCGCTCACCCGGCCGCAACAGGCCATCTCCAATCGCCTGAAGCACCTGATCGGCGATGCGGCTTGGCAAATCCGCCTGCTCCAGCACTCGAAACATCGTTCTAAAATCCTTTCTGAGAGGCGCGCAGTCTTAGCTCATCGGCGGGCGGATATTCGTGTGCGAGCGCCTCGGCCCGAATGTGTTCGTATGTAGAATAGATTGTCATTTGTCGATTGTCGACGATTGACAGTGAGGTTGATGCCGGTATCATGCCTGCAAATTGATCGCTGTTCAGACACTGTGCAGCGCAAAACAATACGGGGAACAGACGTGACGAAACCGAACGGGGCGGCCGACAGGGCCGGACTGGGATTGGCTTGTTGCCTTTTTGCCGGCACCGAGAAGGCCGCTAGCGCCCATGCGAAATTCGGATTTTTATCTCGCGAATGGAGTGGGCGGGTGCCGTGCGTGTGACGTCTTCAGATCAACCCATCCAGATTGTCGCGCTGTCGAAGACATTCGATCTGGCGCAGGTGTTCGCGCCGGGCGACGATCAGGCGGTTCGTGTTCTTCGCCCGCATGAGGTCAGTGATCCCCGAAAGATAGAAGTCGCTCTGGCATGGCGGCCGGAGGATGTGGCTTTCGATGCCTATCCGAATCTGAAAATGGTGTCGTCCATTGCGGCCGGTGTCGACAGCATTCTGGCCTGCCCGTCATTGCGGCAGGATACGGTCGTCACCCGCGTGCGCGATCATTCCCAGGCCGATCTGATGGCCGGTTTTGCCGCGTTTCAGGTCATCTGGCACCACCGGCGCATGGGCGATTATATCGCCAATCAGGCCCGCCATGTCTGGGACCGCAGTTTTCGCCCGCAGGCGCCGGGCTCGGTCACGGTCGGTGTTCTCGGTTATGGGCTGATGGGTAAAAAATGCGCGATGGCCATCGCCGCCATGGGTTTTCGCGTTGTCGTGGCGCGCAATTCCGCTCCGGCAGCTTCCGAAATCGTGCCGGATGGAATTGAAATCGTGGCCGGTCCGGGCGCCATTCAGGCGGTTGCCGCGCAGGCGGATATTCTCGTCAATATCCTGCCGCTGACCGACACGACGCGCGATATTCTCGACCGCGATTTTTTCGCGCAGATGCGCAAAGGGGCGGCGCTCGTGCAGATGGCGCGCGGCGAGCACATGATCGAGGACGATCTTCTGTCTGCCCTCGACAGTGGACGCTTGAGCGGCGCGAGTGTCGACGTTTTCCGTCAGGAGCCGCCCGCCGAAGATCATCCGTTCTGGTCTCATCCCAACATCATGGTGACGCCGCACAAGGCGTCGGACACATCACCGGCCGAAGTGCTTCGGCAGGTTCTGGAGAATTTTTCGGCGCTCCGCGAAGGGCGCATTCCGCCGGGTCTCGTCAACAGGGAAGCCGGATACTGACGTTGTAAACATTCCAATCTCGATTTCATGAAGGACTGAAAGCATGACAATGCCTACTCGCCTGCTGATGAACGGAAAGATCTGGTGTGGACTCAAGGAAGGATTTGCTGAGGCAATCGCCATAGACGGCGACAAGGTCCTCGCTACCGGCACAACGGCAGAGATGATGGCACTGGCAGGGCCTGAAACCGAGATCATCGATCTCGAAGGCAAATTGGCGACGCCGGGACTCAACGATGCCCACATGCATCTTCATCACTACGGCATCAGCCTTGTCGAACTGGATCTGAGACCGGCTGCGGGCGTCACCAGCGTGCAGGCGATCGTCGATCTTGTGAAGGATGCGGTCGCCAGAGCAAAACCCGGCGAATGGATTCTCGGGCGCGGTTATGACCACGACAAGCTGTCCGATCTGCGCCATCCGACCAAATACGATCTCGATGCCGTTTCTCCCGATAACCCGGTTTTCCTCACCCGCACCTGCGGCCATACGACGGTTGCCAATTCGGTGGCGCTCAAGGCGGGCGGCATCGATCGGGATACGCCGGAACCGTTCGGCGGCAAGATCCGCCGGGAAAACGGCGAACCGGATGGCATCCTGTTTGAAAACGCCCGCGATGCGGTGCGCGCCGTCATGCCGCCAGCGTCAGAAAGTTACATTGTCGATGCGATCGAGCGCGGCGGCAAGAAGCTGCTGAGCCTTGGCGTCACCTCCGTCATGGAAGCCGCCATCGGCCTGACGGTCGGCAAGGTCGAGCTCGATGCCTATCTGACCGCCCGCAAGGAAAACCGTATTCCGATCCGGGTCGCCGGCACGCTGATGGGCGATCTCGAGCGCAACATTCTCGACTATGCCTATTCCAAGGGGCTGGTAACGGGCGCCGGCGACGACATGTTTCGCATCGGCCCGGTGAAATTTTTCACCGATGGCTCTGCCGGTGCCGGCACGGCGTGGTTCTCCATCCCTTATGAAAACGACGCCACCAATTACGGTGTTCGCTGCCTCACGCAGGAACAGACGGACGAGTTGACGCTCAAGGCCCACCGCATGGGCTACCAGATCGCACCGCACGCGATCGGAGACGCCGCCATTTCGATGGTGCTCAATGCCTATGAGAAGGCCTATGCGGAAATGCCGGATCCGAACCGCCGTCACCGTATCGAACATTGCGGCTGGCATGTGCCGGAAGACCTGCCGCGCCTGAAGGCGATGAACGTCATTCCGGCAGGCCAACCATCCTTCCTCTATTTCTTCGGCGAAGGGTATCACACCGTGCTCGGTTCGGAACGGCCGCAACATTGCTACCCGTTCAAGACCTGGCTGGACGAGGGCCTGCATCCTTCCGCCTCGACCGATTGCCCGGTCACGGCTCCCGATCCGATGCCCTGCCTCTACGCCATGGTCACCCGCAAGTCCGATACCGGCAAGACGCTTGGCCCGCACCAGGTGCTTTCCGTCGCCGAGGCGCTGCATCTCTACACCTACGAGGCGGCTTACGGCGTCCATGACGAGGAGCGCAAGGGACGGCTGATCCCCGGTCAACTGGCCGATATCGCCGTGTTTGACACGGACTTTTTCAGTGTCGAACCGGAAGCGTTTCTTTCGGCGAAATGCCTGATGACCCTGCTCGGCGGAGAGGTGGTCTACCGCGCCTGAGGCGTCCTCAACCTTGCCATGAAAGGACCCGCTCCGGCGGGTCCGGAAATCTGCATCGATCCCGCGATACAAGAGAATGGAAGGCCCGATGATGACAGTTGCAGACATGATCCTGACCGGCGGCGAGGTCGTTTATGTCAAAGGGGAGGTGGCATCATGATTTCACTGATCCTGCGTCGCCTTGGCCTCTCCATTCCGGTTCTGCTGGGCGTGCTTGCCTTCGGGTTCCTGCTGTTGCAGATGGTGCCGGGTGATCCGGCCGTGGTTTTGGCTGGCCCGACGGCTCCTCCCGACGTCGTTGCCGAAATCCGGAAATCCATGGGGCTCGATCAGCCCATGCTCGTGCAGTTCTGGATGTATCTGGAACGCGTGCTGGTCGGCGATCTCGGCCGTTCGATGATTTCCAACAAACCGGTGATCGAGGAGTTGGCGACTGCCATCGTGCCCACCATCGAGCTGATGTTCGCCTGCCTCATCTGGTCGATCCCGCTCGGCATCGCCATGGGCACGGTTGCCGCCATGCGTCGCGGTTCGCTGATTGATCGCGCCGTCATGGCCCTGTCGGTGGCCGGCATCTCGCTGCCGGTGTTTTTCATCAGCCTCATCCTCATCCAGATTTTCGGTATCTCGCTCAGGCTCTTCCCCTTTGTCGGACGCGGCGGCCCTCTGTGGACGCTCGACGGTCTCAGCCACATCTTTCTGCCGGCGCTGTCGCTGGGCATGGTGTTTATCGGCCCCGTCGCCCGTATGACCCGGTCTTCGGTGCTGGAAGTGCTGGAACTCGACCACGTGCGCACCGCTCGCGCCAAAGGCCTGCCGGAACGAACCGTCGTATTCCGCCACGGGTTACGCAATGCGCTGATCCCGGTCGTCACGCTGGTCGGCCTGCAGACGGGTTACCTGCTCGGCGGCGCTGTGGTGACGGAGACGATCTATTCCTGGCCGGGCATAGGAAGGCTTGCCGTCGGCGGCATCCTGTCGAGTGATTTCACCATCGCGCAAGGCTGCATCCTCGCTATGGCCGTCACCTTCATTGCGATCAACCTGATCGTCGATCTCCTCTATTCGGTCCTCGACCCAAGGGTGAGCAGATGAGCGCTGTCGTATCGAACGAGAAAGCGGCAACAGTCGCGACATCAGAGGCGCCGGCCAATCAGGCATGGTGGAGACGGTTTTTGCGCGATCCGGCGGCGCTCATCGCCATCACCATATTTTCGCTGATCTGCCTTGCTGCCATTTTTGCACCGCTGCTGGCACCCCATGATCCCTATGCCAGTTCGCGACGCACCATGTTGCCACCCTTCTGGGCGGCGCGCGGCAGTGTCGAATATCTCCTCGGCACCGATCCGCAGGGCCGCGATATCCTGAGCCGGTTGCTCTACGGCACGCGCCTGACACTGCTGATCGGGCTTGCTTCGGTTGCTATCGGCGGCGTTCTCGGCTCTTTCCTTGGCCTGCTTGCCGCCTTCTATCGGTCGCTTGATCCGTGGATCATGCGCCTGTCGGATATTCTCCTGTCGCTGCCGGCCATCCTTCTCGGTCTGGCATTGGTCGCGGCCATGGGGCAGGGCGCAACACCCATCATGCTGGCCCTGATCATCTCGACCATTCCCGATTGCGCCCGCGTGGCGCGCGGCATCGGTCTCGGCATCATGGGGCAGGAGTTCATCACCGCCGGCCGTTCGCTCGGCATCCGCGATCCGCAGCTCTTTTCGCGTTATCTCGTGCTCAACTGCATTTCTTCGGTGCTGATCTTTCTCAGCCTGCGGTTCGGGCAGCTGATCCTGATCGCCGCGTCGCTGTCCTTCCTCGGTCTCGGAGCCCGCCCACCCGTGGCGGAGCTTGGCATGATGGCGGCGCAGGGACGCGACTTCTTCCTGTTCGCGCCGCATATCGCGGTCATCCCCTCCGTCCTCATCCTCGTCATCGTCATGGCCGCCAATGTGATCGGCGACACGCTGCGGGATGTGCTCGATCCACGCCTGAAAACTTAAAAAACGACCGCCTGCTTTTCGACCGCCTGACATGTCCCCTATCCCAGCAAGGAGCCATTGCCATGATTATGAAACGCCACCGACGCCTGATGACCGCGGCTCTCGCCTCCGCCGTCACCCTGACTTTCGGCACGCTTGCGCTCGCGCAGGAGGTCAATATTTCACGCCGCATCGACAGCAACAATTACGACCCGCACAAGACGACGGCGACTGCCGCCGCCGAAGTGCTGTTCATGCTGGCCGATACGCTGGTCACGATCGATTATGACATGCAGACGCTGCATCCGGGCCTCGCCAAAAGCTGGAATGTTTCGGAGGATGGCCTGACCTATACGTTTCACCTGCGCGATGACGTGAAATTCTGCGATGGCAGGGCGATGACGGCGGATGATGTTGTCTACAGTTTCAAACGCTGGATCGATCCCGCCACCAAATCGCCGGTCGGCTGGCGTGCAGGCGAGGTGGAAAGCATCACCGCGACTGACCCGGTGACGGTCGAATACAAGCTAAAAAAGCCCTATTCCGAACTTCTCTACCAGCTGACACAGAGCTTTTCCGTGATCGTCGACAAGGCATCCGTCGAAACGCTCGGCCCCGATTTCGGCGTCAAGGGCATAAACGCCACCGGTCCCTATTGCTGGGGTGAATGGGCGCCGCGCGACAAGATGGTCCTGACCCGCAATGACGCCTATACGTGGGGGCCGGAAATCTACGAAAACAAGGGGCCGGCCAAGGTCGAACGTGTCACATGGTCGATCATCGGTGAGGAAAACACGCTGACGGCAGCGCTGATGACCGGCCAGACGGATGTCTCCAACTATGTGCCGCCGATCGCGATGCAGCAGTTCGAAACCATGCCGGGCTTCGTTTCCAGCAAGTCGCAATCGACCCGTTATACCTATTTCCTCGGCTTCAAGCTCGACAAGCCGACCGTCAAGGATCTCGCTGTCCGTCAGGCGATCAACTATGCGGTCAACCGCGTGGCGATCGTCGAGGATCAGCTTTATGGCACTGTGGAGCCGGCCTATACCTACATTACCGAGGATACGCTGGACTGGAGCAAGGATGTCGACAAGGTCCTGATCAAGGATTTCGATCCCGAAAAGGCCAAGAGCCTTCTCGATGAAGCGGGCTGGAAGGTCGGCTCTGACGGCATCCGTGAAAAGGATGGTGTCAAGCTTGCGCCGGTTCTTTACGGCTTCAATGGCCCATGGGTGAACATCGTCCAGCAGGTGCAGGCCGAGCTCTTGAAGGTCGGCATCAACCTGCAGATCCAGAATTTCGACGCCACCGTCGTCTGGGGCAAGCTTGCCACCCAGGAATTCGACATGTTCACCATGAGCTACCCGTATTTCTCCGCGGGTGACGCGATGAACCTCTATTTCCGCTCGGCAAACACGCCGGCCCCGAACCGCACCAACTGGAAGGATGCGGAAACGGACGCGCTTCTGGTGGCAGGTTCCGCCGCAACATCCGATGCCGAGCGCGCCAAGGACTTTGGTCAGGTGCTTTACAAGGTGCATGAAGCGGTCAACTGGCTGCCGATGTACCACGCGCCTATCGTCATCGTGCAGACCGACAAGCTGAAGCCGATGAAGGCGCATCCGATCTATGGCGCGGCCTATTACAAGGGCCTCGATATCGAATTTACCGAATAATCCGCAAATCGCCCCGGCTGCGCGATGCCGCGGCCGGGTGCTGTCACTTCCGCAAAATCCCTGCGACGGCAAAGGGCCGTGCAGACAGAAAGGTCAAGACAATGAACATGCTCCCGAATTCGATCGAGGCGCGCGATATCCGCTCACAGATGCCGGCCGTTGCCGACATGCGCAAGCACGAGGAAACCGGTTCGCTGGTGATCGAGCGCGGCGAGGGCATCTATGTCTTCGACAATAACGGCAAGCGTTATATCGAGGGTCTTGCCGGCCTCTGGTCCGTCGCTGTCGGTTTCGGCGAGGAGCGTCTTGCCAAGGCCGCCTACGAGCAGATGGCCAAGCTGCCCTATTACCATATCTTCAACTACAAGACGCACAGCCCTTCGGTGGATCTTGCCGAAAAGATCCTGTCCATGCTGCCTTTCGAAATGTCGAAAGTGCATTTTGCCTCGTCCGGTTCGGAGGCCAACGACCTCTCCGTCAAGCTGGTCTGGTATTTCAACAATGCGCTTGGCCGCAAGGACAAGAAGAAGATCATCGGCCGCATCAAGGGCTATCACGGCGTCACCATCGCTGCTGCCTCCATCAACGGTCTGCCGCGTAACCACGAAAGTTTTGATCTGCCGCTGGACCGGATGATCCACACATCCTGCCCGTCCTATCCGCATTTCGGCAAGGATGGCGAGACGGAAGCCGAATTCACCGCCCGCACGCTGCAGGAACTGGAAGATCTGATCCTCAAGGAAGGCCCGGAAACCATTGCCGCCTTCTGGGGCGAACCGGTCATGGGCGCCGGCGGCGTTCTCATCCCGGCTGCAGGCTATTGGGAGGGAGTGCAGAAGATCCTCAAAAAATACGACATCCTTCTGGTCGCCGACGAGGTGATCTGCGGTTTTGGCCGTACCGGCAAGATGTTCGCCTGCGAGACTTACGACATCGTGCCGGATATCCTCGTCCTGTCGAAACAGCTGTCGTCGTCCTACCTGCCGCTGTCGGCCATCGTCATCAACGACAAACTCTATCAGGTCGTGGCCGATGAATCGCACCGTATCGGTTCCTTCGGCCATGGTTTCACCGCTTCCGGCCACCCGGTAGTCACGGCGGTGGCACTTGAAAACCTCAAGATCATCGAGGAACGCGATCTGCTGGGCAATGTCCAGCATCTCTCCCCGATGTTCCTCAAGGGGCTGGAAGAGCTTGCCACCCACCCGCTCGCCTCTTCCTGGCGTGGCATCGGCCTGCTCGGCGCCGTCGAGTTGAAGCCGGGCGAAAAGGTTGGCGTCATGGGCACGAAGGTTGCCGATCGCATGCAGGAGGAAGGCCTGATCATTCGTGGCATCGGCGATGCCATCTGCTTCTGCCCGCCGATGATCATTTCCGAAGAACAGATCAGGGACATGTTCGCCGTCGCCCGCAAGGCGCTCGATCTGGTCGCCGCCGAGCAGGCCTGATCCCCCGACCTATACAAACCCCGCGCCCCACCGGCGCGGGGTTTCTCCACCATCACATCTGTCGCAGGGAGTGTACCACATGAGGAAAGTCATTCGTGCAGGCCATGTCATCGCCTTTCAGGATGGTGGGCATCGCAATCTCCGCAACGGCACTATCGTCATCGAGGACGATCGCATCGTGCATGTCGGCGGTGGTGATTTCGAAGGCGATGCGGACGAGTTCATCGATGCGTCCGACAAGATCGTCACGCCGGGTTTCATCAATACCCACACCCATATCAGCGAAGGCTTTTTCGACCGCTCCTTCGTCGAGGATCGCGGCCCGCGCAATTTCTATCTCTCCGGTCTCTTCGAGTTCCTGACCGCCCGCAACGGCGCGATCACCGAGGAGGCGCGGCAGGCCTCGATCCGCGCTTCCATGCCTGAACTGATTCGCACCGGCACCACCACCGTGGTGGAGATGGGGTTGAGCGGTCGCTATGTCGCCGAACAGGCTGAGAAGGCTGGCCTGCGCGCCTATATCGGCGAGTTCTACCGCTCCGGTCGCTGGTACACGGACGATGGCCGAAGCGTGAAATACGAATGGCTGGAGGATGATGGCGCGGCTGCAATGAAAAAGGCAGTCGATTTCATCCACGAGATCGAAGGCCGGGCCGATGGCCGGATCAGGGGCTTTCTTACCCCGGCGCAGGTCGATACCTGCTCGGAAACTCTGCTGCGACGGACGCGCGACATCGCCAATGAACTGAAAGTGCCGGTGGCGCTGCATGTCTCGCAATCGGTGCCGGAATTTCAGGAAATGGTGCGCCGAAACGGCTGCTCGCCGATCGAATGGCTGGAGAAGGTCGGCTTCCTCGGCAATGACGTCATTCTCGGCCATGCGATCATGCCGGGCGGTTCCAGCTGGGTGAATTATTATGCCGATGATCTGAGCATTCTCGCCGATACCGGCACCAATGTCGCCCATGCGGTTTGGGTTTTTGCCCGTCGTGGCATCGCCATGGAAAGTTATTCAAAATATCTCGCACGCGGCATCAACATGACGCTTGCGACAGACACATCGCCGCAAAGCATGATCGAGGCCCTGCGCTGGACGGCGGTCATCTCGAAAATCATGGACCGGCGCACGGAAGTGGCAACGGCCGCCGATGTCTTCAATTCGGCAACGCTGGCTGGTGCCAAATCTTTGGGGCGCGACGATCTCGGTCGGATTTCTCCGGGCGCCAAAGCCGATCTGCTTTTCTGGGAAGGCGCCAGCCTGTTCATGACGCCAATGCGTGATCCCGTTCGCAACATCGTCTATTCGGCGCAGCCGGAAGATCTCAACGCCACGATGGTGGATGGGCGCTTCATCATGAAGGACCGCATCGTGCCGGGTTTTGATCCGAAGGATCTGCTCGCCGACCTTCAGAAGGGGGCCGAGCACATGTGGGCCAACATGCATCATCAGGATTGGGCACATCGCGATATCGATGCCCTGTCTCCGGACAGCTATCAGCCGTTCAGGGTCTAATCGGCGACGAACGAGCGGCACTGGGCGATTATGCCAGTGCCGTTCGTCGCGGATCATTCACATCCCCAGCGCCATGCCGTCCTTGCGGCTGTCGGACCCACCTTCGAGAATGCCGTTGCCGATGCGGATCGCCTGGCTGCCGCCGATCGGGCTGCTGACGACCTTCAGCACATGGCCGCGCGCCTCAAGTTCGGCCCGCACATCAGGCGCGATTGTCGGCTCGACTTCCAGAACGCCGCCAAAACCGAAACTGCGCGGTACATCCATCGCCGCTTGCAGGCCGAGACCGTGGTCGATGACGCCGGAGAGAAAGGCAGCGTGGCCGGCCGCCTGATAATGCCCGCCCATCACGCCAAAAGGCATCAGCGTCTTGCCGTTCTTCGTCACCATGCCCGGAATGATCGTGTGCATCGGGCGCTTTTTCGGGCCGATGGCGTTCGGATGCCCCTCGATCAGGCGGAAGGACGCGCCACGGCTGTGAAAAAGCACGCCGGTTGAGGGATCGAGCCGCGTGGACCCGAAGGGGTGAAAGATCGAGTTGATGAAGGAGATCGCATTGCCTTGCGCGTCAACGACGCAGAGATAGATCGTGTCCTTGTGTTCCGGCTCATCCCAGAGAACCGGCGGCAGGGCGCGTTTCATGTCGATACGCGCGCGAAGCGTGGTGACCACCTCGTCGGAAAGCAGCTTTTCCGCCACGTTCGGGCAATGGTCGGGATCGGCGATCAGCGCATCACGGTGGTGATAAGCGATCTTGGTCGCTTCCGCATGCAGGTGGATGCGGTCGGCATCGTCCATCGAGGCGATGTCGAAACCCTCGATGATCTTCAGGATCAGTAGCGCCGCAAGCCCTTGTCCGTTCGGCGGGCATTCGTGCACATCATAGCCGCGATAATTCGCGCTGACCGGCTCGACCCAGTTCGCACCATCCTTGCCGGCTGCAAAGTCTTCCAGCGTGTGCAGCCCGCCCAGCGAATTGAGATGGGCGACCATCTTTGCCGCGCTCTCTCCTTCGTAAAAAGCGGCGGCTCCCTTGGCAGCAATCTCTTCCAGTCGATCGGCGAGCAGCGGCTGGCTGATGATCTCGCCAGCGACTGGTGCCCCGCCGCTCGGCAGGAAGACGGCTGCGGCATGGGCATCACCCGCAATGCTTTGCTCGTGGTTGGCCCAGTCCATGGCCACACGCGGGGTGACGACAAAGCCGTTGCGGGCGTAACCGATGGCGCGCATGAACAGGCGCTCCAGAGGCAGCGTGCCGTGATCGGCGTGCAGGCGGCACCAGGCGGAAATCGCGCCGGGCACGGTGATCGCATGCGGGCTGGCCTGCGGAATTTCACCGGAAAGACCGAGTTCCGTGAGCTTGGCCACCGTTGCTGCTGCCGGCGCGCGGCCGGAGCCGTTCAGCGCCTTCACCTTGTCGCCATAGGGCGCGTAAAGCGCAAAACAGTCACCGCCGATCCCCGTCATCAATGGATCGACAACGGATTGGACCGAGACGGCCGCGATCGCCGCATCCACGGCATTGCCGCCATCCTGCAGGATTTCCAGCCCGGCTGCCGTCGACAGCGGATGGGAGGTGGCGATCATGGCTTCGGTTGCAAGCGTCGACGGGCGTCGCGCCGAAAAGAAATCAAAATGTGACATGCCGTTCCTTGGTATCTTCACGCGATATGTTGGACATTGCGAATGGATGGTAACAGGCGACGGCCCGGCCTTGTGCCAGCCGGGTCAGAACCGGATCATTGGCCAGACGGCCTGATTGTGCAACCACACGGTGACCGGAAAAAACGGCAATCGGGCGTAAGATCGAGTGAGCTCGGAATTTCGCCGGATTGTTCAGCGCCGTCTGTCTCGCTGCTACCGAGACCCTGCGATGAAACCCACTCGCATCCCGCATCAAGGCATGATGCCTTAGAAGCGGTTTTTATCGTTGGCGACAGGCGGCCCACCTCGGGGGGGAGGTCAAAGAGGCAGCACTGCCAGCGTGCCGTGGGTCACGTGCCGTTCCGCTCTCACGTGGTCGGCAAAATGCCGGATTTCCTCAGTCCTGCCCTTCAGGATGCTGACTTCCAGACACCGATCATGGTCCAGATGCACATGCATGCTGGCCACCGAAATGTCGTGATGGTCATGATGCGTATTGGTCAGTTTCCGGGGCAGATCGCGGGCGCCATGATCATAGGTATAGCTCAGCACGCCGACGCATGTCTCAAGCTCTCCCTGTTCCAGCGATGCCTGCTGAAGGCCCGAGCGCGCAAGGTCCCTCAATGCCTCGGAACGGTTCTGATACCCCTTGCTCTCGATCATCCGGTCCAGCTCCGCCATGAGCTCGTCGTCGATTGTAATGGTGATCCGCTGCATCGGCCTGCCTCCGGGCGTCAAATGTCCAAGGGCCCCTGTTCTCGCCTTCGAACACCGCTTTGTCCAGCGACACTACGGCAAATGGCGTATGGTCCCGTTGACGACCCGCAAAGTATGCAGTTCTCTGTAAAAAATCATACTGGCCATTCTTTCGTCGAAAGCGATCTGATGTCGAAAAACGGTTTCTTTGGCTTGGCGCTCGCTGTCACGCTGGCTTTTGCATCCGGCGCGCAGGCCGATCCGAAACTGAATTTTTCATGGCCGGTGAATGTCGGCCCGCTCAATCCGCATCTCTATGCCCCGAACCAGATGTTCGCGCAGAACATGGTCTATGAGCCGCTGGTCCGCTATTCGGCCGACGGCACGGTCGGGCCATGGCTGGCGCAATCCTGGGAAGCGTCTGCCGACGGCAAGGCATATACATTCAAGCTGCGCGAAGACGTGAAATTTTCGAATGGCGAGGTTTTTGATGCCGCAGCGGTCAAGGCGAATATCGACGCCGTGCTGCAGAACCGCGCCCGCCACGGCTGGCTGGAACTTGCCAATCAGATCGTTTCCGCCGAGGCGGTCGATGCGTTGACGGTGCGGATCGCCCTGAAGGATGCCTATTATCCGCTGCTGCAGGAGCTTGCCCTGCCGCGTCCTTTCCGTTTCGTCGCACCGTCGCAATTCAGGAATGGCGGCACGGTCGATGGTATTGTCGCGCCGATCGGCACGGGGCCGTGGAAGCTGACCGAAACGAAACTCGGTGAAGCCGATGTCTTTAGCCGCAATGACGGTTATTGGGGCCAAAAACCCGCCTATGAGCAGGTCACCGTCAAGGTGATCCCGGACCCGAACACGCGTGCTGTCGCATTCGAGACCGGCGAGATCGACCTGATCTACGGAAGCGACGGTCCGGTCTCGCCGGATACGTATGAACGTTTCAGGCAGATGGGCATCTATACGACCGAATTGTCCGCCCCGATCGAGACGCGCATGCTGGCCCTCAATACGAAACTCGGCGCGACCCGGGATCTGGCCGTGCGCAAGGCGATCAACCACGCGGTCGACAAGGATACGATGATCGCCACCGTCCTCCACGGCACCCAGAAGCGTGCCGACACCCTGTTCGCCGACAACGTTCCTTATGCCGATATCGGCCTGAAACCCTATATGTTCGATCGGGTACGCGCTGCACAAATCCTCGATGAGGCCGGATGGACGACGAGGGCAGAAGGCGGCATCCGGGAGAAAAACGGAGAGCCTCTGGCAATCGAGCTCTGCTTCGTCGGCACGGATGCGGTAGCCAAATCCATGGCCGAAATCGTGCAGGCGGATCTGCGCAAGGTCGGCATCGAGGTGACGCTCATCGGTGAGGAGGAAAGCAGCGTGTTCGCCCGCCAGCATGATGGCCGGTTCGGCATGATCTTCAACCGCAGCTGGGGCGCACCCTATGATCCGCATGCGTTCGTCAGCTCCATGCGCGTTCCCTCTCATGCCGATTATCAGGCACAGTTCGGTCTGCCGGACAAGACCGAGATCGATGCCAAGATCGGGCAGGTTCTGGTGTCCACGGAGGAGACTGCCCGGCAAACACTCTACCGGGATATCCTGACCCGCCTTCACGAAGAGGCTGTCTACCTGCCGCTCACCTATGTGACGTCGATTGCCGTCGCAAGGCCCGAGGTCGGCAGGATGACCTTTGGCGCGATGTCGAGCGAGATACCCTTCGAAAAACTGGTGCCGAAGGTGAACTGACATGCTTGCCTTCATTTTCCGCCGGCTGGTCTTGCTGGTTCCGATGCTGTTCGGGGCATCCGTGGTAATCTTCCTGATGCTGCGTCTCGGTCCCAGCGATCCGGCCATGGATTACCTGCGCCTGTCAAAAGTGCCGCCGACGCCGCAGGCGCTTGAAAACGCACGTCAGATGCTGGGTTTGGACAAGCCGATCATCGCGCAATATGCCGACTGGCTCGGCAAGGCGCTGAGCGGTGATTTCGGCATATCCTACGCAACGCAGCGTCCCATCCTGCCGGATTTTCTGCATTTCCTGCCTGCGACGCTGCAACTGGCCGGTATTGCCCTGGTCCTGACGCTTGGCCTGTCCATTCCGCTCGGCATGTGGGCCGCCCGCCACCGGGAAGGCTGGCAGGATCAGATCGTCCGGCTTGTGGCTTTCCTCGGCGTGTCGATGCCGAATTTCTGGCTCGGTTTTCTGCTGGTTCTGGTGTTTTCGATCAAGCTCGGCTGGCTGCCGCCGATGGGGCGGGGCAGTGTGGCGCATCTGGTCATGCCCGCCATCGCCATCGCCTTCATGTCGCTTTCCATCAATGCACGCCTTCTTCGGGCCAGCATGCTGGAAGTGTCAGGCCAACGTCATGTGCGCTACGCCCGCCTGCGCGGGCTTTCCGAGCGCACCGTCGAGCGCTCCCATGTGCTGCGAAACGCATGGTTGCCGATCATCACGGCAACCGGCATGCATATCGGCGAACTGATCGGCGGCACGCTCATCATCGAAAGCATTTTTGGATGGCCCGGTGTCGGCCGTTACGCCGTGTCGGCGATCATGAACCGCGATTATCCGGTCATCCAGTGTTTTACGCTGGTGATGGTGACCATTTTCGTCCTCTGCAACCTGATCGTCGATATTGTCTATGCATGGGCCGATCCGCGTATCCGGCTGTCGGCGGAGGGGGCGGAATGACGGATATGGTCTCTCCGAAAGCCGTGTCGAAACCGGGCATCTTGCGCCTTCCGCAACGCTGGTCGGTGCGCCTCTCCGGCGCAGTCGTTCTGCTTCTCCTCATCGCAGCTGTCGCCGGCCCGTGGATCACTCCCTATCATCCCGACGAGGTCGATCTGGTCCGGCGGTTGCAGCCTCCGGGGCTTGCGCATTGGCTGGGCACCGATCATCTCGGGCGCGATATTTTTTCGCGGTTGATTGTCGGCGTGCAGGTCTCGCTCGGTTCCGTCGCCATGACGCTTGCGCTCATCCTTGCCCTGGGCATTGTCATCGGCGGCACGGCGGGTTTCCTCGGCGGGCGCGCGGACCAGTTGATCATGCGCGTCACCGATGTCTTCCTGACCTTCCCGACGCTGGTGCTTGCCCTGTTCATGGTCGGTGTGCTCGGCACCGGGCTGGTGAATGTCATCCTCGCGATCGCGCTTTCGCATTGGGCGTGGTACGCGCGCATCGTGCGTGGCATCGTCATGTCGCTGCGGCACAGGGAGTTTCTGCTTGCCGCGCGCATGAGCGGTGCGGGACCGATCCGGACCTTTGTCGAGCATCTCCTTCCCGCGACCTTCTCGCAGCTTGTGGTTCTGGCGACGCTCGATGTCGGCCACATCATGCTGCATGTGTCCGGCCTTTCCTTCCTCGGACTGGGCGTCACGCCGCCGACGGCTGAATGGGGCGTGATGATCAGCGATGCACGCCAGTTCGTCTGGACGGCGCCGATGTTGATCCTGTGGCCGGGACTGGCGCTGTTCCTGAGCGTCATGGCCTTCAACATTCTGGGAGATTTTCTGCGCGATCGTCTCGATCCGCATCTCAAGGCGGAGCACAGTCATTGACCGGCCAGACACTCGCCATCGAAGGCCTGACCGCGACCGCCGTGATCGACGGACAGCGCCACATTCTCGTCGATGACCTTTCTCTCGCCGTTCAGCAAGGTCGCATCCTTGCGCTTGTCGGCGCAAGCGGTTCCGGCAAGTCGATGACCTGTTCGGCGGCACTCGGTGTCCTGCCGCCCGGCGTGACAATGGCCGCCGGGCGCGTGACGATAGATGATGTTCCATACGGTGCGACGGCGCTACGCGGACGTCACGTCGCGTCCATCATGCAGAACCCGCGAAGCGCCTTCAATCCCGTGCGGACCATGCGCGATCACGCAGCCGAGACCTTGCGCGCTCTCGGCACAATGGGTGCTGACGCCGAGGACCGTATTGCCCATTGCATGCAGGCAGCCGGACTGGAGGAGGTGAAAGCCGTCCTGAGCTTGCACCCGTTCGAGATGAGCGGCGGCATGTTGCAGAGGATGATGATCGCGCTCGCGCTTCTGGGCGATGCACCGTTTCTTTTTGCCGACGAACCGACGACGGATCTCGATCTCGTCGTACAGATGCGTATCCTCGAACTTCTCGAAAAACTGGTAGAGGAACGCCGCCTCGGCGTTCTTCTTGTCACCCACGACATGGGCGTGGTGGCGAGACTTGCCGATGATGTCGCCGTGCTCGATCACGGACGTCTGGTCGAACAGGCGCCGGTGATGACCATCTTTCATCAGCCCGGACATCCGGTCACGCGAATGCTGGTCAACGCGCATCTGTCGCTTTACGGCATGGAGGCAATTGCATGAGCCTGATCAGTGCCAGCAATCTCGGAAAAATCTACCGAACCCATTCGCTGGTCGGTGCAAGTGCCGGAAAGACGGTGTTGCAGGATATCTCCCTGTCTGTTCGGGAGGGCGAAACGGTGGCGCTGCTTGGGCGCAGCGGATGCGGCAAGAGCACGCTGGCGCGGCTGCTGGCCGGTCTCGAACAACCGACGACGGGCGAGGTGCTGTTTCGCGACAAGCCGGTCTCAGGTCTCGATCGTTCGGACATCAAGGCGTTTCGCCGGGATGTCCAGCTCGTTTTTCAGGACAGTCCGAGCGCGGTGAATGCCCGTTTCACCATTCGGGATATCATCGCAGAACCGTTGCGGCACCTGACGTCACTTGATCAGGGTCAGAGGCAGGACCGTATCCGGACACTGCTGAACATGGTGGAATTGCCGCCGGACATTGCCGACCGCCTGCCGGGGCAGGTGAGCGGCGGGCAGTTGCAGCGTGTCTGCATCGCCCGCGCGCTGGCGGTCAATCCCAGGCTGATCATCCTCGATGAGGCCGTCTCCAACCTCGATATCCATCTGCAGGCTTCCGCGCTTACGCTTCTTGCCCGCCTGCAGCGCGAAAATGGCATCGCCTATCTGTTCGTCACGCATGACCTGAGATTGGTCAGGGGTTTTGCATCCCGCTGCCTCGTCATGGACGAGGGGCGCATCGTCGAGGAAAGCATGGTGGCGGATTGCGCCGGGATGACGCATCCGGCCTCGCGGCTTCTGCATGCGGCCGTGCTGCCGCCATTGCCGGAGCGAACCGGCAAAAGGCTCATTCTCTCGGGGCAAGCTTTGTAGAAAACATCACGCGGATTCGCGCAGCATGATTTCCGCGTTAAGAAGAATACGCTCGCTTTCGGCCGTCGCTTCCGCGCCCTCTAGCTCATCAAGCTTGCGGAACAGCAGATCCATCGCCAGACGGCCGATCTCGTTATAATTCTGCGCAACCGTGGTGATCGGCGGGCAGGCGTAACGCGACAGCGGATGATCGTCATGGCCGGCGATGCGGATATCGCTGCCGGCAGACTGGCCGATCTTCAACCCATGCTGATAGGCCGCCGAAATGGCGCCGAATGCGACGCGGTCGTTGGCGCAGAGAATGGTTTTCGTCGGGAAACCGCCAGCGTTCAGAAACCTTGTGGTTTCCTCGTAACCAAAACGTTCGAAATCCCAGTTGCCGTCATGCGTTGTTTCCAACAAGACCGGCTCCATCTTCAACTGCCGCATCGCCTCGACATAGGCGGTCTCGCGCGTCGCGGCATTGGTGTTGACCGGCGGCATGCCGAGGTAGCAGGGCGGCTCGCCCGAGCGGACCAGATAATCGACGATCAACTGAAAGCTCTGGCGGTTATTGGTGCCGACGAAGGGGGAGGTCTCGTCCAGCGGCGAGTCCACGTAAACCAGCGCGATGGATTCGCCGAGCGCCTTCAGCGTTTCATGCTGCGACTGAACGCCGAGCGGGGCGATGATGGCACCGGCGACGTTCATCGATTTCAGCGTTTCGATGGCCCGTGCCTCGATTTCCGCATTGCCGTCCGACGACAGCACGAAGGCGAGAAATCCGGCGGCATTGGCGATCAGTTCGACGCGGCGGGTCAGCGCCATGTAGAACGGATCGGTCGAATTCGGGATGATGATGCCGATGATGTTGCTGCGCCGGCGGTTGAGATTGACGGCGAACATGTTCGGTCGAAAACCGCTTTCCTTCAGCGCCGCCTCGATCAGGCCGCGCGTCTTGGCACGCACCGAATTCGGGTCGTTGAAAAATTTGGACACGGTCGGGCGGGACAGTCCGACAAACTCGGAAAAGTCCTCCATCGTTTTGATGGGCGTCTTGATGGGTTTATCTGACATTGGCGTCCCACCCGGTTTGCTAATCGATTTAAATTATGGACGCAGTTCAATCAAAACTTCCGAGTCCATGCAAGCCGCGTGTTTCAGGCGCGGCAGGCTTCGAAATAATCTTCCAGCACGCGATCGACTGCGGCAAGAGCGAGGTCACGAGCCTTCGGCTGAACCTTGCCGTCACGCACCGATACATAAGCGCCGGTGAGATACTGGCTGATCAGCGTTTCGGGGATTTCGACACCGTCCAGAAGCGCAAAAAGCTCCTTCACGGCAGCATCGATTTCCGGCTGCGGCCAGTAGTAGCGGATGCGGTCGCTGTAGCTGAAATGGCGCTGGATGTGCTTGTCAGATTCCGAACCGTGGTAGTATTTGTCCCAGTTTTTCGGGTCCGCCGTCAGCACGCGTTCGACGGTGGCGATCAGCGTTTCCGAACGTTTGCCGGCAAAAAGGAATTCGGCGATCTGATCCAGACCATAAAACGCTTCGCGCAGCGCAAACGTCAGGCCGGGACCGACTTTCAGGATGGCAAAACCGTCCAGCACCAGCTGGCGCAGCATTTCGCGGGTCTGGTAATCGGTGGAATGGGCTTCGAACACCATGCCTGGCATGTCGGACAGCGTGGCGCTCAGCGCCTTGGCCTTTTCCGGTGCGTAGGGAATGACATTCTCGTTGCCATATTCAACGCCCGGCTGAACGACGGCACCGACAACGCGCGAAAATGCGTCCGTTACGCCGGCGGCTTCAAACGCCTTGGCATGCACGGCGATGGTTTCGCGGGCAGCGCCCGGCTTGGTCACTTCGAGCTCGTCGAGTTCCTCCATCGCACCGCCGGGGATCGGCACTTCGGTGCCGACGATATAGACGGGCTTGACGCCATCCGAACCCTTTAAGGCCGCCTCGGCAACGGCGGCAAGACGCGCGGCGCGTTCAGCCGTCAGCGTATCCGGTAGGGCCACCGGTTCACCGGCGCAGCCCATGCTGGTATCGAGATGCAGCTTGGTGAAACCGGCCAGTGCAAAGGCCTCGATCATCACGCAGGCTTTTGCCATCGCCTCTTCGGCGGGAAGGTTTTTCCACGGGTTTGGGCCAAGATGGTCGCCACCAAGGATGAGCTTTTCGATCGGGAAACCGGCCTTCTTGGCAATGCCTTCCGCAAAGGCGCGGAAATTCGCCGGCGTCATGCCGGTGTATCCGCCATCCTGATTGACCTGATTGCAGGTGGCTTCGACCAGCAGATGCGCATCCTGCTTCATGGCATGCAGCATGGAGGCTTCGATGACCAGCGGATGCGCTGAGCAGATCGACGGAATGCCCTTGACGCCGGAACCGTCCTGCCAGTTGGCGATGTCGGTGAGATAGCTCTTTTGCATGTCAGGCATTTCCTTGCGCTTGAATGAGTGCGTCGAGTTCGGCGCGGGTGGAGGCACCTTCCATCGGACCGGCTTTGGTGACGGCGCGGGCACCCGAGGCATTGGCATATCGCAGCACTTCGGCCGGGTGCATGCCCTTCAGCCAGAAGGTGACGAAGGTTGCGCCAAAACAGTCGCCCGCACCGGTCGGGTCGATTTCCTCGACCTTGTAACTGTCGAGATCGACCTGAGTGTCCCTGTCGAAATAGCTGGCGCCCTTGTCGCCGCGCTTGACGACGATGGCCTTGATGCCTTTGGCCAAGAGTTCGGCGACGGCTTCCTTTTCCGTCTTCGCCTCGGCGAACAGGAACAGTTCCTCGCCGCTCGGCATGAACAGGTCGGTCTTGGACAGAACCGTCTGCAGCGCTTCGCGCATGCCGGGGCTGTCGAGAATTTCGGGGCGCAGGTTCGGATCGAAGGAAACGGTGCCACCGGCCGCCTTGATGCGTTCGACGGCAGTCAAAATGCTGGTGACGACGCTTGGCGCGTAGAGCGCTGTGCCCATGACATGCATATGCGTGCAGGTGTCGATGAGTGCGAGCGTCTTGTCCGACAGTGCAATCTCGCCGCAGGCGCTGTTGCGGATGTTGAAAACGAAGTTGCGGCCGCCATCCTCCCGGTAACGCACGAAGGCGCTGCCGGTTGTGCCCATGGGCAGCACTTCGATGCCGGAGACATCGACGCCATCTTCGGTGAGGCGGTTGATATTGACCCAGCCGAAATCGTCATCGCCGACGCGCGAGATGATGGCGCATTCCTGACCGAGCTTGCCGACCTGATCGATGAAAATGGCCGGTGCGCCCGAAGGAAACGGGCCGATCAACGGCACGGCTTCACGAAAGCCGTTGCCGCGATTGGTGGCGACGATTTCGACCAGGATTTCGCCGATGGTGAGAATTTTCGACATGGGCTTCTTGCTCTACTGATTACTGCTTGGCTCGTTTCGAGCGCACATCGAGATAGACGGCGACCAGAATGACGAGGCCCTTGACGATGAGCTGGTAGAAATAAGGCACCGACAGCATGTTCATGCCGTTGTTGAGAACGCCGATGATCAAAGCGCCGATCAGCGTGCCGATCATGGTGCCGACGCCGCCGGCCAAACTGGTGCCGCCGAGAACGGCTGCGGCAATCGCATCCAGTTCATAGCTCATGCCGGCATTGGTCTGGGCGGAAAACAGGCGCGAGGAGAGGAGCACGCCGCTGATCGCCGCCATCACGCCGGAGATCATGAAGATGATGATCTTCAGGCGATCGACCTTGATGCCGGAATAAAGTGCTGCCTCGCGGTTGCCGCCGGTCAGGTAAGCGCGGCGGCCGAATTTGGTCTTGCTCAAGAGGATATGGTTGAACAGGAAGAGCACTGCCACGACCCAGATGACGATCGGGATGCCGATAAAGCTCTGGGTGCCGATGGCGGTCCAGCTCGGTTCCATGATCATCGCCGGCGCACCGTTTGTCGGCAGGCTGACCATGCCGCGATAGATGCCCATGGTCGCGACCGTGACGATAAAGGACGGCAACAGGAATTTCGCCGTCAGCACGCCGTTGGCGAGGCCGAGCAGGGCACCTGCCGCAATCGTCAGGATCAGCGCCGGCACGAAACTCATGCCGAAGGCAAAACACTGCGCGCCGACCATGCCGGCAACCGCAATGATCGAGCCGATCGAAAGGTCGATTTCACCGAGCAGAATGACCCAGGTCATGCCGAAGGCGGCAATGGCGATGACCGACACCTGCTGCAGGATGTTCAGAAAGTTGGCCACCGACATGAAGCGGCCGTTGGTGACGGAAAAAATCACGCACAGAACGATGAGCGATAAAAAGATACCGCCATACTGTTTCATGACCTGTTTGAAGGCGGCGCTGGCTGCGCTCTTGTCACTCATGATGCAAATCCCGTGGCAAAGTGCATGATCTTCTCCGGTGTCATCTGGTCAGGGTCGGCAATCGCCGTGACCTTGCCCTCGCTCATGACGACGACGCGGTCGCTCATGCCGATGACTTCCGGAAGTTCGGAGGACACGAGCAGGATTGCCGTGCCTTCCGCCGCCAGCTGGCGGATGATCTTGTAGATTTCGAATTTGGCGCCGACATCGACGCCACGTGTGGGCTCATCGAGGATGAGGATCTTTGGCTTTGTGAGCAGCCATTTGGCCAGCACGATTTTTTGCTGGTTACCGCCCGACAGCGAGCCGGCAATGGTGTCGAGCGAAGCGGTCTTGATGGAAAGGCGCGCGACTTCAGCCTTGGCGGCATCGCGTTCGCGCTTGCGCTTGAGGAAACCGAACAGGCTCGAAAACCCGTCCAGCGCCACCATGGAAATATTGCTCTCGACGCTGTGGCTGAGAACGAGGCCCTCTTCCTTGCGGTTCTCCGTGACGAAGCCGATGCGGCGCTCGATGGCCTCGACGGGCGAGGTGATTTTGACTTGTGCGCCGTCGATGGCAACCGTGCCGGCGGAAGCGTGGGCCATGCCGAACAGCGTGTTCATCACCTCCGAACGGCCGGAGCCGATCAGGCCGAAAAAGCCCAGAATTTCACCGGGGCGGATATCGAAGGAGACGTTTTCGAACTCTTCGCTGCGCGACAAACCGTTGACGGCGAGAACCGGCTTTTCCGTGCTGGCCGGGGCAGCCACGTCACGTGGCGGATAGATCTCGTTCATGTCGCGGCCGACCATCAGCGCGATCAGTTCGGCGATGGTCACCTCGGTCTTGTCGCGCGTGGTGATATAGCTGCCGTCACGCACGACGGTAATGTCGTCGCTCAACCGCATGATCTCTTCCATGCGGTGAGAAATGTAGATGATGGCGACGCCCTTTTCTTTCAGGCGGCCGATGATCTCAAACAGGATTTCGGCTTCGCTGTCGCTGAGCGACGAAGTCGGCTCATCGAGAATGACGACCTTGGCGTCGATGCTCAGCCCCTTGGCGATCTCGACCAGCTGGCGCTGCGCAATCGACAAATCACCGACCTGATCGGTGACGGAAACCGGAAGGCCGAGTTCCTTCACCAGTTCGGCGGCTTTACGAACAAGAGCTTTGTCATTGATGAAACCGCCGCGCGACGGTTCGCGGGTCGCCAGAATGTTTTCCGCAACGGTCATGTTGTTGCAGAGGCTGAGTTCCTGAAACACGATGGTGAGGCCGGCCCTAGCGGCATCCTGCGGGTTGCTGGGCGCATAAGGCTGGCCATCAAGCACGATCGATCCCGTCGTCGGCTGATAAACGCCGGCGAGAATCTTCATCAGCGTCGATTTGCCTGCGCCGTTTTCGCCGAGGATCGTGTGAACACGTCCCGGCCTAACCGAAAGCTGCATGGTCTTCAGCGCTTTGACCGCGCCGAATTCCTTCGACATGTCCCTGATTTCGAGGATCACCTTGTCGCCTGAAATTGCCATGGCGTCACCTTATCTACGAGCGCCTCGCGCGATCATCGCGCCGGAAGCGGCTCCCTATTCCTGATCATGCAGAGCTTCGAAAGACCTGCAGATTTCCGGTGGTCCGCGCTGGGGTAAGCGGACCACCGGAGGGAGGCAGTCTCCACGCGGAGACTGCCTCATGCGCAGAGCGTCCTGGGAGGGCTTACTGCTTCTTGGTGTAAACGCCGGGCACGATCGGCTGTTCAGCCGGAACTTCCTCGCCCGCCTTCAGCTTGATCGCGGTTTCGACGGCGAGCTTGCCCATCTGGTCCGGGAACTGCTGGATGACGCCGACGAAATCCGGATCGGCATCAACTGCCTTGATGGCTTCCGGCATGCCGTCGAAGCCGATGACCTTGACCTTGCCGGTCAGGCCGGAAGACTTGACGGCAACGGCGGCAGCGAGAGCCGCATCGTCACCGAAACCGAAGATGCCGGTGATTTCCGGGTTGGCCTGCAGCATGTTCTGGGCAACGGCCAGCGCTTCGGCGCGGGTAATACCGGTCTGGATCGACACGATCTTGATGTCCGGGTGCTTGGCAATGGCTTCCTTGAAGCCGTTGACGCGGTTCACCACCGACTGCACCAGCGGGTAGTCGATGATCGCGACTTCGCCCTTGCCGCCCAACTGTTCGGCCATCAGTTCCCCAGCCTTCACACCACCGGCATAGTTGTCGGTGCCGATATAGGAGGCGACCTTGGCGCCTTCGACCGGGACGTCTACCGTAATGACCTTGATGCCTGCGGCTTCCGCGCGGGCAACGGCTGCGAGTGCGCCCTTGCTGTCGACCGGCGACATGATGATGACGTCGACGCCCTTGACGATGAAGTCTTCGATATCGGCGAGCTGCTTGTTGAGGTCCTGGTTGGCGATCGAGATTTCGACCGACACGTTCTTGGCCTTGGCTTCAGCGGTGATCGCCTTGGCAAGCTCGTTATAGAAAGGATGCTGCTGGGTGAGCAGCGAAGCGCCGATGCCTTCGGCATGAGCCGCAACGGCGGCAAGCGAAAGGCTGGCGGAAACCAGCAGCGTCTTTGCGAAATTCTTGAGGGTCATTTTATTCCTCCCCGTCGATCAAGGCCTTATGAGCACACATCCGGCCGGCGGGCCTCCTCTGACCGGCGGATATGCATACATATGTCCTAAAATTTACGCGCGTCAATATTTTTGAAGTCGCGCGTAAATAAAATAACGGAAAACCGCAGGATGCCTGCAAAGAAACCGGCCGCGATCGGCGCCATGCACCTGACGTGTCATGCGGGGCGGACCCGGCGCTGAAGACGGTTGATTTTCTGGGGAGGGCTTTTGCGGGCCGCACCGTCGTTGCGCAAAGTGAGAGAGTCGAAGGTCCGGTTGCGGCGCAGGTTACGCTATTTCGCGATCAGCAGTTCGATGCCGCGTTTTTCGAACTCTTTGGCATCGCGGTCGGAAATCCCGTCATCGGTGATGAAGGAATGGATCACGTCCAGCGAGCCGAGGCGAGTGAAGGACGAGCGGTTGATCTTGGTGCTGTCGGCGACGAGATAGACATGCGCCGCCGCCTTGATCATCGCTTCCTTCAGTTGCAGGTCGGCGAAGCTCGGATAGGTCAGGCCGGCATCGAGCGCCACGCCGGCGGTGGCGAGGAACAGTTTCCCGGCAAAGATGTTGCGAAAATATTCGACCGACTTGTCACCGGAAAGCGACAGCGTCGGTGACTTGAACTGGCCGCCCGGCATATGAACGGCAAAGCTCGGCACCGATCCGAGAATGATCGCGATATTGAGCGCATTGGTGATCAGCGTCAGGTCACGACGGCTGGTCAGCCTTGTGGCGATTTCGGTCGTCGTCGTGCCGGCGTCGAGGATCAGCGTTTCTCCATCCTTGACGAGGCTTGCCGCCAGCGCGCCGATCCGACGCTTTTTGTCCATGTTCTCCTGATGGTGGAGTGTCATGGTTCCGGTCTGGGGGGCAATGCTGTTCAGATAGGCGCCGCCATGCTCGCGGGTGATGAAGCCGTCGTTTTCCAGTCTTTCGAGATCCTGGCGGATGGTGGCTTCCGATACCCGGAAGGCACCGGCCAGTTCCCTGACGCGCGCCGACCCTTCTTCCTGAAGCCATTCGAGAATGCGGCGGCGTCTCGGTTCGGACAGAAGTCCGACCATCGATTCCGACGCATCTTGCTCGTCTTTTGCTTCCATCTGGTCCTGCCTGAACTCGGAATTCGCAATCAATCGAAAGTGATCGACTCTGCTTCACGTCTTACAAGCATCGGTTCGTGTCATCAAATGCTCAGTTGGCGTTCTGCTGCAGCACGACGCGGGCCTGCAGTTTCTGCTGAACCTGATCGACCACGACGGCGGCGATGATGACGAGGCCCTTGATCACGGTCTGCCAGAAGGACGAGACGCCCATCATGATCAGGCCGTCGGCCAGGATGCCGATGACGAAGGCACCGACGATCGTGCCGGCTATGCGGCCTCGACCGCCCGACATCGACGTGCCGCCGAGAACGGCCGCAGCGATGGCGTTGAGCTCGAATGTTTCACCCGTCGCCGGGTGGCTTGCCTGCAGCTGCGACGAGATGATCAGACCGACGAACGCGGCGCAAAGACCGGAAAACATGTAGACAAACAGTTTGATGCGATCGACACGCACGCCGGAAAGGGCGGCCCCCCGCTCATTGCCGCCAACGGCGTAGATGTGCCGGCCAAGCGGTGTCCGTGTGGCGAGATAGGCCGCAATCAATGCCACCGCGACCATGATCCACACCGATACCGGCAGGCCGAGAAGCGTGCCGGAGCCGATGATGCGAAACGTGTCCGAGCCGTATTCCGGGTTGCCGGCAAGATTGGGAAAGGTTCGCCCCTCGGAAAACAGAAGGGCTGCACCGCGCGCGACATAAAGCGTGCCGAGCGTCGCGATGAAGGGCGCGACATTCAGCTTGGTAATCAGCAGCCCGTTTATCCAGCCTATGAAGATACCCACCACCAGCACGATCATGCAGATCTCGATCGTGTTGAACTGGATGCTGTAGGCGAGGCCGAGAAAACCGAGATCGATGCCGTAAAGCACCAGATAACCCGCTACCATGGCGCACAGCCCGACGATCGAGCCGACCGACAGATCGATGCCGCCGGCGATGATGACAAAGGTCATGCCGATCGCAAGCAGCGCGTTCAGCGCCACATGCTTGGAAATGATCAGCATATTGCCCATCGTCAGAAAATTCGGGGCGGCGATGGCGAAAAAGGTGAAAACGAGGATCAGCGCCACGAAAGTGCGCATATGCAAAAGCAGCAACAGCGCCGATGTGCGGGAGCGATGTCCTCCGATGACGGTCTTGACGTTGCCTGCGGCGTCGGTGCTGCTCATGAAAGTTCAACCTTGTTGAGATTGGGTGTTGCCGCAGAAACGACGTCCGCCGCACTTGCGCCGGCCGGAAACTGTCCGGTCAGCCGGCCATTCGCCATGACGAGAATGCGATCGGAAAGGGCCAGAACCTCTTCCAGATCGGAGGTGACAAACAGAATGCCGAGCCCGTCTGCGGCGAGCTTGCGCATGGTACGAAAGATTTCCGCCTTGGCGCCGATATCGATGCCACGCGACGGTTCGTCCATCAGAAGGATCTTTGGCCTTGTCATCAGCGCCTTGCCGATCACCACCTTCTGCTGGTTGCCGCCGGAAAGACTGGACACGGGATGTTCGAGGCTGGCGATCTTGATCGCCATGCGCTTGACGAATTCCGCTGCCTTTGTCGCCTCCGCCTTTAGACTGAGGTGAAAACCGCGGGTAAAATCGGCAAGCGACGACAAGGTCAGGTTCTCGCGGATGGTCATGATCTGCACGAGGCCATCGCGCTTGCGATCCTCGGGGATCAGCGCCAGCCCGCGCCGGATGCGTCCCGCCACACTTCTTTCCTTCAGCGGTTTACCACTTATAAAAAGCTGGCCGGAGGAATTGGGATGCTGGGCCATGATGCATTCCAGCAGTTCGGAACGGCCGGCACCCATCAGCCCGTAAAGGCCGACGATTTCGCCTTCGCGCACGGAAAGCGACATGTGATCGACGGCATAACCGCCGGCAGGGCTCGGCAGGCAGATGTTTTCCACCCGGAACACTTCACCACCCATGTCGTGGCCCACGGTTTTCGGAAAATCCTTGGACGCGCTGCCGATCATGTTGGCGACGATCCACGGGATATCGACGCCCTGCATCGAGCGCGAACCGGTAATGGCGCCATCGCGCAGAACGGTGATGTAGTCACCGATGCGGATCAGTTCTTCCAGCCGGTGCGAGATATAGACAATGCCGACACCCTGTTTCTTGAGGTCGTTGATGACCCTGAAAAGAACCTCGACTTCAGTCGCGGAAAGCGCCGAGGTCGGCTCATCAAGGATCAGGATGCGGGCGTTTTCCGCCAGCGCCTTGGCGATCTCGACGATCTGCTGCTGGCCGATCCGCAGGTTTCCGAGCGGTGCGTTCGGATCGATATCCTGTTCCAGTCGCTTCATCAGCGCCGCCGCCGCCGCCCGTTGCGCCCGCCGGTCGATATGAATGCCGCCGCGTGTCTTTTCGTGGCCGACAAAGATGTTCTCCGCCACCGTCAGGTTGGGAAACAGGTTGAGTTCCTGGAATACGATGCCGACGCCGTGTTTTGCAGCATCGGATTTGTCGGCAAACGTCACCTCGACACCATCGAGTTCGATCGTGCCGCCGTTCAATTGTTCGACGCCGGCAATCACCTTCATCAGCGTCGATTTGCCGGCGCCGTTTTCGCCAACAAGCACATTGACGGCGCCCATTCGAAGGTCGAAATCGACGTCTTTCAGTGCCTGCGTGCCGGGATAGATTTTGGATCCGTTGCGGATTTTCAGGCCGATCGGATGCGCTTCGTCGGATGCATCGCTCATGGCGCCACCTCGATCGACACCGGCATGACAAGCGGCTTTTCGCTGGCGGAGCGGATCACCACCGCGCCGAGGAAATCGATGCGTTTGCCTTTCAGTGCAGTATCGGCGCCCGGAAGCTTCGATACGGCCTTGTCGTTCAGCGCGCGACCGAGTTTTGCGTATTCGATCTGGTCGCGAAACGTCGAGAAATCGTAGAGCGCTGTCGTGTCGCGAAGAGCCGTGCCCTTGATGACCGGGCCAAGCTGCAATGTCGCATCCGCCTTTCCGTCGCCATCGAGATCGATATCGGCCGTTGCCGCTTTCGATTGCCGGTTCTCCTCGACAACAGCTGCGCTTCCCTTCACTGCAAAATTCCAGCCGCCACCGGCGCCGCCGACACGCGTGCCATGGCTCTCGCCGGCCTTGTCCAGTCCGCCCTTGATGGCGTCCTGCAGGGCAGCAAGGTCAACCGCTTTCTCGCTTAAGGCGGGAACGAGTTTGGCGTCGAACGTCGTCTCGACGGTTTCGGCAATCGGATCGACAGCGGTGCCGCCGGCCTCGTCCGTATCGGTTTTGACCAGTTTGCAGCCGGAAAGGGACGCGACAAGCAGACTTGCCGCAAGCAGGCTCATGATTTTCATGGGTTTCCGCACTTTCTTGTAAAGCAAGAGCCACCCGGAGCGTTGGCTCCGGGTGGGAAAATGGCGGTACGTTACGGCTTGAGCGCGAATGTCTCGAGCTTGTCGGCATTGTCGGCGTTGATGAGAATGCAATCCATCAACTGCTTCTCTTCAAGCCCGGTAGAGCCGGTCTTGATATATTTGTCAGCCTGCTCGACGGCGTTCTGGGCCTGCTGGTAGGCAGGCTGCAGCACGGTCGCCTTGATGCCGCCCTTCTTGATCGAATCGCGCACGTCGTTCGATCCGTCGAAGCCGACGACGATGACATCCTTGCGGCCGGCAGCTTCCAGTGCCGCATAGGCACCCATCGCCATCGTGTCATTGCCGGAGATCACGCCCTTGATGTCGGGATGTGCCTGCAGCATGGATTCCATCACCGTATAGGCTTCGGTCTGCGACCAGTTCGCCGTCTGCTTGGCCACCAGTTTCATGTCGGAATACTGGTCGATGACATCGTGATAACCCTGCGAGCGGATGCCGGCATTGGTGTCGGATTCCTTGCCGAGAAGTTCGGCATAATTGCCCTTCTCGCCCATCAGCTTGACGAACTCTTCAGCGCCCAGCTGCGCGCCCTGATAGTTGTTCGAAACGATCTGCGAGACCGCGACGCCCGTAGTGGTGATTTCTCGGTCGATCAGGAAGGACGGAATGCCCTTGTCCTTGGCCTTCTGCACGGCGGCGACGGATGCGTCCGCACCGGCATTGTCGAGGATGATCGCCTTCACGCCAGCGGCAATGGCGCTGTCGAACAGCTCGCTCTGCTTGTTGGCGTCATCATCATGGACGAGCACCATGGTCGCGTAACCCAGTTCCTTCGCCTTCGCCACTGCGCCGTCGGCTTCCGCCTTGAAGAACGGATTGTCATGGCTGGGTGTAATGATTGCAATCGTATCTGCGGCATAGGCCGCACCGGACATCACGCCGGCAATGCCAAGCGCAACGACGGACATCAAAAGACGCTTCGTCAGTTTCATCAGGACCTCCCATTGTCCGGGCCACCCTCCAGTAGCCCATGCGGAAACTATCGATCACTTTCGATTATTGTCAATATGGTTTTGAAACCTGCGGTTTCATGAAGTCGTGAACGCTAAATTCGGGAGAAATGCTGCGCTGCCGCATGATTTTGCGGGTGCGTTGTGTCCTGCGTCGTGAAAAAAATGTTGAGAGCCAGTTCGACTTGTGCAAGTTTGGCGATAATCGAAAGAGATCGAAAGCAAACAAAAATGCTGTCGTGATCTTTGCCGCGCCTGGGAGGGGTTAGGTGGCAGGTTCGTTTCGAAGCGATTTCATAAAGCACGTGTAACGGCACCGCGACTGCGGGTGCGAAAGCCCGCGCGTGCGCTGTCCAATGACTGGGAGGAGACCTATGACGACACAACGTTTTGGCGCCGGTATCTGGCATTTCGCGACCTATCTCGATCGTTACGCCACGGATGGCTACGGCACGCCGCGCAGCGTTATCGAGGCGATCGATCTGGCCGGTCAGGTCAGGGATCTGTCGGTGGTGGATATCAACTATCCCTTTTTCGGCGGCGATTTTTCCAATGCCCAGGTGAAAGAGGCGCTGGATCGTAACAAGCTCGGCGTCATCGGCATCACGCCGGAAATCTACACCCGCGAATTCGTAAAGGGCTCCTTCACCAACCCGGATGCCGGTGTGCGCCGCCGCACGCATGAACTGGTCACGGAAGCCTGCGATCAGGTCCGTTATTTCGGCGCCGATTACGTCAAACTTTGGCCGGGGCAGGATGGCTGGGACTATCCGTTCCAGGTTGATTACGGCACGCTCTGGAAACATTCTCTGGATGGCGTCGGACAGCTTGCCAGCGAAAACCCGGATCTGAAATTCGTCATCGAATACAAGCCGCGCGAACCGCGTGTGCGCATGAGTTTCGGGTCGGTCGCCCGCACCCTTCTCGGCATCGAAAAGATCGGCCTGCCGAATGTCGGTATCCTGCTCGATTTCGGGCACGCGATCATGGGCGGGGAATCGGCCGCCGACAGCGCCCAGCTTGCCATCGATTACGGTCGCCTGTTCGGCATGGACGTGAACGACAACTATCGTTCATGGGACGACGATCTCGTCGCCGGCAGCCTGCACCCGATCGAGCTGTTCGAGTTCTTCTATGTGCTGCGCAAGAACAAGTGGGAAGGCGTGTGGCAACTCGACCAGTTTCCGTTCCGCGAAGACAGCGTCGAAACCGCCAATCACGCCATCGATTTCCTCAAGGCTGCCGACAAGGGGCTCGATGCGCTGGATATCGATGCACTGAAGGAGGCGCAGAGCCGTCACGATGCGATCGGCGCGTTGAAGATTGCCCAGAAGGCCCTGTTCGGCGCCATGTAGGTGCAGGGCATGGCTCCGCTGAAGGCAAGCTGAGCCGCCCTAATAAAACATTCGGCGGAACGGCATGATGGCCGCTCCCATGGCGGCGGCGTCGCTGACGATCTCCGACACGATCAGTTTTGGGCCGCCCCGGTGCACGCCATAACGGGGGCGGTCGAAAATCTTTGTCCGCTCGATCAACATTGTCGCCAGTGCAGGCGGAATCTGGCCGCCGAACACGATCGCCTGCGGATCGAGCGTGGCGCGAATGGCGTTGACGAGGCGGATATAGGCCGGCGTCACGTCGTCAACCCAGTCCGAAACGCCCGGCCAGTTGCGATCGAAGTGGCGGCGCATGTAGTGGATGGAAGGAACGTTGATGCCGTTCCTGTTCACGCCATCGATCAGATGTTGCAGCGCGGGCCGCCGCTCCGTTTCGATTTCATCGTAAAGTCCGGAAAACTCGCCGGCATTGCCATTGCCGCCCTGCAGCAGTTCGCCATCGATGATCACGCCGCCGCCAAAGCCGTAGTTGAAGCTGAGATAGGCGAAATGTCGGATATAACGGCCGATCCCGAACATCGATTCGGCTATGGCACCGGATTTTCCGCCGTTGATGACCCATGCCGGCCGGTCAAACAGGTCGGTGATAATAGGGCCAAGTTCGATCATCGACCATTCGTGAAGCGGCAGCGGCGCATTGTGGCGCGTGCCATCGACGTGATAGCCGGCAATTGCAAAGCCGATTCCGAAAAGGTCCTCTTCGGCCAGATTGTTTTGCCGTTGCAGTTCGACGACCTGCCGCTTCACCAGTTGCAGCGCCTGATGCATCGTCGTTTCGCGTAGCGGCACTTCCCGTTCACCGAGAATTTTGCCGGCCAGATTTGTCAGGCATATGCCGATGATATCGGTATTGACCGAGATGCCGCAGGAATAGGCATGATCGCCATTCAGGTGCAGCATGGGGCTGGGCTGGCCACGCCCCAGGCCCGGTTTGGCCGTGCCCAGCCGAATGATGTTGCGTTCCGCAAGGTGGTCGAGAATGCGGTGAACCGATTGCTGGGTCAGATCGGTATGTCCGGTGATCTCGGAGCGCGAAATGCCGGGATTGCGCCAGATCAGTTGCAGCAACTTTCGCTCGTTGGAGGAGACGACGGTCTTCTCGTTCACGCGCAAAAAGCGCTGGGCAATCAAAGATTCCGGGACATAGCCACCTGACACGCCGCAAGACCTTACTGAAAAAGTGTAATAAGCGAACCGATATCGCTGCAACCTATGCCTGCTTACCGGCGAATATGGATCGTTTCAAGCCATTTTAGCCGTCATGGAAGTGTTACACACAAAGTGTAATAACCCGCCGTCAGAGATCGGGCGAGGCCTGGTCCACCCGAAAAGGCAAGGGCGATGATGAACAGGTTTACTTTGGCGGCCGTAGCCGCCGTGATGGCAGGCGCGGGTTCCGCACAGGCCGCCAATATCGAATTCTGGTATGGCAATACCGGCAATGTTGAAGTGGCCATCAAGGCGCAATGCGATGCCTTCAACGCCTCCCAGAGCGAACACAAGGTCAATTGCGTCGGCCAGGGTTCTTACGAAGTCTCCATGCAGAAGGCGATTGCCGCCTACCGCGCCAAGAACCATCCGATTCTCATCCAGTTCTTCGATGCCGGCACGCTCGACCTGATGCTGTCCGGTGCCGTCGAGCCGGTTCAGGATTTGATGCCCGAGGTGAAGTGGGACAGCTATATCGCCGGTGCCCGCGCCTATTACGAAACCTCGAAGGGCAAGCTGTTCGCCCAGCCCTACAATTCCTCGACGCTTTTGTTCTACACGAACAAGACCGAGCTTGAAAAAGCCGGCATCTCTGAGACGCCGACGGACTGGGAAGGCATTATCGAGGCCGCCCGCAAGCTGAAGGCTGCCGGTCATGCCTGCCCGTTCGTCACCGATGGCGATACCTGGCGTATCCTCGAGCAGTTCTCTGCCCGCCACGGTCTGCCGATCGCCACCAAGCACAATGGTTATGACGGTCTCGACGCGGAATACGTCATCAACTCCACCTTTGCCGCAAAACACCTCGCCAACCTCGTCGAATGGCGCAAGGAAGGCCTCGTCCGTCTCGCCGCCGACACCAAGGCCGGCAATTACACCGCCGCCTTCAATGCCGGTGAATGCGCGATGATGGAACAGTCTTCGGGTTCCTACGCCGCCGCTTCCAAGGCTTTCGACGGCAAGTACGAGCTGACCGTGTCCATGGCACCGATGTACAAGGGTTATGAACGCCACAACACCTTTGTCGGCGGTGCGTCCATCTACATCATGAAGGGTCACAAGCAGCCTGAGATCGAGGCTGCCAAGGCGTTCCTCGATTTCCTGCGCAAGCCGGAACAGCAGATGTCGTTCACGGCGGCGACGGGTTACGTACCGGTCACGACCGACGTTCTCGATGTGATCGCCAAGAGCGACGAGGCGAACTCGCCAAAATATGCCACGGCCAAGGTTGGTGTCGAATCCATGAACCAGCCGGCCACCGCCGATACGCGCGGCATCCGCCTCGGTTTCTACGTGCAGTTCCGCGAAGTCTTCATGGAAGAAACCCAGAAAGCCTTTGCCGGCCAGCAGACCATGCAGGCGGCGCTCGACAACACCAAGAAGCGCGGCGACCAGCTGCTGCGCCGTTTCGAGCAGACCTACAAGGGCAAGCAGCTTCCCTGATCCGCGCCTCCTGACTTCTCAAGCATGGGGCGGTTATTCGCCCCATGCCTTCTCCTTTTTCTGGAAGTGATCCATGTCGTCGGAATCCTCCATGTTCAGCCATCGCTGGCTGCCGGTCCTGTTGCTGGCCCCCCTGATGCTGCTGATCGTGCTGTTCTTTTATGTGCCGGTCTTTCAGGCCTTTTACTGGTCGTTTTTCCTTGAACAGCCTTTTGGCGGCGGTTCGGAATTCGTCGGTCTGCAGAATTTTCAGCGCGTGCTTTCCGATCCGGAATTCTGGGGCGCCACCGGCCGCACCGTCATCTTCATGCTGACGGCATCGTCGCTCGCCGTCGTCGTGCCGCTGATGCTGGCGATTGCCGCCGATCGCAAGATCGGCATGTCCTATCCCGCCCGCAACATTCTCGTCTGGCCGAAAGGTATTGCCGGTGCCTCGATCGGTGTCGTCTTCGCTTTCATCTTCAATCCGTTCGTGGGATTGATGGCGCCGCTCAATTCGCTGTTTCCCGGCCTGTGGAACCCCGGCATCGATGGCACGGACGCATTCATCACGCTGGTGGCGGCGCATGTCTGGAGCGGCATCCCGTTCAATTTCGTCATCCTGCTGGCGGGCCTGCGCTCGATCCCGCCGACCATGTATCAGGCCGCCGCCATGGATGGCGCCGGCCCCTGGCGCCGCATCTTCGATGTGCAGCTGCCGCTGATCATGCCGCAGCTGTTCCTGACTTTCGTTCTGGAATTCACCGAAAGCATCACCTCGGTCTTCGCGCTGATCGACACCATTACCGGCGGCGGTCCGGGCGGTTCGACCACGCTGCTGGTCTACAAGATCTATGTTGACGGCTTCCGCGGTTTCGATCTTTCCGGCGCCTCCACCCAGACGGCCATCCTGATGGTCTTCGTCCTCATTCTCGCAGCCTGCCAGTTCTTTTTCCTCGGCCGGCGCATCAATTACGAGCGCTGAACCATGGTCGAAAACGCACGTTCCATCAACATCGCCGCCAGCATTCTACTTGCCATCGGCATCCTCTATATCGTCGGGCCCTTGTATCTGACGCTGTCCACCGCCTCGCAGTCCTATGAATATATGCTGCGCAACGGTTTGGCCTGGGTGCCGGGCACCGAACTCTTCGCCAATATGGGCAAGGTCATCCACGATACGCGCATCCCGGTGCAGATGCTCAACAGCATGATCGTGGCCTTCTCCAATGCGCTTGCCACTTGCGCGCTGTCTTTCCTGTCTGCCTATGCGATCGTCTATTTCCGCATTCGCTGGGCGGGTGTGGCCTTTGCACTGATCCTCGCCACCATCATGCTGCCGCTCGATATCCGCGTCATCACCACCTATCAGGTGGCGTCCAACATCTTTTCGCCGTTGAATGCCGTGCTCGATTTTACAGACCTCAACAGCCTGATTGAGATGGTTTTTGGGTCCACGGTTCATCTCGAACTCAGTGTGCTCGATACCCGTTTCGGCCTCGTAGCGCCGCTTGTGGCGCATGGCACCGGCACGTTCCTGTTCCGCCAGTTTTTCCTGACCCTGCCAAAGGATTTGTTCAAGGCGGCGCGCATGGATGGGGCAGGGCCGATCCGTTTCCTCATCGATATCCTTCTGCCGCTCGCCCGCACCAGTTTCGCCTCGCTGTTCGTGCTCACCTTCCTCAGCGGCTGGACGCAATATCTGTGGCCGCTGGTCGGTGCCTCGACGCCCGACATGCAGACCGCCGTTGTCGGCCTTGCCCGTCTCGTGCCGGATGCCGACGGCCAGGTGCCTGACTTTCCGATGATCATGGCCGGTGCCGTGCTCGTCTCCCTTGTTCCGCTCACGATGATCGCTCTTTTGCAGCGCTTTCTCGTCCAGGGCCTCGTTCTTTCGGAGAAATGATCCCATGACCGCCATCGATACAGCCATTCGCGCCGCCGCGGCCGAGATCGCGCTTATCGGCGTCACGAAATCCTATGACGCCAAAAACACCATCATCCCGCCGATCGACGTGACCTTGCGTCCCGGTGAATTCACCGTCGTGCTCGGCCCATCGGGCTGCGGAAAATCCACGCTTCTGCAGATGATCGCCGGTCTGGAGCGCGTCTCCGCTGGCCGAATCGTCATCGGCGGTCGTGAAGTGCAGGATCTGGAGCCAAAGCATCGCGGCTGCGCCATGGTGTTTCAGAACTATGCGCTTTATCCGCATATGACGGTCGCCGAAAACATGGCCTACAGTCTCAAAGTCTCTGGTGTTTCCAAGGCCGAACGGGCAGAGCGGGTCGGAACCGTCGCCAAAATGCTCGGTCTCGCCGATTACCTCACCCGCAAGCCGAGCCAGCTTTCCGGCGGTCAGCGCCAGCGTGTCGCCATCGGCCGCGCCATCATTCGCGAGCCCGGCGTGCTGCTGTTCGACGAACCTCTTTCCAACCTCGATGCGCAGCTGCGTCATGACATGCGTGTCGAACTCGCCGAACTGCATCGCCGCATTGGCGCGACCAGCGTGTTCGTGACACACGATCAGGTCGAGGCGATGACGTTGGCCGACCGTATCCTCATTCTCAATAAGGGTCATATCGAGCAGTTCGATACGCCGAAGGCGATCTATCACAATCCGGCGTCCGTCTTCGTCGCCAAATTCATCGGCTCGCCGCCCATGAACATCCTGCAGGTCGAAGGCGATGGTTCCGTGCTGCGGCTGGCCGATGGTCAGGTCGTGGCGAACTATTCCGGCATAGGAAAATTCCAGCTCGGCATCCGCCCGGAAGATATCGCCGTCAACGAGGGCGGTTCGATCAAGACGGAAATCCGGTATCGCGAAGACCTCGGTTCGCACGAAATTCTGGAAACGAAAATCGCCGAGCAGAATCTTCGCATCGCCATGCCCTTCGGTGTCGAGATCGATACGACGCAGACTTTGTCGCTCTCCTTCCCGCAGGCGCGCCTGCATCTCTTCGACGGTGAGACCGGCCGCGCCATTGCCAACGCTTTCGGTGATGCGCATTCGGCTTCGGTGAAGGAATACCAGTGAATTACCGGGAGTTTATTGCCGACAAGACCCGCGATTGCGCCGTGGTGGCGCATCGCGGCATCTGGCGCCATGCGCCGGAAAACAGTTTGTCCGCCATCGAACGGGCCATCGACGCTGATTACGATGTCGTTGAGATCGACATTCGCCGCAGCGCGGATGGTGGCCTTTTCCTGCTGCATGACGACACGCTGGAACGCATGGCGGGTCTCGATCAGAGACCGGAAGTCCTCACTTCAGCCGACCTCTCGGTTATCCGCCTGCGCGACCGTGATGGCGGCAAAGACAATGCCTTCACGCTGGAAAAACTGCCGAACCTCGCCGAAGTGTTCGAACTGACGCGCGGCCGCATCTTCATTCATCTCGACGTCAAGGAACGTGAGGTGATCCCGGATGTGATCGCTCTCGCCAAGGCCATGGGGGTCGAGCATCAGGTCGATTGCTGGGCCGCGCTGAAAACCGAAAAAGATTTGAATTGGATCCGCAAAACGATCTTGCCGCACGAGGTTCTGTTTCTGGCCAAAACCCGGCTGAACGTGCCCGGCGCCGCAACCCAGCGGGCGCTGTTGCATGACCTCTCGCCCTCCGTCTGCGAAATCTATTTCGATAGGCTGGATGAACTCTCGGCCCTGAAAGACCTCACCCGCAACACCGGCATGGCGCTCTGGGTAAACACGCTCGACAGCGTCGCCTGTGCCGATTTCACCGATACCGCGGCCCTTGTCGACCCCGATGCCGTCTGGGGACGGCTAATCGATTCCGGCATTTCGGTCATCCAGACCGATGAGGCGGCTGCCCTCAAATCCTATCTCGCGGCCCGCCGCGCCTGACTGACCAAGGAAAATGAAATGACGCATTACGTAGATTATATCGCCGACCAGAAACGCGATCCCGCCATCGTTGCCCACCGTGGCGCATGGCATGGTGCCCCGGAAAACAGCCTCGCCGCCATCGAGCGCGCCATCGCCGTCGGCGCTGATGTTGTCGAACTCGATATCCGCAAGAGCGCCGATGGCGAACTGTTCATCATGCACGACGACACGCTGTTGCGGATGGCCGGTATCGATCGTGATGCCGAAACCTTCACCATCGCCGAGCTGCAGGCCATTGCCCTGCGCGAAGACGATGGTGGCGAGCACCGCGCCACGACCGATCAGCGCATCCCGACCCTGAAGCAGGTGCTGGAAATCACCCGTGGCCGCATCTTTGCCGATCTCGATCTGAAAGATCGCGGCCTGTTTTGCGAGGTTGCCGCCTGCGCCCGCGAGATGAACGCGGCATCCTATGTCGACCTGAAGACCCGCGTCATGACCCGCGAGGAGCTGGACTGGGTACGCGCTCAGAATATCGATGGCGTTGCCTTCATGGCGATGTCGAAATTCACGGCCGAAGACATTCATGAGACGATGGCGCTGCTGTCGGAAATCAAGCCTTTCATGTGCGAAATGCGCTTCGACAGCATCGAAACCATCAAGGCCAACCGCCAGCTGTTCCGCGATGCGAACATGGCGCTGTGGACCAACACGCTCAACATGGAAGCCAGCGGCGAATGGGTGGACAAGACGGCGCTTGTCGATCCCGACAGCATCTGGGGCACGTTGATGGATGCCGGTGTCAGCGTTTTCCAGACGGACGAGCCGGAAGCGTTAAAGGCCTATCTGCAGGGCCGTCGCGGATGAAAACCGTTTCGGACGAACTGCTTGATGAGCTGATGGGGATCATGCGCGAAGCGTCGGCGGGAGAAATCCTGCCGCGCTTCCGCTCGGTCACCTCGGATAGTATCCGTGCCAAAACCGCAGCCGACGATATCGTCACGGATGCTGATATCGCTTCCGAGCGGCTGATCAGCGAGAGGCTGAAAGCGCGTCTGCCGGGCATCACCATCATCGGCGAAGAGGCGGTCTCCGAAGACGCTTCCATCCTCGCAAAACTTGCCGATGCGGATCTGGCGGCCGTCATCGATCCGGTCGATGGCACCTGGCATTTTGCCCATGGCACGCCGATGTTCGGCAGCATTCTCGCCATTGTTTCGGGCGGGAAAACCATTGCCGGCATCATCCATTACCCGGTTCTGGGTGATTTTCTGGTGGCAAGGCCGGGGCTGGGGGCGTGGCATGTGGCGACTGATGGTGCGCGCACCCGTCTCTCCGTTGCAGCGCCAGGTCCAGTCAATGAAATGCACGGCTTCATTCCGCTACATATGTTCGAGCCGGGCAGGCGTGCCGAACTGGCGCCCCGCGTGCTGAAATTCCTGCGTGTCACAACATGGCGCTGCTCCGCCTGGGAATACAGAATGCTGGCAACCGGCGCGATGAGTTTTTGCCTCAACGACAGCCTGAAACCCTGGGACCATGCCGCCGGTGTGTTGATCCATGCCGAAGCCGGCGGATATGCTGCGACCATGGCGGGAGAGGTCTATCGGCCGACGATGACGCAAGGGCATCTTCTGACGGCGCCCGACAAGCTGTCATGGCAGGCCATCGTCGAGGCCTTGACCGAGGATTGATACTGAAAATGGCCGGGTGGGATCGTCCGGTCTTCGGGCCGCTGAGAAGGGTCGAGAACCTCACCGTCGTCATCCTCGGGCTTGTCCCGAGGATCTGCAACTGTCGGATATCATCGGCGGGGTTAGATCCTAGGGACAAGCCCTAGGATGACGAAGGCGGCGGCTGAAAGATTTGTCGGCAAGCTGAAGCCCGAGTGGAAACGTCCGGCTTTTTGTGCCGGCTCTCATACCCCTTATTTCTCCCTGCGCGACGCTGCGCCATCGGCAATCATCACGATGATTTCGTCCAGCTCGCGCTCCAGCCTCTCCGGCGGCAGGCCGACAAAACGGGCTTCGAGCGTGATGCTGATAATGCCGTGAACCGCGCCGAACAGGGTGCGCGCCCGCACCGCGCGGTCCTCGTCGCTCATGTCCGGCTGTAGCTCCTTCAGCGGTTCGGCAATGATGCTGAGCAGGAACAGATGTTCATTGAGATGCCATTGCGGGGAGGGCGTCTCTTCCGGCAGGGAATGCTCAAACAGGGCCTTCCAGAGGTTTCTGTTGGCCTTGGCGAACTTCAGATAGCCCTGTGCGAGATTTCGCAGCCGGTCCGTCGGCGATTTATCCTTCACCTCGGCAACTGCCAGCGATTGCTCGAGCGCCTTCAGTGTTGTCGAGTTCACATGAATGATCAGGTCGTTCAGATCGGTATAGGCGCTGTAAAGACCTCCAAGCGCGCAGCCGGCATCCTGCGTCACGTCGCGGGCGCGTAGATTGGACACGCCATCGCGGGCAATACGGTCTCGTGCCGCCTCCAGCAGTCTCGCCTTCAGGTCTTCCCGCTTCTCTTCCCGTCGGCCCATTTTAGCTACCTCGATAAAAATATTGAACACCGTTCAAAATAATTGTTGAACGTCGTTCAAGTTTGTGCGACACATTCATTCGTGAACAACGTTCATAAACGGGAGACGTCAAATGTTCAACCTGATTGCAACACTTCTGCGCGGAAAGGCTCATGATGCTGAGCAGGCCGTCGCGGATCGTCATGCCATGCCGCTGCTCGCCCAGCAGATCCGCGATGCGGCACAGTCCATCCAGTCGGCGCAGCATGCGCTGGCTGTCGCCATTGCCCAGAATGAAAAGGAGCGCGGCCAGCACGCAGCAGTCCTGTCGCGCATTGCCGATCTCGAGAAACGCACGCTGTTAGCACTTTCCAAGGGGAATGATGTTCTGGCCCGCGAAGCCGCCGATGCCATCGCCTTTCTCGAAGCTGAGAAAACGGCATCCGAACAGGCGCAGGCACAGTTCTCCACCGCCATCACCAACCTCAAGGCAACAGTCCGCTCGGCCGAAGGACGCCTTAAGGAATTGCAGCGCGGCGAACGGCTGGCTCGTGCCACCGACGCCGCCCAAAAGATTGATCACGCGGCCACCAGCGCCAATCTCGCCACGCTGGATGATGCCGAGCGTACGCTGGAGCGTCTGCGCGACCGCCAGAAACAGACCGATACGGTCTCCGCCGTTCTCAAGCAGATGGACGGCCCGACGCGCACGGCCGGTCTGATGGACCGCCTGGCCGAAGCCGGCTGCGGCGCGCCCTTGCGCTCTTCCGCCGAAGACGTGCTGGCGCGTCTCCGCACCCGCCTCGATGCCGCCATTGCCTGAAATTGAACCCCACTCTTCAACTCTCGATAAGGAACCAAGATCATGAACGACAGCTTTCAGAAACACTCCTCCAGCTGGGTCAGCTTCTCCTACATCTCTTTCGGTGCCGCCGCCTTCATGCTGGCGCTCGGCCTGTGGATGATGCCGCTCGATCTGTGGGGCAAGGGTTATCTCGCCATGGGCATCCTCATGCTGGTGCAGACCACGGTGAACATGACCAAGACTTTGCGCGACAATTCGGAATCGGAAAAGCTGATCCGCAGAATAGAAGACGCCAAGACCGAAAAGCTGCTCGTTAAATTCAACCGTGACAGCGACGATTAAGTCTCGTTAACGATGCCACGGAGTTATTCGGGCTTTCAATCATTGCCTAATGATTCCGTGGTCTTCCTGCCGCGATCGAAAAGGAAAGCGCCATGCACGATAGTCTGATGAAAACGAGGAAGTTTGCGCCGCTGTTCTGGACGCAGTTCCTCTCCGCCTTCAACGACAATTTTCTGAAACAGACGCTGATCTTCCTGATCCTGGCAACGATGGCCAGTGAGGGCGCTGCACTCGTCACGCTGGCTGGCGGCATTTTCATCGTTCCCTTCCTTCTTCTGTCGGCGCTGGGCGGCGAACTCGCCGACAAGCACGACAAGGCAAAAATGGCCGAGCGGCTGAAATTCGCCGAGATCGGCATCGCCGCCATCTCGGTCATCGGCATCGCCTTTTCCTCGATCTTCGTGCTGATGGTCGCCCTGTTCGGTTTCGGCGTCATCTCCGCCCTTTTCGGGCCGATCAAATACGGCATCCTGCCGGACCTTCTGGAAACCAAAGAGCTTCCCAAGGCCAATGCCTGGATCGAGGGCGGCACGTTTATCGCCATCCTGACCGGCACGATCGTCGCCGCACTCGCATTTGCCGAGGGTGACAGCGTCTGGATTTTTGGCCCGATGATGATGGTTCTGTCGGTCCTGTGCTGGCTGTCCGCCCGCATGATCCCGCGCACCGGTGCACAGGCGCCGTCTCTCGTCATCGACAGGAACGTGCTGCGCTCCAGCCTGACGCTGGTCAAGGAACTGCGCGAAGACACGCGCGTCTGGCGCTCGGCGCTTATGAATTGCTGGTTCTGGTTCGTCGGCGCTTTCGTCATGTCGATGCTGCCGATCATGGTCAGCGAAATTCTCGGCGGCTCGGAATTGGTCGTCCCCGCCTATCTCGCCATCTTCGCGATCTCGATTGCCGTCGGTTCGGCCATTGCCGGCTGGATGTCGGCGGGTCGTGTCGTGCTTTTGCCGGCTCCTGTCGGCACCGCCATCATTGCCCTTTTTGGCATCGATCTCGCCTGGAACCTCTGGGGCCTTCACTCGACATCGCATGCCCAAACCATTTCCGAATTTTTCGCCGGCCAGAACACCATCCGCGTGGCGATCGATCTTGCTGGCATGGCCATCGGCGGTGCCTTCCTCGCAGTCCCCACCTTTGCCGCCATGCAGACCTGGGCCGATGAAAAACGCCGCGCCCGCGTCATCGGTGGTGCAAACGTCCTGTCGGCCCTGTTCATCACCATCGGCCTGGCGCTGGTCGCCGGTCTGCAGGCGGTCGGCGTCTCCGTGCCGATGATCATTCTCGGCCTCTCCATCCTCAACATCGCCATAGCCTGGCTGATGCTGAAGACGCTGCCGACAAACCCTTTCCGCGATTTTATCTCTATCCTGTTCCGCGCCTTCATGCGTCTGGAAGTCGAGGGGCTGGAAAATATCCGAAAGGCCGGCCGCGCGCCGATCATCGCGCTCAACCACGTCAGCTTCCTCGACGGTGCCTTGGCGCTCGCCATCACCGAGGAAGAGCCGGTCTTCGCCGTCGATTACAAGATCGCCCAGGCCTGGTGGGTACGTCCCTTCCTGAAAATGGCAAAATTCCTGCCGCTCGATCCGACCAAGCCGATGGCGACCCGTTCGCTGATCAAGGTGGCGCAGGACGGCAATGCCATCGGCATCTTCCCGGAAGGTCGCCTGACCGTCACCGGCACGCTGATGAAGGTTTATGACGGTGCCGCAATGGTGGCCGACAAGACCGGCTCGATGATCGTGCCCGTGCGTATCGATGGTCTGGAAAAGAGCTATTTTTCACGCCTTTCCGGCGGTCAGGTGCGTCGCCGCCTGTTCCCAAAGGTCAAGGTGACCATTCTTGAACCGGTGCGCCTCGAAGTTCCGGAAGATCTTAAAGGTCGCAAGCGCCGTATCGCTGCCGGTGCCGCGCTCTACAAGATCATGTCGATGCTCCTGTTCAAGACCACGAACACAAACCTGACCGTGCTGGAACGCATCATCGAAACGGCGCAGGAAAAGGGTGGCAACAAGCTTGCCGTCGAAGATCCGATCAGTGGCCCGCTTTCCTACGGCAAGCTGCTTACCGGCGCCGCCGTTCTGGGTGCAAAATTCAAGGCGATGTTCCCGAATGAGAAGACGCTGGGCGTGATGCTGCCGAATGCCAATGGCACCGCCGCCACCGTGCTCGGCGTCATGTCGGCGGGCAAGGTGCCTGCCATGCTCAACTTCACCGCTGGTGCCGCCAACATCCTGTCGGCCTGCAAGGCGGCTGAAGTGAAGCATGTGCTCTGCTCACACGCCTTCGTCACCCAGGGCAAGCTTGGCCCGATCATCGCGGAGCTCGAAAAGGAAGTGACGATTGTCTGGCTAGACGATCTGCGCCAGACGATCACCGCCTTCGACAAGGTTCTGGGCCTCTTCCGCCGCTACAAGCCGCTGGTGAAACAGACGGCGGAAGATACCGCCGTCGTCCTCTTCACCTCCGGCTCGGAAGGTGCGCCGAAGGGCGTGGTACTGACGCATCGCAACATCCTGTCGAATGCGGCGCAGGCCGCCTCGCGCATCGATTTCCATTCGGGCGACAAGGTGTTCAACATCCTGCCGGTCTTCCACTCCTTCGGCCTGACGGCGGGCACGGTGCTGCCGCTGGTGGCCGGCGTGCCGGTCTATTTCTACCCGTCGCCGCTGCATTACCGCATCGTGCCGGAACTGATCTACACGTCGAACGCCACCATCATCTTCGGCACAGATACGTTCCTCAACGGCTACGCTCGCACGGCGCATCCGTATGATTTCCGCTCGATCCGCTACATCTTTTCCGGTGCCGAACCGGTCAAGTCATCGACGCGCGAGACCTATATGGAAAAATTCGGCCTGCGCATTCTCGAAGGTTACGGCGTCACCGAAACCGCGCCGGTCATCTCGCTCAACACGCCGATGTTCAATCGTTCGGGCACGGTCGGCAAGATCATGCCGGGCATGGAATGGAAGCTCGAGCCGGTGCCGGGCATCGATGAAGGCGGCCGCCTGTTCATCAAGGGCGCCAATGTCATGGCCGGTTATCTGAGGGCCGAAAACCCCGGCGTCATCGAACCGCTGGAAGGCGGCTGGCACGATACCGGCGATATCGTCACCATCGACGAGGACGGTTTTGTCACCATCCGCGGCCGCGCCAAGCGCTTTGCCAAGATCGGCGGCGAAATGGTGTCGCTGGCGGCGGTGGAAGCGCTGGCCGGACAGTTGTGGCCCGGCAGCCTCTCGGTCGTGTCGTCCGTGCCGGATGCCAAGAAGGGCGAACGCCTGATCCTGCTGACCGACGCCCCCAGTGCCACGCGTGGCGATTTCGCAAGTTTTGCAAAGTCGAAAGGCGCGATGGACATGATGGTTCCGGCCGAAGTCGATGTCGGCGTGGTACCCGTTCTGGGGTCGGGCAAGGTGGATTTCGTGGCCGCGAGAAAGATCGCCCTGGCATCGGCTGCTGCCGCATAAACGGTTTCCCGTAGCGATCAGAAAACGCACCGCCTGCAATGACGATGCAGGCGGTGCGTCCGATCCTCTCAAGCAGAAAGGTCTGCCGTTACGCAGATGAGTGTCGGAGCTCACCAAACGGAACGCCGATCTTGCCCCCGCCATGTCGCAAATAGACCACGTGGCCCCAATTGCCTTATTTTCAGAAAATAGTTTCAAGCGAAATCAATGGCTTGTAAAAAAGTTGAACCCTACTTCGTCCACGCCCTGAAAACCTGATCCTAAACTCAACTCGTTCCATCGCGGATACACCGGGAGGCGTCCCGGCGAGTTGGAGCCGGCGCAGTGTAGGAGGGTGAGACGCAAAACCTCATGCACTGGGTTCGCGGAAACTGGTTCTCCTCCGGCGACACGGGGGAGGTGTTGCGGGTGTTAAAACCTCACAATGCCTCTGAGGCCCGAAAGAAGCGCGCCGGGCGTGCCTGTGCGGCACACATGATCGCCGGTTCGTGAGCAATCACGGGCACGGCTTTCGCAGAGGAACCGAAGTCGCGGGCAAAAACCGTCGAACGGGGCACTGAGAGGTGTCAATTACTAACTCAATTACGAGGCAGCTTTCAGTGCCCCGACCGCATGACCCGCAAAAGGCGGGTGTTTTTTGAAAATCTCAAGATCACCAAGGGTGGACTCGGTCCTGTTCCCGGAGCGGTTCGATAAAACGACGAACCGCGCCATCTGGGTCAACAGATGGCGCGGCGGGTTTCAAGGCATCAGTTTCGCCTGATGGCAATCAGATCACCGACACATGGTGCAACTGATCCTCCGGCAAGACGCTCGCCGGGAAAGGATCGATCGTGACATGTTCGGTGGTTTCGGCCGGTGCGACTGTCGAGGGAAGGTCAGCCGAAACCGCATCATGTGTCGTGGAAACGTCCGGTTCCGGCGTGTCGGCCAGCCCCGTCAGGTCGATTTCCTGTCCCCCCTGATCCATCAGCAGGTCTTCGAAGTTGGGCTGATCGGAACCGAGGTCGTTGCCGTCGACGCCCGAAGGATCGGCGGTGTCCGTGCCCTCACGCATGCTGGCATGCATGAAGGTCGGATCCAGCGTGTCGTCGTCGAAGCTCATGGCCATCGTCATCAGGTCGTCGTTGCCCACGTCTTCGATGGAGGCGGTCATCATCATCGCCTGCGGACCATGCGGATAATCGATCGTGATCGTCAGAACGGCCGTGGACGTCGATCCGTCCGGAGACGTGATCGTGTAGGTGAACGTGTCCGTGTCCCCATCCATGCCGGTATAGAGCGGATCTGGCTGGTAGGAATAGGCACCATTGCGACCGATCGTCAGCGTACCGTGATCGCCATGGATCACCAGACCCGTGGGGCTGACGGCAGTCTGATCGACACTGCTGACGATCGTTCCTGCCACGGTGATGTCGCCCGTCAGCACATTGCCGGCAACCGATCCACTGACGGGACGATAATCCGTCACGACATTGGACGTGGTTTCCACCGTCATGTTGGCAAGCGCCGACAGATTGAGCAGTCCGCCCGGATTGGCCAGAACCACGTAATAGGTGCCGCCGCCTTCAAATTGCGGCAGCGCGATCGTCGATCCCGTCCAGCTCGGCAGCAGCAAGCCCAGAACGCCGGGGTTGAAGACCAGCCAATCCGTCTGGGTGTGAACCAGTTGCGCCTGCGTCTGGCCGTCCTCGACACGATAGACGAGCAGATCGTAATTCTGCTCGCCAAGCAGGTTGAGTGCGGCAAGGGCCGCGCCGGCACCTTTCACGCTGACCTGCTGCGTCGTGTTGTCGGCAACCGTAAATCTCAACGGGCTCTGGCCGGAAAGCACCGAAACATCGACGGCATTGCCCAGCAGTCCGAGATTGAGGATGCCGCCGACCGCACCTGTCTGTTTCGGCTGGTTGACGATCTGCTGGTTGATTGTGAGCGGGATCGTCGTGGCATCGTCATTGGCGACGAGGTTGATGATCGAGACCGGACCCACTGTGCGTGTGGATGTGTTGCCGGCAAGATCGGTCTGGCGCACGAGCACGTTGCCGTAGGATCCGGTGCTGAGCGTAAAGCCCGGGCCGGAACCAAGCGTCCAGCTCGTGCCTCCATTGGTGCTGTATTCCCACCGTGCGCCCGGTTCGATGCCGGTGACGCGGATCGTTCCGTCGGTCGAAATCCCGTCGCCGATCGTGCCGGTGTCGTTGAGGAACGAAACGGTCGGTGCGGCCGGCGGGGTCGTATCGACTGCGGCCGAGGCCGTGGCGAGCGGCGAGGTGTTGCCTGCCGCGTCCGTCAGCAATGCATTGACCGTCAGGGTCGCGCCGGTCGCCGGCGCCGTGATGCTCGTCGCATAAACGCCGGCGGCCACCTGTGCTGCCGTCAGCACCACCGTCGTGCCATTGATCGTCAGGCGATCGCCTGCCACTGCACCGGTGCCCGCAAGGCTGACCGACACGGCGACAGATCCGCCGATCACTTCGCTGGCGTTGATATAGGCATCGCCATTGGCGCCAAGGCTGATGCCGGGAATGGTCGGCGCTACGGTGTCGACGACCGCGCTTGCGTTTGCGATCGTCGATGTATTGCCGGCCACGTCGGTGATGGAGGCACTGACATTCAGCGTCCCGCCATTGGCCGGAGCCGCCAGGCTGGTGGCAACCGTTCCCGCCAATACCTGTGCGGCCGACAGCACGATCGACGTGCCGTTCACCGTCAGCGTGTCTCCGGCAACCGCGCCTGTACCGGCGAGGCTGACGGAAATGGCAACCGAACCACCGCTGATCTCGCCAATGCCGATAAAGGCATCGCCATTGCCGATACTGAGCGTCGGCGGCGTCGGTATGGTCGTATCAACCAGCGCGACCGCCGTTCCAGGCAGGGATATGTTTCCGGATGCGTCGGTGATCGTCGCATTGACGGTCAGCGTCTGCCCGCTGGTCGGGGCCGCAACCGTGGTTGTAACCGTGCCGGCGGAGATTTGCGCACCCGTCAGCACGATGGTCGTGCCGTTGACGATCAGCCTGTCACCGGCGGCAGCACCGCTGCCACTGATGTTGACCGACACGTTCACGCGCCCGCCGATCACCTCGGCGGCGTTGATATAGGCGTCGCCATTGCCGAGCGTGACGGCCGGTGCGGTCGGCACGGTCGTATCGACAACCGCACTGACGGAGGCGATCGGCGAACTGTTACCTGCGGCATCGGTCAGCGAGGCACTGACATTGAGCGTTCCGCCATCGGCGGGTGCGAGGATGCTGGCGGTGACGCTGCCCGTCGTGATGTCCTGGGCCGTCAGCGTCGTGGGGGTGCCGTTGATGGTCAGTATATCGCCGGCGACGGCGCCCGTTCCCGCCAGGCTGACGGATACGGAAACATTGCCGCCGGTGATTTCACCCGGAAGGATAAAGCCGTCTCCATTGCCGATGCTGATGACCGGAAGGCCGGGTGCGGTGGTATCGACGACGGCGATAACCGTTGTGATATCCGACGTGTTGCCCGCCGGATCGGCAAGCGTGGCGTTGATCGTCAGGGTCTGACCGTTTGCAGGGACCGTCACGCTGGTCACGACGCTGCCGGCGGCGATCTGCGCAGCCGTCAGCACGATCGTGGTTCCATTGACGGTCAGCGTATCGCCGGGCGCTGCATCCGCGCCGGCCAAATCGATCGTGACAGCAACCGAGCCGTTGGAGATTTCGCCCGCAACGATAAAGCCGTTACCGTCGCCGATCGAAACGCCGACCTCGCCGGGCGCAATCGTATCGACCACGGCTGTCGCGGTCACGGTTGCGGAAATATTGCCGCCGCTGTTGATCGACGCCGACACGTTCAATGGTTGGCCTTCCAGCGGTGCAAGCACCGTGGTCGTCAGGAACCCGGCGGTGATCTGCGCTGGAGTGAGGGGGGTCGGCACTCCGTTCACCGTCAGGATATCGCCGGGACTGGCGCCCGTTCCGGCAAGGTCAATTCTGACCGTTACCAGACCGCCGACGATTTCGTCGGCCGTGATGAAGTCGTCTCCGTCGCCGAGTGTCAGCGTCGGCGCTCCGGGAATGCCGGTGTTGATCGTGGCTGCCGCCGAACCGGCGAGGGATACGTTGCCGGCGGCATCGGTGATCGTTGCACTGACGTTAAACGTTTGCCCGTTGCCCGGTGCCGGCAGGGTGAGGTTGACCTCGCTGTTGGCGATATGCGTCGCATCCAGAATGATCGTCGTGCCGTTGACGGTCAGCGTATCGCCGATGGCGGCATCGGCGCCGAGGCTGATGGTCACGGGGACTTCACCGTTTTCCAGCTCGGTGAAGATGATGGTCGCGTCACCGTTGCCAAGCGTCACGCCCGGTTGGTCGGGCGCTTCGGTATCCACGGTGGTCGTGATCGTGATCGGTGGCGAAGTGTTGCCGGCCTGATCCCTGATCGTCACGTCGAAGACAAGCGGTCCTTGACCCAGGACAGGAACGGTTGTCGGAACGACACCGTCGATGATCATCTGGGCGGTCAACGGTATCGGCACGCCCCCAACGATCAGCGTATCGCCTTCATCAGCGCCGGTCCCGGCAAGCGAGACCTCGACGGCAACCACGCCGCCGGTAGCTTCGACGGCATTGATGAACCCGTCGCCGTTACCGACCGTGACCAGAGGCTGGCCCGGTGCGGTCAGGTCGATTTCCGCCGTGTCGGAACCGATGTCGGACGTGTTTCCGGCGGGGTCCGTCAGGAACGCTTCCACAGTCAGCGTTTGCCCGTCCGCGAGTGCGGGGACGCTCGTGGTGACAAGATCGTCGTCGATCATCTGGGCGGTCAGGACGATGGTCTGGCCGTTGACGGTCAGGATGTCGCCTTCTTGCGCCCCGGTGTTGGTGAGGCTGACCAAGACTGTCGCCCGGCCGCCCACTATATCGGCAATGCCGAGCCAGCCATCAACGCTGCCCAGCGTTACGGTTGGGACGGTGGGCGCAATCGTGTCGACGGTCGCGCTCACCTCTGCAATGGGCGAGGTATTCCCTGCTGCGTCGGTCAGCGATACCTCCACGTCCAGATCCTCACCGCTTGGCGGAACCTGGATGCCGATATTGATAAAGCCGGCGAGAATGTCCGATGCCTGCAGCTCGGTGGGGATGCCATTGACCGTGACTATGTCGCCTTCTTCGGCACCGGTGCCTGCGATGTTGACCCGCAGCGTCACTTCGCCATTGACGACATCGCCCACGGTGATGAACTCGCCGCCGCTGCCCAGTATCAGGCCGGGAAGCGTCGGTGCGACAGTGTCGGTCAGCTCGCTGACCGTGTCGACAGGTGACAGGTTGCCGGCGGCATCGCTCAACTGTGCCGTCACGGTCAGCGTCTGGCCATTGGCTGCGGCCGGCACTGTCGTCACGACCTCACCGGCCGTAATCATTGGCTGCGTCAGCACGGTTGTCGTGCCGTTGACGATCAGTCGGTCGCCTGCGACGGCACCGGTGCCGAAAATGCTGACGGTGACGGTGACCACTCCGCCTGCGGCTTCGGCCGCGTTGATAAGGCCGTCGCCATTGCCAAGCACCACGGTGGGTGCAGTCGGAACATCAAGGTCAACGGTGGCAGAGGCAGTCGCTATGGGGGATACATTGCCTGCGGTATCGTTCAGCGTTGCAGTCACCGTCAACGGCGAGCCATCCGTCGGGACAAGGATATCCCTCTGTACCAGATTGGCGTCGATATCCGCCTGCGTGAGCGGGACGATCTGGCCATTGACGACCAGCCAATCGCCCGCGACCGCGCCGGTTCCTGTAATGTCGATCGTCACGCTGACATTGCCGCCGACCACTTCGTCGTCGATGACGAAGGCATCACCATTGCCGATGGTGATGGATGGCATGCCGAACAGGTCCGTATCGACCTCCACCGTCACGGTTTCCGTCGGCGAGCTGTTGCCTGCCGGATCGGTAATCGACACGTTGACGGTCAGCGTTTCCCCCGACGGCGGTACGGCAATGCTCGTGACCAAAGCCTGGGCAGCAATATCCGCGGCAGTGAGGATGATGGCTGTGCCATTGATGGTGACGGTATCGCCCACATCGGCTCCGGTGCCGGTCAGGTCGATATTGACCGACACCGCGCCATTGACGATTTCCGATGCATTGATGAAGAGATCGCCATCTCCCAGCGTGACGATCGGGCTATCCGGGGGCGTCAGATCAACTTCAGCCGTCACGGTCGATACCGTTGAGCTATTGCCGGCCGGATCGGTGAGCGATGCCTCGACGGTCAGTGTCTGGCCGTCGCCAACGGCGGCGACGCTGGTCGTCACAACGCCTGCCGTGATCATTGCCTGGGTCAACACGGTTTGCACGCCGTTGACGGTCAGCGTGTCACCCACCGCTGCTCCGGTATTGTTGAGGCTGACGGAAACCGCCACCTGGCCGTTCGTGATTTCACCACTGTTGATGAAGCCGTCGCCATTGCCGACTGTCAGGACAGGCTGTCCCGGAGGTGTCGTGTCGATCACGACGGAGACCGTCGTGATCGGTGAACTGTTGCCGGCGATGTCGGTGAGTGATGCATTGACCGAAAGCGTCTGGCCGTTTGCCGGCGCCGGTACGGTCGTATCAACCGCGCCTGCCGCAATCTGCGCAGCGGTCAGGACGATTGCCGTACCGTTGATCGTCAGCGTGTCGCCTTCATCGGCGTCGGTGCCGGTCAGGCTGACACGAACGGCCACGGCTCCGTTGCTGATCTCACCCGCATTGATGAAGCCGTCGCCATCGCCGACCGTCAGGGTCGGGATCGAGGGCGCGCTGGTATCCACCGGCGCCGATACCGTGATCGCCGGCGATGTCAGGCCGCTGCCGTCGGTGATCGTTGCCGTGACGGTCAATGTGCCGCCATCCGGAGGCGCCGTAACCGGTCTCGTGGCAACGCCGTTGGCGATTTCCGTCGCGGTAAGCGTGGTCTGGATGCCGTTGATGGTCAGCGTGTCACCGGCAACTGCGCCCGTGCCGGCAAGGTTGAAGGTGACCGTGACCTGGCCGCCGATGACTTCGGAAGCGTTGATATAGGGATCGCCGTCACCTAGCGTGATGCCGGGCACACCCGGCAGTTCGGTGTTCATGACGGCGGATGCACTGGCGGCCTGTGAGGCATTGCCGGCCGCGTCGGTCAGGGATGCCGTGACCGTCAGCTGAGCGCCGTCGTTCAAGGCCGGGACGCTGGTATTCACCACGCCGGCGGAAACCTGGGCGGCCGTGAGTGTGACGGATACGCCATTGACGGTGAGCGTATCGCCCGCGACGGCATTCGTGCCGGTCAGATCGATCCGCACCGGCACTGAACCATTGACCAGTTCGCCGGCCAGAATGACATTGTCGCCATTGCCGAGCGTGATGGCCGGAACACCCGGCGGGGTCGTGTCGACAACGGCCGTCACCGTCGAGGGTGGTGACGCATTGCCCGCCGCGTCGGTCAGGGTGGTGGTCACCGTCAGGGGCTGACCTTCCGCAGGCGCGGTCACGGTGGTGGTCACGACGCCGGCGCTGATATCGTTCGCGGTGAGCACGATCGTGGTGCCATTGACCGTCAACGTGTCACCGGCAGCCGCTCCCGTGCCCACAAGGTTGACCGAAACTTCCACCACGCCACCGGCGATTTCATCCGTGCCCAGGAAGGCGTCGCCATCGCCGAGCGTAACCGTCGGCAGGCTTGGCGGTGTCGTATCGACAAGCGCGGATGCCGTCGCGATCGGCGACACGTCTCCTGCGCTGTCGGTCACTGTCGCCGAAACGAAGAGCGACTGGCCATCGGCGGGCGCGGTCAGCGTCGTCTCCACGACACCGGCGGCGATCTGGGCAGCCGTCAGGACAATTGCGGTCCCGTTGACGGTGAGCGTATTGCCCGCAACCGCTCCGGTATTGGCGATGTTCACAGAGATGGAGACGCTGCCGCCGGTGATTTCCGACGCGTTGATAAAGGCGTCGCCATCCCCGATCGTGATCACGGGAGAGCCGGGAAGATCGGTATCGACCAGTGCCGATACGGATGTCGGCGTGGAATCGTTACCGGCCGCGTCCGTGAGCGTGACAGAAACGTTGAGCGTCTGGCCATTGGCCGGTGCCGTGACGTTGGTGGTCACCACGCCGGCTGCGATCTGCGCAGCCGTCAGCACGATTGCCGTGCCATTGACGGTCAGCGTATCGCCGGCAACGGCGCCTGTACCTGCAAGATCGATCCTGACACCAACCTGGCCGTTGGATATTTCCGGGCCGGTGATGACATTGTCGCCGTCACCCAGCGATACGGCAGGGGCGGTCGGCGGCGTCGTGTCCACAACGGCCGAAACCGTGGTCGGCGGCGAGCTATTGCCATCGCCATCCGTCACTGAAGCCGTGACGGTGAGCGTCTGGCCATCAGCGGGGGCGGGGAGGGTGGTTTCGACTTCACCAGCTGCGATCTGAGCGGCCGTCAGCGTGATCGTCGTGCCGTTGACGGTCAGGGTGTCGCCGGCGACAGCACCTGTGCCGCCGAGGCTGATCGTGACGACAACATTGCCGCCGGCGGTTTCTTCCGCATTGAGATATTCGTCGCCATCACCAAGGGTGACGCCGGGAGAGCCCGGAAGTTCGCTGTTGACCACGGCGGATACGGCTACCGGAACCGAGCTGTTGCCGGCCGCATCGGTGAGGGTCACCGAAACGTTGAGCGTCTGGCCATTGGCCGGTGCCGTGACATTGGTGGTCACCACGCCGGCTGTTATCTGTGCCGCAGTCAAGACGATGGCGGTGCCATTGACGGTCAGCGTATCGCCTGCAACGGCACCTGTTCCGGCAAGGTCGACCCTGACGGCAACCTGGCCATTGGAGATTTCCGGGCCGGTGATGACATTGTCGCCGTCGCCCAGGGACACGTCGGGGGCGGTCGGCGCGGTCGTATCCACGACGGCCGAAACGGTCGTCACGGGAGAAGTATTGCCATCGGCATCGGTAATGGATGCGGTCACCGTCAGTGTCTGGCCATCGGCGGGCGCGGGCAGGGTGATTTCAACTTCGCCGGCCGCGATCTGGGCTGCCGTGAGGGTGATCGTCGTGCCGTTGACGGTCAGTTTGTCACCGGCGACGGCGCCCGTATTGTTGAGGCTGATCGTGACGACAACATTGCCGCCGGCGGTTTCCTCCGCATTGAGGAATGCATCGCCATCGCCGAGGATAACGCCGGGAGCTTTTGGGCCGGGGCCAGGCTCTTCGCCGCCGCCATTGTCACCTCCACCGCCGCCTCCGCCTGCAGCGGCTGCCACTGCACCGAGCAGGCCCAGAGGCCCGAGGATCCCCAGAACCGAGCCGCCGCCGCCCGCAGCGCCACCGACCAACTGGTCAACGGCGCCGGCCGGTTCGAACTGAAAATCGGCAAGGGCATCGGTGTAATCGCCATTCCAGACATTGCCGGACTCGTCCTCCAGAACGAGTTCGCTGCGCTTTTCGCCTTCGCCCGTGAAAAAGCCGTCGATGCGGATCTGTTCGCCGTTCTTCAGGTCTATGACGAGGTCGTTGCCGGCTCGAACCGTTCTGGAAATATCCGTGGGCGAGAGTTCAAGCTTGATGATGCTCGGGCGGGAAATGGAAATGTCGCTCGTTGCGACGGTTGACGTCCGACCACTGGCCTTGTCCGAAATTACTGCAACCATGTTCTGCCACTCCTCAACTGTTCTCATATGTTGCGAAAGAGCGATGCCCTCCGCTCACGCCATCTGCGGGCGCGTTCCTCCTGTTGTCCCCCGAAGGGAGTGAACACCTTGCCGGGCGAGCCGGGGCGGGTGTGGTATCCTCCGCTTGGAGAAGACGAGACATAGAATAAGAAAGTACTAAAATAACCAGATGCTAAAATAAAAAATGCGAGAGTGGGTCGTTTATCCCAAATTTGGATGATTGGACTGCGGTCGCGGGCTCGAAACCGGCCGTCGCTTGTGCTGCCCGGCGCAGGCCGGAGGGGCGGATTTTGGCCGGGGTGACCTGCCACCGGTGTTCGGCTCTCGCTTGCCGGCTTATTTACAAAAGCAATCCTGGCGGGCTTCGATATGTTGTTGCCTTTTCAGGTTGCATTTGATTTGTTGCATTCATCTTAACGCTGGAGGGGCGGCATGATTGCAAGCGTTCTAAGTCAAGCCTCAACGCCGCACATGCGGCTTGATCCCTTCCCGCATCTGGTCATCGAGAATGCCTTGCCCGCCGAAGATTACCGACGTCTTCAGGCATCGTTTCCGCCGATGGAGGCGATCGTCGGGTCATCGCCGGCGCACGGGCTCGCCAGCAATCGCCGCTACTCGATGTCGAGCTGGCCGCTTCTGCTGCGCGATGACGTTGCGGCGTGCTGGAAAACCTTCCTGCAACATCATACCAGTCCGCAATTTCTGGAAGAGGTTTTTGCCCGCTTTTCCGGGCATTGGGACATAGATCTGGTGCCGGTGCTGAAGCACGCGGTGTCCGATGGCGATGCCGGGCTTCTTCACCGCGACGCTCACCGCACCGGCCGTGTTCTTCTCGACGCGCGGGTGGAAATCAACAGCCCCGTTTCGAAGGCGGCCTCTTCCGCGAGAGGTGCTCATCTCGATACGCCCAACAGGCTTTATAGCGGTCTCTTCTATCTGCGTTCGGAAGAGGACGATTCCACCGGCGGCGAGCTTGATCTCTATACCTGGAAGGAGCAGCCGGCATCGAATATCGACGTCTTCGAACTGCCGGCAGACATGGTGCAAAAGGTGGGCTCCATCCCCTATCGCGCCAATCAGCTCGTAATGTTTCCGCAAAGCATGCTTGCCCTTCATGGTGTCGGCATCCGTTATCCGACCCCGCATATTCGCCGGTACGTCTTTATCACGGCAGAGATCGGTTATGATTGGCTGAGCGGTGAGCAGGCGTCGCCGAAACTTGCGGAAAGCGTGGCATGAGGTTGCTCGTTTATGGAATGCAGTCGAGTGGAGCCACCGCTTTCACCCTCTTTCTCGCGCAACAATCGGGGTGTCTCGGCCTCGTCGATATCCTCAACAATTATGCAGCGCCTCGCTTGGATTATGGCGGAGATGTCGTGGCCAAGGTCGTGGTCACCACGGCCTATCCGCTGCCGGTTCATCAGGAGCGGTTTCGCCCGGACCGGACAATTCTTTTCCTGCGTGATCCGCGCAGCAATTTCGAAAGCCTCAAGCGGAAACATTACCGAAACCATTCCGGCTTGATCGAAGAAAAATTTGCACTGATCGACCGCATTTTTGCGGAGCGGGACCAATTCGATGCCGTGATCCATTATGAGGATTTCATCGCACGAAAGCCGCAGATCCTCGAGACGGTAAATGCTCTTGGTTGGGCAATCGACGAAAGCTGTTACGCCTTCAGGCGCAACCACGACGATCTGGCAGCAGCCTTGTGGAATGCTGTGCCCGATCTTTTTGAAAGGTTCGAGTTTTCCTACGGCAATGTACAGTTGGCCGAGGTCACGTCGAATATCCGTGTCAGGAATTTTTCAGCCGAGGTTGAAGAGAGTGTGTCGAGCTTAAGTCCGCGTCTTCTCCGGCATTACCAACAGAGGGACCGAGATTCGCTTCCGGGATCGAACGCTCAGGACGCCACTCCAGCTGGATATGGCCATGAACAACATCCAGCTCTCTGAGGCCGAGCCGCGCATAGAGACGTCGCGCTGGGTTATAGGGCGTTACCGACCCACGTATGGCCTGACCGGTAACGCGGCAGCGCTCCATCACGGCCTCCAGCGCCAGGCGGCCTGTGCCCGCGTTGCGAAACGCCGGCTGCACCGCCAGATCGATGACCTGCAGGCAGTCGCCGAGATCTGCGATCGACACGATTCCCACCGCCCGGTTCGGCTCTGCACTATCCGCGCGCGAAAAGGCAAGATGATGCGCATCGGGATAGGCGGAGTCCAACCCGCTCAGGTAGCCGGCATATTGCTGCATTGCCAGCGTGTTTCGGATCTCGTCCGGCAGGGCGGAAAACTCCCTTTCCCGGGAAGTCAGAAACAGTTCGAGGCGAAACGGCTCGTCGCCGGGGCTGAGGCTGCGGAACAGCAGGCGGGACGTGGATGTCAGCATAATAACCTTTAATTGAGTGACGGGAGGTTTCCTGTCGGTAGAAAGGCACGAGAATGACTGATCAGCAGATGATCCCGATAACCCAGGAAGCTTTCAATCCCTATCTCGGGAGCGTTTTTAGCGTACGGAATATCGATGTTCCGTTTGAGCTGAAGCTTGTCGAGATTGAGGACACGGCAAAAGGCCGCCCATGGCCGACAAGCCTTCGCAGGCCCTTCACCATGATTTTCGCGGGTCCGCCCGAGGCCATTCTGATCGAAGGGCTGCGTGTCATTGCCGCTCCCGATGGCGCCTTTTGCGAACTCTACCTCATTCCCATCATGACGCATGATGCGGCGACGGTCGGTCAGCAGTACCAGGCTACCGTCAACTGATCGGTCGCATGCCGTACACGGCGGGCGATTTCCGCCCGTCGCGACACGGATAGGGAACTCAGTTTCTGGAGGGAAAAAACCCATCGATTGCTATGATGTAGTTCAGCGCCAGATACGGCTGCATGATGGAGAAAGGCTGTGAGTTGCCGGTAAAGCCGACCTGGACGGGTCCGGTTACGTTTCCGCTGATGGCGGCGGATGTTCCACCCAGCTTGACCTGGGTCATACCACCGGATGCCGCATAGATTTTTGTGAGGTTCGGTTCGACATCGGCGAGTTGATCCCCGGCTGCGGGAAGATCTTTCGTGGCCTTGTCCGCTGTGACATTGACGGTCACATCCGCATGGAGGGACGAACCGTTGCCCGTAAATGTCGCGGCATGGTTGTGTGAGGGCATTTCGGGTATGGTCATCGTGTGCGTCGGTGTGCCAGACTGTTCGCCCAGTGCGTATGGCGGCAGGCCTAGCCCTTGGCCGGGCGCGATGGGGACGCGCCCGCGCAAATCCGGCAGCGCAAATGTGGTTTGCCCATTGCCCCCGTAAGTGGTTCCCAACAGTGAAAAAAGCGCGGTATTCTGTTGGATGGGGAGTATCTGGCCGGCACAAAAGGCCCATCCGCGTGGCGCGAAATTTCCGGCGAAGAGAATTACTGATGCGATGAAAGGCTCACTCATTCACGTCCTCCTTTGTTTATCTGGAAAACATCCTCCGGGCGCCTGAAGCAGGCGGGAAAAACATATAATTACTTTGATTTCACAGACGAAACACAGGAAGTACATGATGTCCTGAGCGCCGTTTCGTATTCCCCCGCGCCATGTTCGGCATGTCTGACATGACATGTTTGACAGATCAAAACAAGCAATGGTCGTAAAAATATACGACACACCAAATATATAGAATCTATTGCTAAAAAATCACACTGCGATTCAAAGCAACTCAGGCGAGCATTTTCTGGCGGACAATCATTTCGAGCTTTGATATTCGGTTGCGTGGGACGGGTGTCGCTACCTGTGGCTGACTGATCAGGGTCTGAGGGGAACTGCTCGATGCGCTTGAAACCAATTCGTAATTTGAAATTGGCCACATCATATTCCAGTGAATTTTCAGAGAGAATCATCACAGCCGCGTTTTCGGCCTGCGTCGCGATCCTTCTCACGATGTTCCTTGCATTGCTCACGCCACAGCAGGCACGCGCGCAATCGGTTGGATGCAACGCCCTGAACGCCAGTCCTTACGTGGGCGGGAGCACTTCGTCCGTCAATGATTTCGACACGTTTGACGGGTTCGCATTGGGAGAGAAAATCAACTGGCGGGCGGCTTCGAGCGGCAATGGGGTTGTCCAGTTCCTCATTGGCACCGATAACGGTCCGATTGATTTGCTTGATAGTTCAGGTGGAAACTTCGACAAGCCAGACGTTTACGATATCGTCGGGGACCGGACGAACGGCGATCGCGACATATCGTTTGCGTGGTTCATAAACAACAGTTCGGCGACTGTTCCCTCATCGATCCTTGTTGTGGCTTCCTGCACCGCAGCTCCGCCTTCCATCACGTCGTTCTCTCCCGACATGGCGTCGACGCTCGGCACGACCAATATCGCCATCACTGGTACCAATTTCCTGGATGTTGACGAGGTGAAGATCGGTGGCGTCTCAGCGCTCTTCACGGTGAACAGCACCACGCAGATCACGGCAACCGCACCCGTAAACCCTGTCGGCCCTGCGACTGTGGAGGTCATAACGCCTGGGGGCGCGGCAACCGCTGCGGCGACCCTTACCTACGTGCCGCCGCCGACCATTGCCTCAAACACCCCAGTCTTTGGTCCGACCACCGGTGGCACGCAGGTGCAGATCACGGGTGCAAACTTCACGAATGCGTATTTCGTTTCCATCGCGGGTGTAACTGTCACCAGCTTTACGATCGACAGCCCAACGCAGATCACGGCGACGACTGCGGCCGGCAGTGCAGGCATAGGTGATATCATCGTTATCACGCCCGGCGGCACGGTAAGCCGTCCGAACAGCTTTACCTACTTTACGCCGCCCACTCTTACCTCCAGTTCTCCGCCCAACGGCCCGACCACCGGCGGCACACCGGTGGTGATCACGGGTGCAAATCTTTTGAGTACCTCTTCGGTCTTGATAGCGGGCACGCCGGCTACGGGCTTCACGATCAATGGCCCGACACAAATCACGGCGACCACTGGGGCCGGCAGCGCCGGCACGGGCGATATCATCGTCACCACGCCTGGTGGCACGGTAAGCCTTCCGAACAGTTTTACCTATGTGACGCCGCCAACGATTGCCTCCAGTAGTCCGAGCGCTGGCCCGACTTCCGGCGGTACGCCGGTTGTGATCATCGGCACGAACCTTTTGAATGCCTCTTCCGTTTCCATCGCAGGCACGCCCGCCTCCAGCTTTACCATCAACAGCGCGAACCAGATCACCGCGACCACGGCGGCCGGCAGTGCCGGCCTGGGCGATATCATCATCACCACGCCTGGCGGCACGGTCAGCCTTCCGAACAGCTTTACCTATGTTGCGCCGCCGACGCTGACTTCCGTCTCTCCGCCGAATGGTCCGCTCGGCGGCGGTACGTCGGTGGTGATCGCCGGCACGAACCTTTCGACTGCGACTTCGGTCTCTATAGGAGGTACGGTCGCGGCGTTCACGGTCAATGGTCCGACACAGATCACGGCAACGACACCGGCCGGCAATGCGGGGCCTGCCGATATCCTGGTGACGACGGCGGGCGGCAGCGAGGTGCTGGCGGGCGGCTTTACCTATGTGCCTGCTCCGACACTGACGTCGATCTCACCGCAGGATGGCCCGACGGGAGGTGGCACGTCGGTTGTCATCATTGGAACGGACCTTTCGACTACGACTTCGGTCTCGATCGGGGGGGCGGTCGCGGCGTTCACGGTCAATGGTCCGACACAGATCACGGCAACGACACCGGCCGGTAGTGCCGGTCCCGCTGATGTCGTTGTGACGACGGCAGGTGGCAATGACACACTGTCGGGTGCATTCACCTATGTGCCTGCGCCGACGCTGACCTCCGTTTCGCCGGCGAATGGCCCGCTCGGCGGTGGTACGGTGGTCGTTATCTCCGGCACAAATCTTTCGAATGCGACGTCCGTCTTGTTCGGCGGCACGGCCGCGACGGGTTTCACGGTTATTAGCCCGACACAGATCACGGCAACGGCGCCAGCCAGCAGCGCCGGTGCTGCCGATATCATTGTGACGACGGCGGGTGGCAGTGTGACACTGCCGGGTGCTTATACCTATGTGCCTGCGCCGACGCTGACATCCGTTTCGCCACCGGATGGTCCGCTTGGCGGCGGTACCTCGGTTGTGATCATCGGCACGAACCTTTCGACGACGACTTCCGTCTCTATCGGAGGTACGGGCGCCACGTTCACGGTCAATGGTCCGACACAGATTACGGCAACGACGCCGGCCGGCAGTGCCGGTGCAGCCGACGTCGTTGTGACGACGGCGGGCGGCAGTGTGACGCTTGCGGGCAGTTTCACCTATGTGCCTGCGCCGACGCTGACTTCCGTATCTCCGCCGAATGGTCCCCTCGGCGGCGGTACCTCGGTTGTGATCATCGGCACGAACCTTTCGAATGCGACCTCCGTCTCGTTCGGAGGTACGGCCGCCACGTTCACGGTCAATGGACCGACACAGATCACGGCAACGACACCGGCCGGCAGCGCCGGTCCTGCCGATATCGTTGTGACGACGGCGGGCGGCAGTGAAACACTTGCGGGCGGTTTCACCTATGTTCCGGTGCCGACGCTGACCTCCGTCTCTCCGCCGAATGGTCCGCTCGGCGGTGGTACGTCGGTGGTGATCACCGGCACGAACCTTTCGACTGCGACTTCGGTCTCGATCGGAGGTACGGTCGCCGCGTTCACGGTCACTGGTCCGACACAGATCACGGCGACGACACCGGCCGGTAGTGCGGGGCCTGCCGATATCGTTGTGATGACGGCGGGCGGCAGCGAGACGTTGGCGGGCGCCTTTACCTATGTGCCTGCTCCGACACTGACGTCGGTCTCACCGCAGGATGGCCCGGCTTCAGGTGGCACATCGGTTGTCATTATTGGAACGGACCTTTTGAATGCCACTTCGGTCTCGTTCGGTGGCACAGCCGCGACGGGCTTCACGGTCAACTCCTCGACACAGATCACGGCGACGACGCCTGCCGGTGGTGCCGGTCCCGCTGATGTCGTTGTGACGACGGCGGGTGGCAGTGTGACGCTAGCGGGTGCATTCACCTATGTACCTGCGCCGACGCTGACGTCTGTTTCTCCACCGGATGGTCCGCTCGGTGGTGGTACGACGGTGGTGATTACGGGTGCGGACTTTTCGAACGCGACCTCTGTTTCGTTCGGGGCCTCGGCAGCAACGGCGTTCACCATCAACAGTGCGACACAAATTACCGCGACGACACCGGCTGGCAGTGCCGGTGCGGTTGATGTCGTTGTGGTGACGGTAGGTGGCAGTACGACACTGCCAGGTGGCTTCACCTATGTTGCTCCTCCGACTCTGACATCCGCATTGCCGGCGGATGGTCCCACCTCCGGCGGCACGTCGGTGGTCATCACCGGTACGAACCTCTCGAATGCGACCGCCGTTTCGTTTGGAGGCACGGCAGCAACGGCGTTTACAGCCAGCGCGACGCAGATTACCGCGACGACACCGGCTGGCGGTGCCGGCCCGGTGGATATCGTCGTGACGACGGCGGGTGGCAGTGTGACGCTGGCTGGGGGCTTTACCTATGTGCCTGCGCCGACGCTGACCTCCGTTTCTCCACCGGATGGACCGACCTCCGGCGGTACCTCGGTGGTCATTACGGGTACCAATCTTTCGAATGTATCCGCGGTTTCGTTCGGGGCCACGGCGGCAGCAAGCTTCACGCTCGACAGTGCGACGCAGATCACGGCGACGACGCCGGCCGGTAGTGCCGGCGCAGTCGATGTCGTTGTGACGTCGGTGGGTGGCAGTGTAGCGCTGACGGGCGGGTTCACCTATGTCGCGGCGCCGGCATTAACGTCCGTTTCGCCGACCGCCGGCCCGACGGGCGGTGGCACGGTGGTTGTGATCACCGGTACAAGCCTGTCGAACGTGTCGACGGTTTCCTTCGGGGCGACCGCCGCGACAAGCTTCACGCTCGACAGCGCGACCCAGATCACGGCGACGGCACCGGCTGGCAGTGTCGGCCCGGTTGATATCGTTGTGGCGAGTGCAGGAGGGGTTGCGACGCTGCCAGGTGGCTTCGCCTATGTCGGGGCACCGACGGTAACCTCGATCACGCCGACCAATGGTCCGACATCCGGCGGCACGGCCGTGGTGATCACCGGCACGGATCTCTCCACGGTCTCTGCGGTTTCGTTCGGTTCCATACCCGCGACCAGCTTCACGGTGAACAGTGCGACACAGGTTACGGCGACGACACCTGCCGGCAGCGCCGGGGCGGTGGATGTCGTGGTAACAGCAGTGGGCGGTACGGATACGTTGCCTGGTGGCTTTACCTATGTGGTGCCGCTTCCGGCAATCACCTCGGTTTCCCCCAATACGGGTTCTACTCTGGGTGGCACAGCGGTCACTGTCAGCGGGACAGGGCTGACCGGGGCGAGTGCGCTTGCTTTTGGCGGCGTAGCGGCGACAAGTTTCACCGTTGTCAGCGATATCCAGATTACCGCCGTCACACCGGCGGGTGCGAGCGGGCCTGTCGACGTTTCGGTGACGACACCAGGCGGCTCCAACAGCCTTCCCGCAGGCTTTACCTATACGGCCGCGCCGCCGACCCTTTCATCGGCGTCGCCCAATGACGGCTCCACGACGGGCGGCACGACGGTCACCATCGTCGGCACAAACCTCACCGGTGCCAATGCTGTTGCATTCGGGGTGACGCCAGCCGCAAGCTATACGGTTGTCAGCGATACCCAGATCACGGCGGTCTCACCGGCACATGCTGCCGGTACGGTCGATATCGTGGTCACGACACCACTCGGCAGTGCAGACCTTCCCGGGGCGTTCACGTTCACGTCGCCATTGCCAACGGTGGCCGGCATATCGCCGAATACGGGCGATACTCTGGGTGGGACGTCCGTGGTGATTACCGGCAGCAACTTTGCCGGTGCCTCCGCCGTCAGCTTTGGTGGCACTGCTGCGGGCAGTTTCGTCATCGATAGTGCAAGCCAGATAACGGCGGTGACCCCCGCACATCCGGCTGGAGCCGTCAATGTCGTCGTCACCACGCCAGCCGGCAGCAGTGCGGCCGGGGCGGTCTTCACCTATATCCTGCCGGTGCGTCCGGACCCGTCTCTCGATCCGGAGGTGGTTGGGCTCATCAATGCGCAGGCCAGTACGGCAACACGCTTCGCGCGAACCCAGATGCGCAACTTTCACGGACGCCTGGAGCGGTTGCACAACGAGAGGGAGCGGCGGGCAGCCAGCATGGACGTTCGTTTTGGCTTCCCAACCGAAAAACGCAAGGAAAATGCCGTTGAACGGTTGCTTGATCAGCAGACCTCCAATGCCCAACGTTTGTCAAAGGGCGAAAAATCGTCTGCCGCGTCGAGTTATGGTTATGGCACGGATGGGGTCGGGCCGATTTCGGGCGCGGTCAGTCAGGGGCAGTCCTCGGGAGGTGGCGAGGCGCAACCGGAAAACAGCAGGCTCGCTTTCTGGTCCGGCGGTTTCGTGAATTTTGGCGACCGCGAGAATAGCGGTGTCGATATCGACCATACGAATATCGGCGTCAGTGGTGGTTTCGACTATCGCTTTTCCGACAGGTTCGTCGCCGGTCTCGGCATCGGTTTCAGCCGTGATCGTACGGATGTTGGCAATAACGGCACGGAAAGTGAGGCCCATGCCTTCAGCGCCGCAGTGTACGGCAGTTTCGAACCCGTCGACAATTTCTTCATCGACGGACTTTTCGGTGGCGGCACGCTGAATTTCGACTCCCGCAGATTTGTGACCTCGACGGGAGATTTTGCGATCGGTGAGCGAGACGGGTCCCAGGTATTCGGCTCTCTCACCGCCGCATACGAACTGCGTGAGGAAAGCTGGCTTGTCTCGCCTTATGCCAGGGTCGAGTTTTCGCGCTCATGGCTGGACGAGTTCACGGAAACCGGTGGCGGTATCTACAACCTGACCTATGGAAAACAGACGGTCGATTCGTTCTCCGGTATTCTCGGTGTCCGCGCCAACAAGGCCTTCGAGATGGATTGGGGTATTCTCAGACCGGGCATTCGGGCCGAATATGTTCACGACTTCGATGGTTCGTCGCGTGCGCGGCTTGGTTACGCGGATCTTGGTGGACTGCCCTACGAGGTCGAATTGCAGGACAAGGAGCGCGACTACTTGACGCTGGGACTGTCGATGGAGCTGCAGTTCGAGAACAACTGGGACCTGATATTCGATTATCGCGCGATGCTGGATGGCGAGGGCGATGCCGAACAGACGGTCGGCGTCCAGTTGAACGTGCGGTTCTAGCCCCGCCAGTCGCTAGCTGAAGGCGGTTACGATAGTCGGCAAGAAGAAGTTTGAGATGGGGGCGGCTTGCAGCGCGGCCCTCATCTCAAGGCATTTGGCTTGATTTCCTGGGACCGTCCGCGATCTCGGGAGGCTGGCTGTGGAGCCTCAGCCGGCTTTTTCGGCAAAGGCCGGGTAGATCGTGATGGGTGTTTTTAATGTGAAGCTGCCGCGAGGGGGATGCCAATTGCCCATGTGTGTCCGGTTCGGCAGATGTGTTTTGCGTCTCTCTGACGATGGATATACGCGTGCATATTATCGATCTGGCATGATCTGTCCGATGTGAAACTTGCTGAAGCGCTGGATGACCGTGCCTCCTTTCGGCGCCTCTGTGGCTTTTCCATCAGAGCCGACGCCGGAACGGACGACGTTCGTGCGCTTCCGAGATGCCCTGATCACCCATCGTCTGGCCGGGCTGTTTTTTGATTCAGTCACCCGCCAGCGCAAGGGTAACGTGGTTCGGGTGAAGACAGGGGGGCACCTGCCGATGCGGCGATCATCGCCTCTGCCCGAGCCTTTTCCTGTTGAATTGAAACGCTGGTTTCCTTGGCTGGGAAAGGTGTGGAACAATGAAAGCGTCGCAGTTTTCGGACGCCCAGAAGACGTTCATCGTAACTATCTGCGATTTTGGTAGACACCCTCTGGTTGGATTTTCTGCTGCTTCTCGAACTCGAAGGGCGACAGCATTCCGTCTCTGACGTGCGTGCGTTTCGAGTTGTAAAACATCTCGATGTTGTCGAACACATGCTGGCGCGTTTCGTCGCGTGAACGGTAGGCCTGTGACCTATCCTCTCTCGCTTCAGAAGATTGAAGAAGCTCTCGGCCACTGTATTGTCACGGCTGTTGCACGTCGCCTCATCGAGTGAACAAGATCGTGGTGCTGATAAACGAGACCCGGTCTGTCCGTCAGCACGGAACAGTCCCCCCTTTTTCGCATGGGATAACCCAACCCAAGGCGTCTTGGCCGGCTTGAAGGGCAGGAGCACGCCTTGCAGGTCTGCCACGATTTGAATTGCGTCGCGCATCCTCTCTTCGCCACCCCGACTGCTTTTGTCTTTCATGCCGGCGATTTTTAAGACCAGCTTGCGCGGGTGGCCGGGCACAGTCATTCCTCAGCTCTGTCGTTGCGGCCTGTGCCCAACAGCCAGCTGACGCAGCCCTAACAATCAGACGAACGGCACTCTTCCGAAACGACACGATATTCTATATATAAATCAAAAAAAACGATATAAACGGCTGATTTCCTATCATTCAGGTCGCGCCCATGAACCGAAATTTTCTCGTTATCGATCCGGAAAAGGATCTGGCCGCGATCAAGGGCGTCTCTTCGCTTGCGCGTATCAAGCTATTGAAAGAACTGGCGAAAAAACCCGGTATCAACATTAATGATCTGGCCCAGGTGTCCGGTTTTCCGCAATCCTCGGTGTCTACCCATCTTCAGGTTCTGGAAAAAGCCGGGTTGGTGCGCACTGAATTGCAGAAGGCGCGCAAGGGCAATCAAAAGATCTGTTTCGCCATTTACGATGAACTCATCGTCAGTTTTCATTCCAATGAGAGAACACTGTCGGCCAACGTCATCGAGGTCTCGATGCCGCTGGGACTCTACACCAACAATGCGGTGACAGGCCCCTGCGGTATCTGCTCGAACGAGGGAATTATCGGTCTTCTCGACGTGCCGGAGACATTCATGGATCCGGAGCGGATGAAGACCAGCCTCCTGTGGTTCACCAGTGGTTTCGTCGAATACCAGTTTCCCAACAATGCCAAGCTTCGTGGCGATAGTATTGAAACCATTGAAGTTTCCATGGAAGTTAGTTCCGAAGTGCCGGGCACGCTGGCCAACTGGCCGTCGGATATCGTGGTCTCCATCAATGGCACTGAACTCGGCATATGGACCTCGCCGGGGGATTTCGGTGATCGCCGCGGCGCCTATACACCGGCGTGGTGGAAGCTCAAGGGTTCGCAATACGGGCCACTGAAAACATGGTCGGTCGGTCCCGGCGGCACCTTCGTGGACGGCCACCGCATATCGGATGTGACAGCCGTCGATCTCGATCTCGACGGCCACCGATCCGTCCGCCTGCGCGTTGAAGTCAAGGCGGATGGCAAGCATCCGGGCGGCATCAACATTTTTGGACGCGGTTTCGGCAACTATGATCAGGACATAATTCTTCGTTTGATGACAAAGAGTTAGGTTGTCCAAAGCAGGCTTCTGCGCCCTATGTTTGTGCGGTGCAGCGCATTCTCCCCATTGACGCTCGCTCCTGATTGAGAAAGTCTATCAAAAAATACGATGTATATCGATTTTTCGATGGACTTTTGGAGGAGAGCTCAATGAAGGCACGTGTCGCCGTTCACCGCGATTTCAAGATCAGCGATATTGATCAACGGCTGTATTCGGCCTTCATCGAGCATATGGGGCGCGCCATTTATGGCGGCATTTATGAGCCCGGTCACCCCAATGCCGATGCCAATGGTTTCCGTACCGACGTCCTGAAATTCGTGCAGGATCTGAAGATCCCGGCGATCCGTTATCCGGGCGGCAATTTCGTTTCCGCCTATCGCTGGGAAGACGGGATCGGCCCACGCGATCAGCGGCCTGTTCGCCTCGATCTCGCGTGGCGCTCCAAGGAGACCAACCAGATCGGCATCAACGAATTTGCCGATTGGGCCGATATGGCCGGCATCGAGATGATGCTGGCGGTCAATCTCGGTTCGCGCGGACTGGAAGATGCCCGCAATTTCCTCGAATACGTGAATTTCCCCTCCGATACGACATGGAGCGACCTGCGCCGCTCGCATGGCCGCAAGGACGGTTACGACGTGAAAATGTGGTGCCTTGGCAATGAAATGGACGGGCCCTGGCAGATCGGCCACAAGGTGGCGACCGAATATGGCCGCCTCGCCAACGAGACGGCAAAAGCCTTCAAGGGCTTTGACAGCACGATCGAGGCGATCGTTTGCGGCAGTTCCAATGATGGCATGGCCACCTACCCGGAATGGGAACGTGAAGTTCTCGAAGAATGCTACGAAAATGTCGATTACATCTCGCTGCACAAATATTTTGGCAATTCCAGCAAGGACACGCTGAATTACTTTGGCAAGATCGAGGAAACCGGCCGTTACATCCAGACCATTGCCGGCACGATCGATTACGTGAAATCGAAGAAACGCGCCAAGAACGACGTGCATATCTGCTTCGACGAATGGAATGTCTGGTACCATATCCGCGAGGAAGATAGCCACCGCTGGCGCACATGGGACTGGCCTGAAGCGCCCGCTCTTCTGGAAGAAACCTACAATTTCGAAGACGCGCTTTTTGTCGCCGGCTTGCTCAACGAGTTCATCCGCCGCTCCGACCGTGTTCGCATTGCCTGCATCGCGCAGCTGGTCAACGTGATTGCGCCGATCCGCGCCGAAAAGAACGGCCCGGCATGGCGCCAGACCATCTACCATCCCTATCGTTTTGCCTCGATTTTTGGTCGTGGCGAAGCGCTGCGTGTGGCCGTCGATGCACCGACCTATGATTGCCAGGTGGCCGACGATGTTTCCTATCTCGATGTCGCGGCGGTGCGGAACCGTGATGAAGGCCTGCTGACCCTGTTCGTGGTCAACCGTCACCTGACGGAAAAGGCCGAGCTTGATGTCAGCCTTACCGGTTTTGCCGATGTCTCGCTCTATGAACATCATGCCATGGAGGGATACCAGCTGACTGACACCAACGGTCCGGACAAGCCGGATCATGTCGTGCCGAAGGCGGGCAGCGGTGTCGGCGTGGAGGATGGCAATCTCAAGGGCACGATCGCTCCGCTTTCCTATCATGTCTTCCGGCTGAAGGTTTCGTGAGGCCTGGCATGGGGATCACGCTTCGCAATGTCAGCAAGAGTTTTGGTGCACTCGGTGTCGTGCATGATGTCAGCCTGGATATTCCGACAGGGGATTTCGCCGTCTTCGTCGGGCCTTCGGGCTGCGGAAAGTCGACGCTCCTGCGCATGATCGCGGGGCTGGAGGAAACGACGTCGGGCTCGATTTCGATCGAGGGTCGCGATGTCACCGATGTCGAGCCGGCAAAGCGCGAGGTGGCGATGGTGTTCCAGTCCTACGCGCTTTATCCGCATCTCACCGTGTTCGAGAACATGGCCTTCTCTTTGCGCCTGAAAAAGACGCCGAAGCCAAAAGTCAACGACATGGTGCAGGAAGCGGCGCGCATCCTGCATCTTGAGGAACAACTCCAGAAACGGCCATCCGAACTCTCGGGCGGTCAACGCCAACGCGTCGCCATCGGCCGCGCGATCGTGCGCAAGCCAAAAGTGTTCCTGTTCGATGAACCGCTCTCCAATCTCGACGCCGAGTTGCGGGTGCAGATGCGGCTGGAACTCGCCAAGCTGCATAAACAGATTGGCGCCACGATGATCTATGTCACCCATGATCAGGTGGAGGCGATGACGCTGGCCGACCGCATCTTCGTTCTGAAGAAGGGCGTGTTGCAGCAGGCGGGAAAACCGCTCGATCTTTATGACGATCCGCACAACCAGTTTGTCGGTGGTTTTATCGGCTCGCCGGCCATGAACTTTTTGCCCGCCCGCGTGGTCGCCCGGCAGGGCGGTCTGATCCGGGTTGCGCTGGATGGGCTCGGCACGGAACTGTCGGCAAAATCGGATGCGAGCGTTGCCGAGGGAATGGCGATCAAGGTCGGCATCCGGCCCGAACATCTGGCCCCGACGGAAGGTGGTTTCGAAGCGGTGGTGGACATGGCCGAGGATCTCGGTGGCGTTTCCTACCTGCATGCGCGACTGGCAACGGGCAAGGACATCGTGGTGGAGCTGCGTGGCCGCCGCGAAAATTTCGATGGCAGAAAGATATCGCTTTCGGCGGATGCAGGGGAGGTTCTGCTCTTCGCCGAAGACGGCAGCAGGCTGCGATAGGAAATCGCACCGGCACTCAAGGAAATGGCAGACATTTCAACCCGCCACCTTCGGGAGAGGTGGCTTCGTGATGGAGGACACTTGAATGTTGTGCAGAAAACTTCTCGCGGCAACCGCGATCGCCCTTATGTCCGTGCCGGCTTTTGCTGCGGAAAATATCACCTGGTGGGATTTCTTTTCCGGCGGTGATGGCGTGCGCATGAAAGCGCTGATCACCCGCTTCAACGCGGAACACCCGGATATCAAGATCACCGGCACGACGCTGGAATGGGGTGTTCCATTCTACACCAAGGTGCGCACGGCTGTCGCGGTGGGGCAGGGGCCTGACATGATGACCTACCATCTGTCGCGCATGCCGCTGGGATTGAAGGAAGGCGTGCTCGACGAGATCACCGACAAGGACCTGGCCGATGCCGGCCTGACCAAGGACAGCTTTTTCCCCGCAGCCGTAGAAGCCGCCAGCGGTGATGACGGCAAGCTGCAGGCGGTGCCGTTCGATATCCATTCGATCGTGCTCTATTATAATACCAAGTTCCTTGAGGGGTCGAAATTCCTCGATGCCAATGGCAAGCTGACCGGCATCAACAATCTCAAGGATTTCGAGGAAGCGCTCGCCTATGCCAAGGAAAAGGGCGCCGAAGCGCCGGTTTCTTATGCCACCGGCGATGATGGTGCCACCTACCGCGTGTTCTACACCCTGTTCCGTCAGTTGGGTGGCGAGTTGATCACCGGCAACGAGGTTCTGGCCGGCGACAATCTCCAGAAAGCCGCCAAGGCAATCGAGGTGATGACCAACTGGCAGACCAATGAATGGCAGCCGGAACAGGCGGAATATGAAGCGTCCGTGGCGTTGTTCACCTCCGGCAAATCTGCCTTTTCGCTGAATGGCGTCTGGGAAGTGCCGACCATGGTCGATCTCGAAAAGAAGGGCTCGCTCGGCTACAAATGGGGTGCGGTGCAGGTGCCGAACCTGATGGGCACGCAGACCACATGGGCGGATTCGCATGCCTTCGCCATTCCCGCCAACAACAAGCTGACACCGGAAAAGCGCAGGGCCGTGATGACGGTGATCGGCTGGATGGAAAAGAACGCCATCGCCTGGGCGGATGCTGGCCATATCCCGGCCTTCAAGCCGGTGGCAGAAAGCGCCGAGTTCAAGAAGATGGAGCCGAACGCCACCTATGCGGCGCTGGCGGAGACCGCGTCCTTTGATCCGCGCTCATCCATCGCCGGTGTTGGTTCGCCAATCTATGATGCCGCCATCAACATCATCTCGCCCGCCATCCACGGTTATGCGGAGCCGCTGGCCGCCGCCGAGCAGATGAAATCCGACCTTCAGAACGTGTTGAAGTGACACCGTCAGCCGTGGCCGCCAATGTCTGGCGGCCACGTTACCGGGCATGGAGGGTAAAGACGTGGCAATGCTGACAAATCGGCGCAGGGAAATGGCGGTGGCCGCTTCACTTGTGGCCCCCTTCGTGCTGACTTTTGCGCTGGTCTTTTTGTATCCGGCCATCCGGCTGGTTGAACTGAGCTTTACCGACAGCCCGCTGATCGGCGAGGGTGAGTGGGTCGGTTTCGACAATTTCACACGTCTCCTGTCGGACAAGCTGTTTCTGACGTCGCTGAAGAACAACGGCTATTTCGTGCTGTTGACGGTCATCCCGACGACGGCAATCGCGCTCTGCGTCGCGTTGATGATCAACCGGCTGCGAGGCTCCCTGCAGGCGCTGGCGCTCGCCATCTTTTTCCTGCCTTACATCCTGCCGGTATCGGTCGTCACACAGATCTGGACCTGGATGCTGGATTTCCAGTTCGGCGTGCTTCAGCCGGTCATCGCATTCTTTTTCGGCAAATCCGTCGCGGTGTTCAAGAACCCCTATTGGGTCATGCCGACGGTGGCGCTTGTCACCATCTGGTGGACCAACGGTTTTAACGTCCTGCTGTTCATTGCGGGCCTGCGCAATATTCCAAAGGATTATTACGAGGCAGCGCAGCTCGATGGCGCCACGCGCACGCAACTGTTCCGCCGGGTCACATGGCCGCTTCTGTGGCCGGTCACGGCGCTGGTGCTGACATTGCAGATGATCCTGCAACTGAAGATTTTCGACCAGATCTATCTGCTCACCAAGGGCGGGCCGTTCAATTCGTCCTATGTCATGCTGCTGATGGTCTATCGCGAGGCCTTTCAGCTCAATCACGGCGGTTATGCCTCGGCCATCGCGCTGGTGCTGTTCATCGTCATCGCGGTCTTCTCCGTGCTGCAATATCAACTTCTTCGCGCCGGAGGCCGTCGATGACATCGCTGCGCAAATTCGAAAACGGCGTGCTGACGGTCGGCACCTTCGCTGCTGCCGCCTTGTGGATCTTTCCGCTCTACTGGGCTTTCATTACCTCGATGCGCTCGGAAGACCGTGTCGTCTCCAACGAGGCCGGGGTCATTCCCGACGAGTTCAATCCGGCCGCCTATATCGACATTCTCTGGAACACCAATCTCGTCAGCTGGTACATCAATTCCATCGGCACGGCCGTCATCATCACCTTCACGGTCATCGTCTCGGGCATGATGTGTGCCTATGCGATCTCGCAGATGCGCTTTCCGGGCCGGCGCATTCTTTATGGCGTCGTGCTCGCCAGTTTCATGGTGCCGTCGCAGGCGCTTGTCGTCACGCAGTTCATCCTGATGAACGATATGGGGCTGATCAACACATGGGCGGGCATCATCCTGCCGCAGTTGATCGTGCCGGTCGTCATCATCGTCTACAAGCAGTTCTTCGATGCCGTGCCGAAGGAAATGCGGGAAGCCGTCGTGCTCGATGGTGGCGGCGATTATACGCTTCTGTTCAAGGTCTACCTGCCGCTCAACTGGGGCATCACGACTGCGCTTGCGATCATCACCTTCATCATGGCCTGGAACCAGTTCCTCTGGCCCTTCCTCGCCGTGACCACGGAAAACAAGATGACCATTCCGGTGGGCATCACCCAGGTCAATGATGCGTTCGGGGTGTTTTATGCACGGCTGATGTCGGTCGCGCTTCTTGGCGCCATGCCGGTCGCCATCGCCTATCTCATTTTCCAGAAGAAGGTGACCGAGGCCGTGATGATCTCGTCCGGCGTCAAAGGTTAGCCATCACAACAGGTGGCGTCGGAGGCCAATGATATCGTTATCCGGCCATCTCTGCTGCCGGGGCGTGCGTTTGCGCCCCGGTTTCGCGTTAAGTGACATGTTGTTTTGTCTGGCAAATGGCTTCTTTCGCAAAAGTTCTGGGCGAAAACCCTTGGTGGACAAGGGGGGCCGGGTTTTCCCTTGAGAAAAGTGACAGATTTGCGAAATTGGCCGTTGACTTGGAGAAGTGGCTCGGCCTATAACCCGGTCACTGACGAGGGCGGCGGCGCTGCTGGCGACGAAGTTCTTGTCTCAAAAATCTTTAGAGAATTGGCGGAATGCTGATAGGGCC